>JBEKFX010000037.1:0-51300 GCA_050013115.1 Polyangiaceae bacterium
AGCCTTTGCACGAGAACGTCGACTTGACTCGGATCCATCCCGCGGCGCAGGCTAACACTTCCCCCTTTTTTTCAGCAATTGGGGCGTGGCCGTAAGCGCGGGCGGTCGATGCGATGAATCGCGGACGAGCTTGACGTTCGTCGCTTCAACGAGCGCGGCTCAAGAAATCGAATCGGCTTGATTCGTGACTCTTGCGAACAGTGCCGGCGGACTGTTTGAGCGCACCTGTGACGCGAGCGCCCAAGCTGGCGCCAAGCACGGCCAGAACAGCAAGCATGGCCAAACCAGTCAGACCGAGCAACGCATTGCGTCGCCGACGCGAGCGTCCGCGTATCTCGACCGTTTCGTCTGCTTGAGTCGGACGGCGTTGTGGTTCGCGACGCCGACGGGCCGCCGGACGGACCCGGCTCGGGCCGCTTCGACGCGCCTCCTGCGCCCGCTGGAGATCCGCGATCATGGCCTCAGCGGTCGCCGGGCGCCGGGCGGGATCTTTGGCGAGCGCGCGCATGAGAACCGTCTCGAGCTCCGGAGGAACGACCGCCTCGGGCGCGACGTCTCGAATGCTCGGAGGCTCGGCCTTGATATGTCGAGCCATGACGAGGATGTTCGTGTCGTCGATGAACGGTGGACGGCCGGTGAGGAGCTCGTAAAGAACGACCGCCAGTGAGTAGAGGTCACTGCGAGAATCGAGCATTCTGCCCTGCGCCTGCTCGGGCGACATGTAACAGGGCGTTCCGATGACCGTGCCTGCTAGCGTCAGCCTCGGGTCCGTTGCGGCAGAGGCTTGTTCGATGAGTTTGGCAACCCCGAAGTCGAGTATTTTGATGATCTCCGTACGCCCACTCCCCGGTGCTGTTCGTGCAAAAAAGAGATTATCGGGCTTGACGTCGCGGTGCACGATCCCCTTGCGGTGAGCTTCGGAGAGTGCGCGCAACGCCTGCGTCGTTGCGTCAATTGCCGCGTCAAGGTCGAACCGCCCGACGCGCCTTAAGCGCATCGCCAGGGATTCACCCTCGAGCATTTCCATCACGATGAATGGCTCACCGGTGTCTACCTGACCAAAATCAAAAACCGCCACGGCGTGAGGAGAGTTGAGAACGCTGAGCGCCATCGCTTCCCGTAAAAATCGGGCTCGCGCATTGTCGTCAAGAGCACGATCGCGGCGAAGAATTTTTACCGCGACATCGTTTCCGCCCGCAACCTCCGCGCGGTAAACCACGCCCATCGAACCCCCACCGAGCCGCTCGACGATCGCAAAACGGCCGCCGACCAGGCGGCCCACGAATGGGTCGGCTACAGGTTGCGCGCGTACGGCCAAGCGTTGAAACGGCAGCGTCCTCGAATCTTCGCTCCCTCCGCACCAGCGCGCAAGTCGCTATCGTAGAGGAAGCACGTTTCGGGGATCGCAAACCACGGTTGCGGCCGCGTCAATGAGGCGCTCAGGCGCTCGCGCGAGCTCGTCTACGTCGAATCCCGATCGGACTCTTCGGACCTCTAGATGCAGGTGCACGAGGCCAGGAGACCCGCTGTCACCCACAAACCCAATGACAGTCCCGTTCTTGATGATGGCCCCGGGAGTGGCTTCAGCACTTGCGGCGTCGAGGTGCCCAAAAATTACGATGTAGTCTCGCAAGTCACCACCCTCACGAAGGGTATGATTTGTAACGACGCTCGTTCCAAAGAGCGGGCCCGCATACACCACACGGATGCGACCCGAATCATGTTCCAACAAAATGGCCTGGACGGGGGTTCCACGCGCTTCCGCGAGGTCGATCGCGCCATGTCCCACATACCGCAGGCGGGGCCCCCGGCGTTGAAGCGCATCTGGGTGGTCCAAGTCGTATCCGCTGAAGATGCAGCCCGGACCGCACGGAACCGGATAGCGGTACGCGTCGTAAGCGGCAGGCCTCTCGGGCCGGCGAGGGATCTCGTCGTAGACGGTCCAGCGACCGTGTACGTCGCGGTGCGCGTTGACCGAGATCTCCGCAGCGGGCCCGTCGGTTTCGTCGCCGAACCCAACGCATACCGCATCGTCGCCGTCGGGGAAGGCGCCGCTCGGACAAGGGGCCGACGTTGCATGCGCGGCGAGCGCAAGCGGAAACATTTGGCGGTCCCGAATCCGATGAACAGCGGAAGGCAAGGCAGTACCAGAGCCTGCCGCCATCGAAGCGGTAACGACAAGAGCGGGTATGAGGAGGCGGGCGCGTAGCAGCAGTCACCGATCATATGCCCCGCCGCAGGATGGAATTCCCTCCTTGCGAGCAGCCCAAGGGTTGCGGCCGCGTAAGGTCGCAGGTATCGCTCCTCGCGATGACCCGGGAAGAAGACTTGGAGGCGACTCTCAAGGCGCTCTTCGACGCCGAACGTGGCGTCCGACGTGCACACGATACACTCGTAGATGCAGAACCCACGCGATGCATCGCCGTCCTTGAGCGCGCCGCCCGCCAGGCTTTGGCGCTCGACGAGCTCGACGAGGATGAGGCGTCACTCCGCCTCGTGCGGATTGCTGCCGTGCTCGGTGAGATGCAAGGATCCCGTGTCGTCGACCTGTTGATCGACGTACTTGGATCTGACGAACCCGAAGCGCGTCACGCGGCGGGCGAGGCCCTCAGTGGAATTTCTTTCGATCGCTTCAAGGACGTGGCTCTCGGCGTGGAGCGGGCACTCGATCGGCTGCCTGACGGCAATCCGGCCCTCGCCGAGCTACCCTATCTGCTTGCCGAGGTCCCCGAGCCCGGGGTGTTCAAGCTGCTTGATCAGTTTTTGCGGCACCACGACGCCGACGCTGTTGCCGCAGCGATAGAAGCACTGGTCGACATGGGCGACGCGTCCGCCGTCGCGCTCATCGAACCTCTGGTGACCGATACCCGACGCGTTGAGCTTGAAGGGGAAGCCGGAGCCGAGGCCGAAGCGTCGCTTGGCGAGTTGGCCATCGAGGCACTGGGGATCCTCGGAAAGAGGGGCTCGACGTGACCGTGGGGCCGTCCGCTGACTCATTCGACGAGGCGGCGGCAGACGGGTCCGGTGGTCGTCTCCGATGGGGGCCGGCCGAAGCGGCCATCTTTGAAACATTCGTCGTGCCGCGTTATGTGGCCCACTTTGGTGAGCTCGCCCTCGGGATGCTGGCGGAGAGCGATGACGCGCAAGTAGTCCACCTCCATTGCCGAACCGGATATCCGGATCGTGAGATCGCAACCAAGCTTCCGGGAGCTTACATCGTAGGAACGGACGCATCCCTTGCGGCTCTGGAACTCGCGCGGGCAAAGGCCGCGACGATGCCCGACCTCGTCAGTCAGTACCAACAGGTCGAAGCGTTCCCATCGCGCTTGCCAGGGTCGGCGTTTTCCCACGCCGTCGCCATTCATCCGGTGGTCAACGTGGAGGAGCGGGCCCGACTCATCGCCGAATGTGCGCGCCTGCTCGCGGTCTACGGTCAGATCCTCGTGGCGATGCCCGTCCGAGGCAGCTTTCAGGAGATTGCAGATCTTTTGCGAGAGTATGCGCTCAAGTACGACGACTTTGCCGTCGGCCGCGCCACTGAGCAAGCGGTGCTCGCCCGCCCCACGATCAAGTCGCTTGCTGCCGAAGTCACCGAGAGCGGTTTCGACTTCGTGGAGGATTCACTGCGCCCGATGGTTCTCCGATTTCGGAGCGGTCGCGACTTCTTCGAAGATCCCATTGCGCGCCTGATGATTTTGCCTGAAGTTCGAGCGGAGCTCGGGCCTGAGCGGGCCGACAGCGCGCTCGCCTACGTGCGTGAAGCGATCGACAAGTACTGGAGCGACGGTGACTTCGAGCTGTCCGTGAATATCGGCTGCGTGTCGGGCCGGCGAGAGCCCTGACGTCGCTCTTCGCGCGAAGCAACTTACCTATTTGCAGTAGCCGTCAATGCAAACCAGGTTTGTAGGGCAGTCCGCCCCTGCCGCGGGGTCACATTCGCTCCCGAGATTCGATCCGTTGCCGCATACAGCAAAGGTGCCCTGCGCAATCGCGACGTTCGTGCAAGTTTGACTTGGGGCGCAGCCGCCGCCATCGCCTGCAAAACATGCGACGTAACAATCGCCATGGAGGCAAATTGCGGCGGGTGGGCAACGATTGGCAAGGGAGCCCATGTCGCCGTTGTTCTTGCAAGCGAAACTCGCGCGTTCTTCCGGAACGCACCCACCGTTCACACAGATGGAATTGGTCGGACAGATGCCGCCCGCGCCGTCGGAGCCACCACCTTCGGCGCCGGCATCGGGAATGGCCGCACATGGAGGTACACAGTGCGACTCAACACACACGGTCCCTCCCGCGCATGTCGAATCGCTTGAGCAAGCGCCCGGATTCAGGCTGCAGACTTCGCGGATCAGATCACAACCGAAGCCAATGGGGCAGGGATCAGACGCAGAGCAGGTCGGGGTGCACAGCCCGTCGACGCAAGACTCGTTCGCACCACTGCACTGGGTTGCGTCCGAGCAAAGCTGGGCCTGGGCGATGCACTCTCCGTCAACGCATCGGGAACCTGTGGCGGAACATTGCGAGTCCGAATTGCAGGGCAGGGTGAGCGGAGCGACATCGGCGCCCTCGGCGTCCCCACTTGCGTCACCTGGGCTAATCACGGCCCCATCAGCGCTGCCTACGTTTGCCTCGCCCGTCGCGTCCCCCGACGACGAGCGATCAGCACTGGAGTCGGCCAGGCCGCCATCGTCGCTCGTCCCGGTGGACGCGTCCGTGAGTCCACTCTCAAGAAAGCACTGCGGAAGCCCTCGCGCGACGAGGCACACGTACCCAGCCGAGCAGCCCCACCCGTCCGTGCAGTCACCCGCGTGGCACGTATCGTCCTGTCCGCAGACGGACCCAGGGGCGCATTGACTTGGCACTGTACACGACGCGCCCGCCGGGACCCCGGCCTCCGAGCCAAGAGCCAGGCAGCCGTCAGCCGTGCATTCGTAGCCAGCTACACAATCGGAATCCGTGCTGCACGTCCACGGCACGCAAGCATACGAGACGGTCGTGTCCGGGCAGTCCCAGCATCGAATGCCGTCGCAGACCCGGTAATCTCCATTGTCCGAGTACACGGGGCATCCAGCTAGGAATGCAAGAGCGGCGACAATCGTCGCGCCCATTAGGATAGGCTTCATGCTCTCACCTCGGCTCGGGTGCGGTGGCGATCCACAACGCCCACGCGTTATTGGGCCTCGCCCATCGCAGCCGAAGCATAGCAACCCGTGTGCCCCATGCACGAGAACATTGCGGTCTCCGCTATGCACACGCCCCAGCGCCGATAGCGAATCGAGGCGGGTGGGCGTGTAGACTTGCGTTCACGCGAAGACTGTCAGCGAATGGCGTCGTCGTCGCGTCGCAATTCTGTTCAAGGGCCGGATCCATCGACACCATGCGATGGCCCGTGTAACGTCCTCCGCCGAAAGAGGAACGGACACCGCATCGACCCTGCCACGTCGCTCGCACGGACGAGCTTGCTCATCCGTGCCCAGTGTGCCTGGTGATGTGTCGTGCGGCGCGGGCTGGCAGACGTACGATGGACGTTCAGTGCGAGCGCTGCAAAGCGGAATACGAATTTGACGACGCGCTCGTCAGCGGACGCGGCACGACCGTCCGATGCACGAATTGCGGCCACCAGTTCAAAGTGCGCCGAGCCGAGAGCAGCGCTGTCAAGGACCAGTGGATCGTGACAAACAGCGAGGGTCAAACCGTCACGTTCACGACCCTGCGCGACTTGCAGCGCGCCATCCTGGCGAAACAAGTTCGGCGTGACGACTTGCTGCAACGCGACGCGATGAGTCCGCGGTCCCTCGCGTCAATTGCGGAGCTCGAACCCTTCTTCGAAGGGCGACCCTCGAGCCGTCCACCGGCTGCACCGCAAGACGGTAGCCAAGCGCCCGCCGCCTTCCCGAAGCGCATGGCCTCCTGGGAAACGTCGGCCTCAGGTGAGTCCTCGCCCGCGATGTCGAACGGGCAAGAAGCGCTCCCGCCGATGCGAGAAAAGATCGATACCCTTCGTCCTCCGCTTTCGGCTGCGGCCGCTCCCCCCCCGCCCGCGGCGCGCGCAGGGGACGAGCCGAACGTTTTGTCTTTCTCCACGAATCCGCCTTCGTTGTCTCAACCCGCGCCCGTTCTAGAACCGACAGAGCTGGGCGGCCCATCACAGGAGTCTGAGGGCCGTGCGTCTTTGCCTCCGCCGACGCGGCCGGTTCGTCGTTCCAGCTTCGAAGAAGATCTGGATGAGTTCGCTTTTCCCCCTCCTGCGTACGAAGAAGCCTACTCGACTCAGCGTCGGCGGAGGGTAGGGGGATGGGTTGTGGCGCTGGCCTTGCTCGTCGCGGTTGGCGTCGTCGGTTGGGCCGTCGCAAAGCCCTACCTGGTCGGTCGAGAGGCGGGTGCGACGGCCCAAGTCGATCCCCGGGTGCAGTCTTTTCTCCTTCAGGGCGAAGGGGCCATGGCCGAGGGGAATCTCGACGCAGCCCAGGAAAATTTCGACAAGGCAAGCGTGCTGGCAGAAAAGGACGTGCGCGTCCTTCTCGATGAGGCGCGGGTCACCGCTGCGAAAGCGGACGTGCCATGGTTGAAGCTTCGCCTCCTCCCGCCAAACGCAGCCGATGACCTGCGAACCTCGAGAGCGCAGCTCGAAGACCTGGGTTCACATGATCGCGCGGCGGCGGACCAAGCGTTTGCCGCTGCGCCAGACGAACCGGCAGCAAGTCGCGTGAAAGTGGACGCCCTGCGGCTCGTGGGCGACTTGGATGGGGCGCGAGCTCACGTCGCGAAGATCGTAAATCAGGCCGAGCAGCCAGAGACCGCTTACGTTCTTGCGGCACTCGACTTGGCGGAGCCGACGCCGGTGTGGGCGACGGTCACCGAACGCTTGAGGCTGTCGGCCGCTGCAGAAGGCAACGGTGGCCGCGCCCGCGCGGCCCTCGTATACGCCCTCGCCAGATCGGGCGACCTCGTAGGAGCCCGCGAAGAGCTGGCCAAACTCGACGCCTTGTCGAGGCCTTATCCATTGCTCGCGAGTTTGCACGCGTATGTGGAAAGGGCGTCGGTGCCTGTTGAGGCAAACCGGCCCCCTGCGATCTCGCACTTGGTTTCGGCGAAGTCGCCAGCGGGCCCGTCAGCGCCGCAGCTTGGCGCAGCAAGCCCGACCGCAGCGCTCGCCACACCCGGCGAAGATACGGGATCGACGGACCCCCGCATCGGGATGCAGCTCGCCTCGGCGGCCATCAAGAGGGGTGAATTTTCCAGGGCCCGCCGAATCTATCAGGGCATTGTCGACCGCAATCCGTCCGATTCGGAAGCCATGGCCGGATTGGGCGACGTCGCGCGATTGCAGGGGGATCCCGGGGGGGCCATGGTGGACTACAAGCGGGCGATCACCGTTAATCCTTCGTACCTGCCCGCGCTTCTCGGTCTGGCAGATACGGAGTGGGTCGGCGGTGACCGAACGGCCTCGGCGAAGACTTACAGCGACATCCTCGACCGGTTCCCAGAGGGAACGTACCCGCCGTATGTTGCCAAACGGGTTTCTCAGGTGATCGCGTCACAGGCGGCGGCTTCAACGGAACAGGCCGGCCTGGACGGATCATCCGCGGATCCGCCGTCCAGCGACTTTGAGCGCACGAAATGAGGTCGGTGCGGCAGCCGCGGAGCGGTCTTGACGCCCCATCCGATGCGGCGCCTGCAGACCGCGAGCGCACGAAATGAGGGCAGCGCGAGATTTCTCGACGGCCTGTCTCCTGACCTCGCTCTTGGCGGCCTCCTGCGACGGTCGCCCCCGCTCTCACCTGTCGACGTCGGGCGACAGCGAGCCAACCACCGGCCCAGCCATCGCGGTCGTGGATCTTTCCGAAGGCGTTCCGGAGGAAAGCGCGAGCGGGTGGCTTGGACTCTCCCCGAAGGCGACGTCCATCGAGGACCTGATTCGAGAGCTTCCTCACCTCGAATCGGACCGAGACGTACGCGGCGTGTTAGTCCGCCTGGGAACGGCCCGATTCGGGTTGGCGCGTGCCGAGGAGATCGGAACGTTGCTCGCAGCGGTGGCCACCAAGCATCCGCTCTGGTGCTTCGCCGATGAATACAGCAATGGGACAGTGTCCGTCGCAGCGCGCGCCTGCAAACGCATTTGGGTACCGCCGGCGACCAGCATCGATGCGATCGGCCTCGCCGCGCAGACGCTCTATTTTCACAAACTTTTGGCCGATCAGTTGAAACTGGAGGTCGACTTCCTTCAAGTCGGCAAGTTTAAAGGGGCCGAAGAGCCGTTCACACGTGATGGCCCCAGTCCCGAAGCGCGCCAGTCGCTCGAATCGACGCTCGACAGCCTGCGCGCGGCATGGCTTGACGGCATTCACGCTGGGCGCCCTGCCATCGGAGCCACGGTCGCAGAACAGGGCCCTTACACGCCTGAAGAGGCGAAGGGCTACGGGCTCGTCGACGAAGTCGGGTACTGGGACGAGGCGCGCGATAGCTTGGAAAAGGCGACGGGTGCATTGCGGGCCGAGGTGAGGGTCGGGCCGGGGGCCAGGTCAGGCCAGTTTGGCGATATCTTGCGCACAGTCATGAGCGAGGCCGCGGAATCAGCGCCTCTTGTCGTCGTCCGCGCGGTCGGTGCAATCTCGATGGAGGGCGGCGGCGCTCTCGGTGCAAGCGATGGAATCAGCGCTCAGCATCTGATTGCGACGCTCACCCGACTCGAGCGTGACGTCGACGTCAAAGCCGTCGTCTTGCGCATCGACTCGCCCGGCGGGAGCGCCCTCGCAAGCGACCTCCTTTGGCACGCCCTGATGCGCATTCGAGGGAGAAAGGTGCTCGTCGTGAGCATCGGCGACATGGCAGCAAGCGGGGGCTACTATCTTGCGTCATCGGGGGGCGTTGTGTTTGCCGACGAGGCGAGCATTGTCGGCTCGATCGGCGTTGTCGGCGGAAAAATTGCCGCAGACCGCGCACTGCAGCGGTTCGGCGTGCATGCCGAAACCTTTCCGGCCAAGACTGGTGACGAGGCGGCCGCAGTGCGGGCTGCATACGATTCGCTCTTCGTTCCTTGGGACGATGCGACCCGCGATCGCGTCCTCGCCACGATGACGCGGATTTATGAGCTTTTCCTGTCTCGCGTCTCGGTCGGGCGGGGCGTCCCAGTCGCTCGCGTAGCTGAATCGGCGGAGGGGCGCATCTTCGGCGGATTGGAGGCAAGAAAGCGCGGGCTCGTCGACGAGATTGGCGGGCTTCGCGAGGCCATAGCCAGGGCTCGCTCGCTGGCCCACCTATCGGACGATGCGAGGGTCGCGGTTGCCGGAGAACTGCGCGGTGTCCTCGGCATGCTTTCAGATGACGACAGCCGTGCAGGGGCCGCGACCCAACCCGTCACCAATCTCCTCGGTCGAACCGTCGCCGAAATGGCTCCATTTGTCGAGACGGTGGTTCCTCTCATCGATGGGGAAAGCGTTATGTGCGCGCTTCCGTTCGCTCTCACGATCCGGTGAGAGGTAGCGTACGATCGGGGGGATGACGTGGCTCGATAGCCGGGAGGAAAGGACTCCGCCGAAGGACACGCGGCCGCCATTCCCGCATGCGGGCACCCTGCCGCCGCCCGAATGGACAGCGCTGGCTGGTGATCCATCGCGCCGTCGAAGCGCTCCTCCGCCTCCGCTCCCGAGGCGAGGTGGCTTGCGAGCGGAGGAGACTTGGTTGCGGGCGCGTGTCGACGAGGCGCGGGCGGGGGGCGATATTACTGCGCTACGCGATACGTCCACCGCGCTTGCGCGCTGGTTGGCGTGTCGGGATCGGAACCTCGACGAAGCCGTCGAGCTTGCTACGACGGCGCTCTCGCTAGGGGTCGATCTCGAACTTCGATTTGAGCTGTCTGCATGGCTCGAGAGCCTGGGTGAGCCAGCTCGCGCGGCGACGATTCTGAAGCAAGTCACCCTCGCCGCGGAACTCGAATCCCGAGAGGTAGCCAGCGTGCTCGTGCGCGCAGGCATCCTCAAGGCACGAGCGGGCGCTGGCTCGGCTGCGGCCGCGGAATTTCAAGCGGCCATCGCGCTCGCCCCCGATGATCCCTATCCGGCGGAGTCGCTGGCCGCAATGGGAACCTGGGAAGCCGACGCCGTCTCGCCGGCCGTGAGCGCGGAAGCTTACGTCGAGGCGGCTCGCCGCCTTGCCGAGGTCGACGATGGCGAAGCCCAAATGGAAGACCTCTGGCGTGCCTGGGCCTGTGATCCGGCGCACCCGCGAGTCGCGCAAGCTCTGGCGGATGCGCTGCTTGCCCGCGGACGTATGGCTGCGGCGGACGACGTGCTCCGCGCTCATGGCCACGCGTTATTCGCGACCGCGCCCGGCGACGCGTTCGCGGTCCATGCGCAGCGCGTCATCGTGGGACGCAAGGCGGGCTCTCATCTGCATGCGCTTTCGGCGTCGTTGGACGCGTTTGCAGATCGCGACCTCGAAGGGGCGCGCAGCACCATTTTTGACGAACTCCTCCTTGAAGTCGGCCTCGCCGACGTCGTCGCAGCGCGGATGGAGGTCCGTGCCGAACGCGCGCATGCACCAGCCGAACGGGCGCGGTACTGGCGTGCACTTGGAGACTTGAGCCGCGGCCAACTCGCGGACCCCAGTCGCGCGGCCGCGGCATTTGCGGCCGCGCTGAGTGCGGATCCGGACGACGGATTTTCGCGTTCGGCCCTGGGCGGGCTCGGGTCGCCGTCGACCCGGGCGTCCGATGGCGTCGACGCCAGGGCGGCGACCGCTCGCAGATGGGCTGAGGCATGGGCGACGGACGACCCGCGACCGAGCGCGCTGGCGATGGAGCGCGTCGCGGCCATATCGTCCCCGGTCGTCGCCGCCGTACTCCTGACTGCCGCGTCGGACCGCTTCTTGGCGGTCGGCAATCGCCAGGACGCGCGACGGGCCGCCGAAGCGGCGATCCGTTCGGACGGGGCCAATCCGCATGCGATCGCGGCGATGGCGGACGCCGTGACCGACGCCACCGATCGCGCCGCAGCCACAGCTCTCGATCGTGCGGTGGATCTGCTCGGACCTCGCCTACGCTGGTGCGTGGCCCTCGCAGGCGCTCACGACGCGCTCGGCGAGACCCAAGCTGCAGCGGACTGGACGCAACGTTGTATCGGGCTCCGCCCGGCCGATAGCCACTCGTGCGAGAAACTGATCGAACGAATCGTCCGCTTGTCGGACGGGGCTCGGTTGGGAGACGCCCTTGCATGGATGATCGCCCAACCGCTGCCATACAGCGCCATCGTTTGTCCATTGGCCCGCGCCCTGCGTGCGCTGGCCGAGCTGGATGCCAATCGCGCTGCCATCGTCGCCAGACGGGCACTCGACCTGTTTGGCCCTCAGTCGGCCGAGCTGCGGGGGGCGATGCTCGAGGTCGCGAATCGCGCATCGGACGACGCATTCATATCCGTAGTATTCGAGCGCTGGCTGGCATGTGGCGCCGAGGGATCGGAGAGGCGCCGCATCTTGGTCGAGCTCGCGGATCTGTACGAGCGTCTGGGTGACGGGGAAGGTGAGGCACGGATCGTTGCTCGGGCGGTCCGCGAAGGACTCGATGCACCGGAAATAGTTAGGCACCTGCAGCGAATGTCCGGCCAGACGCTCACTCCGGATGCGCAGTGCTGGTGGATGGGCGCCGAGGCTCTCCAGGCCGGACGCACGGGATTGAATGGAGCGGCATGGGCATGGCGGGAATTCGGCGGAGCGCTTTGGGACCTCGCCGACGATCGCGTCGGCGCCATCTCGGCGTGGCAACGTGCGGCGAGGTGCACCGGAGACGGTGGGCACGTCGCTCTCGCATTCGACCTTGTCGCATTCGGGGGAAATGCCTTCGCGTTCGACTATCTTGGTCGGCTCGTGGAGGCCGAGACGGACGATCGAATGGCCGCGGCGATCGCCACGGACGTGGCGCGATCCGCCCTGCTAATCGGCGAAGCTCACCGAGCACTGCACTTTGCGGCCATGGGCATAACTCGTAGCCCACTTCATGGTGGCGCACTCGAAGCTGCAGAGATCGCAGCGGAACGCTCCGGCGAAGCGACGTCGCTCTCAGCGATTTACGACTCGATCGCGCTGCGAGCGCTCGGCCGCTTTGGTCGCCACGCCGCGCACTATCGAGGTGCCCGTTTCTTCGAGCGGCAGGGCGATTTGGGCCTGGCACTCGAGCACGCAGTTCTCGCATTCCTGGCCTTGCCTTCGGAGGGCGCTGGCCTCCGTCTGCTTGCGCGTACGGCCGAACGGGCAGGCGATCACGGCCGCGCCGTGCGCGTCGTCGAGCAAGTCGCCGAGACTGTGGACCGCTCGGAAGCGCGGGCAGCCTGGCTGTTGCGCGCTGCCAGCATCGCGGGCGATGGACCGGAGGGGGCCCACCGCAAGGTCGACATGCTCTTTCGTGCGGTCATCGCGGCGCCGACGCTCGCAACGATCGGGCTTCTCCGCGATGCAGCCGTCGCCCTGCTGCGGGTCGAAGCGGAAGAGCGGGAGTCTCTAGAGGTCCGATTCGAACGGGTGGCGCGCACCGCAAGCCAAAGTCTCCGGAGGTCCGAAGGCGCACGCGTGGCACTCGCATTTGCCACAATCGCCCTCGATGTATTTCAGGATGCCAACTCCGCCATCGAAAGCATCGGGCGCGCTTTCCTTTTCGACCCCAACGTGGATGAGTTCGCGGCGCTAACGGCGTATGCCCCCCTTCTCGCCACGGCCGAACTCTCCGCAAGTTACGTTTCGAAATGGGTATCTTCCACTGAAGATTCGAACGCCAACGTTGGGAGCGCCGCCCTTCGCTTGCTGACTGCCATCGCGGAGAAGCTGGGGGACGACGTATCGCGCTCGAAAGCCGCGATCGGAGCCGCTCTGCGCGATCCAGACGACGACTTGCTCGTCGTCGCGGCGGACGACGCGGTTCGGAGGGTGCCGGCCCTTTCGGTCGTTCTCGCGAAGGGGATCTCGAATACGCGCCGCGCTCGGGCCCTCGTTGCTACGGCGCGCGCGCGCGTCGCCGTTCAGTCGCATGCCGACGCGGCAGCTCTTTTCGTTCGGGCCCTCGATTTTCTCGAAGAGCCCGAACGTGCCGAGATCGAACGACAGCTTCGCGAAGTACGCAAAGCGAGCGGCCGAACGGTCGATGTCATGGGCGCGTCCACTGACCCGAGCGTCGAGGCCAGCACATCACCTCAGGTCCGCGCCGACCGTTGGACCGACGTCGCCGAGAGACGAGAAGCGCGTGGCGACGTCGCGGGTGCGGTCAGCGCTCGCCTCGAGGCATGCCGACTCGACCCGGCACCGATCGAACGTTGGAGGGAGCTCGAGAGACTGGCCGAAGCTGCGGGAGACGAAGCGGGCGTCGGGGCGCTAGAGCGGATGGCCAACGCGTCCGTAGGATTGGCGCAGATCAACGCCCTGAAGAGACTCGCCCACGCTCGGACGCGACGAGGCGAGTCGGGTGCGGCCGAAAGGACATGGCTTCGTGTCCTCGAGCTGAGCGCGAACGACGAGGAAGCCGACCACGCCGTCGACGCCGCGATGACCGGCCAAGCTCGATACGAAGAGCTTGCGGTCCATTTGTCGAACCGTATTGCGCGTCTCGGCCTTCAGCCCGCGGGCCGAGAAATCGTGCGTGCCGTTCGGCTTCGACGGGCCGCCCTTCTCGAGCAACGCCTCGGCCGCCTCGACGAGGCATGCACCGAGCTCAAGGAGCTGCTCGCGGAAGCCCCCGACCACGAAGGCGCCATTCGATACCTTGCCGACCTCCTCGAGCGCCGTGGTGAATACGCGACGTCGGCGCTGCACTGGTTGAGCGCCGCGCGGCTCGAGCAGGACGCCGTCGAACGGGACGAACTCGAGCTCCGAGCTGCCAGGGCCTTTCTCGCAGCGGGCGATGCACAGAGTGCGCTCCACATTTGCGGCCGGGTGCTCGCCAGCCAACCCGCCAGCAGTGTTGCACTGGGCCTTCGCGCTGCGGCTGCGCGTGTACTCGGAGACGACAGAGAGCTCGGAGCCGCGCTCGAGGCTCTCGCCTGCAGCTCCAACCTTGATGCTGTGGCGCGCAGCGATTTGCTCGTCGAAGCCGCCATGGTGTCCGCGCGGGCTGGGCATCTCGAGGGGGCGCTTGACCGAGCGCGTCAGGCCGCGGCGGCGTCAAGAGAGCGCGCAACGCCACAACTGCTCGCTCGAGGACTCGAATACCGCCTGCGCGGCGCCGGCGCACCCGACGAGGCGCGGCGGACGATCGATGAACTCCGCCGAATCGACGACCCCATTGCGCCGGACGACACGGCGTTACGGTCGTTTCTCCTCGCCGAGGCGCTCGATGTGGTGCAGGGCGGAGGTGCAGGCCTGCGCGAATTGGAATCTGCTCAAGAGGTTCTGGGGGGAGGGCACCCGCTTGTGGCCCTTGGCCTCGCTGAGCGCCTGGCCTCACATGGCAACGCTGCAGCGGCGGTCGACGCTTATCGCGTTGCGCTTTCTGGACCACTACTCGACCTGCGCAAGCCGGGAAAAGTTGCCTTGGCCGGAGCCGTGGCTGCGCTCAGCGCGAAGAGAGCGAAGGACGCAGCCTTCTTTCTCGACTTTGCCGACGAGTATGCCGATGCAAGAATTGCGGCAAGCGCCCTTCGCGGCGACCTACTGGCGATTTCCGACGCGGCTCAATCGCCGTCTCGGAGCGTTGTCGCGTGCCCCGACCGACCGGCGGACTTCGAACGCGACGCGAACGCGCCAACCGATTCGGCCGGCGATTCACGGTCGATCCTCGCGCTCGGGCGCGCGCTCATCGACCAAGGGAATGCCCGAGGCGCCGAAGAGATGCTTTGGGAAGCCCTCGGTGCAGGGCAAAGCGCGGCCGGTGACATCCTCGCAGAACTACTTGCCGCATCGGGAGACCGGTCGCGCGACCTTGTGCGCGTCCGCCGACAGCAAGCGAGCCTAGAGCCAGGCGACATGCGACGACTCGAGCTGCTGCGGGCGGCGGCCATCGCGGACGATGCGCGCGTTTACGCCTGCGGGGTCGAGCATGTTTTGCGCGCCTTCGATGCGGACGCAGGGCCTTTGGCGCCGCCGGCGCTCGCTTCGCAGCCCGAACAGCCTGGAATCGCTGCTTTTCTCGAGCGGCCGGCCTTGGACGCTGCAGGCGAGGCGCTCGCATCGCTTTGGGAGGGATCCATGCACCTCTTCGTGCGTGACGCTGCGAGCTACGCCGTCACTGGCGTAGAGCGCGTGGTGCCGGGTGCGACGTCGGCCATTGGCCGACTGTACGAATCGGCCATTCGCGTCCTCGACGCAAGGCGGATTCCGCTGTTCTCCTCCCGGCACCAAGCGGGCGCACCGGCCGTGCAAGTGGCCCTTCTTTCCCCACCCTCACTGATTCTGACCGGCGACGTGCGAGAGGAATCGGTTGCGCTGCGCTACGAGCTTGGACGCGGCATGTCAGCGGCTCTGCCTCAAAACGTTCTCTTGATCGGGTTGACTCCCCCGGAGGGGCGGGCGGTCGTCGGCGCGGTCCGAGCTGCATTCGGACCCGAAGACATCGGTCGGGTCGTTGATGCGCGCGCAGCGCAGCTCGCCGAGTCGTTTTGGCAACTCGTCCCGGCCCGCACGCAGCGGCGCCTTCAGCACCTCATGGTCTCTTCGCGGCTTCCCGAATACGCAGAGTTACTGGAGCGCGCAAGGCAAAACGGACGTCGCGTCGGTATGTTCCTCGGCGGCGATTTCGGCTACGCAGCCCGAACGCTTCTCGACGAGAGGACCCCTGGTGCCAGTCGGGAGCTCTCGCTTCCGTCGCTTCGAGCTTGGTGCCAGCGCGAACCGATGCTTGCTGACCTTTTTCGGCTCGCCGTCAGCCCGGAATACGCCGAGGCGCGCTGGCACACGGACGCTCCAGTCTTACAGCGAGGGCCGTCTTCGGGTAAGTTCAGTCTGTTCTGAGCGGCAGGTTGTAGCAAATGGCTTTGCTTCGGGTCCGTGGGGCGAAGGCCTTCTCCCTTGCACTTCTAGGTGCCGTCCTCGGCGCCTTGGCGCCGGCGTGCATTACGACCGATCTGCCGCCGGAACCGATCAGCCGTCCCACTATCCTGCACGACGCAGTCCAGCCACCGGCGGACCAGATCTTGTTTTCCTGGCCCGAGTTCGACTCATTCTCCGTTCCAGTCGAGCCCGGAAATCCAAACGACGGCTTCGTGTGGGACGTCTTCGTCGACTTTGACATCAATCCGGCGCCGGCGAACGCGGGTGTGGTCTCCCCGGATTCCTATTCGGCGGACGGAGGGGTCGTTATCGTCAGCTATTTTCTCTCGCAGCCTCCGGCAACATCGTGCCACCGAATTGACTTTCTCGTCGCTCATGCCTTCGCGTCACTGAGTGACGGGGCTCCGCTCGACCACACACCCAGCGCGATCGGCGGCGACCAAGTCACTTGGTTTTATATGCCCGGTGGGAGTCCCGACGGCTGTCCCGCCTACGACGCCGGCGTATACGAGGACGGGGCGTTCCCGCCGCCGGAGGCGAGCGCTGAAGGAGGGCCGTGAAACCATTCGACTTAGCGCGAATCGTCCCGCTAGCTCCCGGCCGTGAGTTCGACCCATTGCAGCCGCCGAATTCCCCGCTTCGCGGCGGGCGAGGTCCCCGACATTTCGAATGGCTTCAACCCTCAATTTCCCATTAATCGGCCCCCGGCGACTGTCTAGTCCGCGGCACCATCCGGACCGTCGACTTCTCTGCGTGGAGGCGCTGGCGCTCGCCTTGCCATACATCGCCGGCTGCGGCTCGATCGCGCCACCGCGACGTCCCCGGCCGGCGACGAGCAGCACTTGCGCGGATGCTGAACCGTGCGGCAGCGGGGACGGAGGCGAATCGATCTCCAGCCAGTGTGGTGCAGGCGCGTGCGCTGACGGAGGCCCGTCGCCGACGGCGGATCTCGTCGTTCTCATGTCGATGCCGTCGGACGGTTATTTCGCGCCTGACCGGACGTTCGCGATGTCATTTGATTCCCTGTCCGCGCCTCTCGACGCCGGTTCCGGAGCGTCCAGAACGGTGGCTTTGCCGGGCACCGTCGAACCCGGCGGGCTCTACACGGTATCGCCAGCCGTGGCCGAAGACGAGGTGCAGTGGAACCTCGGGACGGGAGGGCTGACGACGTCACTTCCCTTTCACGTCGCATTCAAGCCCATTTCGCTCAGCAACCCCGACGGGACGTCGCTCATCGTGGGTTCGCTGCCCATCGCACCGATTCTGGCGACGGCTGCCACGGACCCAACTGGATTTCCAGGACCAGGTGGAGGTCCCGAAACGACTTTCAAAACGTACTTGCAACCGGGCACATACGAGCGAACGTCGAAGCCCGACTTCCCGTTCGACCAAGCCTTCGGACCGCTCATTGAAGTGCTCTCCGTCTCGGGCAATTCGTTCGACACGGGATTCATCGAATTTTACGACACGACGACGGACGGGATGGGGAATCTGGAGTTTCCGAGCTTCGATATCACGCGCGCGCAGGGCACCTTCGACGGGTGGACGGCGTATCTTCGTGATCTCAACACTGGCGACATCATCTCGAATGTCGAGCCGCTCCAGGGGCTTGCCAACCCCGCTGTTCGTCTTGCGGTGCGCCGGGTGCCGCTCGGTGTGCCGCTGACGTCCACCCAGGGGGATCCCGACGCGCTGGCCGGTGCACAGCTTGTCGTCGCTCCACCGTCCGATTCTGTCGAGCCTGCATGCCTGTTCACGCCGATCAACGATTTTTTAGCTTCGCCGACAGCGCCTCTGAAATATCCATCGCTGCCGCCCCCCGTCTCAGTCTCGGGAGTAATCTATGCCGTGAATGGACTGCCGATCATAGCCGATCTCGTGTTCGAGGCGCTCTCCATCACGAATGCAGAAGGCCAAAAGGACACGACCAGCTTCGAGTTTACAAGTTACAGGCACGTGCAGCCGACAACGGCAGCCGGGAGGTCGACGTTCACGGTGGTGTTGCCTCCGGGCGACTACCGAGTCGATGTCCGTCCACAAGACCCGACTAGAGCCGTACAAGTCGTCGCCCTGTCGGTTCCCGTACAAACCCTCCCGTACACGATGCAACCCGTGGCGCTTGGGCCGACGCAGCCTTCCGCGGGGTTTGTCCGAACCGCCGATGGTTTGCCGCTTTCCAATGCACTCGTCCAGGCAGTCCCGGCCGCTTGCGCCGACTTATCGCTCGCTGGAGGCTCGACCAACGCTTTCTGCTTGCCTCGTCCGGTCCAAACGGAGACGCAAGGCGACGGCTCTTTCGTGTTGGAACTCGACCCGGGCAGCTATGGCCTTCTCGTGCAGCCCCCGAGCGGTTCGATGCTTCCATGGCTCACGGAGACGTCCAACGTCCTCGTCACCTCGACCGGTGCGAGCCCGGCCGGGACCCTTTCGTTTCCCGCCGTCAGCCTCTCGGTTGGTTTGCGAGTGACCGACCCCGTCGGGAACCCGGTCAGCAACGCGCTCGTTCGCATGTTCCGCGCTCCCGCGCAGTCAACGCCGGTCCAAATTGGAGCGTCCATTACGGGCGCCGATGGCAGCTACGAGATGTTCGTCGCGGTGCCCCCGTAGCGGCGGCGGGCTAGAGTGATTTGCATCGTCATCGACGGTCGAGAGTGTAGAGAGACGCCGAGGCTCGCTTCACCCGACGGGAACGGCCGCTTTCAGGTGTTCAGACCGTCCCGAACGGTTCGGTAAAGCGAAGCTTCATCGTCACGTCCTGCCGATTCGGCTGCGGTCGCCAGGCGATCGAGGGCTTCGCGAACGCGGGGGACCAGGACTCGGCGACGATCGGGCATTGCATCCTCCAGGCGCCCGATCAGCAGTGCCAGGAGTTCGTGCCCGCGATCAAGAGATTCGAGCAGACCCGAGAGCTCGTCCGCAATCGCATCATTTGCCGGTTCCGCATGGAGACGCCGCGTCAGTTCTTCGACCCGAGCTTCGCGGAAGCCGTCGGAATCATCAGTGCCGCACTTCTCGCCGACGTCGAATGACGCGAGTGCCGCGTCGGCTGCTACGGCCGGGCCTTTAGCGGAAGCAAGCGGCGACGCGACGGACCCCTCCTGGGGTGCACCTGTCGGGGCTTTCCGCTCAACGGACGCGACGGGTCTCATCGGAGACGGATCGGCCGACGGTGTGGGCGCCCCCGAACCCCGGCGATCCGCGACGCGAGCGCACAGATCTCGATACATCAGCAGGATGTCCTCGTCGTGAGGCCTCAATCGAAGGGCGGTGGCCACGTAACGATGTGCTGAAAGCGCATCGGTTCGCCCCCCTGAGAGCTCGACCTCCGCCCCCTCCATCAGCAATTCTGCGAGCCTTCGGTACGAAGGGTCGGCTTTGTCGGGTTCGCCAGGCGGAGTCTCTTGCAGGGAGCCAGCCATATCTCGCAGTCGAGCGAACGCCAGACTCGCGCCGACCAGATCACCGAGTTTCGCCCGCCAGCGGCCCTCCAAGCCCCTCGCCAGGAGGGCCTCCGGGGCCTCTCTGTCGATCCCCGCTACGTGCGCGATCGCTGCGGGCAGGTCATCTAAAAGCTCGGCGAATGCGCGCGCAACCTCGAGCTCGAATGCCGCGGTAGAGAGGCCTCTACCGCGGGCCACGTCGAGCGCTCGGACGAGAAGCGATACGCCGCGGGCTCGATTGGCGCCGGCCGCGAGTGCAGCGCCAAGCCCTGCGAGCGCGTGGGCGTCGTCTGGGACGTATCGTAGTGCGCGCTCGAAGACCGGCGCTGCGACGTCGCTCAGACCGGACGCCAGCCAGGCCTGGCCGGCACGGAGCCAAACTGCGCACTTTGCCCTCGAGTGAGCAGCCAACGCTTCGAGATGCTCGACGTCGGCGAACGCCTCGTCGATCCGGCCGAGCGCGAGTCGCATCCGCATCCGTGCCCAACGCGCGGAAGGCGCACGCGGATGGCGAGAAATGGCGCGGTCGAGATATTCTCCCGCAAGATCGATGGGCGCGTGCCGCGCGGCGACCTCGTACGCCCGCGCTGCCAGGGCAGGCGTGCTCTCGCGCTCCGCCGCGCGCTCGAGTGCTGCCAGGGCTCCGCCGCGGTCGCCAACCTGCGCTCGAAGCTCGCCCGCCAAAAGGCCGTCCCAAAGTCGGACAGGAACCTCGGCCAGCATCCCTATCGCCGCCTCAGCGCGACTCCCGTTGCGGACGTCGATCTCGACGATGCGCAGGACCGCGTCTGGCTGCCGGGGTGAGCGCTCGAGAACGTCGAAGTAGCCGTCGCGAGCGCGATCGAGCTCGCCGCCCACGAGCGCGTCGTCCGCTCTAGACAAGGCGGCCGCCACTTCCCGAGCGCGCAGAGCCTCCTCTCGTGGTGCGGCGGGAGCGCGATCGGGCTCGAGCTGGAGAAACCAGGAGTCCTGCCGTGCATCAAGAACGGTGCAGACGACGGCGCTTGTATCGGGCGTTCGCGCACCGCCCTCGGGAAACACCGCCGCGGCAATGACCCGCGCCAGTCGGGGTATGCGGAAGATCGTCCCCGTTCGAGTCGCGTGGTCTCCCAGAGCGACCACCAAGCACGCCGTCGCGAGCGCCGTCGCCGGCTTGGGCAATTCAGAGCCCCTTGCATGCGCCGCAACGAGCAACAGGTCCTCCCCGTCGGCCAACGCATGCACGTCGAACGCGAGGATGGGGCCAAGATCGTCTCCGCCTTCGGCGCTTTGAGTGGACGCGACGGCAACCACGGCCTTCCCGGACTCAACGCGAATCCAAACGTCCGGCGCACGCTCGCTCACGATACCGGCCCATCGGGGCGATAGCCACCGCTCCAGCGTTCGCGCCTCGATTTCCATCTCGAGTCGACGGACGCTGCCTCGCCTATGACGAAAGCGAGCGACGCCCCCGGAGACATCGACGGGAAATCGCACACCTGGCAGGGTCGTTGCGAGCTGAGACACGCGCAGGCAGCCGAGAGTGACCGGCGAGTCGAGCTCGAGCCCGAGGCCCTGCCTCTGAATTGAAAGGCGGAGGGCCACGCCGAGAGGGGGCGTCGGCGCGGGACGAGCACCCCCCGTACGGGGGCGTCGCGGCACGGGAGGAACGGACGGAGGTGGCATGGGAGCCGCAAAGAGGGTAGCCACCCAGGCACGGACTTGGGGGCTCGAAGCGGTGGATCGTAGCAATGGGTCTGCGCTGTCGGCGACTTTGGTGGGTGACCCATGCAGGCTGCCTTGACCGGTGGGAATCCGCATGTGAAAAAGCCCTTCGGCGTAAACTCGTGCTCGCCGCCTTTCTTGCTCCTGCACCCAACCGCCTTCGCCTTCGCCTTCGGAACGCCGTGGCTCCCCGCTGCCGAGCCTTGGCCCCTCTAAAATCAACCACTGGAAGCGGACGCGAGTGAGCTCAGGTCGATGATCTCCAAAGACACGATCTCGCTTGTACGAGACCGTACGGACATCGTCGCCGTAGTAACCGAGAGTGTCCCGTCGCTAAAAAAGCACGGACGACGCTTCGTCGGTTTGTGCCCATTCCACAAGGAGAAGACGCCGAGTTTCAACGTCAACCCTGACAGCGGCTTATACCATTGCTTTGGATGCAAAGAGAGCGGGGACGTGTTCACGTTCCTTGCGCGGGCCGAAGGCTACACGTTCGCCGAGGCGGTTCGGGCGCTAGCGGAGCGGGCAGGCATTGCCATCGAACGTGAGGACGATGCGCCGACCGACGCCGATCGTCACAAGCGAGAGAGAGAAGCGCTTTATGGCGCGATGCAGCTCGCGACGACCTGGTACGAGGCGCAGTTGCGAGAACATCCTTCACGCTCGTTCGCGCTCGACGAATTAGCACGACGGTCCCTCGAACCGACAAGCGAGGCCGCCGCTGCATTTCGGCTGGGTTACGCGCCCGCCGGCTGGGACGAACTTGCTCTCTTTCTGAAGAAACAAGGCGTGTCGCCGGCCCTCGCAGAGACCGTCGGGCTGCTCGTCCCGCGGTCGACCGGGTCCGGATACTACGATCGGTTCCGCCACCGATTGATGTTCGCCATAGTCGACGTGCAGGGACGTGTCGTGGCCTTCAGCGGGCGGTCGCTTGGACCGGTGCCCGGCGACGATCCGGCCCGGGAGCCGCCGCCCAAATACATCAACTCACCGGAGAGCCCGATTTACACCAAAGGCACGACGCTCTTCGGGCTCTGGCAAGGGCGTCACGCGATCCGTCAGGCAAACCACTGCATCCTCGTCGAGGGCAACTTTGACGTGGTCAGCCTGCACGCACGCGGCTTTTCAAATGTTGTCGCGCCGCTGGGAACCGCCTTCACGATTGATCAGGCGAAGCTCTTGCGCCGCTACGCGACGGGCATCACTCTACTTTTCGATGGTGATGCAGCCGGGCGCAAAGCGACTCGTGGGGCCGAGCTACCCTGCGAAACGGCAGAACTCGACGCCAAGGTCGCACTTTTGCCGGGGCGATCGGACCCGGACGACTTTGTTCGCGCGAGAGGTTACGACGCCCTCGTTCATGTTCTCAGTCAGGCCATCGGGCTGGTTGAGTATCTGATCAACGTGGAGCTCGACGATTCCTTTAATGCCGCGGATCTTCGCGAACGCGCGGGCCGCATCGAACGGGTCGCCACCATCCTCGCGCGTCAAAAGGACCCTGTCGTTCGCGGTATGCTCAAAGCGTACGCGGATTACGCCGCAAGCCGCCTCGATCTGGTACGCTCCGCGCCAAATGCGTTCGGGGCCCTGGAGCACAGGGTGATGGCGGCAGCAAAAGTCGCGCGCGTTCAGCTCGGGCCGCGACCATCGGAAGCCCGCGTGAAGGCCCGACACCCTGGACGAGAAGAGCGAAAAGCCATTGCAGGGGCGTTGCTCGATTTTCCGGCTCTTTTGGATGATTTCGATGTGGCAAAAATCTTGGACCTGTTGGAGGGCGAGTCGGCACGAATCGTGGCAGCGATTGGGAAGTGCTCTCGGACGTCTGCACGGGGGGAAAAAGTCTTGGACAGCGCCGAATTCCTTGCGCAAATGAGTTCCGCGATCCAAGCCTTCGCGTCCGCGCGCCTGGCCGCTCCGGCGCACGACACGATTGAGGAAGCACGCACGACCGTGATCGCCAACGCGAAGAAACTCCGAGAAACGAACGTTGCCCGGGAAACGCGCGAGGCCGCGAGGGAGCAACAAAGGCACATCGGCGATTGGGACGCCGAAGTGGAGCGCGCGAAGCACGTCGACGCGCTGGTCCGGGAGCGGCACGGATTGGTCCGCAGGTGAGGGTTGCGCATCTTTGGGCGCAGCACGCTCAAGACGCATGCGTGGGGTAGAAGCACCGAGGTAGCGATGGCGACGAAGAACCGTGATCGGAAGGAAGTTCAACAACTCATCGAGATGGGGAAGTCCAAGGGATTTCTGACCTACGACGAGGTGAACGACGCGTTGCCGGCCGACATGGTGGCGGCCGATCAGATGGATGATGTGCTCGGCGTACTGGGCGATGAAGATATTGAGATCGTCGATGCAGCGACCCAGGTGAAGATCGCTCCGAAGCGGATCGCCGACGAACAGGCAGAGCAGAAAGCCTCCCGGGAGCGTGAACAGGCCCCGGCCCACGCCAAGGCCGAAGAGGAGCTCGACGGTTACTATTCCAAGAGCAACGACCCGGTCCGGATGTACCTCCGCAAAATGGGAAGCGTCTCGCTTCTCACGAGGGAGGGGGAAGTCGAGATAGCGAAGCGGATCGAGCAGGGCGAGCATACTGTTCTCTCTGCGATTCTCAATTCTCCCGTGGCCGTTCGCGAGATCATGGATCTCGGTGACAAGCTTCGTAAGCACAAGATCCGAGTCAAAGACATCATCCGGGACGCCGAAGATGACAATGCAGAGTTCGACGAAGAGGAGGCCGACCGTCGAATCCTTCGGCTGATTGACAAGGTCAAGCATCTCGACAAAGTGGCCCAGGACCTCAGAGAGAGCCTGGTCGATTGCGCATCTTCTCGAAAGAAGGGCATCGAAGCCGAGGTCGACGCCAATCGCCAAAAAATGGTGGAGACGCTCGAAGAGATGCGTTTGAACAAGAAGACGATTGACAGAGTCGTCGCCAAACTTCGCGGGCTGATTCAAAAAATCGAGCGCGCCGAAAGCAGTATCCTCGATTTGGCAAAGCAGGCCGGGGTCGATGTCGATCAGCTGCGCAAAGAGGCTCGACAATCCCGCGGGGAGGCCGGAGCCGAACGCAAATACAGGCGCAAGTACGGTTTGACGCCGGACGACGTCCTCGGTGCTCATTCGGCTGCACAAAAAAACCTCAAGAAAGTGGAGGAGGAGCTTCAGCTCGACGTCAAGGAGCTCCGCGAGTCATACGAATCGATTCGGGAAGGGGAGCGTATCGCCGACAAAGCGAAAGCAGAGTTGGTCGAAGCGAATCTACGGCTCGTGGTCAGCATTGCGAAAAAGTACACGAACCGAGGACTCCAGTTTCTCGACCTCATTCAAGAAGGCAACATCGGTCTGATGAAGGCGGTCGACAAGTTCGAATATAAACGTGGCTACAAATTTTCGACCTATGCCACTTGGTGGATCCGACAGGCCATCACACGGGCCATCGCCGACCAGGCACGGACGATCCGTATTCCGGTCCACATGATCGAGACCATCAACAAGCTCATTCGAACAAGCCGGTACCTCGTCCAGGAGTATGGCCGCGAACCGACCCCGGAAGAAATCGCGGAGAAGATGGAGCTCCCACTCGATAAGGTACGCAAAGTGCTCAAGATCGCGAAGGAGCCCATCAGCCTCGAGACGCCCATCGGCGAAGAAGAGGATTCTCACCTCGGAGACTTCATCGAGGACAAGAGCGTGGTGTCGCCCGCGGAGGCGGTCATCAACATGAATCTCGCCGAGCAGACCCGCAAGGTATTGAAGACGCTCACGCCTCGCGAAGAAAAAGTGCTTCGTATGCGCTTTGGCATTGGCGAAAAAAGCGATCATACGCTCGAAGAAGTCGGCCAGGACTTCGAGGTTACGCGCGAGCGAATCAGACAAATCGAGGCCAAGGCGCTTCGAAAGCTCCGTCATCCTTCGCGCAGCAAGCAACTCAAGAGTTTCATCGAGAGCTGAGCGTCGACTTCCGCTGGCTGCCGGCGCTTGTGCTCTTGGCCTCTGCGGCGGCACCGCTTGTGGCGAGGCTCCCCTGCGCAGGACCGGATGAGCTCTCATGGATCACACGGCGAGCATCACGCTGGGCAAACGAAAAGCGGGCACCGTCGTCCCGACTTTGGCCTGAGCCATCCGAGCAAATCGGCGAGGGCTTCAGACCGGGGTCCACCTCATTCTGCCGTCACCGCTCCTCGCTCCGCGCGGATGCTCGCAAGGGGGTCCATCAGGCGGGTCAGGCAGAGAGCGCTGTCGGTTCCCGTGGACCACTGTCGCGCCGTGAATGGGCTACGCCGCCTTTCGTACCCAAGGAATGAATCGCTGGCCAGCGAACAGCTGAGAGCCGGGGTCGGGTTTTGGTTTCAGACCGTCGCCGGTAAGCTACTCGGGGAGCAGGATGTGAGGACACGTAACGTGAGCCAGTGCGCCGGGAGCCTCGCCGATTGCACCCCGGGGGAACCGACGACGCCAAGCGGGTCGCAACGCATCGCGGGGGGTGCGAAGTCGGCTGCGAAGAGGCGTTCGCAATCCGTTGTTCGCGTCAACGCGCACGTCGCTTCTCTGACAATGACGTCCCGCCGTCACCGTTGGCGCGCAACTTTTCCCGGCTGTTATGACCGGGACGCAACAAATATGGCCGTCCGGTCGTCGCATCCATACTCTATTTTCCATGTGACGTAGGGCAGCGAGACTTGCCGATTTTGCCGTGGAACTGAGCGGCCCCGAGCCGAGTCCTTTGCATGACTCGGTCTCGGACGGAGGGGTCCGCCTAAGCGGCTCGGCATTTGCTTTCTTTGAAAAGTGAGATTGGTGCGTGTCGACGATTCGGTTGCCTCTTCGTGAAATAGGGAGCGACCCCGGCTCATGACGGTCGGGGGCGGCGTTGGGCGCGCATGCTCTTCGCATGCGCGGTGGGTTTACATTCATGCGTCGCAGTAGGGCGTTTGTTTGGTTCGGATGGTTCGTAACGATACTTGCGGTCGCGACGGTCACCGTGCGTTCGCACGCGGCCAACCACGGCCGCGGCGAGAGCGGGCCACGGGCATCGTCCGGCCCTGGGCTTTTCAGCGCAGAGAGCGGTGGGCTACAGGTGTTGCCGCTGTTGGCGGCCCATGGAGCCATCTTCGGTCGCTTTATTCGACCCGGCGAAGCTGATCCGGAAGGCAAGCCGACCGAACAGGGGTGCCCTGCGGATATGGTCGAGGTCGACGGTGAGTACTGTCCGCTCGTCGACCAAAAATGCCTTCGGTGGTTGGATCCGGACGTCAAGCTGCGCTGCGCACAATTCGATAAGGGGCCGTCAAACAGCAGCTGCCTTCTCAAGACGGACCACAAGCATTTTTGCATCGACAGGTACGAATGGCCGAACAAGGCCGGAGCGATGCCAACGTACATGGCAAATTGGTACGAAGCCCGATCGTCGTGCGAGTCGCTCGGAAAACGGCTGTGTGCGGATACGGAGTGGACCCTCGCCTGCGAGGGCCCGAAGCAACAGCCTTATCCGTACGGGGACGGCTATGCGCGCGACCCGAACGCTTGCAACATCGATAAGCCGTACATATGGCCGCATTCAGATCAAGTCTACGATCCAAGGACCCAAGCCGGCGAGTTGGCCCGCCTAGATCAGAGGGAGCCAAGCGGTTCCCGCGTTGCTTGCGTGAGCCCCTACGGGGTTCACGATCTGGTCGGCAATGTTGACGAATGGGTGGTGAATGCGTCTCAATTTGGCCACCCTCACTTGAGTGGCCTAAAGGGGGGGTATTGGGGACCAGTTCGAACACGATGTCGCCCGATGACAACAGCCCACGACGAGACTTTCCGCTATTACCAAATAGGCTTCCGCTGCTGCGGCGACGTCCACCCGCCAAGCTTTGATCCAGCGCCGCTCGCAGCCCGTTGATGTCGGTTTGGACCCAGCTGCTACTCGCGCTCGCCGTCGCCGCCGTCGGGAGGCTCCGATGGCCGCCGATCCGGGCTCGCCGGTGCGTCGCCGTATTCTCGGCGCATCTTGGCGGCGAGCGCATCCAGCATGACCTGCTCATGATAGCGTGGCAGAGCTGCCAACTGCACCAGGACGCTCACTGCGGTTGATTTTTGCCCGCGGACGAGCTCGATCGAGCCCGGCGTGGGCTTCGAGCTCTCCGGCGACGTGTAATCGAATAGAATGTAGCCGCTCGCCTCGTCCTTCTCGACGACTTTCCAACCGTTGTCCACTCGAACGAGCCGCAACGCCGCGTTCCATGTCCTGTCGTACCCATATGCGGACTCGTAAGTCGCTTTGGCATTCGCCGAGGACGTGCCGAAGGCGACCGCCAGTGCCAGCGCGACCCCCGGACAGCCGCTCAGAGCCACACGCCAACCACCGCAACGCATGCTTGAACGCTTTACGATGCCCTGGCCGACGCTGGCAAGTTTTCAACGGGCCGACTGGGCGACCGCGCGCGCGTGTTCTCGCCCAAAGCAAGGGCCATGGAACATGGGTCCTCCACGGACGGGAGCATCCCGGATTTGCCGGGGCTTTCGTCAAAACGACTCGTCCGGCACGACCCTCGCGGCGGGCTCTCCCGTTCGGCCTGACGAACTCGACGTCGTCGGACCGCAGGAGTGCGCGTGCTTTAGCTTGCGTCAACTGCCGCTGGGAGCACGTCCTCGGCACGTTCGAGCGCGCGAATGCCCCCGCGCTCCAGCCATAGCCCGGCAGCCCCGATGCCCACGGTGAACACGAACTGTGCTGCATAGGTCACGAAGACGAACGCCGGTCCCGGTCCGGTCACAATCTCTGTTGGGTAAAACATTGTCATCCCGGCGTAGAGCCCGGCTTGGAACACGCCGAGGAGCCCGGGCGGCCCGGGAATAAGGATCGCACATCCGACCATGCCCATCATGGCGCAGGCTTCGCCGAAGGTCGGAGCGGAGCCATCCGCATGCACAATGCCGCAGGCCCACGCGAGAAGCCAAACGCCGAGTCCGTTCAGGCCCCAATAGATCAGGGTCTCGAGAAGGAACCCAATCGCATCCTTTGCGCGCCCGAACGCGTGCAACCCATCGGAGAACTTTTCGACCGTGCTCGTCAGCTTGGTGGCGAGCGGCATTGAAACCGCGCCGACAACGATCACTGTCGCTCGGTGAGCCCAACCGCGCGCAAAGTAGAAGACGACGATCGTACCGAAGGCAACTGCGAACACCCCGAGCATGGCATACCCGCTCATTCGCACGTCCTCGACGGTTACCGGAATTCCAACCACCTTGTCGGGTAAGGGCTGGACCGTCGGAACAAAAAAGAGGGCGAGAGCGAGGATGACGCTCAGGCAAAAGCCGTCGATGATCCGCTCGGCGACGACGGAGCTCATTGCTGCTGTCAACGTGACCGGCCTCGAGTCCGAAGTGGCACGATAGCGCGGCGGCGTACGGATGAGATATGGCCTGACGATTTCACCAAGGCGGAAGGGCAAGAGTAAAATTGCGGCGAAACCGATGCCCGATACCGTGAGAAGCTTTTTTGTTCGAACGTCAGCGATCGATCGCAGCAAGAAGCGCCAGCGAACGGCCCGAAACCATGTCATGGCTAGAAAAATGAAGAAATAAGCCGGAACGGCGTACCAGCGAACGCGCTGAAAATCGCCGCCTTCGGGTACGATCTTCAGTCCCCCTTTTTGGACCGTGTAGACGATCAGCGCCGTGATGACGACGGACGCAGCAAGCTTGACGGCGTGATGGCGCAAGAACCCGGAGCGTCGGGGTGAGCTCAAGCTCTTATCTTTGAGTCCGGAATGCACGCGGTCGCTCGTATAGCATGCTGGGGAGGCCGACGGCGATCAGAGGCTCCAGTACCGGATACCTCGGTCCAACGCCCCGGGGTCAATGGCACTCTTCACGTCGACCACTACCCCACGATCGCGGATCGCCGAGAGTAGCCGGCGTTCGCCGAGGTCCAGGTACCACCTGTGCCGGACCGCCAGAACCATGGCGTCTAACCCATCGAGCTCGTCGAACGAAACGAGTTTCGATCCGTACTTTGCCATGGCCTCGGCAGGGCTCGCCAGTGGGTCGTGCACCATCGGTTCGATGCCGAACTGTCGCAGCTCATCGACGATGTCGGGGACTTTGCTGTTCCGTATGTCGCTGCAATCTTCTTTGAACGTCAGGCCGAGGACACCGACACGGGCGTGCTTGACCGTGATGTCGGCTTCAATCAGCATCTTCACGAGGCGCTGGGCCAGATATGCGCCCATGTTGTTGTTGATGCGGCGTCCAGCGAGAATGACTTCGGGTTGATACCCGAGCTGCTGAGCCTTCGCCGTGAGGTAGTAAGGATCAACGCCGATGCAGTGACCCCCAACGAGACCCGGACGAAAGCCGAGAAAATTCCACTTGGTCGACGCGGCTTGGAGCACGTCCTCCGTTCGGATTCCGAGGCGCTCGAAAATGATGGCGAGCTCGTTCATCAGTGCGATATTGAGGTCACGCTGTGTGTTTTCGATAACTTTTGCGGCTTCGGCCACCTTGATGCTCGGGGCGCGGTGAATGCCCGCGTCAATGATCGACGCGTAAGCGTCCGCGACGCGACGCAGCGTTGTGGGGTCCTCTGCGCTGACGACCTTGGTGATTCGTTCGAGGGTGTGGTCTGGATCTCCCGGGTTGATGCGTTCGGGGGAGTAGCCAACCGTGAAATCGACTCCGCGCCGCAGACCGCTCGAGCGCTCCAGCCGTGGACCGCATACCTCTTCGGTGACACCGGGGTAAACGGTGGATTCGTACACGACGACCGCTCCGCGCGAGAGAACGCGCCCAACCGTTTCGCTCGCTCGCTCGATCGCTGAGAGGTCCGGCTTGTTGTTCGCGTCGACCGGCGTCGGGACCGCAACAACGAAGAATGTAGAGCCTTTCATTTCGGCGGCGTCCGACGTGACGTGAAGGGCAACGGACCGCAGTCGCTCGGGCGGGTGCTCTCGGTTGCGATCGATGCCTCGGCGAAGTTCTGCGACGCGGTTGGGGTTCAAATCGAACCCGACGGTGTTTTCGAACTTGCGAGCAAAGGCGAGCGCCACGGGCAATCCCACGTACCCCAGACCGATCACCGCAATCCGCTCCAAGGCCTTCGTGCCCTCCATCTCAAGTTGAAAGACCGAGGATCGCTCTTGGGCCGTCCGAGAGCAAGCGCTTGGTTTCGGCCGAACCAACGAGGGCCTCGAGCCTGGCAATGGCGCGCACGACCCCGTCGATGTCCTCTGGCTTGTGCGCATCCGAGCAGGCTGCGTCGTAGGCGTCCTCCTCGAGCAGCTTCTCCGCGGCCCTTTGTGGCGCTCGCCCGTACTTGCCAATCAATGCGCAAACGTCCAAGAGGAGCTGGGCTCCGGCATCTAGAATCGGATCGAGGCAAGCGTCATCGCGCCACACGGCCCCATAGCGCTCAGGATGTGCAAGCACAGGAACGAGACCTGCACGCTGCAAGTCGAAAAAGCGATGTTGGACCCGTGCCGGGAACGAGTCGCCGAACTCCACGAGAACGGCATTGCTGGGATACGGAAGGCCGCCTCCGCGTAAGAGTCTGTCGAAGACGATGTCGTCGAAGAAGTGTTCACTCGCGAGGTACGTCGTCGGCATCGAGGCTTCGGAAGCAAGGTACGGTTCCATCTCGCCGAAGGCTCGCTCGAGAGCGACCCGGTCATTGTCGAACATACCGGGGCGCATGTGCGGTGTCGCGACCACGTGCTCGAACCCCGCCGCCCGCAAGCGGCGTAGCATCGAAATGCCATCCTCTGGCGTACGCGGGCCGTCGTCGATTCGGGCGATCCAGTGGCAATGTAAATCGACGAACGCAGGCACGACTCCATAGCTACCATGGGGCCTCCTCCGCCACAGCAGTCAAATGCCCGGGCGCCGCCTCCCTGCTCTCGCTCGATCTCCTTTTACGCCCAACGAATCAAGGAGGTCTCGTAAGGATGCGTCATGGCTTCATTGTAGGGCACAACGCGCGCCGCGAACGCGTGTGCACCGCTCTCACGGGTAGCTATCTCGCCGGTGAAGCGCCACTGCCCGTCAGTCGCTCGCTCCGCGGGCCGCATTCGCACGATCCGGCCGCGATCGATCTCGTGTCCGCCGCCGGTCGGCCCGTGGTAGAGTTCCACCGCGACATCGTCCGGCGTGAGCGGTCCGAGTTGGACCAGGGCTGAAACCTGCACGGGGTCGCCCACAGCCACCTCATCGCGCGACTCGAGCCGAATGTCACGCACGAGGACCGCCGGCCAGGCCTCGCGAACCCGCCCCTTCCAGGCCGTCAGAGTCTTGGCCGCGGCGAGATCGCCGTCCGTCAGCCGGTGCGACAACTTGATACCCGGAACGTAGAAGCGCTTGACGTACTCGCGGACCATGCGCGCCGTGTTGTACCGCGGCACGAGCTTGGCGATCGCATTCTTCATTCGCTCGATCCAGCCGCGTGGCAGGCGGCCAACGCCGTCGCGAGCAAAAAAGAGAGGGACGACTTCGCGCTCGAGAAGATCATAAAGGAGTTCAGCTTCGCGCGCATCTCCGCTGGCGTCGGGATACTCTTCGCCCCGACCTACGGCCCAACCAATCTCCCAGCCGTGATCTTGCCAAGCTTCTGCAAACCAACCGTCGACAACGCTCACGTTGAGACCGCCGTTCGACGCAACCTTCATCCCGCTCGTCCCGCTCGCCTCAAGAGGTCGGCGCGGTGTGTTCAGCCATACGTCGACGCCGCTGACGAGCGCGCGGGCCATGCGCATATCGTAGTCTTCGAGAAAAACGACACGCCCCCGCAGGCCGAGATCGCGGCTCGCGTGGATAATGGAACGAATGAGCTCCTTTCCTCCCCGATCCTGTGGATGCGCCTTGCCCGCGAACACGAGTTGCACCGGCCGCTGGGGGTCCGAGAGCAGTTTCTTGACTCGGTCGAGATCCGTGAAGAGCAGCGTTGCTCGCTTGTACGTCGCAAACCTCCTCGCGAAGCCGATTGTCAGTGCTTGCGGGTCGAGCGCTTCGTCAGCCAATTCGAGTTCCTCGCGCCCCGCACCTCGCCGCTCGGCCGCGGCGCGTAGCCAGCGCCGCGCGTGCTGCACCAATCGATGGCGGCGGTGCTCGTGAACCTGCCATAGCTCGGCATCGGGAATTTCCTTGGCCCGACCCCACAGCTCGGGATCGTCGGGCTGCTCTGACCAGCGTGGACCGAGGTAACGGGTGTAGAGAGCCCCTAGTTCGTAAGCGACCCACGAAGACGTATGGACGCCATTCGTGATCGATTCAATCGGGATCTCGTGTGTCGGCAGATCGGGCCAAAGTCCCTGCCACATCTTGCGCGAGACCTCGCCGTGCAGCGCGCTCACTCCGTTGTAGTGATCCGAAGTGCGGAACGCGAGCACCGGCATGGAGAACGGCGCGTTCCGATCCTGCGGCTCGATTCGTCCGAGTCCAAGAAGATCAAATTCGGAAATGCCGAGAGCCGTGCGGTACGGCTCGAGGTAACGTCGAACGAGCGCTGGATCGAAGGCGTCATTGCCTGCGGCTACGGGAGTGTGCGTTGTGAAAAAATTACCGGCGCTGTTCGCTTCACTGGCCACGTCGAAAGAGACTTTGCGCTGCCGCATAACGCGACCGATGCGTTCGATAGCCAGGAAGGCGGAATGGCCCTCGTTCATATGGCACACCGTCGGCGAAAGGCCCATGCCTTCAAGCGCATGGATTCCGCCGATTCCCAGCATGATCTCCTGGCGAACCCGAAACTCCTGGTCGCCGCCGTAGAGCGGGCCCGTGATGGCGCGATCGGCCGGCGAGTTCTGCTCCAGATTCGAGTCCAGAAGGAGCAACGGCACCCGACCAACCTGAATTTTCCAAAGTTGAGCATAAACAATGCCGTCGGGGTATTGGACTCGAATGACGAGTCTGTTGCCGTTTCCGTCGAGGACAGGCGAGACGGGCATGCGACGCCAGTCGTTGATGGGGTAGCGCTCGCCTTGCCACCCGTCCGCGTTCAAGACTTGCCGGAAATAGCCCTCGGCGTAAGCGAGCCCGACCCCCACCAGGGGCAAGCCCAGGTCGCTCGCTGTCTTTAGGTGGTCGCCGGCCAGGACACCGAGACCTCCGGAGTAGATCGGGAGACACTCGTGGATGCCATACTCCATCGAGAAATACGCGATGCGCGCGCCCGCAGCCTCGGGATACGTCCTCGAAAACCAACCCTCGCGTTGCATGTACCGCTGGAAGGTCTGCCAGACGGCGTCTAGTTGGCTGGTGAATGCGTCGTCGGCGGCAAGCTCGTCGAGTCGAGGCTGCTCGATTCGAGAAAGGAGCTCGATCGGATTGCCCCGCACTTCGTCCCATAGGTCGGGCTGCAAGCGCACGAAGAGCTCTTCCCCCAAGGGAGACCACGACCACCACAAATTGTACGCGATATCGCGCAAGCGTTCGAGCGCCGCGGGAAGGCGCGGGACAACGGTATAATGCCTCAGCGTCGGCATGTCGCTCTTGGTACTCCGGTTGTGTCGGCGCGTCACCATGGGTGTGCAGCCGCGCACTGCGAATTTCGCTCCTTGCGTTGCTCGACTTTCTCGTTTAGGGCCGGTCAGCCTGGCACGCGGTGGCGTGCGGAGGGGCCGCCCTCGGAATTCCGTCCAACGTGTCCGCGGTCGGCAAGCGCGCTGCTATCCTTTTCCACATGCCGGGCCATCGCATCTCTCGCGGGGTGTTTGCGATGGTCAAAGAGGTCGCGCGACACGTGCTACGGCGTCCGGTCGTGGGCATCGCCGCAGCGGCACACACCAACGACGGGAAATGGCTGCTAGTTCGTCGCGCAGATGTGGGTCAGTGGGCGCTCCCGGGTGGAACGCTCGAGTGGGGGGAGTCCCTGCGGGCTGCCATTCGACGTGAGCTTGCCGAAGAGGCCGGGATTGACCGCTGCGAGATCATTCGGCTTGTCGGGGTCTTTTCGCGGCCTGACCGCGACCCCAGGTTTCATGCCGTAACCGTCGTCGTGGAGTGTCGAGTGGATGCGCCCGTGCGCCGGCCGTCGAACCCCGTCGAGATCCGTGAGGCCCGCCTGTTCAGCGCTTCCGACGTGCCGCGGCCGTTGGCCATGGCGATGGACGACATGCTCGACGCGGCGATGACCGATGGCAGCAGCCTCGTCGAGTGATGCATGCCGGAAAGGGCGGCACTCCTAGCCGTGCCCACTGAACCCATGTACCGTTCCCTACGTGTCCCTGGGTAACAGACTCTCGCGGTTGGAGGCGGTCCGGAATGGGGTCGGCCTGCCTCGAGGTGAAGAGGCGTTCTCACGAGCCCGCGTTTTGGACGATTTGCGGGCGCGTATGCAATCTATTTTGCAGCAGGCATCCTCGGGCCCGTACTCGCCTCCGAGGCATGACGACGCCGTCGAGCTTCCGTTCGTAACGGTCGATACACATTTGGGGCCCCTCCATGTTCGCACCCAGAGACTCTCGGCGGCGCACCGAACTGGACGAGCGCCGATCGCATGCGCGAGGGACGCCGATCAGCAGCTGCTTGCTCTCCTCGCACTCGATCCCGAACTCGCCCGATGCGATCCGCGGCGAGCGCTCTATCTCGACACGGAGACGACCGGCTTGTCCGGTGGGGCGGGTACAATCGCCTTTCTCGTCGGCCTGGCGCGATGGGACGGAGGGGAACTTGTCCTCGAGCAGCTTCTCGTCCGCGAACTACACGAGGAGGCGCCCATGCTCGAGCGCCTGCGCGACAGGGTCGCTGAGGCCGCGATGCTGGTCACCTTCAACGGCAAGAGCTTCGATTTGCCGCTGCTTCGCACGCGATTCGTGCTCGCTCGAGTCGCGATGCCCGTCGAGCCGCCACACTTGGACCTTCTGCATGTGGCAAGGCGGGTCCATGGCAAGCGCATTCGTCAAGGCTGCCGACTTGTGGCGTTGGAAAGAGACGTCCTCGGATTCGAAAGAATTGACGATGTTGCATCGGGCGATGTCAGTGCCTACTACATGCACTTCCTTCGGAGCGGCGATACCGCCGCAATGATGGGGGTCATCGAACACAATGCCTGGGACGTGATCGCGATGACATCGCTGGTGGGGCTTTACGGCGAGCCCGACGAGAGACTCCCCGCAGAAGACCTCGCCGGGATTGCACGAACGCTCCGTCGTGCAGGGGCGCTCGAGAGGGCGGGTACGTTCGCGCAGACTGCGTTTGAGCGCGGCCCCTCGGTCGAGTCACTCAGGACGCGCGCGGAAATTGCGAAGGCACGCGGCGATCGAGCGCGAGCGCTCGCGGATTTCGAGAAGCTCGCTGCGACTGTGGACGACGCTTCCGTGCGCCTCGAGCTCGCGAAGCTGTACGAGCACTGGTTGAAGGCCCCCGAACAGGCTCTCGCGTGGGTCCAGGGCGGAACGGGCGAATCGCCCGCTCGCGCGGAGCACCGTGCTGCGCGTCTCGCTCGTAAGGTTCGGCAGAGCCGTCTTTAGTTCACCGCCGTCAAGTAGAAAAATGTCCGACGATGCAGCTCACGGTGCAAGGATGTGCTGCGTTGGGCCTTCCTTTGCGATCCACCCAGCCCCGAACCCCCTCCTGCGACGCCGCTCGTGCATGGCTCCGACCGGGACGTTCATCCGACCTTGACCGTTGTGCACCGACATCGGGTGCCGCCTCGAGATGCGGCGTGCGACGGACGAATCGCCGCCGGCCAAACGGCATCGACGGGCCAATTGTCATTGGTTGAGCGCGGCGAACGATTGGTCCAAGATGGCAAGGGCGTGTTCTACGTCGCCGCGCGAGACCACGAGCGGCGGAGCGATCCGCAGGACGTTGCCATGAAGTCCGCCGCGACCAATGAGCAGGCCACGTGCTTTGGTCTCCTCGAACATCCGAAGAGTCCCTTCGACATTGGGTGTCCTATCGCCACTGCGTTCGTCACGAACGATTTCGACACCTTGCATCAAGCCCCGCCCCCGCACATCTCCGATGATCGAATGCTTCGCCTTCAGCAGATCGAGTCCGTCGCGCAGGGCCGTTCCGAGAACTCTGGCGTTATTCACGAGCCCTTCGTGCTCGATGATCTCGATCGTCGCGTTTGCCGCTGCACACGAGATCGGGTTTCCCCCGAAGGTCGAAATGTTTCCCGCCTTCCAGGCTGACGCGATTGCAGTCGTCGTGAGAACAACGCTGATCGGAAAGCCGTTTGCGATGCCTTTCGCTGCAGTGACGACGTCCGGTGCCACCTGCTCGTGGTCAATCCCCCACAGGGCCCCCGTTCGGCCGAACCCAGTCTGAACTTCGTCGCAAATGAAAATGCCGCCATATTTCCGGACGATTTCGAGAGTCAGAGCGAACCATCCCGGTGGGGGAGTAATGAAGCCCCCGACGCCCAGAATCGGCTCGAGAATGATCCCCGCGATCTCGCCAATCGTTGTCGTTCGGATGAGGTCTTCGATGTCCTGGGCGCAACGGAGGTCACAGCTAGGGTAATGGAGGCCGAATGGGCAACGGTAGCAGTACGGTGCATGAGCATGTTTGATACCCGCGACTTGGGTCGTAACGGCGCGGTATTTCGAGCTGCCGACGAGCGACTGGGCGAGCATGGATCGTCCTGAATAGCCGTGACGAAGGGCCACGATCTCCTGCCGACCGGTTGCTGCCTGGGCCAGCGCCACCGCAGTTTCATTGGCCTCGGTACCGCTCGTGCAAAAGAAGGCCTTCTCGAGCTTGCCTGGTGAAAGACGGATCAATCGCTCCGCGAGCTCGACAATGGGAAGATTGGGGTAAAGCGTCGAGACATGACCGAGCCGCTCGAGCTGGGCTCGCACAGCTGCGTTCACGCGGTCGCTCGCGTGTCCGACCGAGACGGTGAGGATTCCCCCGAAAAAATCGAGGTACTCCTTTCCGTCAAAATCGTATAGGTAAATGCCCTTTCCGCTCTCGAGCGCGATCGGATTTTCGTAATAAGTGGCCGTGCTCGGAAATAGAGATTCCCGATAACGGGCACTCACGTCCGCGTTGCTGGGCTTGCTTTCGCTCAAGACTTCACCAGGGAAGCAGGCACATGGGGGTGGGCTAACTCATCTTTTGGCACCAAGCAGACGCCCGCGTGAAAGCGCGGGGGAGTCGACTGCACGATGGAGCACGATCGTATGACCCGCCTGGCGGCCTTCAGCCCAAGTGGACGTTCTCCGCTGACCTGCGTGTCGCACGTGCCGTACGTGGGGATGGCGCCGTCGGAAGTAGTCGTGCAAATCGGCATCTTGAATCCAAATCAGTCCTTCACTTCGGCTTTTGGCCGTCTGCCGAGCGAGCTTGTCGGAAAACCCTGTCATGACGCCGGCGAGAAAGGCACGACGCTCTCGATTGGATGCCAGCCCACGAGCGCGCTTGTGATCTTGCCAGAGCCGTTCGGCGGTTGCATGCAGGAAGCCGTGAACGAACTCGGCGGTCGCGAGGTTCGCTCGGGCGCCGCAGATCTCGAGCACGTTGCCGCGCTTACCGTCGAACGGGCGGTAAGCCGGGATCCAAATTGCCTCGACAAAAAAGTGCTTTGCGAGAATCATCGCGACGAGCCGCTCGTGCTCGCAGACGCGTCCGGTTGGTTGCCCAAGGTGGGCGTGGCCATAGTCCCGCGAGGTCTGGGAAGCACTCAGGTTGTGTTTGAGCATAAGTCGCTGAGCCGCTGCCATAGCGGCCTCGGCCTCATGTTGATGAGGGCTTTCCGCGAGTGCCAAGAGGCGTGCAATGCGCTCAACCACCTTGTCTTCGGCAGCGGCTCCTTTGTGCGGCAATCCGCTTGCCCGAACGTCTACCCCGAGCCGAGCACAGGCGGCACGAAACGCGGGGCCGTGAGGGGTTTGCTCGGTTTCTCCGAGTACTTCATGAACATACTGATGAGCCATCTCGTGCTTGAGCACTTCGACGACCATGCCCCACGGCTCCTCAAGAATGAGTGGGCGCGAAATTTCGAGCGTTCGCGTGGCGGCGATCCAGCGCCCCAACGTGGAGCGAGTGGGAACAATTTCGAGGGTCGGGACCGCCAATCCGCCGTGGAACTGGGCTTCGTTCAGTTGGTGCCACGCTGCCCGTAGTTCGCGCACCAGCGCGGCTTCGAGTTCGGCCGTAAGCTGGTGCGCGTCAACGCTTTGCGCTGGAGATTGAGGCATCGCGGAGGCTGCCTAGCATAAGGTCCCGAAAGACCGAGGCCACGCGATAAATCGCCACAACGTGGCAGTTCGGCGGCTCCGGCCATTGGGTCGGTTGCCCGAACTTCGGCGTTTGTTCGGGACCTTGGTGGTGATGGGCCTTGGGTGACACGCTTCTCTCCGGTTCACGTCTTGGCCGACTGGAGGAGTCTCGTCACCACCCTGACGTGATCGCGCTCGTGGTCGAGATTACGCTCCAGCGCCAAAAGTACATCGACGGGAACGCCGGGCTGCGAGATGGCGCTTTCATAGGCCGCGCGCGCGTCCTTCTCGCTCGCATGCATCGCCTCAAGGAGTGCCCGTGGTGCGGAAGACGAGCCCTTGGTGGCGATCCTTCCTTTCGATTGAGCCACGCGAACGTCTGCGCGGTTCGCCGGCTCTCCACCGAGATTACGAACGACGGTCGCGAGGTCCTCGACATGCCGGCGATGATCGGCCAGGGCACCGGCGAGTTCTTCCTTGTCGGCATCGGATAGTCGATCCATCGCAGATTTGCAGGCTTCGATCGCATCCTGGTCGAACTGGATGAGCCGGTTGAGCAACGTGACGATGTCCTGGAGCATGCGTGCCATGGCCGAGCCTCCGCACGCGCGCAAAGCGAAGCGCGTGCCCTTTTTTTAACTTTTTCTGCTCTGCGAGTTTTGCTCTGCGTGCAATGCGCCGGGCGTTCCCCGGGCTCGAGTCCCGCGGGGGAGATGGCCCTTGGCGTGCCGAGAGCCGAACCCGTCAGGAGCGAAGCTCTGCGCACTCGTCTTGCAGGGTTGGCGAAGCGGCCGACGGTCTATTGACAGCCGGGACTACGAGACCGCCCGATACATCGAGAAACCGCCCGATACACCGAGAAAGAGGATGCCCTATGAATCGGTCGAACACCGAAGAAGCCCAGAGTACTTCGGCGCACGAACGGAAGCATCACCGCGATCGTCACCCGGAGTCGGGCTATGTGGACGAACGACGCCGAGCTCAAGTCGCCCGCCTCCGCGAAGTCAGCGTAAATCTTGGCCAGCAGATCGGCGATCAGGTGCGCAAACGGCCATACGCGGCGATCGGAGCTGCGGCGGCCGTGGGCTTCGTGGCCGGCAGTATCTTCGGATCTCGGCCGGGTCAACTCGTCCTCGCGTGTGGACTCGGATACCTCGCTCGCAACGCACTGAACGGGCCGGCGGGAGTCGAACGTATCCAGGCGGGCCTCGAAAAGCTGGCGGGAGAAGCCGTCCCCGCTTCGAGTTAGCATTGGGACGGACACATCACGGTGGCGATGCGCCATTCTCCCGGCCGATTGAAACCGTCGATTCCTGCATTCTCACCTTGAGATGGCATGGTTTCGACAGCGGAACCTGGTGCACGAGTGAGTGCTTCAAGACGCAGATGGGCACGACATCGAGCTGCCCCGGCGCTGCCGAAATGACAATTCGTCCGCTTGGCTCGAGAGTCGCCTCGAATTGGGCGGCGCGTCCCGGAATCGTGGTGCAGCCTTCGACGAGGTCATTCATTGCGCGCTCCGCTTTCTGCGCACGCGCTCGCCCGAGGTCCTGACATCCGTTGGTCCAAACGGTTGCGTTGACGATTTCCGCATCTGTTTTGGCGGTCGCCGCTTCCGGAACAGTTGTGCGGAAGACCGGACCGCATCCGGCCGCAAGGTAGAGAATGGATACGAGCAACCGCACGGCCGCCATCATCGTCCAAAAGGGGGCGGCGCGGCGAACGTTTGCACAATGGCCGGTGCCGGGCTCAGACGAAATGTTTCGCGAAAGAGGAAAGAGGCAAGAGGGGAGGGGACGTGCGCTCGGGTGCGAGACGTTCTCGATTGCACCCCGCTCCGCACGCTCGCGAATGGAGCCGGGGACGCGCGCTGACAGAGGGGGCATACTTTGGCGGCGCAAACGCGAAAGGTGGTTCTGAAGCTGAAGTGCCTCTCCAGCAATCGCACCGTCGACGGCGTGCCGCATTGGCTCGCGCAACATCCTTTTCGTCTCACGAACGGCGTGGGGGTGGAGCTCCGCGATAGCTTCCGCTCGGGCCGTCGGGGGTAAGTGTCGTCGGCGAGGTCGGCGAGCAGGTCGACGCACACCGCACGTAGCGCAGGGAGATGCCCTGCACGCAAGTGCGCAGCGAGAGGGCCTTGAGGATGTGACTCTTGCCGGTGCCGCTCTTTCCGGTGATGACGAGGTCGTCGTGGCGCCCGACGAAGTCTAGGCGGGCGGGCTCCAGCACGAGACTCCTGTCAATCGAGGTTTGGAAGTCCCAGTCGAAGGCCTCGAGTGTCTTTCGCTCGACCAGGCCGCTGACCCGGATACGCCGGTCGAAGCGCGAGGCCGACTTGTGACCAACCTCGGCGGCCAGGGCGTGCTCGGCAGGCCGGTTTGCCCGGGTCGCGGGTGGCCCAAGCGAGCGAGTCGTCGAGCGGGGAGAGCGTATGGTAAGGCCCAAGTAGCCGAGGTGCCGGCGCAGGCGCTCGATCACCACGACGGCTTCGTCCGAGGCCGGGCCGGTCGCCCGGTCATTCGAGTCCGACTTATCCGTTTTGGTCTTGGCCATCGGTGGTCTCCATGGGGCGGCGGGTGGCGAGCGGCAGAGCGTCGTACTCGGCCAGATCGCGGGGCATGTGACGGATGGGACCGAGCGCGTCATCGATCCGCTCGGCGGTGTCTTCGGCGACGTGCTCGTCGAGGGTCCGGGGCGCAGCGCGTCGGCGCGAGGATGCGCTGGACCGAGGCCGCGTCGAGAGCGCCGAACCCGAACGGCGGGAGCCGCCATGCCCGTCGAGAGCGCCGAACCCGAACGGCGGGAGCCGCCATGCCGGAGCTCAGGCCCAAAATGTGAGCGATACTTGACTTATCAAGTTCTAGATCCACTTTCCTGCGAAGCGTGCGGAGTGCAGTGGTCGATTTCGACGCAACGCGATCCAGCTGGCCTTGGAAGCAATCGACGGCGGCGTGACGATGGCGCGTCGCCGCTTCGGAGCGCGTCGAGCACATGTGGCGCTCTTGGACGGACGGTTGTGCGATCGAAGAGCAACCGCTTAAGCGCGACGGGAAGGGAGAATCGCTGAAATGGGAACGGAAAGAGGCGTCAGCACAGTTGCACTGGAACAATTCCTTGGAATCCGACGCGCCGTGGCCCTTTGGGAAGGGCGAGCCGATGCAGAGCTCGGCGCGGTTCACGGGATCGGGCTTTCAGATTTTGCTGCGCTGCATCACCTAGCCGGGTCCAGCGGCGGCCGCTTGCGCCGCGTTGACCTCGCCCGACGGTTGGCACTAACTCCATCGGCTGTGACTCGGTTGCTCGTGCCGCTGGAGCGGCGTGGCATCGTGTCGAGAGAGGTGTGTGGACACGACGCTCGAGCTACCTTCGCAGTCCTCACCCGCAGCGGGAAAGCGCTCGTAGAGGATGCCACAACAACAATGAACAGCGTTGCGCAGTCAATTCTCGGGTCGCTCGACGCCCGGGACGCTGCAGCATTTCTCAAGCTGCATTCCCTCTGATTTCGTGGCCCCAGGGACGCCGGGTGCTGAGCTGGAACTCGGTCGGAGTCGTCAGTCAGTTCGTCGGAGACCAGTACCCCTCCTGCCAGACCCACTGCTCCCCGTCCCAGACCCACTGAGCAGCGATCCATACCCACCCCGGATAGGCAGGGGACGCGTACCACGGGCCGCCGATCCACATCCACGCACCGGCGCGCCAGCCCCAGAAGCCATGACCCCAGTAGGGATGCGTAAATGCGCGTCCGGGGCCGATGTAGACCCCGCCGAAGCGAGCACCTCCAGCGCGAGCGTGGCCACCACCTCCGAAATGCCCACCGCCACCGCCATGCCCACCGCCACCGCCATGCCCACCGCCACCGCCATGCCCACCGCCACCGCGTGCCCAGGCTGCTTCCGGGCCCGCCCCCATCAAGAGGCCCGCCACGAGCGCCAGCATCCTCGACCACGGCCTCATCGCCGAAGGCCGCCTTTTAACAAACGGGGCATGACAAAAAAGGTAACCCACATTGGGTTCAGTTCAATCCCGCGACAAGGAGAATGACGGCGCCTCAGAACAACTAAAAATGACGCGGCGCATCATATTTCCCGCCGGCCGGTGAGTCGGATAAAGCTCCTTCGCAGCGGGTTAGCCAATCCAAGTCGTCGCGTACGGAGCCCGGACTGACAAAGGCGAACGAGCGACCGTGCACGCGAAAGTGCTGCACGGCCGCTCGCCCTGCTGTCGGAAAAGGACTGTATGACGTCGCAAAGGACCTACATAACAAGGATCTGCACGAATTGCAGCGGCTTCCGATGTGGCTTTCGCTACGGATTGGGTTGGTTCGTGTAGGCGTACTTCGTCACGCCGAACAGGGTTACCGCAGTCGAAAACGTTCCCCAGGTCTGCACTCCGTTGGACACACGTATTGCCCATTGCGATTCGTGATCGACCACGGCGTAGAGCTGCGTCTGGTCGAGCGTGAACGGATTGACCTGAGGGCCGACGAGGTTGCCGCTTGAATCGTAGTAGGCGCCGGGCGTCGCATAAGCCACAGGATCGACGACGATCTGTGACGTGCAAACGCTTGCGCACTGTTGGCCCGCACCGTCAAACCGTGGAGAAATCGCCTGGTTGTTCAACGAAATGACGAAATACGGGTTGGCGCTGCCGCCGGGACCGTTGAAGGGCGAGCAAGCGGCGCCGTCCCCTTGCGTCGAATCGTATTTCTTGACGATGGCCGACGTATTTGAAAAATTGGTCAAGCTTTCAGCCACGAGGAGACCGAAATAGTAATCGGGGTGCGCCGTGGTACTCGTCAAGGTGCTTGTGACGGTCTTGCCGCCATGCCCGAGCCCAACCGTCGAATAGTTGTCGACCGCCGACGCGGGATTGTATCCGGATGGCGCACCGTACTCGGCAATGAGGCCGGGCAGCGTCCCGGTCGTCGTTTTGTTGCTCCCGTAGTTCTTTAGGACCGCGGGACGGAAGTTGTAAATAAGCTGAGAATCCGTGTTGTTGAAACAGCTTTGAAGGCCGTCGACCAAATAACTCGCGACGCTGGGATCCAACTGGCTGAACGCAAGCTCCGCCTTCGCCTGGTTCGGAATGTAACTATAACCGGGAACGTTGGGGTCGAAAATGATCTGACCACCCGAAATGGCATAGGCCTGTGCAGCCCAAATGAAGCCATCGTAGTTGGCGTACATCGAGTCGCCATTGTTTGGCAGTTTATAATTGGCATACGCAGCTGCGACATTGAGTGCAGCGGTGGCCGCCCCGCGCGCGATGTGGTCGACCCCGTCCGCTGCGAGCCCTGCGCCGGAGCTTCCGTTGGCCACGCCGTTAACCGACGCGATGGTGGGCGTCCAATTGCTGCCCGTTTCATTGATCGGGAAGGTGAAGGAGATAGACGCTCCTGGAGAGAGTGTCCCCGCCTGATTGTTCGGGCTGATGACCTGCAGGCCGCCGATCTGATTGAGCTCGACCTGTCCACTGATGCCACCGGCGAGCACCGATTGATTTAGTTCGACCGCAACCTGCCAGTTCGAAAAAGGGTTGGCGCTGTCGTTCGTCAGCGTGACTTTGACAGTGATTGCGGCAGACCCGTTCGAGGACGTCGAGACGGAAGCGGTCAGCCCCTGGGAGCTGACCGCCTCCGTCGCCTCGCCGACATCCTCGGTGGACGATGTGGGGGCGACGCACCCAGCCAGCGCTGCCGTAGTGGCCACTATCACCATAGAACCATATCGAAAATTCATTGGGTCCTCCTTGCTCCGACGAATTGATGGTTGAGCAAAGGCCGGGCCACCGGCATCGGATGCGCGGAAGTTTGCGCGAAGCCCGCAAATCACGCCGGAAGATCGCGGGATGGTGATTTGGGTAGCTGCATCGACCCGATTCGCGTCGGACGAAGCAACGTTCGAGTGGCGAGCGGCGCTACATGTGGCGTCGGGGGCCACGTCCGTCGAATCTCAGAGTCGCGGCTCCGGGAGATGTACGCGCCTGCGACGACATGCGCCGCAACGGGTGGAACGACACGCCGCTCTCTTCCCGGGGACGCGCCGGCCCATGGTGTGCCGATGATCGCCATGCGGCGTTATGTGGCATCATTGGACGGACCTCGGCCGCGCTCGGCCGCCGCATGGTCCGCGTTCGCGATCTACGGCGAGGGGGTCTTGACGAATGTCTTGATGAAAGACGCTCTCATCGCCGGCGCTTCAGGAGCGCGCTGATCACCATCGCGAACGCCACGACCGGTGCTCCGCGAGCGCCGGTCGCGCCGTGCGGCTCCGACCCGATCGTGCAAGAGCCGCGGCCCGCGGCAGCGCGAGCATCGATGGCCCTCCCATCGTCTTGGCTTGGGCCCCCGTCGTCGACTTGCACTTCGGCGCGCGAAGCTTCTCCGGATCCATCGGTCGACACGAGGGCTGCGGAATCGGCGTCGCTGTCCATCGGTATCCCGGGGGTGGCATCGGTGTCGCCGTCACCCGAGATGGCGCTTGCCGCATCGTCGTCGCTCTCCACGGTCGGCACCGCGCCTGCCGCCGCGAATGCTTGCATCGTCAGTGCGTCATAATCGGCGAGGAGAGGGCCGGTCGTCTCCGAGGTGTCCGTGGCGACGCAGAATGGGCCGTCGGGGCTTGCTTGTAAGCCAAGCGAGACGAGGCCGATGAGCGCGCCGGTTACGTTGGAGACGATGGGGCCTCCACTGTCGCCGTTGCAGGTTACTGTGCCCGGGCCGATGCGGATCGAGCGAACGGGCGCCGGTTGAGTGAGTGTCATGGCGATGGTTGGCCCGATGCCGACGATCTGCGCGTCATCGCGGACACGAAGAGCGCTTGGGCCGCCGGCGTCACCCGTAAGGCCGTATCCCGATACCGACACGGGCTCACCGACGAGGGTCGAGGCAGTGAGGCGAATAGGGATAGGCGCGACGCCGGGAACCGCTTGGTTGAGCACGACGAAGGCGAGGTCGTCGCGGCACACTGAGGGGGACTCAGTCGAGAAGATCTGAGTGCCGACGGCGGCGGGAAAACCTGAATAGACCGCTCCGGACAACACCTGATCCGACGTGAACACGCCCACATTCGATGGGGTGTTGTCTGCGAAGAGCTGTCCTGAGGTGCTCCCGGATGCGAGCTCCCCGGACGGCGTACACGAAAAGCTGCCTCCCTCGGTGAGCACGGCGACGCAGTGGCGAGCGGTGGCCACGAGGTTCGGCGCGACCAGCACACCTGAGCAATTGCCTTCCGGACCCTGGACATAGACGACGGGAGAAGCCCCCGCGTCGACAATCGAGCCGCCAACGATGGCCTGCGAGGTCTTGGAGATTGATTCGCTCGCGGCCCCGATGTCGCTAATCCCTTCGCACTGCAGCAGCGCGATTGGGGCAAGGTGGCCCGCGAGCCAAGACGCCTTGCGCCAGGTCGTCAGAAGCCAGGGTAGCATGGGAACGTTCCTCCGAGGAAAGGCGCGCCCCCATCAATGTTGGTCGTTACCCGCAGCACGTCGTAGTCGAAACTCGGCACGGTGCCGACGACGCGCTCCAAGCAATAGACGTCGCCCGCGCCCACACGTGCGCCGGTCGCGCTGTTGAAATACGGGGGGCCCAGCGTGCCGTCGAGGCGGATTGTGCTGCCCGAGTTCTGTGTAAGCGTCGTAAAGATCGTCCCCATGTCGGACGGCCCCATGTCCTCCGGCGCTCCGGAGGCTGTGATGAGCCGTTGCATGCCCATCCCTACGTCGGCCCCCGTAAGGGGCAGGTTCACTGCTCCTGCGCCGACAAGCGAGTCTACCGCGAAATACATCGCGTCGTAGTAGTTTTCGGCGCCGAGATCCGTCGATGGATTTTGCGCAGCGGTGAAATCCTTTTCGTAAACATCGAGGACGCTGGTATCGGTCGTCGACGCGACGTTAATGCCCGCGACCCGGGTGCGTCGGCTTTCGGCCGGTGGCGAATCGACCCCCACCCAGTTGATGAGGGTGGGAGAGCCCGCGTTATACGGTCCCACGAGGTAGAAGGGGAGCGGACCGTTCGACGTCGTCCATTCGAGATCGAGCCTCTGGAGGACTTGGAGAAACTCTTCGCTCCCGAATGAGATGACAACATGCGGTTCAAACGCGAGGAGGTCGTTCACCACGCTGTCGTAGTCATACGTGGTCACGTCTGTGCCGTTCAGCGAGGAAATGGTGATAACCTCGCCATCGTAATCTCCGCCCGCCGTGTCTTCGGTGGCAACCGTTTCACCGTTGTTCCATGTGAGAACCGGCTCGACGGCCGACGCCAGGTCGTTGAGAACCGTGGCGTTGCCCACCACGGTCGCGACGCGCATTCGCGCGGGCAGCGGGCCGAGGTTCCAAGGTGCACTGTTCCGGACGTATTGCTCGATGCGAGGCAGCACCGCGGCGTACGCGGGCGCGTTGTCGTTCGGCGTTCCAAGCATATGCCAGAGTTGTGCCCCCCGATCGAGCGCCGTGAGCGTGGAATCTGCGCCGAAAGGATTGACGAAAAACAAACCCGCGGACGTCCCGAAACCGTAGTTGCCGAAGGTCGTTTTCAGCGTCGCGGAATCGAGAGCGGCTACGAGGGACGTAATGTGAACGTCATTCACCAAGTGCGACATGACCGTATCCACGTTCGCCTGGTCGTTGCAAAGGACTGCGACTGGCATTCGCAGCGCGCCGTTCGAGCCCAAAGGAATTCCTCCGGCGCTACCGAATTCGCTGATGGCCAGGTCATAATTCATGTAGCTTGGGTGATTCGTCGGGGCCGACTCGGGCATCGTCGCAAAGGCACCGAGAAAGGTCGGGTGCACGTGCGCAATCTCTTGATAATCGCCGACGACCAGCGGACACTCCGCCGTCGTGAGCTGCACGCACGCATGCGTGTCTGGATCGCACGCAACTTGCGGGTAGTTGGGATCGGTCGTGGGGCAGTCGCTGGCAAACGTACAAGTCGGGGCATCCACGCCGCCATCGCCCATCGCGTCGGCTCCATCCGCGCCGCCCGAACCGTCGGCGGCATCAGCGCCCATGCTGGCGTCGATCCCCGAATTGCCGCTGCCCGAATCGATGCCGGCCTCGATGACCGGCGGTTGCAGAACGCACGTTCCGGACTGACAAACCGTATTTTCGAACGAGCCCCCGCGCGCGGTGCAATCGGCATTGGTCGAGCACTGCTCGATATCCGCGTGAAAAAGCAGCGAGCAGCCGCCGCAGAATGCAGCGGCGGCCGGGAGACCAAGAAGGCGGCCCAAACCGCGCAGCGTCGTGTCCGCGGACATGATCGGTCTTACCGTCTCAGTCGGGACTGGAGTCGGACCCTGCATCAGGGGCTGCATCCGTTCCCGCGTCCGAACACGTGTCCCCGTACGAGTACTGCGTCGAGTCGACGCTCGAGACGGTCGTCTGCAAATAAGCCAGTTGGGCATTGATTGCCGCGATTTGATCTTGGGTCAGCGTTCCCCCGGCGCCCGACACGGCCTGCTGAACGCTTGTCGAGAAGTAGCTGGAAATGAGGGTCAGGTCGGCCGTCGTGAACACGTGCGACGACAGCGCACCGGGAATGAGTCCGTATGCGAGCGGACCAGCATCGGCTCCGACCTGTGGGCACCCGAAGAATGCGAGGATAAACGCGGGTAGCGTATTTTGGACCCAGTCGTTCTGTTCGTCGTCCGTGAGCACGCCGCCGTTCTCTGTGGCGTTGAAGATCTCGAACACGCGACAGTCGGACGGTGAATCTTGCGATGCCTGGTCAGGTGGCGTAGCAAGAGCGCAGGTGCCGAAAGAATCTTCGATGCCGGCGACCCAGTTATCTGCGCGATCAGGGCAGGCACCGGTCGTTTCCGTGTCGCAGCCACCGGCGTCAGTCTGGATCCCCCAGATCGCGTCCAGTGTCTCACACATTTGTAGCTCCGGCGGCCCTGCATCGGCCTCGCTCGAGGCGTCGGGCGTCGGTCCTTCGCCGTTCGTCGCATCAAGGACCGCGGCGTCGTGGGTCGACTGATCGCTCTTCGAACCGCCGGCCGCGTCCGCGGTCGACCCTTCTTCGACAGTCGCGTCGGGCATTGAAGAACTGCTCGACGCGCCCCCAGTGCCCGACGAACTGCCCGTCGACGTCGAAGCCGATGTCACGGTGGGCGATGAGGTTGAAGACGACGACATCGACGGCGAACTGGTCGCGGCGCTTCCCGTGGAGGACGATCCGGTCTCGAACGTGTCGCTTCCTCCGTCGCCGATCAGCTGGGACGCGTCGTCGCCAGAGCAGGCGGCTAGGTTCGCAATCACCACGGTGGCAAAAGCAGCTGAACCAAGAACTATTGACCCATGTTGGCTCATTCCGGCTCCCGTCGATCTTGGATATGAATCGAGTGTCACGCTCAAGACCCTCGTGCATCGCGAGTGTCCCTAGCCCGTAGACGGACGCGCTCGACCTGGAATTAACACCTCAATCGTGCGTTTTTCGGAATTGGGCAGAGACGGCGGATGGCGAAGCGGCCAAGCCCGCGTTGCTCAATGAGCGGGCGGCGTCGGGGTGAGCGTTGCGGCAGGGTCGCCCATTGGCGCACCAAAGAGGCAACTTTCGCAGATCGTGGGTCACTGGACGGACAGCGAGTGTGAGGGCGGAACGCGCCTCGGTCTCAACGTCAGGGCTCAAATCGACCGGCGCGACTCTCGATCACCGAGACACCGCCCGGGCCGCTGGAGGTCGTTCGGGCCGCTGCGGTCGAGAAGCGGCTCTCACCCGTCGGATGAGTGTTTGACAATCACGCTCGTCTTAGCCGGCGGTCCCGGTTGTCCAAAAATCGAATGGCCGGACGGGGCTGGCTCGACGCAACTGCAAGTCGCAGCACCTCTTCGTGTGCCTCGGCTTTCTCGACCCGCTCGACGGGCTTCGAGCATGTCGAGCGGACGTCGCGTCAAGGGCCGCAAAGCTGGCGAGCGAAGCCAGCGAACCGATGACCCGGCCCACGATGTAACCATCCGTGCGCCGACTGATTGCTACGCTACGCTTAGGCGGCGTCCGCAATTTATGGAATTATGGCGACGCGGATGGGCTTGAAAACGAGACCTTGCTGGTGACCCATGCCGCTGCGCACGGTGCTCGCGGTTCTGCTTGGCGCGAGCGAGCCGGGGTGGAGCGTGGAGCGCGGCAGCGCCGCTGCGTCACCGGCCACATTGGCGCCGGCAGAGGTCTCGAACGCGCGAACGACGGTCGGTCGCCATGGCTCTCTTCGCGGACAGAATGCGCCCGCGCGCGCGTCCCCAGTATACGCGGCCTTCCGCCATCGAAGCAGCACGGATGACCCGCCGGAGGCAGCGTTCGCTCGTCAGGAATGCACCGTGCTCCGTCCCATTGGGGAGCCGATGGTCGCAGTTTCGCCAAGGGACCTGTGGCGCCAAGGGACCCGTGGCGGCGATCGAGGCACAGCGATCGAGCAGGTCCGCAAGGGGTTCGCCCCGCACCGACGGTGCTGCGTGCAGGGAGTCCACGGCGCGTCGAGTGGCGGCGACCAAGGGTAGCGGTCTAAGCAACTACCGTGCCGTCTCGATGTCGGGGGTGATATCGCCGTTTCGGTTCTTGGGAGAGAATCTTCGGTGACTCAAGAGGGCTCGTTTGGTGGTACCTTCAAAGGGGTCTCGCAGGCGTACGTTGCGCGCCGGACATCCTCGAGGCGAGCTATCGATCGATGGGAGACTGAGTTCCGGTGAGTCACTTCACGCCGTGCGTGAGCGAACTGGGCGCATCTGGTCGGGGCGCCGCGCAGCCGCTCGTAGCTCTCGAGCTGATTGCCCAGCGTCAAGTGCGCGTGCTCGAAAATCTGTTTGAGCTCTATGCCTACGATTTGAGCGATATCGTGCCACTCGAGCTCCACTCGAACGGGCGCTTCGATGTCGGGCCGGGTGACATTTGGTGGAGCACGGACGATCATTTCCCTTTTCTCGTTCGATGCGAAGGAAAGCTGGTTGGCTTTGCTCTGGTCAGGAAAGGTTCGCGAGTGACCGGCGATCCCCGCGTCATGGACGTGGCGGAGTTTTTCGTGGTCCGCGGAGCGCGTCGGAAGAAGATAGGGACGAGCGTAGCGCATGCGCTATTTCGCGCGTTCCCGGGTCGGTGGGAACTGCGGGTCAGACGCGCCAACACATCTGCGATGGCCTTCTGGTCCCGCGCGTCGAGCGAGTGGCTCGGATCCCCCGTCTCGAGCCTTCCGTTTTCGATCGATGGAATTGATTGGGACGTTCTCCAAATCGGGGACTTCCCAAAGTGACGACCAGCGGCGTAGGCGGCGCATTGATGGGTACGCGGCGGAGCGCTTGTCGTCGACTGTCGTTTGAGCGGCGTTCTGACCAAGTTGCTTGAAATGGGCAACGGTTCACGTCTTGCGGCTGCCGCAACATCGAGAATCATTCGCGATGTGCGAATACGGTATCCTGGGCGAGGGAGAGCGCAAGAGCGTCGAGCCGAGTGCGTCGGGGCGGAGATGAAAGGCGGCCGAGCAGATTCAAGACCGTTTGTTGCCTTTCCTTCGAGAGAGTCCATCGAGTGAGCGCGAAGTGCGGCGCGAAGCGGCGTGGTTCGTGGTGCGCGCGATGTCGGCACGCGAGCCGGTCACCACGTGGATCATCGCTTACCGTGCGCCAGACCGAGCGGCTGGTGGCCGAGATCCGCGAGCGGCCACCTCGAGCGGATCCGATGAGACCCGGACCGGGCCCGCGGGTACCGCGGCTCAGCCGCGCGCCGCTTGCGAGTTCGTCACATTGCCGAACGAAATTGCGCCTGAAATCTTGGAACCAAGTTCTGACGGAGTCGTGCTCGATCGCTGTGTCGCCCAACTCAAGCGATTCCCCTTGAGCCGCCCGATCGGAAGCCGTGGCGAGGATGGCTCCAACCGGACAGTCCGTCGTTTACGAGCGGCGGCTGGACGTGAGAGCGTGGGTGATCGACGTCAACTATTTCTGCAGGTAGGCGTCAATTATTCTTGCAGGGTGCCTCCAGGTGGATTGTTCGCAGGGCCTCGATGGGGTGCGACACGGTTCGAGTAATTGTCGTCGGGTCC
>JBEKFX010000038.1:0-51286 GCA_050013115.1 Polyangiaceae bacterium
AGGAGCGCGCCCCAGGACCTCGAACCCTCCGGCGACACGGCGCACGCGGTCGCGGGTGAGCACGGCCCAGGCACTGTCGACATTTGCGAGGTCCTCGATGCGCGCAATGCCGACCGACCCGTCCGGCAGCGGCTCGAGCGATGTCGCGTCGACGGCCACGACCCGAGCCCATGGGGGCTCGCGGTAGACGCCAGGCGCGGCTGACCGATCGGCCGCCGTCGCCTCCCAAAACTGGCTCGAGATTTCAGTCATTCCGTACTCGCCGACGACCGCTCGCTCGTCGACGCAAAAGGCGCGAGCGACCGATCGCCGGAGCGCTTCGGGAGCCACTTCGCGAGACTTACCCTTATAGCCCCCCGTCTGCATCACGCGACTGGCCAGCGGCAGCGGCAGTAGCTCGTCTCCGAGGGCATCGACGAGATGCACGAGCGCGAAGCTCGTGGCGAGGACGACGGCCGGCCTCGTCGGCTGCAGAGATAGGATTCGTGCACGGAGCCCGTCAACGTCGAGTTCGCCGTTTCGGACGAAGAAAGAACCGCCGCCATCGTCGGTCCCGTCAAATGATCGAACGAAGAGGCTGCACATGTGTGCCAGCGAAGAATCCGGGGCCTCGCGGGCGGACGGGCCCACGACGAGTACGGACGCGCCGGCCCGAGATTCGACCGCGAGCATGACACGCCCGAAGGCTCGCGCAGCCGCCTCATAAGTCGCGATGTCGCGCATTGCGTGCGTGCCGCGGGCCCCTATCGTCGTGCCGCTCGTCAGAAACCGCGCGGCAGCGTCGGCGTACGGAAAGGCGAAGACGGATGCGAGCTTGAACGCATCGGTCGGCACAGCCGGAGCCTCGGTCGCGCGGGTCAGGCGATGCAGGTCGACCCCCCGAGCTGCGCACAGACGCCCGTAGCCTGGCACGTGGAGCGCCTGAAAGCGTGCAAGGTCAATCGCAAGCGCATCGAACGGCTCGGGACTCGGCTCTCGCCGCTCAAACGCGTGAATCACCGCGCGCGCACGCACATGCAAAGCGGAGCTCGCGAGGCCGACGGAACTCACGTCAAACACGTCGGCAGCACCTCGGCGAATGCATGGAGAAGGGTCTCCTCGATGTCGAGTGGCGGTGTCAGCGTCAGCACGTCGCCCCGCGCTCCGCCCGTCAGCACGATCCAACCACACCGCAAGAGCCGCCTGGTTACAGCGAGCGCGCGCGAGGCTCCGCCGTCGAGAGCGATGCCGACCATGAGACCACGCCCGCGGACTTCGATGACGCCTCGGCCCGCGGTCTGGTCGCGGATTCGATCGATCCAAGCGCCGCCGACCGCATGGGCCCTGGCCGGCAGATGAGCTGCCTCGAGCGCATCCAGCATCGCGACCGCGGCGGCGCAAGCGAGCGGCGCTCCCGCGTGGGTGGCGGTGTGAATGGTCGCTCCACCGTGAGCGGCCCACGCGGCCATCACCGACCCTCTCCCAACGCAGGCGCTGATGGGTATGCCGCCCCCCAGGCCTTTGCCGAGACACGTGAGGTCGGCGAGATCCCCGGCTGCGAGCCAAGCGCCGCTGCGACCGAGCCCCGTCCAGATTTCGTCGCAAACAAGCAGGGCGCCCTGCCGATCGCACAGCTGCCTCAGTGCGGGTAAGAAGTCGATCGGTGGCACGATGCACCCCCCGCGACCGAGGATCGGTTCGACCAGCACGGCGCCGATGTCGGAGCGTCCGAGTGCGCGTTCGACGGCATCGAGCGACGGGGCGAGGGTCCTCGCGTCGTGGGGATACGGCGCGAAGGTCACGTGTCCGTTCAGCTGCTCGGCGAACGGCTGACGAAAGGCCGGACGTAACCCGCACGCCGCCAGCGGACCGTGCGACAACCCGTGATAGGCCCCATCGAATGCGACGACCCCCGGACGTCCGGTGGCGAGGGCCGCCGTTTTCAAAGCTGCGGTGACGGCGTCGGCCCCGGTCGATCCGAGCAAGACACGTGCATTGGGCTGGCCCCACAACCGAACGAGGCGTTCGCACAGCGCGAGTTTCGCCTGCGTACCGAAGACGTCGCCGAGAGCGAGCCACAACCGTGCGCGCTGATCATCCAGCGCCGCGGTCAGCGCCGAAGGAGCATGACCGAGCAGCAGCGAACCAAAACCCGCGGCCAAATCGACGTAAAGGTTGCCGTCCACGTCGAGGACATTGGAACCCCGGCCCTCCGCGTAGACAATTGGCCCCTGGTCTTCTCCGCTCTCGCGCTCGCGCTCGGATCGCCGAGAGTCGACCGAAGGCGACTCAAGGGACGCGAGCCGCGCGGCCATGTCGCGGGATCGGGGACCCGGGGGTGAAATGCGAACCAAGGGCAGCGACTGGGACATCGACGGCTACACGAGCACCCGATTTCGGCCCGCCCGTTTCGCCTCGTAGAGCTTTTCGTCGGCGCGCCTGATGAGATCGAGGCTGCTGCGATCGCTCTCTTGCAGGATGGCGCCTCCGATGGAAATGGTCACGCGAATGACTTCGCCCTGGAAAACGAAGCGACTCTGCTCGATCTTTTCTCTTAGACCCTCGGCCAATGAAGCGCCGCCTTCGATGTTGGTCTCGGGAAGGACGATCGCAAACTCCTCCCCTCCGTACCGCGCGAGCACTTCATCACGACGAATCCGCTGTTGGATCAACCGCGCGACCTCCTTCAGCACGTAGTCGCCGGCCAGATGGCCGTGGACGTCGTTGATCTTTTTGAAGTGATCGATGTCGAGCATCAGAAAGCTGAGGTCTCGGGCATGTCGGCGTGCACGCATGACCTCCTTGTCGAGCGACTCGATCAAATAGCGTTTGACGTGCACTTGCGTCAGACCATCGATGATGGTCATGCGGTAGATTTCTTCGTGATACTGCGCCTCCACGTCTTGCCCCGAAAGGAACTTGAAAATCGTGGGCCCGATCTTGATGCGATCGTTGTTGCTGAGGCGAGCTTCGCGCATGATCTGCTCGTCGTTCACGTACGATCCGTTGGTCGATCCGTCGTCGACGCACCACCAGGCCCCGCTCCGTTGCTCGAAATGAGCGTGGCGGCGCGAGACACTGTCGCCTTCGAGAACGATGTGATTCTCCGCGCCCCGACCGATGCGGATGGGGCTCGACTCGAGCACGAAGCGCCGCCCGAGCAGCGTCGGCTCCTTCGTGTAAATGACGACGAGGCAGTCGTTGCCCTTGGGGACTTCATCGCCTCCCCCAAGCGGCTTCTGCACGATGGCTGTGACTCGAGTTTTCTCCTCGGACTCGCTCAAGCGCGCAGCCTCACGATCGATCTGCGGCGAACCGCCGCGCAGAGCGCGTCCGCGGCATTGCTTTGGGAACGCCGCCCCGAAACTCGAGGTTATGGCCCACGTCTCTCGCGGTCAAGGCGAAGCGAGGGCGCGAAGGCGCGCGCACAGCGCAGGGGATAACGCGATGGAATGCTCCAACGTAGCCACGGGCGCTCCGAACCAGTGGTCTCGCCGACCTCGCCACGCTCCCGGCCGACGATGTGTGCTCGGCGCCCGGCATTCGACCGCCCCCTCCGAAGGAGGCAGATGAACCGCACACTTTGGGGTCATCAGCCATAGGTCGATGCGCGCTTGCCGCGCCACTCGACGGCAACGACGACCCGCGCCGCGCCCCAGAGGACCATGGTCGGGGAACCGAACGACCGCCTCGACAGCGACCCCCTGCTGGGCGAGCGTGCGCAGGACGCGGCTCGGCCTTGCGAGCGCGACGACGAGACCAACGCGCAGCCGTCGTAGATCCTCCCACGTCAGTAGCGTACGTCGGAGAGTGTGGGCCAAAGCCGGCATCCAGGCGCCCCGCGACGCAGTCGACGCGGGCCAGAAGGCGCGGTCGGCCCGCGGAGAGCCGTTCGACGCCCCGGCCCCCACCGGAACGATCGCGTCACAGGCCGAAAGGAGCGACTCTTTCGGAGCGCGCAAGTCTCCGCGCGGCGGCACCGCCTCGGCGCGTCCCCATGGCTCCTCGCCGTCCACGACGAGAAGGGCGAGCGTGGCCCCGATGGGCGCCGTCTGCGCGACGCCGTCGAGTACGAGTACGTCGGCATGAACCGCCGCGAGAGCAACGGCCTGCGCGCGACGTGGACCCACGAAAACCGGCACGCGCGGGCCGAGCGCTCGAGCTGCCATGAGCGCCTCGTCACCAACGATTGAAACGGCATCGTGGGCTCCGACGACGCGCGCGGCGCCGAGTCTGCCGCCGTACCCGTGACCGACGAAAGCCACGCGTGCCCCAGCCGCTGCGAGCTCGACTGCACACGCCATCGCGATGGGCGTCTTGCCCGATCCCCCGAGCGTAGCCCCGCCCACGGCCACGATCCGTCTCCCGGTCGGCCACTCGAGGCGCCGGACGACCGATCGCGATGCGAGCCGCTCCCATGCCCGTGCGAGCCAATGCGAAAGGGGCCCCCGCAGCCGTCCCTCTTCCAGCGCTTCTGCGATGGCCAGCACGCGGCTCATCTAGCCCGGATCCGTTAGACTCGCCGGCTCATGCTGATTGTCGATCCGGTTCGTCTTGCTCGGCGTCAAATGGAGATCGATCGCCTGCGTACCGCCGATTTCCCCCACCTCTTGGCTCACAAGGCGGACCGCATGAGGCTCTCCCCCTTGGCGCTCCTTCGAGGATCGGGACCGCTCTTTTACGAGGTCCTTGCTCGCCACCCGGCCCTGGCCGAAGGGCCGCCGGGCGCAGGGTGGCTCGTGGGCGACGCGCACATCGAAAACTTCGGAGCGTATCGAACCGGAAAACTCTCGGTGCGCGAAACCGAACAGTCACACGCAAGGGAGCCCGTCGTCTTCGACCTGAACGATTTCGACGACGCCTTCGTTGGCCCATGGCGACTCGACGTTCTGCGACTCCTGACGAGTCTTGTCCTCGGAGCCCGCGAAAGCGGAGCCGACGGTGCTCATACAATCGAGCTCGCTGACGCCCTCATCGGAGCGTATGTGAAGTCGGCATTGCACGGTCTTGCTCCGCCGGCTGCGCCGGCCGTCGTGAGGGCCCTCACTCGAAACGTGAGGACACGCACTCGGAAAGCTCTTCTCGAAGCACGCACCGAAGTGGTGCACGGTGCCAGGCGCTTCGCTCGAGGGGCCCACTTCGTCGAGCTCCCGAAGAAGCTGGTCATGAAGGCCGAACGGGCGTTCGCGAGGTATGTCGGCTCGCTCGCCAAGCGCGAGCGGCCCGTCCCCGACGCTTTCCGTGTGATCGACACGGCCTTCCGAGTCGCGGGGACCGGGAGCTTAGGCTGCCTTCGCATCGCCGTGCTCGTGCGCGGCAAGGGCGGCGTGGACGGAGGGTGGATCTTCGACATGAAAGCAGAGGGTCGGCCCTCGGCGCATTGCCTCGTCCGAGCGCCGAAAATCGACCCGGCCGAGCGCGTGTGCAAAGCTCTCGTCGAGTGCTTGGCCCAGCCGCCAGCATTGATTGGACGAACCCACCTTCGCGGCGAGTCGATGTTCGTGCGGCGGCTCATGCCTCAAGAGGACAAGATCGAATTCGGCGAGGTCTCGCCCGGCGAACTCATGCCGCTTGTACGTCACTTCGGAGCTCTGCTCGGGGCCGGGCACCGGCGCGGTGCCATGCGCACGCCCAAAGCATCTTGGACAGAAAAGGACCGAGCCGGACTGGTCAGCCGAGCCCTCGCGCTCGCCGGCTTGCACGAGGCCATGTATCTCGCCTACTGCCGTATCTCGCGGCGATGAAAAGCGCCGACACCGTTCAGTTCTTCGATGCCATCGCCGGTCGCTACGATCGGGTCTACGCGGTGCCCGCCCGAGAGACCCGGCGGCGAATGCGGCCCATCCTGGCCGAGCTCCCTGCCCCTCCGTCTTGCGTGCTCGACTTGGGCGTCGGCACCGGCCGCGAGCTTCCTTGTCTGCTGGATGCAGGCCATTTTCCGACTGGACTCGACGCATCCCCCGCGATGCTCGAACGCTGCGCGCGGCGGGCGCGACCCATCCCGCTCGTCTGCGCTGACTTCTGGCGCGTCCCTCTTCCGTTCGCGCCGCGATCCTTCGACGCGACAATCGCCCTGCACGGCACCCTCGCTCACCCGCCCGCGGCTTCGGCGGTCGACGCGCTCGCCAAAGAGCTTGCCCGCTTGGTCCGACCGGGCGGGGTCCTCCTGGTGGAGGTTCCGTCGATGGCGTGGCTCGATGCCGTCGGGGCGCTGCGCGCCGCAGGCCGAGCAGATGAGCGACGAGTGCGCCGAACGGGCCCACAAACCTGCATCTTCGAGGACCTGGTCGTCGGCGCTTCCATCGAGGCTCGGCTGCTCACCGAGGCCGAATGGCGCAAGGCGCTCGCGCCGGACTGGGTCGCGCGCGTGGAGCCTCTCGGTGACCTGGAATGGCTGGTCGTCGCCGAGCGCCGCTGACGCGTCCTCGTGGCCGGTGTGCTAGTTCCGGCAGCGGGTCGCCGTGGACCTTCTGTATTTCGTACTGCTCGTCAGCTCGCTGATCTTCATTCACGAGTCCGGCCACTTCGCGTTCGCCAAGATCTTCGGCGTCAAGGTACTGACGTTTTCGATCGGCTTCGGCCCAAAAATACTGCGAATTCGCGGCAAGGAGACCGAATATTGCGTCGCGCTACTGCCTTTCGGTGGCTTCGTGAAGATGCTCGAGGAGAGCAAGCACCCCGAACCGATCCTGCCCGAAGAACGAGGGCGTACCTTCGAGGCCCAGGCGCTGTGGAAGCGGGTCACGATCGTGCTGGCCGGACCAGCCATGAATTTGCTCTTTCCGATCGCCCTTTACACGTCCGTGTTTCTCGAGGACGAGCAATTTTTGCCGCCGATGGTGGGCGTCGTGATCCCGGGAAAACCAGCCGATGGGAAGCTCAAACCAGGTGATCGCATCGTTCGCGTCGATGGCGACGCCGCTGCGAGCTTCCGGGACGTGCAACGGATCATCTCGCGCAGCATCGGCAAGCCCATCACGCTCGCGATCGAGCGTGACGGCAGGGCGCTCGATGTGACGATGACGCCCGACGACGTCACGCAGCTCCGCGAGCTCGACATCGTCGAGCACATCGGACAAATCGGCTTCGACGCGCACTTCCCCGCGGCGGTCATCGGGGTCGCCAATCCCGATTCTCCGGCCGGGCATGCGTCGCTGCAAACGTTCGACCTCGTCACCGCCGTCAATGGCAGGCGCATCGAGCGGTTCGTCGATCTGGTCGATGTTCTCGCGGCCAATCGGGGCGATCAGGTCGTCATCAGCTTTCTGCGGCCCGTCGACGTGCCCAATGCGCTCGGAGGCCTCTGCAAGCTCTCGGTCTTCGAACCAGGGGTCAAGCAACTGACACCGGCGATACGCAGCTCGGGCGCCACGGTTCAAGCGGACTCGCAGGCGCGAGCGGCTGACGTGCTCGAGCGGACGGGCATCGAGAGTGCCGACATGTACGTGGCCTACGTCCCGGAGGCATCGAGCGAATGGCGCGCCGGGCTACGTCCCGGAGACCGGATCACGACGCTCGACGGCGCCAACCAGAAACTCTGGCTCACGATGAAGGAGGAGCTTCGCGCTGGGGCCGACCACATGCACGAGCTCCAATGGCTCCACGATGGTGCGCTCAAGCGCGGCTTCTTCCAGCTGCGCAAGGAGCAATGGGACGACGAGTTCGGTCAGCATTACGAAAGGTTCGTCTTCCGGACCGATCACTGGCTGCCCAACGCGTCTGACCGGCTGGTGACCAACCCGCACCGGTTGTCCTACGCGCTGCAGCGGGGGATCGAGGAGACAGTCAGCGTCATCAAGTTCATCGGGGTGGGCCTTCTCCGCCTCTTTCAGGGGCGCGTGTCGCTTGCGAGCGTGGGCGGCCCCATCACGCTCTATGACATTGCGGGCGAGGCGGGGGCTCAGGGCGCGGAGCACTTCGTCCGCGCGATGGCGATTCTTTCGGTGAATTTAGGGATGATCAACCTTCTCCCCATCCCGGTCCTCGACGGCGGCCACCTGCTCTTTTTCCTCTTCGAGGCGGCGCGGCGCCGACCGCTGCCGATGCGCGCGCGCGAGGTGGCCAGCTTGGCAGGCATGATCGTGCTCGCCTTCCTCATTCTCGTGGCGTTCAAGAACGACGTCGAACGCAAGTGGGACGTCATCGTCTCGCAGGTACGCGAGCTCCTTTCGTGACGACCGCTCGCGAAGTGGCGGCCCGCGTCCTCGAGCGTGTCGAAAGGGAGCAGGCGTTCGCTTCCCCGGTCCTCGACGCAGAGCTCACCGGAAACGTGCAGCTCGACGCGCGCGATCGCGCCCTCGCCACCGAACTCGTCTACGGCAGCCTACGGGCCCTTCCGTGGCTGATGGCGCAGATCGCGCGATTTGCACCCCGGGGAACGGCGAAGCTCGACGCGCGGGTTCGCGCTCAACTCGTCGTGGCCGCGCACCAGCTTTTCTTTACCCGAGTTCCGGCGTTTGCCGCCGTCAACGAGGCCGTCGACGCCATACGGACGGCGCGTGGCCCGCGCATGGGCGCCTTCGCGAATGCGGTGCTGCGCAAACTGGCGGTCCAGGCCACGAACATTTCAGATGCGGAACGACGTGCAGCGGTCTTCGAGTCGATTCCGGCATGGCTGCGCGATGCGGTCGCACGATCGCTCGGCGCCGACGAAGCCCGCGCCTTTCTGGAGTGCGGCGGCGCGCCCCCGCCGCCCGTGTTGCGGGTCGAGCGGGCTGCGGAACGCGACGTGTGGGTCGAACGATTGCAACGGGCAGCACCCCATGCCGCGATTGAGAAGGGACGGGTCTCGCCACTCGCGATCCTCGTGCGGGGCGCGGGAAAACCCCAGCGGTTACCGGGATGGTCGGACGGGGCATGGTCGGTCCAAGAGGAGGGCTCGCAGGTGGCTGCCCTCGCCGTCGGCGCGGGGCCCGGCGAAACCGTGCTCGATGCGTGCGCCGGGCGCGGCAACAAGACCGCCATCCTGGCACGCGCCGTCGGGAGTGGGGGTGCCGTCGACGCGTGCGATGCCATCCCCGGCAAGCTCGATCGGCTCCAAGCGGACCTCGAGCGCCTCGGTTTGAGTGCGCGTCGCGTCTACGCCGTCGACTGGCAAATCGGATCCGGCGACGTCGAAGGTGACTACGACCGCATTCTCATCGATGCGCCTTGCTCTGGGGTCGGCACCCTGCGACGCCGACCGGAGATGGCATTGCGCCGCAAATCGACGGACATTGCGGACTTTGCGCGAGCGCAGATCGCGATCACCGCCCGCGCCGCCGACCACCTCCGACCCGGAGGCACGCTCGTATACGTCGTCTGCAGCGTCCTGCGGGAAGAATGCGAGGAAGTCATCGAGGGGGTGCGAGAACTTCACCCGGAGCTCGAGCTCACGCCTTTCGAGGGACTGGGAGCCCGGGCGGCGGCCGTGCGAACGGCGCCCGAAGGCCCTCCAGCCGGCTCCAGTTTTCGGCTGCTGCCGCACGTCGACGGGACCGACGGCTACTTTGTCGCCCGATTGCGGTCTCAACCTCGAACGCTATAGGCTATCTCAACTTTCCCGCGGAGAACGGTCGCCCCCATGCTCATCGATGTAACGCTTCCCCAGCTCGGCGAGAGCGTCAGCGAAGGAACGATTTCGAAATGGCTCGTGCGAGAGGGCGACGTCGTCAGGAAGGACCAGCCTATGGTCTCCATCGCGACCGACAAGGCCGACAGCGACCTTCCAGCCCCGGCGGGCGGTCGCGTAACGAAGCTGCTTTTCACCGAAGGGCAGGTCGTTCCGGTCAAGGCGGTCATCGCACAAATCGACGAGGGGGCTGCGACGGGCCATACGCTGTCGGTGGCACCGGGCGCCCCGGCGTCCTTGCCGCCGCCGCCGGCCATCCCCAAGCCCGACACGATGAGCGCCGCCGCTCGCAGCGTGATGGGCGGGCCCCTCGCCACCCCGACGGCGCGCAAGGCGGCCCTCGAGAACGACGTCGATCTCGATCGGGTCCAAGGCACGGGCGAGCGCGGCCGCGTCACGAGGGATGACGTGATGCGCGTCGCAAGCGGGGGCCCAACGCCGAACAAGGAGAGGCCATCGACGCCTCCACCGGCCATCGAACCGCCGCAGGCGCGTACGACACCGCAGGCCAATCAGCTGGCGCAGATCGTGAACCAGGGGGGGGGCTTCGTTCCTCCGATACCAGGAGTCGGCTTTGGAGCATTCAAAGTTCCTGCGTACCGGCCGAGCGACGGCGACAAGGTAGTCCCGTTCACGCGGCGGCGGCGCATCACCGCCGACCACATGACCTATTCGAAGTTCGCGTCACCGCACGTGGTGACGGTCGCCGAAGTGGACCTCCACCGGACGAGCAGGCTGCGCGATGCGCACAAAGATCGCTACAAGGCGGATTCCATGAGCCTGACGATGCTCGCCTTCGTCGTCGTCGCCACGGCGCGTGCGCTCCGCGAGACGCCCCTCATGAACACGCGCGTCATCGACGACGCATACGTCGTACTGCACGACATCAACGTCGGAGTCGCCGTCGATTCGCCGGAGGGCCTTGTAGTGCCCGTCATCCGCCGCGCCGACGAGCTCGGGGTCCGCGGAATCGTCCGGGCGATCGACGATATCGCGAAGCGGGCCAAGGCCGGCAAGATCACGATCGACGATTTGAGTGGTGCGACGTTCAGCGTTTCGAACCCCGGACTCAAGGGGAACCTCTTTGGCGGCGCCATCATCAACCAGCCCAATGTCGGCATCCTCCGCATGGGCGAGATTCAGAAGCGGGTGGTCGTCGTCGAGGCCGACGGCGAGGACCAGATTGCGATCCATCCGCTCATGTACACGGCGCTTTCGTACGACCATCGAGTCGTCGACGGCGTTGCGGCGAACGCGTTTCTGTGGCGAGTTACGGAGCTGCTCGAGAAAGCGGATTTCGAAGTTTAGGCCGCGAGCCATCCGTCGCGGATTTCGAAGTTTAGGCCGCGAGCCATCCGTCGAAGAGCTTGCGCCCATCGCTTCCGCCAAGGACCGCCTCGCTCATGCGCTCCGGGTGCGGCATGAGCCCGAATACGTTCTTTCTGGGCCCGCCATAAATGCCGGCGATGGCGTCGACGCTCCCGTTCGGGTTTGCGCGTTCGTCGAAGGCGCCTTCACCGCTACAGTAACGGAGTGCGATGCACCCCTCCCCCTCGAGGCGCTTCAGGGTCTCGGGACTGGCCTGGAAGCGTCCCTCGCCATGCGCAATGGGCAGCCGCCATACTTCCCCCTCGCGACGCGTGAAGGGGCCCGTCCCGACCACCTTGACGAACCAGTCGCCGCACTCGAAGCGTTGGTGGGCATTTCGAGTGAGCGCTCCCGCGAGAAGGCGCGCTTCGGTCAAGATCTGGAATCCGTTGCATACGCCGAGGACGTAGCCTCCGCGCTCGGCGTGAGAGCGAACGGCGCGGACGATAGGGCTGACCTTGGCGATCGCGCCCGTTCGCAGGTAGTCGCCGTAGCTGAAACCGCCTGGGATCGCAACGAGATCCACCCCCGACGGGAGCGCCGGGTCGGTGTGCCAGGCGACATGGGTCTCGAAACCGCATAGGTCCCGCAGCGTGTGAACCATTTCGGAGTCGGCGTTGGAGCCCGGAAACACGACGACGCAAGCGCGCATGGGGTCCGACTAGCACACGCCAGTGGGCGGAACGACCCATCGACCCAAGCGCCCGTTCGTGGCCGAACTCGCCCTTCTCGGCTCGAGATGCACGGCCGGCGTTGGCGCGCGGAGCGTTTCGTCTTAGAGGCTTGCGTTGGAATGTCTGCGTCGAGCCTGCCGAACGACCCGCCGATCACCCCCGAGCTCGTCGCCGCCCACAAGCTGAGCCGCGACGAGTACGCAACCGCCGTGCGCGCCCTCGAACGCGAGCCGACCTATACGGAGCTCGGCGTTTTCAGCGTGATGTGGAGCGAGCACTGCTCATACAAGTCGAGCCGCCTTCATCTGCGGCGTCTCCCGACCAAAGGTCCGCGCGTGATTCAGGGCCCCGGCGAAAACGCGGGCGTCGTCGACATCGGCGACGGATTTGCTGCCGTTTTCAAGATGGAATCACACAACCATCCGAGTTTCATCGAGCCGCACGAAGGCGCCGCGACGGGGGTAGGTGGAATCCTGCGTGACGTTTTCACGATGGGAGCGCGGCCCATCGCGAGCCTCAATTCGTTGCGCTTCGGACGCCCGGACCACCCACGTACACCCGAGCTGCTGCGGGGTGTGGTCGCCGGGATCGGCGGCTATGCAAACTGCTTTGGCGTTCCGACGGTCGGCGGCGAGCTCCATTTCGACGGGCGGTACGACGGAAACATCCTCGTCAACGCATTCGCCTGCGGCGTGGCTCCGGCCAGTCGAATCTTCTACGGTCGCGCGAGCGGTGTCGGTAACCGCGTCCTCTACATCGGCTCGAAGACTGGCCGCGACGGTATCCATGGCGCAACGATGGCGAGCGACGAATTCGCCACCTCGAGCGACACAGCGACCTCGAAGCGACCTGCGATGCGGACGACCATGCAGGTGGGCGACCCGTTCATGGGCAAGCTTCTTCTCGAGGCCTGCCTCGAGCTCTTTGCCGAAGACGTCCTCGAAGGGATTCAAGATATGGGCGCCGCCGGGCTGACCTCGTCGAGTGTCGAGATGGCCGGCCGAGCGGGCAACGGTGTCGACATTGATCTTGATCGGGTTCCACGGCGCGCGAAAGCAATGACGCCCTACGAAATCCTGCTCAGCGAATCGCAGGAACGAATGCTCCTCGTCGCCAAGCCAGGCAAAGAGGCTCGGGTTCTCGAGATTTGCTCGCGCTGGGAACTCGACGCCGCCGTCATCGGCGAAGTGACCGATACGCAGCGCTGGGTCGTCCGCGCAACGCCCGGTTACGACCCACTTGCCGGCGACGGTGAGCGACATCCGGTCATCGTCTGCGACATCCCGATCGACGCTTTGACGGGCGATGCGCCCTGCTACGACCGACCCCGAGCCGGGCCGCCGCAACGGCGGGGGGAACACGCTCCCGAGAGCGTGCCCATCCCAACCAACTTGTCGACCGAGCTTCTGAACCTCCTCTCGTCACCGAACATCGGCTCTCGGGCCTGGGTATGGCGACAGTACGATCAGATCGTACGGGGCGGCACCATCGTCCGACCCGGATCCGACGCCGGGGTGGTTCGGGTACCGTGCAACGCGGACGGGCAGACCATCGAAAAAGTGCTGGCATTCGCCGTCGATTGCCACAGCCGAATGTGCGAGCTCGACCCCTATGTCGGGGGCGCCATGGCAGTCGCCGAGGTCTGCCGAAATATCGTGTGCAGCGGGGCACAACCCATCGGTCTCACCGATTGCCTGAACTTCGGCAATCCTGAGCGCCCTGAAGTGATGGACTCGTTGGCCCGCGCGATCGACGGAATCGCCGCGGCATGCCGCGCCCTCGACGTGCCCGTCGTCAGCGGGAACGTGAGTCTCTACAACGAAACGCAGGTGCTAACCGCCGGCCGTGCGCCAACCTCTCGCGCCATTTTGCCCACACCCACTGTTGCAGCAGTCGGGCTGGCGACGTCTTACGCCGACATCATGACGGCGGACTTCAAAGGGCCCGGTGACGTCGTTTTGCTGCTGGGCGACCCGGCCGGCGGCGGCCCGCGAGGCCTCACCGGAAGCGAGTGGCTCGTAGGCAGGTCGGGGCGCCTGGTCGGTGAAGTTCCGGACCTCGACCTCGCTGCCGAAGCAAGCCTTCAAGCGCTCGTCCTCCAGCTTGCACGCGCGCGGCGGCTCGAGAGTGCACACGACGTGAGCGACGGGGGGCTCGCGGTGGCGCTGGCCGAATGCTGCACGGTGGGCCGTCACCCGATCGGTGCGCGGATCGAGCTGCGCACTGCTCCATCCTCGCTGGACGCTCTCGCAACACTCTTCGGAGAGGCGCCTTCTCGCGTCGTCGTCAGCGTGGCGCCGAGTGCGGCGGATGCGGTTCTCGACTGCGCACACGCCGCTGGAGTTCCGGTCGTGCGTCTCGGTGAGACCGGTGGCGATGGCCTCGCCATTTCGATTTTTCCGCTCGGCGCGCTCTCCGTGCCGCTGACCGCCATCGAGGCTGCGCGAAATGGCTGCCTCGAGGCGATCGTCGGGAGCTGATCGGAAAACGACGGAAGCTTGTGGAGATTCGACCGACTCGACCGGTCGAATCTCCAGGCCAACGAACGGAGACGCGTTCTCGCACAGGGCGTCGGGGGCTCGCATGGTCTTGCTGTGGTACCATCCAAGAGAGCCGCATCGCTCGGACGATCCATGTCGCCCAAGGCGTCGCCCCTTCTCGGGTATAATAACAACGTTCGCTACAAGGGGCGCATCTTCCATATTCAGACGGAAGACTCAGGCGTTCGCTACGGACACGTCATCACCCATTTGTTCATGGATGGTGGTCGCATCCTGAAGAGCGTCAAGACGAGCTACGCGGAGCACGTCGGCAGTGAGCGGCAAGTCGAAGTCGTGCGCGAGCTGATGAAGCGGCAGCACAAGGCGATGTTTACGGCTCTGCGTGATGGCACGCTCGACCCAGCCGTCGAGCGGGCCTCGTTGCCGCCCGAGCGCAGCGCGATCCCACCGGCGGCTCATGAAGCCGGCCCGACCGCCGCTGCACCGCCCGATTCATCGATCTGCGGGGGCCCTTCGTCCGCGCTGACCGCTCCGCCGGCGGTGAGGTCGACTTCGGCCAGCCGCTCGCCAAAGCCCGCTCCCCCAGTGCACTCGCCGGCAGGCGCTCCCGAGCTACCCCCGAGGTCGCCGACTTCCGCGAGCTCCTCGCCAACCCAGGGCGCTTCCCAGTCAACACCCGACTCCTCGTCAGGACCGAGCGCTTCACCGAGCCAAAGGCGGCAAGCGGCCACGCGGCCTGCCTCGCCTTTCGGGCAGGCTCGACCGCAGCAGGGCAAAACGATATTCGGTGAAGACCCGCAGAGCGATAAGTCGCTCGATGCAGCGATCCTCGACTATCTGTCGGCAGACCCGCAAGAAAAGGAGTAGATCCCGCGCGCGCCTGGTGCGCACAGCCTCGATGGCAAGGCTAAAAAAAACGCGTCCGGGCGACGTGAATCGCCCGGACGCGGCGGGTCTGCGCTGTGGGGGGGGAGGGGGCGCGCAGACCCTCACATACGATCACGGTTCTTGCCGCCCGGAGGCAAACGGGGAGAGCGGGCTGCCACCTCGGTCTCTAACCCGTCCGCTCGCCGGTACCCATTGCACTCAATTGGATCCGTCCGTCTTTGCAGGCAAGGGCCACACTCTCATTTTTCATCGCTTTGACTTCAAGGCCCTCATGTTTCTGGGATTTCGTTCCACTCGGAGTCACACGATGGCAGAGCTCCGGATGGCGCGCCGCATCACTTCGCAGCGAGACTTTGAAGCAACGAGACCTTAAACCGATGCGCTGAAGCGGCGACTCGTCATGGGCTCATACACGGCTCCATGACCGGCAAGTCGGGCCTCCATCCGTGTCACGCGCGTAAAGACATTCGAAGGACAAGACATCCGAAGGACCCCTTTGTTCCGATGCGCGATCCCGGGCGGGTGTTTCGGCCCGCCTCAGCGACTCTACGGAGGAGCTCGGGCTGCGGTTTCAGTCTGCCCGACCGCAACGCTGCGGAATTCGACGAAGCCTTGAATCGGGGCTCGTGCGACGGCTCCGACCGCTTGGAATCGACCGCGGCCGCGTCCGGCGCACTAGACGCGACGCGCACCCCCCGCTTCGATGGCTGTGGCGACAATGGCGCGATCGACGTCGTCGACGCAGGCCGTCGCCGCGGCAATTTCTCGGGGCGGCTCGCCACGCTCGATCCGCTGCCGCGCCTCGCTCCGCCCCGCCAACAGGTCGAACGCAGGCACATCGGCGCGAAATTCGTATTTCTCGCGGCGAAACTCGAACGCTTCGGGATTTTGAGCGTGGGCGAGCGCTACGAGCGCCACATACACTTCGACGGGGCGGAATTCGACCGGATCGGTCACGTGAATCTGCACCCCGGAGCAAACGCGACCTGCATGCTTGTGGAAGGTGGGTTGAAAGGAGACGGGGCGAGCCCGGAAGCCAGGCAAACCGAGCGCATGGAGATCATCGGACAACCGAACGCCGTCGATCCAGGGAGCGCCCACGATCTCGAAGGGTCGCGTGGTTCCACGCCCTTCGGAGAGGTTTGTTCCCTCGATGAGGCAGCCTCCGGGGTAGACGAGCGCGGTTTCGAAGCTCGGCATGTTGGGCGAGGGCATCACGAACGCGCGACGCCACGCCCTCGCATCTTGCTCACGGCTGAGCCCGGCAATCCCCACGATGCGGACGGCCTCCTCGGGGGTGCCGTCGGCCGCAGCGCACCAAGCGACCACCTCGCCGAGCGATAGCGCATGCCGAATGGGGACGGGCTCAAGCCCGACGAAGGAGCAGAACGCGGGATCCTGTCTTCTGCCTTCGATCCGAGCGATGTCGCCTCCGATGGGGTTCGGACGGTCGAGTACGAGGACGCGGACGCCGACTCTCGAGCACGCCCGCGCGGCGATCACCGCGGTCCACACGAACGTATAGTAACGGGCGCCGACATCCTGGAGATCGATGACGAGGATGTCGATTTGATCGAGGTCGTCTTGGCGCGGACTGAGATCCTCGACCCGCTCACCGTACAAGCTGCGGATCGGCGTACCGAGTGCATCGTGCGCATCGGCGACGCCGATCAAATCCTGCGCGCCGCCCGCGTAGCCGTGTTCCGGACCAAAGACGACCCGGACGCGCACCCCGAGGTCGTCGAGGACCTTGCGCACGTGAACAAGGCGCCGGTCCACCGATGCCGCGTGAGCGAGAAGACCGACTCGCGAAGCGCGTAGCTCCGCACCGAGCGTCGGATGGGTGGCGAGACGATCGAGGCCGGTCCGCATGATCACACGGATATACGTCATTCGCTCCACCTCGGCCGGTCACCCCTCCGCAATTGTTGCGGTCCAGAAGGGCGACCGCCTGGCTCGAGGCGGACACGACGAGTATTATGGCTGAAGAGTTTTCATACGATGCGCCGCGTCTTGGTCGTCGACGACGAAGAAAACATCCGGCTGGTCCTTCGAACGCTGCTCAAGAAGCACGGCTACGAAGTCGAAGTCGCCGAGGGCGGCGAGGCGGCTCTCGCGGCACTCGACTCATTCGATCCCGACGTCATCCTCACCGACGTGCGTATGCCGAGAATGGGCGGCCTCGATCTCCTCGCCGCGCTCAAGGGCAAACGGCATCCGGCCACAGTCATCGTGATGAGCGCTTACGGCAATGTCGACCTCGCCATTGAAGCCATGAAGGCCGGAGCCTACGATTATGTGGGAAAGCCGTTCAAGCCGGACGAAATCGTCATCGCCTTGCGAAAAGCGGAAGAGCGTGAAGCGCTGCGCCGAGAGAATCGGGCGCTCCGCGAGCAAGTCCAAAAGGAAAATCAGTTCGAGTCCATCCTGGCCAAGAGCCGGGAGATGCTGGACATCTTTCGCACCATCGCCAAGATCGCGGATTTCAAGACGACGGTGCTCGTTACCGGGGAAAGCGGGACCGGCAAGGAACTCGTCGCGCGAGCCATCCATCGTCGCTCGACCCGTCATGCATGCCCATTCGTGGCGATCAACTGCGGGGCCATTCCCGAGAACCTCCTCGAGTCCGAGCTATTCGGGCACAAGAAAGGCGCGTTCACCGACGCCACGGGCGACCGACGCGGGCTCTTCGAGGAGGCTGACAGCGGCACCCTCTTTCTCGACGAGATCGGCGAGCTGCCGCTGAACTTGCAGGTTAAGTTACTGCGCGTCCTGCAGGAAGAGACGCTCCGTCGGCTGGGCGACACGAAAGACGTGAAAGTCGACGCCCGCATCGTCGCAGCGACCCACCGAGACCTCGGTGCCGAGGTGAAGGCCGGCCGCTTTCGGGAGGACCTCTTCTATCGAATCAACGTCCTCTCGATCCATTTGCCTCCCCTTCGCAGCCGGCGCGAAGACGTCAATCTGCTCATCGATCATTTCATCGCGCGAAACAACGCACGCCTCGGCACCCACGTCAGAGGCGTTTCGAGTGAAGCCCGAAAACAGCTGCTCGAATACGTCTGGCCCGGAAATGTTCGGGAGCTCGAAAATACGATCGAGCGGGCGATGGTCCTGGCCGAAAGCGATGTCTTACAGGCAAGCGATCTTCCTGAAAGGATTCGGGAAGCGCTCGATCCGGTGCAAGTGCACCTCTCGAGCGGCGAACTGTCGATCAAGCGCACGACAGCGGCCATCGAACAGATCCTCATTCGCCGCGCGCTTCAAAAGACAAAAGGAAACCGTACCCGGGCCGCTGACCTCCTCGAGATCAGCCATCGGGCGCTCCTCTACAAATTGAAGGACTACAAGATCACGGACCTCTGATCGCTGTATCATCCGGCCCATGATGAAGCGCAAACGGGTCGCCGCGGAGGCCTGCTGCATTTTTGCCATCATTGGATGCGGCGGCGGAAAGCCAGCCGAATCTCCGACGACCTGCCCGCAGGGTACTGCCCTTCAGGGCTCCGACTGTTTGCCGACGGCCTCCGCCGAAGGACCGACAACGCCCACCTCGGCTTCGACGTCGACGTCCGGGGAGCTGCACGACGCATCGCAGCATGCCGCCGCACACGACGCAGAGCCTTCGACGCCCTCCGATTCACAGCCACCCTACGACAAGGACGCCGTCGAGGCTCAGCTCAAGCGCGGTGCGCGATCCGTCAAAGCCAACTGCGGAGCGGCGACAGACGAAGATGGGCAAGCCAATGGCCCATGGGGCGATACGAAGGCAAGCGTGACCCTCGGCCGCAACGGACACGTCAAACAAGTGACCGTCCCTGCACCATTCAGCGGCACCCCCGCTGGGGGGTGCGTCGTGCACGCTTTCGACAAGATTGAATTTCCGCCTTACGCGGCGCCGAATGACGTGACCGTGGATTGGGAGGTTCAGGTCGTGAAGCCCAAGAAATGAGGTCCGGCGTCGCGCCAAGGGGCGAGGGGCCTCAAGAACCTTCGTCCATCCGGCGCATCGCCTCGAGAAGAAGGGCCTCACTCGATTGATGGATGACGCGCGTCGCAGGCCGAAACGACGGATCGAGCGCAAAATCGCCGTCGGTCAGCCTCACGAGGGCGTAAAACGCCTCTTCGCCGCGCAGCTCTCTCCAGGTTGCATCGACAACGTTTCCCTCCGAGAAATGAATTTCGCCGCCGCCATCGCGCGCACGGATCTTCAGGTTTCCGTTCTTCCGAGCCTGAAAGAGAACCTGGACCATGTCCGGTAGCCCCATTTCGCGCAACGAGCCACTGACCCCTCCCGACTTTCCAAGGCCGACGCGTTGCTCGAGCAGGGCCTTGAGCTTCGCGACGAAGACGTCCGCCGACGCGGGTTTCGTCACGTAGTCGAGCACGCCAAGCTCGAACGCCTTCTGCGCGGCCGCACGCTCCTGCCGTCGCGTGTAGATGACCCATGGCAAGTCCTTGCCCCATGCCTCGCGACGCGCCTCCGCGAGCAGGGCGAGGCCATCATCCGCGCCGAGGTCAATCTCCCCGACGACAAGATCGGTCTCGCCTTCCGACAGGATCTTCATGGCCTGATCGGCGCTTCGCACCGTCTTGACGACGAAGCCCTGCTCGCTCATGCGAAGCTCGAGCACGGTCGTCTCTTCGGGGTCGAGGTCGACGACGAGCGCGCGATGGCGGTTCGCGAGCAGCCGGACCGCAAGCTCCTCACCTAAAACCGTATTTTTCAGCAAGTCGACCAAATTCGGGTCGAAGATGGTGTCCTTGTATTGGGTCAGGGCTGCGCATGCGTCTCGTGGCGAAAGGATCGTTCGGAACGGGTTACGCGGGTTGCTGGTGAGGTCGGCGTATGTGTCGCAGACAGCGAGCACGCGTGCCCCGAGAGGGATGTCCTTGCCGCCGTACCCGTCGGGAAAACCGAGCCCGTCGTAGCGCTCGTACATGTGAGCGACGGCATCGATGGTTGCGGCTGGCAGACGCACCGGATCGAGTAGGCGAGCGGGAACGCTGCACGCCCTTTGGGCGGCCGCCTTGTGTCCGTCGTACTCGCTGCAGTTGAGCGTCGTCAGGTGATACTGGCCCATCTTTCCGAGATCGTGCACGAAAGCGGCGGCGATGAACGTGGCGCGGGTCTCGGGTTCGAGACCGAGCTTTTCGGTGAGGGGCCGCACCAGGCGGGCGACTTGCGCCGAATGCCCACGCAGATCGGCACGAGAGCTCTCGAGCAGACTTACGAGGACGTGCAAGAGCTCGATGAAGGAGGATCCTGCCAGGCCCCTCTCCGCCTGCGGCATTGCAGCCAACGGCGGAAGAAGCGGCGGACCCGCCTTGCCCGGCGGGGCCTTGACTGCGCTCGATCGCTCGAGCTCCCGGTCCTCGAACAGACGTTCTCGCGCCGTTCCCTTCGCGTCGGCGCGCATGACGGGAGCGCCGCCGGTGGAGATGACGACCCCCCCGCGGTCGACCAGCGCCGGCGACGAAGCCTGGGCCCGGCGCTCGAAGATCGCGAAGGCATGGGCGTCTCCGCCGTAGACTTTGGCGATGAGCGCCTTCACGGCCGCAGGACGGGCCAGAACGGGTCGAACCTCACGCGCGCCCGAAGCCAACTGCACCTCGCGGAGCGACTCGAGATCGTCCGGATCCGCGGTCACGACGCTGAGCGAGTGGGCCTTGGCGTCGAACGCGACTGGACAGACGCCGATCTTTTCAACAAAGCGTTGCGGCATCATGTCGACGAGGGCGCGCGTGACCTCGGCTCGGGCGAGCTTCTCGGACGAAACAAAAACCGATTGGTAATAGCCCGCCAAAGACTTGAGCAGATCGGACTCTCCGACGAGGCCGAGCTCGAGAATCGCTTCCTCGACGCGCTCACCGGACCATTGGAGTCTCGCCACGATGCCGTCGAGTTGATCGACCTTCAGCCGGCGGTCGCGCAGCAGCACATCGCAAACGATTCGGGTCTTGGACGACGCGACAATCGGGGCGGACACGAGATCTCTCGGCACTCTAGCGTTATTTCGATCGCATCGTCGGGCGCACAGCGGGGCTACACGCTCCTTGGGAGGCCCGCGAAACGACAGCCTCGAGGCGCTCGGGATCGACATTGCGTCCCGTCAGTACCGCGACGAGGTCGCCTCCACGCAGCGCCTCGGGAAGCCCGAAAAGGACGGGCGCGAGCGCAACGGCGGCCGTTCCTTCGAGAATGAGCCCCATGTCTCGATACGCATGAGCCATTGCCTCGGCCACCCACTCTTCGGTGATGACGAGAACCCCGGCCACGGCCGACCGCGCTCTCAGGAAGTCGTCGACCGACGGACCGTGCGACAGCTCCTCGGCGAGCGACGTCAAACCGTTGGTCTCGAGAACCGAAGGCTCCGTCGAACTCATGGTGCCCGACGGCGCGCGCTCGAGCCATCTCGCCATGGCGCAACTGGCGTCACTCTGTACGCCCCAAACGGCTCGCTCCTGAGTACCGGGCGCCGCCTCCGAGGCGAGGGCCCAGGCGAGCCCCGTCGCCAGCCCGCCCGCTCCAAACGGAGCCAACATCCGTTCAGGAACGCCCCCTAGTCCTCGAACAATTTCGAAGCCGAGTGAACAGCCATTTCCGAGGACCAGATCGACGTCGTCAGTTGGCGCCATATAGGCCGCCCCTTGTGTCACGGCGATTTGTCTGGCCAGAGCCTCCGCCGACTCGTATCCGTCCGCGGCCGACACGACCAATTCGGCTCCGTAGCGTTCGATTTTTTCGCGTTTCGTCCGTGGTGCAGTGCGCGGAACAACGACCGTCGCCGACATGCCTAGTAGGCAGGCGACATAGGCCACGGCAATTCCATGGTTACCCACGCTCGGCGCAACCACCCGCCGACCGCCATCGCGCGCCATCAGCGCCGCCAAGGCGACAAGCGCGCCCCGCACCTGGAAGCTGCCGGTGACCTGAAGGGCCTCGAGGGCAAGCCAAACCCGTGTGGTTCCGGTCGGATCGGCGCGGTGGTCAAGATCCGCGGCGCGCACGAGCGGGACCTCTCGCACCCGAGCCGCGGGAAAACGCCGGCCCAGGTAACGAACACGGTCAAGAAGCCCCGGATCGGGCGGAGGCGGCCCCGGGAGCGGCGGGGCCAACACGCAACGCATGCTGACCATACGGCGCGGAAAGGCCTACAGCTTAGAGCGGTTAGCCGAGACGGCCAGGCTGGCTGGACCGCTGGGCGACCGGGTCTGTTTCAGCCGCGGATCAACCACCGGAGTGGTCGGCGGTAATTCGTAATCATCCGGTCAGCCGGAATTTCATGGCCGAGACCCGGAACGATGCGCACTCGCACTGGAATTTTCGCCAGCTTGAGCATCTCCCCGGCCCGCTTGGTGTTTTCAGCGACCTCGTCGTTCTCACCGGTGAAGAGGACAACGCGGCGAATCTTCGAACGATTCTGTTCAAGAAGCTGCGGGGCGTCACCAAACCAGTAGCGGTCGTTTGCGGCCAGAATGAGCCAGCGGTTCCAGTGTGCCGGGTCGTGCAGCCCGATTTGCTGCGCCACAAATGCTCCTTCGCTGAAGCCGATGAGCACGTTGCCCCGCTTGCGCAGCCTGCCTTTGTATTCCTGCGTCAGCGCGGCCATCGCGGCATCGACGATCCGACGCGCCGTGTCCGAATCGTTGTTCCACGTTCGACCGCCCGATTCGGTCGGCGAGGGCCCTTCGGGACATACGATCCATCCAAATTGCCGCGCCACGCGCGCCCATTTGCGGCAATCCTCGAAAGCATTGCCGCCCCGGCCGTGGAGATAGAGAAGGACCGGTCGCCGCGCCTTGGTGCGGGGCCTGTAGTAAAAGGCCTGCCCGAATCCGGGCACGTCAATCGACAGCGGATCGGGGGTTGCGGCGGCCTGACGAGCCTCCGCTCGGGCCGCGCAGAGGACGAGAGCGACCGCCATCCAGGCGACCCAAACGGCGCGAGCACGAGAGCACACCTTGTTATGTCCATCGTCTATTCGATCGCCCGGGCGGCGGCAAGCGCGGCTCTTCAATCCGCGGGCCGGGCTTTCCCGACACCCGAATGGGCATCCTCGCTCGGCCGGCCGGCCCGACAGCCAGCCCCGCGCCGCGCGTCCGGCCGGCCCCAGCCAAAGGGAACCCCCCTGCCCCGACGGCGCATGGACTGTTACGCTCCGCGGGCATGGCGCTCCTCACCTATGCAACGCGCCGATCCGCGTTGGCGCTGGCACAATGCCGCGCCCTCGTGGTCCACCTTTGCGCCACGGAGCCGTCGCTCGAAACACGCGAACTCTTGGTCGTCACGACCGGGGACCGCGTTCAGGATCGGCCTCTCGCCGATGTCGGCGGCAAGGGCCTGTTCGTCAAGGAGATCGAGGAGGCCCTCCTTGAAAAACGCGCTGACTTCGCCGTTCACTCGATGAAGGATGTGCCCGGAGAGATCGCCTCGGGCCTCGTCATCGCTTGTATTCCAAAACGCGAAGATCCACGCGATGTTCTCGTGTCTCCACGATACCGGACACTCGATGCTCTCCCGCGCGGTGCCCGCGTCGGCACGTCGAGCTTGCGCCGCGCCATTGCCCTCTCGCAACACCGACCGGATCTTGTCATCGAACCCCTTCGAGGCAACGTCGACACGCGCCTTCGCAAGGTGGACGCGGGACAGTGCGACGCAATTGTCCTGGCCCGCGCCGGGCTTCTGCGCCTGGGGCTCGAGGATCGCGCAACGCAGATCCTCGAGCCGGACACGTCGCTGCCCGCCGCCGGCCAGGGTGCGCTCGCAATCGAGTGTCGCGAAGCCGACGAGGGCGTGCGTACCCTGTTGAGCCGGCTTCATGATCCGGAGACCGGCGTCTGCGTTGCCGCAGAGCGCGGCGTGCTCGCCGCGGTCGGCGGAGACTGCAGAACCCCACTGGGCGCGTTCGCGGAGCACGCAGGAGATCACCTGCGACTGCGCGCTCTCCTGGCGAGTGGACACCCTGGAAGTCGCAGCTCAGGCGTTCGATATTCGGACCGCGCGACGGACTGGCCCGAAAGTGAAGCTCACGCCGAGGCGTTTGGGCGGAGCGTCGGAACGGCCCTTCGCGTGGGAGTGAATCCTTGAAGCCACCGGGACGCTGCCCGGCCTTCTTCGGCGATGGGGCCGACCCTCGAAATGCCTGCCCGCCGACAGGTTCGGCGATCGCGGCGAGGACTCGGGTAGGGCGTCACGTCGCCCGACGTGTTTGGCCGGGGCGGGTCCTGCCAAAAAAGGACGCAACGGCCGAGCCTCCGCGTACCATGCGGTAGCCATGGGGCTCGAAGCCGAGTGCACGGTTCGCGTCGGCCGAAAGAGGTACGCCGGCAAGGCGACACTCGAGGGAGAAAAACTCGCCTTCCGCGGAGAGTATCGGCTCGACATTCCGCTCGATCGAATTCGCAACGTCGACGTTGACGGCGACGCACTCGTCGTACGAACCGATGAGCAGGAAGCCCGGTTCCACCTCGGTGTCCGCCCCGCAAGCCGATGGTTTCGTCTCATCAAAGAACCGAAAGGCCTCTTCGAAAAGCTCGAGGTGACAGCCGAATCGAGAATTGCGCTGGTCGACATCAGCGACTCGATCTTCGTCATGGCCCTGCGCGAACGGACGGCCGGCGTGACCGAGGGCCGCGTTCCGCAAGGAGCGCGAGTCATTTTCTTCGGCGTCGAAGCGCGGGGTGCCCTTCGGAGGATTCCGCTCTTGCGAGCGAGAATGGTCGACACAGGGGTGTTGTGGGTCGTACGACCGAAGGCAAGCAAGGCCATTTCCGAGGCCGACGTCCTCTCCGCGATTCGGGCCGCCGGTCTCACCGACACGAAAGTCGTCGCACTTTCCCGCACGCACACGGCTCACAAGGCCGTGATTCCGATCGAGCTCCGCGGCCTCGCCACTCGCCCGCGCGCACAGATCGCATCGTTGCCCCCGACACCTCCGTCCCCGAAGGGGGACACCTCCCCCGCGTCGCATGCAGGGACAAAAGCGGCGCCCCTCCGAGACAGACGGAGCTGATTCATTTCGTCAACAACGTGCGCCAGTCTGGTCGCCGCATGATGGCCTCGCCCAGTTGCCAGCGCGTCTTTGAACGGATGGGTCAGTTCGGCAACAACATGCGGCAGTCTGGTCGCCGCATGATGGCCTCGCCCAGTTGCCAGCGCGTCTTTGAACGGATGGGTCAGTTCGGCAACGGTTCGTCGCCGTCCGCCTCGGCAGCAAGCGCGGGAACGGCCGCGGGTTCTTCCTCGCGCTCCCCAGTAGGGGAGAGCTCGGGCAAATCGAACAGGTAACGCATCGCCTCCGCCAGATCTGTCGCGTCTTCGCCCGCTGCCGCTCGCGCTCGGAGCTTCGCACTGGGCGCGTGCAGCAATTTACTCAACGCGCTCTCGAGCATCTGCTTGAGGGCGACCCGGTCGGATTCCGGAAGGTGCTTGAGCCGACCTCCGAGGGACCGTTCGAACTCCGAGAACAGGACGGCGCGGGCCTTTGCCCGCATGGCGACGACCGTCGGCTGGACTTCGAGGCCGCGGCGCCAAGCGAGAAACTGTTCGACTTCTTCGGCGACGATTCGTTCCGCAAGATCGAGCTCGCCATGCCGAGCTTTCAAGCCACGCGAAACCTCTTGTTCGAGGTCGTCGATGTTGAAGACATAGACGTTGTCGATACCGTGGACGCTCGGCTCCACGTTTCGAGGCACGGCGATGTCGACGAAAAGAAGCGTCCGGCCCTTCCGAGCTTTCATCGCCCTCTTGACCATGTCGTGGGTCACGACGTGAGCGACGCTGCTCGTGCTCGCGACGATCACGTCCGCGGCGACGAGCTCCGCCCCGAGTTCGTCCCAGGGCACCGCCGACGCGTGCATGTCCCCCGCGAGTGCGGCCGCCCTGTCGAAGCTGCGGTTACAGATCCGGAGCGAGCGCGCCTGCTTGACGAGGCTCGAAGCGGCTGCTTCCGCCATTTCGCCGGCCCCGAGAAGGAGCACCGCGTGCTCGGACAGATCTCCGAACACCCGGCGCGCCAGGCTCACGGCAACGCTCGAAATGCTGACCGTGCCGGAGCCAAGTGCAGTCTCGGTGCGCACGCGTTTCGCGACGGAGAATGCTCGACTGAGACAGCGTCCCAGTGTTCCTTTCAATGCACCTGCAGCAAGGGCGGCCTCATAGGCCTCTTTCACCTGCCCCAGAATCTGCGGCTCGCCGAGGACCATCGAGTCGAGGCTGGACGCCACACGAAAGATGTGACGCACCGCCTCGTCCCCCTCTTTGCCGTAGAGGTATGTGGACAGTTCGTCGCCGTTTGCGGCGCCGCTCTGGCGCGCCAGCTCTTCGCGGATCGCGCGATGCGCGCCATCGAGCCCCAAAGGCCCATTGTATGTCATCGCCGCCACTTCGACACGATTGCAGGTTGAGAGGAACATCGACTCGGCGAGCTCTCGGCGAGCTGCCAACCTCGCAAGCACCGTCGGTAGGGCATCCGCGCCCGCGGCCAACCTCTCGCGGATGTGCACCGGCGCGGTTCGGTGGGAAAGCCCGACGACGAGGATCATGCGTGTCCCGTTCCCGACGCGAAACTGTGGATCAGATACGAAGCGAGAACCAGCATCGTCAGACCGAAGCCCACGATAGTTCCGAACGCAGCCCGTCTTCCCCGCCATCCAGCCGCGGCACGGAGCAGGAGGACGCTGCCGACGAGCGCCCACAATGAATAGGAAAGGAGGGCGCGTGCGATGACCGCCACACCTCCCGCTTCGACCTCTCGTGCCCAAAGGGTTCCCGTCAGCACCCCAATCGTGAGAAGCGGAAAGCCCGCGACGAGGAAGCGGTGCTCTGCACGGTCCAACGCGTCCGCCGGCGGTAGATTTTCGAATCCTTCGAACTGCTTGTGCTTCAGGCGATGCTCCTGCAGGAGGTAGCCGACGGCGGCGGCAAAGGCGAGCGTGAAGAGCGCAGTCCCGAGAAGATTGCTCATCACGTGAAACGGCAAGAGTGCACTCCGCAAGCGAGGCTCGTTGTCGACAGGCCCGACGAACCGAGACGCCAGCAAGAACGCCAGCGCTTGTGGGGCGACGAACGCCCCGACGGCGTCGATCCGGTATCTCGTTCGTGCGAAAAGGTAGCCCAAACACGCGAACATCGAAGCGACGCTCAGCGCGAAGTGGATTCCCTCGACGGGGCAAACGTGCAGGACGATGGACCAGACGACAATGTGCGCCGCGTGCAGCGGAACCCCGATGGCGACCAGACCCGGGGCCCAGCGCGCCGCGCGCGGGGCGCGGCCCAGGAGCTCGGCCACAAAGAGCGACGATGCCGCCAAGTACGCGAGCACCGTCGCCGCGAAGAGCAGGTTTGCAAGCTGGAGCGTCACGTCCGCAGATCGTGCTACGGCCCGCGTTCCTTCGCCAGTCCGACCGGACAAATCAGTCGGCGCGCGCGAGAAAGCGGGCCACGACGTCCTCGACCGTGTCTTGGGTGACGGAGGCGCCCTCTTCAAGGTCGACGGCCTCGGAAGAACCTCGAAGGGCCGCTCTCGACGGAAACGTCCCTGACGGCAAGCCAACCCAGCCCGGTTCGACATCGTATGCGCACTCGCCGAGGAGCATCGAGGTCTCGATGATTTCGGCTCCGAGCTGCTCGAGGTCGGCGCGCGCCTTGACGCGGCCGAGCAGCCCGTGGGCATCACCGATTCCGCTCACTTCGCGAAGGATACGCAGGGCTTCGGTCAGGCGAAAACGGCCACCCTCGTCCGACAAGGTAAGCTCGCCGTCCTGAAGCTCGACCCAAGCCTCCACGATCCACTGGTCGAGGGCGGCTTGCGGAAAGAAAACCCGGTTCTCCATGCGCGCCTTCGCGCGCGAGGGTACACCAGCTCGGACGCGATGGGAGTGCTCGAGACGGCGTCGCGAATCATTCAATTGGGCGGGGCACCGGAGCACGCGCCCCACGTCGCGGCCTTGCGCTCTCGTTTCGAGGCCCGCGCAGGCGCTTTCGTCCCGGAAGATGCATGGTTCGAAGAGCGGAGCCGGGCTTTCTGGTGTGACGCTCTGACGCTTGGTCGCTTCGGACGGCAAGTCGAAGGGGCGCTCACGATGGTCGAGCGCGCGCACCTCGATTCACTCGAAAGGGCTCATCGAGGACTCTTTCGCGCCGAGGGAGGTCGTCTCATCGTCGACCAGCTCGGCGGTGGCGAGTTTGTCGTATCCGAGCTCGACGCCGATTCCAGTACCGAACTCGACGCAGCCTCGGGCCAGCTTTTCGACGGAAGGCTCGTCGGACTGGACGAGCCCCCCGTCGTCGCCCTCCTGCCCGGCGCCGTGTTCCACCCCCGCCACGCAACGCCGGCCATCGGCCGCGTGCTGGTGAGCGCCCGGGCAGCAGGACTGTCCCCCGACGATACGCTCGATGCGCTCCTTCGCATGGAGCGGACCCTGCGCGCCCTCGCGCGTGTCACGGCAGCCTACGCGTACCGGGTGGACGCACTCGGTTTGCTGGACCGCGCCGGGCCGGTGCGTGGACCGCCAAAAGCGCTTAGGTAATCTCGGATGCCGTTGTCTTCCACGTTCGAAGCCCGCCTCATCCGCGCGCGTCCGTTGGCCCCGACCGTCCGCGAGCTCGTCTTCGAACGAATCGACGGACAACCCATGGTGTTCGAGGCGGGCCAGTGGTTGAAGATGACGATGCCGCTGGCCGCTGCCGAGGGCGGGGAAATCCGCCGTTCATACTCGATCGCCTCAGCCCCGGACGGCTCGCCACGGTTCGAAATTGCCGTGACCCGCGTCGAAGGGGGCGCCGGATCGATGTGGCTTCACGGTTTGAGCGAGGGGGCCCAAGTCACGTTCCTCGGCCCCCACGGCTTCTTCACCCGTCCTCCCACCGGCGAGTCACCCGCTCTCATGATTGCCACGGGCACGGGCGTGACTCCCTTGCGAAGCATGATGAGAGCCGCCTTGATGGCCGGGTCGCGCACCCCAATCAGCCTGATCTTGGGAGTGAGACACGAGCAAGACATTCTCTACGAGACCGAAATGCACGCGGCCGCCGGCGCCCACGACTCCATCCGGTTCGAACCGACCCTGTCGCAACCAGCCGAAAGCTGGCAGGGCCGTCGCGGCTACGTACAGGCCCACGTGCGCGCCCTTTGGGCCGAACTCGAGCAGCGCGGGGCTGGGGCCCCGCACGCTTACGTCTGCGGGTTGCAACGGATGGTCGGCTCGGTTCGCGAGCTCCTTCGGAACGAAATGGGCGTGGATCGGCTGCGGGTGCATAGCGAGCGATACGACTGACCGCGGCTGCGGCCCCGTTGCACCCGTCTCGCACGCGCAGCATGGCCACCGGCCCGAAGCGCATGACGGGCGCTCTGCATGGCCAGGCCGCCCGGCTTCGTCCCCCGGCGGTCGCCGCCCGGGCGCGACCACCGGGAGCACGGGAGCCAGTCGCTCCTTCAATACACCTTCAGTACCCTTTGCGTGCGACCGCCACGTCTTTCAGCTCTATCTCCACCTTGGACTGGGTGACAAGACACGCGGCACTCTCCGATTTGACGTCGATCACCCGAAGTTCCGCCACGTCCTCGTTTGGGTAATGCGCATCGTCGCCAGTCGATCCAGGCGTTCGCTCCATCGGCGGCATCGGGCGCTCGTCGTCGGCCGACACTCGGAAGCCGACGTCGGCCGTGACCAGTGTCTGGCGCCAAGCGTCGCCCTTTCGAACGACGAAGAGACGGTTGCCCGGGGCGAGACCCGCGTTCTCTCCCTTGTCGATGAACACGACCTGATTCTGACCGAAAAATTCGTTCGGGTGCAGGCTTGCGACGACATGAGCCTCGACATCCGCCTCGTTTCGACGGGAAGGCACCACTTCGAAGCTCCGGGCCACCGGGCCGACTTTGGCGCCACGTTCGATGACATCCAGCGTTTCGACGACCTTCGCTCTCGCCACGTGCTCGTCGGGATTCCAACCGTCGACCCGAACGGTCCCAAGGACCTGCACGATGGCGCCAGCCGCCACCGTCGTCCTCGTGCGAAAGATGGTGAGCTCCTGGCCAATCTGAACGTCATGGCCTTTCTTGAGCGTGAGATAGACCTCGTCGAGATCGGAAAGAAAAGTTTTGTCGGCCTCAGCGCCGGTCAGTTCTCCCCAAATATCGTCCGATGGATCGTGAATCCACCCCTGATCCCGCAAAAACACCGTATCTTTCGAGACCGTCCGACGCCGATTGACGAAGCTCGGCTGATTTTTCCTGTTGGGGGAAGGGGTCGTGCCAACGGCCTCCCCTGCGGGTTTGAGATGCACTTCGTCGCCAGGATAAATCCAGTTTGGATTCTTGATTTGGGCATTATACGACCAGATTCGAGGCCACTCGTACGGATTTCTGAAATAGAAATCGCATAGGCCCCAGAGCGTTTCGCCGCGGCGAACGAGGTGGGAATTCGGGGGCTCTCCACCGAATGTCGATCGGCCCGCGAAGATCGGGCTGTTGGCGGAGCCGTGCGCGGCCGCAGCGGCGCGCCCTGCCCCCCCGGCGAGATCGAACGTATCCTCCTGGTCGCCAGTGACCGGATGGGCGCTCGACTCGGTCGCGTTCCCTCCGCCGATCGTGCCGTTCGGCGATTGCGGGTTTCCGAACGGACCCGGCTGCGAGAGCGGGGCATTGGCCGTGCTCGGTGGGGATGGCGCTTGGTCGGGTGCGTTCGGCGGGGCCACCCCGGCTCCGCCGACTCCGCCCGATGCTTCGGTATCGCCCGAGGTCGTGGGGGGGGTGCCCTGGCCTCGCGCAAGACCTGGCGCAAAACCGCACCCGACGGCGAGCGCGAGCGAAATCCGTCGACTGGGACTGATCATGGATGACTCTTGGAGGGGATTCGGCGGACGGCGTCCGACTGCGGATACTCCTTCGCGAGACGCTCGAAATCCACCTTCCCTTGCGCCGCGTGCCCGAGCTTCAGCTCACTCAGGCCCGACTTAAGCAGCGCGTCGGGCGCCTTCGCGCCAGCCGGAAAGCGCGCCACGACACCCTCGAACTCGGTCAAGGCCGCGGCATAATCACCGCGCGCGTAATAGCATTCGCCGCGCCAATACATCGCATGATCGGCGTATGGATGATCGGGCCACTTGACAAGAAAGGCGGTCAGGGCGTCGAGCGCTTCGTCATTGCGGTGGGCGTTGACGAGCGCCATCGCCGCGTCATAGGCACGCTTTGCGTCCGGATCGATCGATGTGTGATCGCCGCTCGCGGCCCCGGTCCCGTCGTCGACCTGCTCGACCTCGCGGCCGCTGATGCGCGGGCTGCCGAGCACGCGTATGTGCGGACGTGGTGTCGTGTCTTGCGGGTCGGCGTAGTCTTCGTCGGGAAAGTCGTCCTCGCCCAGTCGAACGACGGGCGGCACGGCGGGGTCCGGCGGAAGCCGGAGGGCCGCGTTCACGCTCGACGGCGCGTCTGTTCCGTCGGGCGCCAAGCTCGGCGTCTGGGAACGGTCCCGTTCGTCTTGGATTTGTTCGATCTCGGTGCGCATGGCGTCGAGCTGCCGCTCTTCGGCTGAGTGCGCACACCCGAACGAGCCCCACAAGCCCAGCGCAGACACGACGAGCCCGAGCTTCTCCATGCCGCCCAAGGGTAAGGCGCAGCTCCGCGCGGGGCCAAACTATCGGCCGCCGCCGTCCGCCAAGCCGAACCCCAAGCTCTTCCCGGCTCGGACCGGAGAGATCCACGCCGTCGTTGTGGACGGCCGAGCGGCGCTCGACGGTGACCTGGACGCGGCCGCCCACACCCGGCCACATGAAAACCTACATCGAGCCCGACTTTACCGATGGACGGTTCTGCGAGAGGATCGCGCCCCGCGTCGTCCGAGAGTCAAACCCTTGTCCCAGAATGCACGCAAACTCGACCTGAGGAAGACGATCTTCCTGCTCCCCAACGTCATCACGCTCTCGAGCGTGTTTTGCGGATTCGATTCGATCCGCATCAGCGCGACGGCCCAGGCGGACGACGACTATTACCGCGCGTCGCTGCTCCTCGTCTTTGCCCTGTTCTTCGACACGCTCGACGGGCGCGTGGCTCGACTCACGAAGACGCAGAGTGCCTTCGGCCTGCAAATCGACTCGCTGTCGGACGCGATTTGCTTCGGAGTCGCACCCGCCATCCTCGTCTTCAAATGGTCGCTTTGGCAACGGCCCTTGCTCGGCCTGCTCTCTTCCTACCTCTTCGCTGCCGCGGGCGCTGTCCGACTCGCGCGCTTCAACGTTCTCTCGATGGGCGATAAGGGCGCACCGACCAAGCCGGGCAAGTACATCGTTGGTCTACCCGTACCCGGTGCCGCCGGGATCTTGATCTCGCTCGTGCTGGCGAACCACACGATGGGCGACGGACTGCGACTCTACGGACCGAAATACGTCTGGGCGATGATGGCGCTGACCATCTTTCTGAGTGTCCTGATGGTGTCGACGATCAAGTTCAGGAGCTTCAAGGACGTGCGGCTCAATGCACGCACATTCGCCCTGGTGGCCTTTGCGGTCGGCTCGAGCGCCATCGTCAGCCTCCAGACGCGACCAGCGTTCGTGCTCGTTTGGCTCCTTACGTGCTACGTCGTCATCGGCCTGGTGGAGAGCGCGCTCGCGCTGTCGAATCGAGCGAGGCGGCATGCGAGAAGGAGCCTCCCGCCCGTGTGACCTCGCGCGGCCGGCCGAGCCGGTCGGCAGTGCCGTTGCTCGAAGCAGCTTGGCGGCTGCTGGCTTGCGGCGTTCGCAACCGGGCTGACGGTGACCACCGGCGAGTCTGCACGCAGCGGGGTACGCTCTCAGCCGACATGTTCGACGACGTCGAGTTGCTGCGTGAGCGAGCGCGGCTGGCGATGATGCGAGGGGATCTGGACGGCGCCTCGCTCGCCCTGGGTGCAGCGGCGGGCCAGACGCACCTGCATGACCCCGAGTACGCATCGGTGCTCCGCCAGCTCGAGGAGGTGCTGACGCGGCGAGGCGACGCCCGGGGCGCTCTCACCATCGTCGCCTACCAAGCTTCGTCGGATCCGGCTGCTTGGACGCGAACACGCTCGCTCATGCCGCACGTGCCGGCCGTGGACCGCGCGATGGTCGCCGCCGCCCAAGGGCTTGTCGCGGAAGCTGCGCGCGAGATGGAGGGGGTCGGCCGAATTGCTGCTGCGGCGGTGCATCGCGAGCACGGCGGCGATTGGCGCGGCGCGCGTTCCCTTTGGTCGCGTCTGGTCCACGCGACGGAGCAAGAGGACGCGTATCTCGCAGCTCTCGTTAGGTTCAATCTCGCGCGTTGTGCCCGTCGTTGCAACGATCCTGCTCAGGCGCACGAGGCGACGGTCGCATGCGTACGACTCCTCGAAGAGGCAGCCGACCATTTCGAATCGATCGGCCAGCGAGAGAGAGCTTTCGACTGTTTTCAAGTGCTGGTCGAGGTGGGGCGCGACGGCGGCGCCTTCGAAGACGTGCTCGAAGGCCTCGTCAATTGCATTCGCATTCTCCGCGAGGACCACCTCGTGCAATTCGTGCTCGAGCACTTCGACTCTTCCATCGCGGCAGCGGAAGAGCGTGGTGAGCCGAGCGCCGCCGCAAACTTCGCTCGCGAGGCGGCCGAATACGCTCGGTCGACGGGCATGTCTTCCGCCTCGCATCGCTACACGATGCGGCAGGGGGAGCTTTGGAAGGCCGCCGCCAAGCAGCACGGCGAGCGGCACGCACCCTGCGGGATCATCGCGAACGCACTCGTCGGGGCCGTGCTGTCGTTCGCGAACGTCGGCCAGTATGCGCGCGTGGGTCGCATCTACGAGGAGCTCGCCCTTTTGGACCTCGATCCGAGCCGCCGAGAGCACTACGCGCTTGCGGCTCGCCGGTACGCGGACGTCAAAGATGAACCGTTCGAAGCCCCGAGCCCCAGTGCGCGAGCGGCGCCCCGCCCGCCGGAAGCCGGGGGGGCGACCGACGTGTGGCACGCCGACGTCCTCGAATGGGAGCAAAATGGGAATGCCGCCGAAGCTTGCGCCGGCGTGATGCTCGACCGACGATGGCTCGAGCTCATTCGAAGGAAGGCGCTGCTCGGGCGGCTCTCGGCGCTGCGCGCCGAGAGCCAGGCCGATGTCCACGGCAGTGAAGCCGTCGAAGCGCGCGCTCGTCTCGCCGACCACCTCGCCCAACTGCAGCACTACGCCGTCCTTTCGCCGCTCGAAACGCTCTTCGAAGACCCGAGCCGCAGGGTCCGACTCGCCGTCCTCGACGCCCTGCAAACCTTGCTCTACAAGCGGACGTTCGTCACATTGAGGAAAGCGCTACGCGACGATGATGCCGCCATCGTGCTGCGAGCTGGACGTACGCTCGAGGCGCTCCAGTTCGAGCATGCTTTCGATCCCCTTTCACGAATCTTTCGTGAATCGCAGGCTCCGAACATCCGTGCGTCGGTGCTCCGCGCGTTGGCGCGGATCGACACGAACGAGGCCGCGGATTTCCTGCTCGGGGTGCTCGAACACGGTTCAACCGGCGACCGCAACGCCGCACTCGCCGCCGTCAAGACCGGTGCCGGAACGCGGTTCATCGATCAGGCCCGCCACGCGCTGACCCGCGCCGCCGGTCCCTTCCGCACGACTTTGCGGGAAGCGCTGCTCGCCAGAGGCGTCATGACCTAAGAAGCTCGGTCGCAAGCTGCTCGAGCCGGCGAGCGTGGCCGAGGAAGTCGGCGAGGTCACGTCATGACCTAAGAAGCTCGGTCGCAAGCTGCTCGAGGGCTGCGTCGATCGTGGGAAAGGCGAACGTAAACCGCGCTTCCTCGAGCCTGCGTGGAAGCGCATGTTGCCCCGTGAGGAGAACCTGCGCCAGACCCTCGCCGAGCGCGACGCGCAGTGCGAGGGCCGGAACGCGCAAAAGAGACGGCCGTTTCAGCGCACGGCCGAGCGCCCGCGCAAACTCGTTCATCGTGACGGCGACGGGCGCGACCACGTTCACCGCCCCGGCGAGGTCGTCGCGATCGAGCGCGAACAGCAGCGCGCATACGGCATCGCGCACGTGCACCCAGCTCACCCACTGCGCGCCGCGACCGATCGGCCCGCCAGCGAACCATCTGAACACCGGAGCCAATTTTGCGAGCATCCCGCCGCCCGCCCCAAGTACGATCCCGAAGCGGGGATGCACGACGCGAACCCCCGCTTGTCTCGCTGGATCGGCGGCGGCCTCCCAATCGACGCACAGCCGTGCGAGCACGTCGTCACCGGGGAGCGCGCTTTCGTCGACGGAGGGCGCGTCCGCGCCATACTGGCCGTAGATGCCAACGGCCGACGCGCTGACAAGCACTCGCGGTCTGTGGGACGCGGCCGCGACGGCACGCGCGACGAGGGCGGTCGTATCCATGCGACTGGCGCCTTTTCGTGCGAGTCGTTCCGGGGTCCAGCGACCGTCGGTCAGCGACTCGCCAGCCAGATGGACGATTGCATCGACCTGTTTCGCATGCGTTTCCACCTCATCCCAAGAGATCGTGTGAGGTCCCGCCCTGCGCGATACGATGACGATCTGGTCTCCTCGCTCGGTGAGGGAGCGAACGAGCGCGCGCCCGATGAATCCCGTTCCTCCGGTGACCAAAATGCGCATGAAGGATGTGCTCTGCGAGTTCTTTCGTTTGACGGCCGCATCGGCTGCACTAGATTGCGGCCGCGCCGTGGCCTCTCCCGGCTTGCCGATGCCCCCTTAGCCAGCGGCGATTTCGCGGGGGTGCTCCAGTTGTAAGCGAGTTCCGAAAAAGCGCGAGGCCTTCGATGTGGAAGAAGTTACGTGCGGTTCTCTTCGGCGCACCGAAGGACGTCCACTCCGAACACACGTTCCACAGCATCTCCCTCATCGCGATGCTCGCCTGGGTCGGGCTTGGTGCGGACGGGCTTTCTTCGTCGGCATACGGGCCTGAAGCCGCCTTCCGTGAGCTCGTCGCCGACGGACGCGATTTTTCATCGCTTGCCGTCGGGCTCGCCCTGGGAACGGCAATCACCGTTTTCATTATTTCCTACGCCTATTCGCGAATCATTGAACACTTTCCCTCGGGGGGAGGTGGATACGTCGTCGCGACAAAGCTCCTCGGACCGCGCTTCGGGGTGGTCAGCGGCGGCGCGCTTCTCGTCGACTACGTGCTCACGATCACGACATCGATCGCATCGGGGGGCGACGCGATCTTCAGCATGATTCCGCGAAGCTTGTTTGGGCCGGAGGCAACGCGACTCGAAGCTGCCGACGTGGGGACGTGGCTCGACCCGGTGCAGAGGACCAAGCTCGTCATCGAAATTTTTTCGATCGGCCTGCTGACCATTCTCAACATTCGAGGCGTCAAGGAGTCGGTGCAGGCGATCCTGCCCGTTTTCATGGCGTTCGTTGTGACCCATGCGATCTTGCTTGCGGTCGCCATCCTCGGCAATGCGGGTCAAGTCGAAGCCGTGGCGCACGCCACGAGCGTCAACTTCGGGCACACGGTCGCCACGCTCGGCACCTTCGGAGCCCTGATGCTCTTTGTCCGTGCCTACTCTCTCGGCGGCGGCACGTACACGGGCATCGAGGCCGTCTCAAACGGCGTTCAAATCATGCGCGAGCCCAAGGTCCGCACTGCGAAGCGGACGATGGGGTTGATGGCCACGTCCCTCGCCGTAACCGCCGGGGGGATCATCCTCGCTTACTTACTCGTGCACGCAATGCCGGCTGAGGACAAGACGATGAACGCAGTCCTGCTCGAGCGAGTCACCGGCAAGTGGCATGTTGGACCTTGGCAGATCGGTCGGTGGTTCGTGACCGTCGCGTTGGCGTCTGAGGCGGGCCTTCTCTTCATTGCTGCGCAGGCAGGCTTCGTCGACGGACCCCGCGTCATGGCCAACATGGCGGTTGACTCATGGCTTCCGCACCGCTTCGCCGCGCTCTCCGAACGCCTCAGCATGCAGAACGGCGTGATGCTGATGGGCGCGACGTCGATCGGCGCCCTTCTCTACACCCACGGCAACGTCGAGAAGCTCGTCGTCATGTATTCAATCAACGTCTTCTTGACGTTCTCGCTGTCGAATCTCGGGATGGCAAAGTTCTGGATCCAGCACCGCAAAGAACATGCCGACTGGTACAGGCACCTGCCGATTCACCTCCTCGGCCTGGGGCTGTGCCTGACCATCCTCATCGTAACGGTGTTCGAAAAATTTGCGGCGGGTGGCTGGCTGACGCTTGTCGTCACCGGCGTCTTGGTCGCGCTCTGCTTGTCCATTAAGAGGCACTACGGGCGAGTCGTCGATGCGATCCGGCGCCTCGACGTCGAGCTGGCGGATCCTTTGGCGGAGCTCGGCTCCCACCCGGACGGAGCATCGGCGGGGCCCATCGCCCCCAAGGATTCGATCGATCGAACGAAGCCCGTGGCCGTGCTGTTCGTCGGCGGTTACGGCGGCCTCGGACGTCACGCCTTGCTCACCCTCCTGCGGATGTTCCCTGGACACTTCCAGGGGGTCGTATTTTGCTCGATTGCCGTGCTCGATTCAGGCAACTTCAAGGGAATCGCAGAGGTGCACGACCTCGAGGCGCGGGTGCAAAAGGCCCTCGACCGGTACGTGCAATACGCGGCGTGGCTCGGAATCCCCGCCTCCACGACATTTTCGACCGGCATCGAGGTTGCCGTGGAGGCCGAGAAGATCGGCACCGACGTCATCAAAAAGTACCCAAAGGCGCTCTTCGTCGCGGGTCAGCTCATCTTCGACGAAGAGACGTTCGTCACCCGCATCCTGCACAACGAGACCGCATTCACGATCCAGCGGCGCTTGCAGCATTCCGGCATACCTATGGTGGTCTTGCCGGTGCGCCTCAATCTCAAAGAGGGACCGCGCATCACCGCACCGAGTCTTACCGAAGAGCGCGCGGCATGAGCTAGGGTGGGATCGTGGCGGGTTCGACCTTTTTCCGGACATCGGTACTGCTGGTCGCGCTCGCGAACTGCGAGCCCAAGACGATACCCGCCGCCGAATCGCGCGACGACGTGGCATGGCTCGATCGCAACGGTACACCGGCGGCGATCGCGGCTCTCGGGCGTCTCGCGGACAACGACGCCAAGGCACGCGCCGCCCTCGAGGGCCGCTCGGCGTATGACGTGGCCGTGTTCGAGGCAGCGTGGAGCGCGCTGCTCCGCGGCGCGCCGTGGGGCGACGCCATGCTACGCGAAGCGCTCACGGATCCGAAGCGCGCCGATTTGGCGGCGAGTGGAATGCGGCTCGGCGACCCGCACCTCGCCACATTTGCCGAGGCCTTGGAGCGCGCGCTTGTCCTTTTGGCGACGAGTCCGCGCAATGTCGACGTGTCCGCTGCGCTGGTGAGCATCGGGCCGGCGGCGCGCGCAGCAATCGATCGACGCCTGCTCGACGCGGCGACGCGCGGTCCGATGTGCGCGGGCATGACCTCGATCCGGTCCACTCCGTCGGCGCGCGAGGCCCTCATCAATGCTCGGCAAGAGGCGCGCGACGACCCGGAATGCGTGAGAGCGGTCGTCGAGGTGGCGGCGCGTGACACCGCGACGCTGGCTTGGCTCGCGGAACGGGCTGAACCAGGGATGCTTGTCGCGGCCAGCAGCGCCAAGGCGATACCCTGCCCGTTGCTGAGCGTCATCTGGACTCGGGCCCTTGGTGCTCGACGGGCGGACACCTACCACGCTCTGACCGTGCCACTCGCGGGAGCCCTCAAGCGGTGCACACTCGACATGGACAGCGTCGTGGCGAGCGCGATCCTCCGAATGCCAACGACGCGTACCTTCGTCGTCGAGGCCATCGATCCCTGGACGGATTACGGCGGCCTCCTGCCGGCGACCTGCGCGGCTTTGCCGCTGGTCGCGGCCGGGACCGACCTCGCGGCGACCAGGGAGCGGGCCGAGGATGCCGTGCGGCACGCGTGCGCCCTACACGGCTAGGGTGGCTGATCGAGTTTGGGTCCGGGTGATGGACTTCACCGGGCCCGCGGCCCGCGCGCCAAACGCCCGAGCGCGCAAAGCCACCGATCGGCCTCGACGGCGGCGTATCACCGGGCTCCGCAGCCGTCGTGTGCAGTCACTTGACGATCCGAAGGTAGGGTGGAAGCTCGCGCTTCTTGCGGGTTGGGGAGACCGCCTCGGACGATCTTGGCGTGGTGGTCGCCTGCGCGACGACGGGACGGGGCACCGGTGCGAGCGCCGGCTCGGCGGTGACCGACTGGGCCGACTTGGTCGGTGCCTCTCGCTGATCGGGCACAGCCGCCAGAGCGCGACGTTTTCGCGGTCGTTTCACTTTTGGCGACTCGGTCTTGGCCTCCCGCTGCGGCGACGGCTTGGGCGGGTCCTTGCGCGTGGGGCCGTCGCCCGCGCGGCTCTGGACCTGCCGCGCAACCTCGACCGGAACATCGTCCGGCCACACCATTCCGCGTCCGTCGTCGCTGACCATCGCAAAAACGCTCGACCAAGGGACGACGCAAAAGAAGGGCTGCCGGCTAAAACTGAGCGTGCAACTCAGACCGTCATCATCGAGCCGCAGGTCCGGGATCGGCACGGGCATGTTCAAGCCGACTTGAAGCACGAGCTGAGGTTGCTTCTTGTACCAAGACGGAACGACGACTGCCGTCTGGCGTGGATCGAGATGGATGGAGACACTCGATCGTTCGAGGAGTGCAAGCGCGACCTCTTTCTTGGGCGGTAGCGGTTGCGTCGGCGACATCTCGGATCCTTCGTCGGCCAGCCTTAGCGCGGGCTACCCGGCGGCGCAAAGAACCGGGACCCAGGCTTCACGTCACCATCATGTTACTACGGCTACGTGCCGCGCGCTTGGCCCGGTCTCCCGCCCCGAATCGTGCGACTCGAAACGCCCCCTGCACGCTGCATCGCGCCGCCGGGGGTCTTCGATGCCTTCGGCTGGTGTGCGAGCGCCGAGCTCGAATGGCGTCGGCCTCTCGCCCACTGGAATGACGCGAGCCCACTCGACGGGTCCGACCCTGCCCGAATGGTATTCGTCATGCGGACATCCTGCGACTTTCTGCCCCGTGAGCTTGCGCGGTTGCATGCCACTGGGCTCGGCCTGACGATGGAAGACGCGTTGGCGCCGTGGGCGATCGACAACGCGACCGACGAACTCTACGCGCGACGAGTTCAACCCGCGGACCTATTCTGGCTCGCGGCGGACAACGTCAACGCCCTCTTCTGGGGCCTGCACGACTGGTCCCACTTTCATCACCACGGACCTTTCGTCGAGAGGGCATGGACCGAACTGCAGTGTGACGTCACCGCTCTGGCCTGGCTCTGGCTGAACCGGGCCATGGTTCCGTTATCGGAGCGAACGTGGGAGCGTCTGCGTCGCGAAGCCGCCGCGCTGTCGCACTCGCGCTTTGCCGATGAGGGCAGAGCGCTCGATGAAATGCTCTTCGACCGCGATCGCGTTCGAAGCGTTGCGGCCCGGACGGCACGCAACCCATGCCACGCGGCAGTCGACGCATGCGTTACGGCCCCTGCGGTCGGGCTCGAAAAGCCCGAGGCGTGCCCTGTCCCAAGCGATGGGGGAACGAAAGGCGTATCGCGACGAAGCGAGTTGACGTGAGCGTCGGGGCCCTTATCTTGGTAAGCCTGGGGACTGAAACGACTTTCCACCCAAAGGGGGCGATCGGTTTCGACGGAGACGACAAACTCGTTGCTGCGTACCGTGGCGCGCAGGTCCACGTAAAAACCCACGCACAATACGATTGCGAACGATAACGCGATCGCGCTCGCTGCCTAATTAGGTACTGAGCGCCGTCCGACGGAAGGGTCCTCCAGCACCCCCCGAAGGGCGTAACCGAGCTGGATAGCCAACCGCCGGGTCACCGGACGCGAGGCGAAGTCAAACAGGTGACTAGCTCCGGGGAGGGCCCGCCAGCAGGCGCGACCCGGAGTGATGAAAAGTGCTGGCTACGTACGTAGACGCGCGGGCAAGCCGCTTTCGGACCCGGGTTCGATTCCCGGCGCCTCCACCATTTTCGCAGGTTTTGGCCCTGGAAGGTAGGTCTCTACAATGTCCGCAAAAATCGGCGCCTTGACCGTCGGTTAGGCAGCGCAATGGTGGAGTCGCGAGCCGAAGGGTACGGGGCCATGTAGCGGAGTGTGGTAGACGAGATCCTCGTACACGAGAGTTCTTGAACGGCCTTGGCCGGAGCTCTCCGCATCGCGAGATGCGAAGAAAACGTGCCGCAGGATGTGCAGCGCACCGGTCGCGAGAGAGAGAGGACAGCGCGGCTCCGCCGCCTCAAGCCATTTGCAAAGCATCTTCTCCGAGTGAAAACACGGAGGAAGATTCGAACCCTCGCGACGACAGGGCGCGACCTCACCCGTGTGGAAAGGGGAGGCGTCGGGCTTGGGGCGTGCCAAGATGGCAACGTTTCGGTCATCCTTTGCCTTGCGCATCGAGGGCCCGTGCACAAGCCTTTGCCAAGGCTTCGACGCGCTCCAAGGCCACTGCAAGCGCAGCGAGGGCCGCGGAGAGCTGCACCTCGGCCTGACCGGCCGGAATGACGAGTTCGGGTAGCGTGTCCAGCATGGCGCGGTGCGGGCGACTGGTGGGGGGGTCGGAGGGATCGGTCATTCTAACCCCTCGGACGGCGACGGAGCGCAGTTGCTCGGCGGCTATTTCCGCGTCGTCGGGGCCGCCTGAGAAGTCGCCGCCTGACGACCCGCGGGCGAGCGCAGATCTGCAGGGCGGGCCCATGGCGGCTCGACGCCGGGTGAGGGCACCCCACGTACAACCGGCGCAGCGGTCCGTCACCGCGAAATGGGCGGCGCGGACAAGCGACTCCGGCGAGTCGATTTGCGCCGGGCTTCGGGCGGCGGGGGAGCGGCAAGGTCTCGGTGGTTGAGGATCGCGCTGCCGCCTTTCAGTCGAAAGCGTACGAAGCCCGCTTCGACCATATAGTAGCCGGGTGTCGCACTCATCGTTGGTCGCGCGCGCGCGCGCCCCTATCGCAGCGATCGGAATTTCAAGCGCGGGGGCATGGGAGATCTTCATGCTCTCGCGGCATGCGCGCTGGTTTCAGGGCATCGAGGGCTGGTTCTACTTGCCCCTCTCACGTCCAATTGGGACTGTCTTCGCCTGGACCGTCCTCCTGTTTGCGGCTACGGCGACCCTTGCCGCCCTCGTGTGGTCGCCGCGCCAAGGTCCGTGGTATCGCGTCGGCTTGCTCGTCGCCGCGGGGCTCGGAATGCTGATCGGTTTCGCGCTCATCGAAAATCGCGGCCTTTTTGCCATACGCGATCGCTTTCTCCACGCCGGGCACTCGGAGTTCGCGCGCACCGCAGCTTCCGGGCTGACGATACACGACGTCCTCTACCGATATGAGCCGCTCGTCTCCAGCGGCCAGCTGGGGCCATTCGAGCGTACGAAACCACCGGGCACACTTCTCTTCTACGTGCTGAGCGAGCGCTTCGCTCACGGGCTCTTGCCGTTTGCAGACGATCGGGAAAGACTCGAGTGGTCTGCCACGTTCGCAACGTTCACCTGGCCCGTGTTCTCGATGCTGTCGCTTGTCCCCTTGTTCGTCCTTGGCCGTGCCGTCGCCGACACGGAACGGGCTATCTGGGCGTGCTCGCTGTCGATTGCGATTCCATCGTTCTTGCTGATTACCATGCACACCGACCAGGTACTCTTTCCATTGCTCGTGAACAGTGCGCTCGCGTGCGCCGTTCTGGCTGGTTTGCGAAACGATTTTCTGATTGGCATCTTCACAGGCATTCTCGGTTACGTGGCGGTCTTCTGCTCGTTCGGTCTGGTCGCGGCTCTGCCTCTATTGCTTGCGTGCGTCCTCATCGGCGCCGCCGCAAACCCGACGAGCGGCCGCTCGCCGTTTGCCTCGTCGTGCCGGACATGTGTCGCTCTGGCGGTCGGAGCGGCAACGAGCTGGGCCACGGCAAGCGCCACCCTCGGCTACGATGTGCGCCGCAGGTATGAGGTGGCGATTCGCGCTCACGTGGCTTGGAAAGCCTGGACGGGAACGGGGCACGAAGTCCGGCACTTTGCGTGGGTCAATAGCCTCGAGTTCGCCCTCTGGATCGGTGCGCCGATCGCCGTGCTCCTCATCGCGGGCTCCGTCCTTGGTTTCGAGGACGCGATGCGATCCCGGCGGCCAACCGCACTTTTCGCTGCAACGACCCTAGCGGCGACGATTGTGGCTCTGGCATGGTTCGGGCGCACCAAAGCGGAGAGCGCACGGCTTTGGCTCTTTCTCGCGCAGCCCGCATGTTTGGCGGCGAGCCTCACGTTGCAGCAATTGTTTCCGCGTCGCGGTCGAATGGCTTTGGGTGCCGTTTGGCTGACCCAATTCGTCATCATTCTGGACATGAAGCGCTTCCAGGATTTCTGGTGAAGGCCGCTTCATCAAGACGAACCTGGCGCAGCGGCCTCCCAACGAATGGCGCGGACGGCGACCCCAAGCGTTCGCCGGTCGTTTGCGTTCTCGACGGACGAAGGGCGTGCTGCATCCGGGAGCGACATGCGGAGTACGTTCTTGTCGCTCACAAGCGCCGCCGGCACAAGGACCCGATGGGTCTCGAAGTCAGGGACCCGCAACGTGATGGTCGCCAGGGGGTGGGCATTGATCGACACGATGAGTTGCTGGCGCATCAGTTTGCCGGGGACGAGGTACGGCCGCAACTGGAGTTCGACGGTCCCGGGACGCCCCCTGACCGCAGAGAATCGGACGCTCGCGCCTTCACGACCATCCGTCCAACGGAACTCCCCTTCCGGGCCAATGGCCCAGCCGAGGCCGAGGTACTCTTCTGCTTCAGGCGAGCCGGGGCGAAGACCGCCTTGCGGCAGCTCCAGAAAGGGGCCGGGCGGCTCGACGAAGGGAGCCAAGAATTGCGGACGGCGCCAGCACCATAATCGCGCGGGTCTTTGATCGATATCCTGCGGGGCAAAATTCCAGCGCGAGGTTTCGTCCGAGAAGGCGCCGATGGCGTTGATGATCACGCTGGCGATGCAGAGCAGACCCGCAATCGGACCGACGATCCAGACACGTCGGCGCGGCGAGAGGCCCTCTTGGTTCGTGGAGCGCCGCATGGCATCGGAGGAGCGCCGCATGGCATCGGTGGCGATGACACCGAGCAGAACGAACCATGGGAGCAGGCTCGTCGTCAGGCGAGCTCCGTAGGAGTGCCCCCCCCACCAATGCCCGAAGCCCGAGAGGACCACCATGTGGCACGCGAAAACGAACATAGCCAAGCCGACGAGGGCCTTATATCGGAGGCCACGCCAGTGCTTGACGAGCAATATTGCAATCGCGATGAGCGCGGGGACATACACGAACAACCCACGCCCCGGGCTCACCAGATTCCCCCAAAATGCGGACGATGCGTTCTCGAAGGTCAAGCGTCCAGGCGAAAAGTAGTCCGGGACAAGTTTGTGAAAATGCCTCCATGAGTAGGCGAAGAATAGCGCAGCCCACATGGCGATGGTCGCGAGCAGTCGTGGCAGCTCCTTTCGGTGTGTGCACGCCAAATAGCCGATCGTTCCCACGACGACGAGCGCATTTGTCGGTCGCACGAAGTACGCCGCACACTCGAGGGTGCCGAGCCATGGCACGTTCAGTCGCTCCCGACGGGCTGCGGAGCGAAATAACATACACACAGCCAATCCGACGAGAACGATTCCCCATGTATCAGACCACATGGCCCGCGACGTAGTGCTGAAGACCTGGGTCCCGAATGCCGAGACCGAGGCTACAGCGAGGCTCCAGGAAACCGGGAGCAAGACGCGAGCGGTGGCGTAGGCGATGCTCGAAAAGAAAGCCATCAGGAGCGCAGACAATTGGGCATCGAGCCGAAGCTCGCCCTTGCGACTGTACTCGCCATCGGGCCCGACCGCGGACTCCCCTCGTGCGTGGGCGACCGCAACGAGAGGGACGGACAAAACGGATGTCCCTGGAGGGAACGAATAATACACGTGTCCGCCGATGCGTTGCAATCGATAGTCGGATTCGGGCAAATGATATCGATCCAACAAAAAATCGCCGTGGCGAAGCAAGCTCTCGGCCAAGAGCATTGAATACTGAGAATCTCCAGCCTGCTGAATCGGCGCATGACGGAATACCCAAAATGTCGCAATAAAAATCAGGCTCGCGACGAAAACATCCGTTCGACGATGGCTGCCCAAGAGGAGACCCGCTTTCCGACTGGTTTGGAGCAACATCGGTGTGCTTGGCCCGAGCCAGAACGGCGCGGTGCAGCGCATCGTATAAATAAAGCGAGCTCGCGTCGTCCTCTTCGCAGGGATGGGTCACGGCTGCGCCGCGGGACGTCACGGGGTCCTTCCGGCGTCGACATTCACCTCGCAAAGACAAGCTCGGCCAGCACGACCTTCCCCGTTCCGAGGCTCAGGCGCTTCGAGTTTCGGGGCCGTGACGCGCCCATTCGGTTGCAAAGCCAAGCCGGCGTGGGCGAGGCCGAGCAGGCCGTCGCTCCGAGAGGACCACGCATCAGAATTTGGACCTCGGCGAGGCGCTCCAGCTCGACCACGGTGACGAGCCCTCCTTCGAGCCCGCGTCATCACATGAGCCCTGCGTGAAGTCGACGAAACGCCCGAAGCGATGCCGGGCGCGCGGGGGAGCGGGCGCGTTCCCTGCAACTGGCCACGCCAATGGGACTGAGCGTCTTCAAGAAGCATGAACGGACCCACCTGGACGTCCTCCACCTCGACGAGGAAGCTCTGGTCCGGCTGCTCGTCGAATCGGCGCCCACGGCCATCGTCGTCATCAATGAGCAAGGGCGCATCGGCTTCGTAAACGTCGCGTGCGAGGCGCTGTTCGGCTTTGCGCCCCGGGAGCTCCTCGGTCGCGAGGTCGAAGTTCTCATCCCCGCGCGGCTGGGCGACTCACACCGCAGACATCGGAATGCCTTCATGTGTTCGCCGCGAGACCGGTCGATGGGCGCCGGCCTCACGCTATCGGGCCGCAAACGCGACGGCACGGAATTTCCCGTGGAGATCGCGCTGAGCCCACTGAAGTCCCCTGCCGGTTTGCTCGTCGCAGCCTATGTGCGCGAGGTCTCGGGCCGCGAGACGGCAAAGGACGGTAGGCACGAGGCCGAAGAACTCTTTCGGGTCGCATTCGAAGAAGCGCCCATCGGCAAGGCTCTCGTCGCGCTCGACGGCACCTTTTTGCGCGCGAACCGCGCGTTCTCCGCGATTGTGGGGTACGTGTCGGACGAGCTCGAGACCCGGACGTTGCAGTCGATCACATACCCGGACGATTTGGACAAAGGCCGGGACCTTGCGGACAAACTGTCTCGCGGAGACATTTCGAGCTATCGGGAGGTCAAGCGGCATATTCGCAAAGACGGCAAGGTTATCCACGTCGCGATCCACTTGTCGCTCGTCCGCAATCAGCGTGCCGCCCCCCTTTACCTCATCGCCCAGCTCGAGGAAATCACGGAACGCCGAGGCGCCGAGGCCGATCTGCGCCGTTCCGAGACCGCGTTTGGCGAGCTCATCGAACAAGCGAATGATGCGGTCTTCGTTGCCGACTGCCATGGGCGCTACGTCGATGTGAACGGCGCCGCGCGCCGGATGCTTGGGTATTCGCGCGAGGAGCTCATTGGCAAGACGGTCGCCGACCTCGTTCCGCCCGAAGACGTGGCGCGACTGACGGAGGATCAGAGGCATCTCGACGCTCCGGGTCAGGTGCGCGTCTCTGAATGGCGGCTCAAGACGAAGGGGGGTGCCTTCATTCCGGCGGAAGTACGCGCCAAAGTCTACGATGACGGGCGCTGGGTGGCCTTTGTACGAGATATCTCGGGCCGCATGCGGAGCTGAGCCCGTCATTTCTTACCGAAAGGCCGCATTCGTGCGCGGGCTTCGTTGAGCGCGTCGACGGCGCGCAGCGAGCGCGCTGTGTGCCAGGATGAGTCCCATGAGAACCCGATGCGTAAAGGTCGGACTTGTCGCCCTGACCTTCGGCTGCGGAACCCCGGCTCGCTCCGTAGACGGCGGCGGCACGACGTGCGCGCGGGCGGGTGATGGTGGCGCGTGTTCGGACGCCGGCGAGGCTTTCGGTGAGTGTACGGACGGAGCTGGCGACGACGACGACGCGAGGGGCGAGCAGGGCGCCGCATGCGACACGGCAGCCGAATGCCGGCCGGCTTGCTGCCTGTGTCCGCACGGCCAGACCCAGTACGCATTCAGCGCTTGCGTGCGCGGCACCTGCGCCTCGATCTGCGATCCTGCGAACGACTACCGCGCGCCAGTCTGTTTGGATGGTGGCGAGGCCGTCGTCGCGGGCTGCCTTCGCTGCGACCAGATCGTGAACGAAGCGCTGGCCGAGGGTGATGAACTCGGAACCATGGTCTGCCCCGGGACCGCCGCAGCCGCATGGGACGCGCTGAGTGCGTGCGTGGTGACTTCTTGCGGTGCAGTCTGTCCAGGAGGGGTCATGCCGACGAATGCTTGCGTTCAGTGCCTCGACGATGTCGACGCGGACGGCGGCTGCGCGACCGAGATGGCTGGATGCGTCGCGAACTGACCCACCGGTCGCGCCAGGCGGCTCCGCTCAGAGCAAATGTTCGATGGGCCCGGAATGTTCCTGGCCGAGGACGAGGCACTCACGAGCTTCGTCGATGCTACCGTCCGAGCCATGAGATTGTCGGCGACCGGCTGCGCGATCATCCTCGTCTTTCTCGAAGGAGCGTGCGGGAGCAGCGCGGCTTCACCGGGGGGACCCCATATCGACTCTTCGAAGCGGCTCGTCAGCCTGTCAGTCGCCGATCAATTGACCTTGTGCAATTGGCTTGCCGATCTCGAGGGAGGATATGGACATGTGACCGAATGCGAAGCATCGGGTATCCCGTTGGTTGCGTCCGAGAGCGAGGCAGGGTGCCTCACCGAATTGTCGAACCAAGCCAGTAGCTTCCCCGACTGCCCCGCAACGGTGGGCCAGGATGTGACGTGTCTGGAATGGTTTCTTGGTCATTGGTGCGCAAGTTCTCCTGCAGTACTGCCGGCTCAGTGCGCCGCGCTACAGAATCAGTGCTATCCGGGCGACTCACCGGTTGACGGCGGAAACGAGTGAAACATTGACCCACCCGCGCACGTCAAGCGAAGAGGGAGCGAGAGTTACGAGCCAGCGTCGGACGGGCCGATGCTTGAAAGCACTTGTGCGCGCGGACCGAAGCCGCACGCTTTGGACAGGCATTTCCTGTGGTGGCCAAAGAAAGGCTCAGCCGAATGGGAAACGACGCAACACGCTAAGGCGTGGTGCGTAATTTGGAAATGACGAGCGAGGCGGATGGCTCTAATGACGAGAGCTTGCCTGGCGTAGTTGTTAGTCTAACACGTTCGTTCATTTAAGGACACGGCCTAAGGGTGATAGATCATGCCCATGGCCTGGGACATGCCGTTCGAGTCGCTGCCGCCGATGACGAGCACTTCGCCGGATGAGAGGAGAAAGCCCCTGCAACCGAGAAAGCCAGGACTGCCCACCTCGGTCCAGAGCCCCGTCGCGTCATGGTACACATATCCATTCGGAGCAGCCGCAGCGCTCTTTGGGGGAAGTGCGAGGACATCGCCGTCGGCAAGCTGCATGAACGTTTCTTCGGTATAGGGAGGCGCGTTCGTCGTAGGCGTCGCGCTCAGCGCCACCGGATCGAAGAGATATGACCCATCGAGGAAGATTTTCCCGCTTGGCAGAAGGAAAGCGCTCACGGAGCAGTAGACCGCGCCCGCCGGGAGGGTGCCGATCGTGCTCCAAGAGGTCGTACTCGGGTCGTATTGCTCGATGTTCGTTTCGAATGTGGTCGATACGCCCTGGAAGCCGCCGATGGCGAGCACCTTGCCGGAAGCCAAGAGAACGTTGCAGCCGAAGAGACGGTCTTCCGCGACGGTGCCGGCCGAAGCAAAAGCCCCCGACGTCGGGTCATAGTGCTGGACCTGGTTGGTCCCACCGGTGAACACGAAACCGCCGGGGGTGAGCGTTGCGCCGGTTACGGACGAATAGCCGCCGACGAAGAGGGCGCTGCCGTCCTGCAGCGTCACAGGATCGTACGAGACGATGGCCGTGCCGAGCGCGCCCGTGGGTGAGAAAGTCCCTGCCGCGGGATCGTAGAGCTCCGCCGTGGCGAGGAGTGCGCCGGATGCGTCGAGCCCCCCCGCCACGAGAACCTTGCCGTTCGCGAGCACGGGCCACGGTGAACCCCACCCAGCAAGGTAGTGCTCGCTGTCCATGCTTCCTGTGGGCGTGAATGTGCCTAAGGCCGGATCATAGATTTCTGCGCTGCTGGCGAGGGTCTGGTTATTCCACCCGCCCGCCACGAGGACCTGCCCGTTGGGGAGAACCGCGCCGCCTGGCGCGCTACGGGCCACGGCGAGGCCACCCGTGCAAGTGAACGTTCCTGATCCGCCGTCACCACCGCCTGGACAGCCGCCATCGGCGCTCGGCGCTGCGTCGACTCCCGCGTCGCTGGCGTCGTTCCCGCCATCGGTTGCGGCCGCCGAGCCCCCGGCGTCGGCATTGGCGCTGTCGACCGCAGAGGCGTCGGCAGATGCAGGCGCACCCACATCGGCCGCGTCGATCGCCGACGCATCCGCGATCGGGGACGCACCGGCGTCTGCCGCTCCGGAGTTGCTACTCGAACTGCACGCGGATGGTGCAAGTGACAATACGCAGCAAAGGGAAGCGAGAAGCGGAGATTGCATTCGTTTCACGATCGGCCCACGATAGCCAGGGCGTCCCGCCTTGGCAACGATGACCATTGGCGTCGCTCCAGACGACGCCGGCGACTCAAGAAGCTGCGCCCACAGTCGAGAATCGCCAGGCGACGCTCGGTCCAAGGCGGCGCCCGAGTCCTCCGTGTGTTCACTGGCGCCTTGACGCAAGCGACCACACTGGCTTCGGCCTGAAATGCCGCAATCGAGGTGTGAAACGGCGCTCGCTGCCCCCACGTGCCCGCACCGCGGCGGAACCCTAGCCACCGGCGTCGATCGGCCCCAACGAGGAGGGCTCGACCACCGACCTTCGGACCATCGACTTGGCGGCGCGAGAGGTCGCGCGGCCGCTCAGTTCTGCTTCTGGAAGCAGACGCACTTATAGGTGTGGGTCCGCGTCTTCATCGTTTCGTAGAGTCGAGTCCCGGGGTTCCGAAAGAAATTCAACGTCGCCTGCCGGGCTTCAGCGCGTTTTTTTGCTCCGAATATCGGAACCCGAAAACCCCACATTCGCTTGAGGATTTCGTCGACGTAGTTGTCGGCCCGACGCTTGTCCTGATCGCGCGCCGCGATCGCTTCCTTCGTAAGCTCGCAAACCTCAACCGCCTTCATCCCGAGACCCTCGAGGAAGGCGAAGGAAGGCGCCCACGTCGCGTCAGGAATCGCGTTGCCCCAGACGAGCATGCCACCCGGCTTGAGGACCCGGTACGCCGTACGGAAGAACTTTTGGTCCTCATCGGTCAGTCGGCCGGCCTTCTCGGTCACGTGCGTTTCGCAAACGGCGACGAAGTCCGCCACCCCGTCGTCAATCGGAAGGTCCGTGCAGTCGGCGCGCGTCGCCTTGAGCCGACCGCCAAGCAGAGGGACGAACTTTCTCCGGCAAGTCTCGATCGCCGCCTGCTGCATATCGACGGCTTCGTACGTGCAGTTCGGCAGCAAAGTCTTCGAGACATGGTGGGCGCCCGCGCCAGTCCCGCAACCCATCTCGACGACGTGCACCTTCCCTGCGCGCGCCTGGAGGTACTCCTGGACTGCTTTGAAGTGGAAAAGGCCCGTGTACGCGTTCTTGCCGAACCGTTGCGGCTCCGTCGGCGTCGTCGGCGTCTGGCCCCAGGCGTCGGGCCAGGTGTACCCCCACGTGTTGAACGTGAACTCGTAGGGCTCGCCACCATCGCTCGAGACCTCCCCGATGGTTTGGTAGAGCGAGTAAACGAGCGAGTAAATCGAGCTCTTCTCGTAGGCTTCGTCGGCGATGTGGCCGTCGTAGGTCGAGGCCTTTGTCTCCTGCTCGAAGGGAGTCGCGAGAACCCAGGCTCCAACGATGAGTTGCAGCTGAGTCTTCGAGTACGACCTGCGCGGGTCGAGCGCCTTGAAAAGATCCATATTGGCTCGTCGGGAAGAGGGTTCGTCGAACGCTAGAGAGTCCGCATCTATATCCTCTAGCTTATTCTTGTGTCCACACCTCATTCGATGTTCATGGCGCATAAGGGCGCTCGGCCTTCCCGCGCCCCCCCCGCCCGCTTGCAAGCGGCAACCGATCGGGCTTGCCCCTCAAGTGAGTCGGCCCGACAGGTCCGTTGCCGACGTTTCCT
>JBEKFX010000039.1:0-99653 GCA_050013115.1 Polyangiaceae bacterium
TCGCGAGGGCCGACGCACGGGAGCGGTCGGGCGCGCCTGCAAAGAACGTCCGGGCCCTGCGCTTCGGGCCGGCAGCCCGGGTCAGGACGGATCGGAACCGTCGATCCAGCCGGAAATGGCCCGGGAAGGTTCCGCGGCCGCGGTCCTCGCGGACAGACGCTCGAAGCTACATTGTAAGCGCTGCACGAAGAGGCGACAACGCCTCTCCATGCAGCGGTTACGTTTCATTCACGACGCAGTTGTCGGGCCGCAACGCTCTTCCCGCTTCGTCGCGGCTTGCAAGGTGTTCGCGAGCAGCATCGCGATCGTCATCGGACCAACACCCTTCGGGACCGGCGTGATGAATCCGGCCACCGCCAAGGCCTCTTCGAAGGCGACATCTCCGACGAGCCTGCTCTTGCCGTCCGGGAGGACCGTCCGGGTCGTGCCCACGTCGATGACGACGGCGCCTGGCTTGATCCAATCGCCGCGGATCATTTCGGGCCGGCCCACGGCAGCAACGAGCACGTCCGCTTGCCGACAGACCTCGCGCAAATCGCGCGTGCGCGAGTGCGCCATGGTCACGGTGGCATTGGCGTTCAGCAGCAGCTGGGCCATCGGCTTGCCAACCGTATTGCTGCGCCCAACGACGACCGCGTTTGCCCCTTCGAGCCGTACCCCCGAATGAGCAATGAGGCGCATGCACCCCACCGGCGTACAGGCGACGAGCGCTCCGGGGCGCCCGAGCGCGAGCAGACCGGCATTCATCGGATGGAACCCATCGACGTCCTTGTCCGCATCGATTCGGTCGAGGATGCGCTGCGCGTCGATATGCTTGGGTAAGGGAAGCTGCACGAGGATTCCGTCGATGCGGGGATCCGCGTTGAGTTCGACCACGAGCGCGTCGAGGTCGTCGTGACGGATGGACGCAGGCAGCATATGGAGCTTGCCGTGGATCCCGACTTCATTTGAAGCTTTTTGCTTGTTGCGCGTGTAAATGACACTCGCCGGGTCCTCCCCAACGAGCACGACGTCCAGTCCCGGTGCGCGTCGCCAGCGGGTTCGAAACTCGTCGACACCGGAACGGACCTCTGCTCGGACCGAGTCGGACAGCACCTTACCGTCGAGAATGCGGGCGGCCATGGCCAAATCCTAGTGTGGCTCGGAGAGCCCGTCATGAGGATGTGACTCACGAAATGAGCGGCCCTCTGCGCCCGCGGACCGCATGGATAAGGCGGCGAGTACGAGCAGGACGAGCATGGCTCGGAGAGCCCGTCATCAGGATGTGGCTGACGGAATGAGCGGCCCTCTGCGCCCGTGGACCGCATGGATGAAGGCGGCGAGTACGAGCAGGACGAGTATGGCTCGGAGAGCCCGTCATCAGGATGTGGCTGACGGAATGAGCGGCCCTCTGCGCCCGCGGACCGCATGGATGAAGGCGGCGAGTACGAGCAGGCCGAGTCCAATCCACTGCGACGTGGACAATCCCAGCCCCCCACCGCGCGCGTCCCTCCGAAGCACCTCGAGAAAACAGCGCGCGACCGCGTACAAGGCCATCGACACGGCGAAGACCTGCCCGTCGTAACGCTTGCGCGGATGGACGAGCAGCAAACATACCCCCGCAATCGCGAGCGAGGCCGCGGACTCGTAGAGCTGGGTCGGATGAACGGGCAGGCTCCACGATTTCGAGGTTGCGAGCAGATGGTCTTTGAACTGCTCCTCGCTCGCCGCGCTTTGCCCAGGAAAGGAGACAGCCCAGGGAAGATCACAGGTCGCGCCAAAGCAACACCCGGCCATCAGACAGCCGAGTCGCCCGAAAACAAGACCGAGGGGTATCGCAAATCCCGCCATGTCCGCCGCTTTCCAGAACGGGAAATGGTCGCGCTTCAGCAGAAACCACGCGGCCACAGCCGCACCGACAAGGCCCCCGTAGTAGGTCAGGCCTCCAGCCCAAAACTCGGCCCACGCAAAGCAGTCGGCGCTTTTCGGGTGGCAAACCGCCTTCGCCGCGTCCCAGACGCCGTCGTATGACGTCGAGAGGCAATCCACGCGGTCGAGCGGCCAATCGACGAGCGCCGGATTCGTACAGAGGTGGACATAATCCCAGAAGTAGCCGTCCGCCAGAACGTGAAGAATCCGCGCCCCCGCAACGCCGGCAATGAGCATCGCGATGCCCAGATCGACGATCGCGTCGCCGCTTTCCCCGATGCGCCGCGCCCATGCGGCCCCGCTGGCGGTCGCGAAGAGAAACCCTGACAGCAGCAGAATGAAATAAGCGGGAAACGCGAATCCGAATAGGTGGAATAGGTCCGGATGCACTCCCGGCAGCGTAGCCTCGGGCAACGGCGAAGCTAGAGCGCTCCGGCGTCACTTTCGTCGCGTGCCAAGCTGTCGTGCGGGTTGTCCGACGCGGATGGCGACACCGGCTGCGATGGGTGCCCCCAGCCGGGTACGGGCTCGCCCGATTGAGCCGGAGGCACGATCGGCGCGTGCACGGGTGAACCCCGCCCGCGCTTGCTGAAAAACATGTCGACCGCCATCAGCCCCACGCCGACGCAGATGGCTACGTCGGCCACGTTGAACGTGGGCCAATGATAGCGGTCCCGGTAGTGCGCATCGATGAAGTCGATCACATGACCGTAGCGCACACGATCCGACACATTACCGAGAGCCCCGCCAAGGACGAGCGGCAAACCCCATTTCAAGGCGCGTTGGCGAGGTTGCAGTCGCCGATACAGGGTCATGATGAAGGCGATTGCAGCGACCGAGACGAGTAAGAAAAAGGGGCGCCGGACGTTCTCGCTCGTCGACTGCAGGAGGCCCCACGCGCCGCCGCGATTCTTTGCGAGAACGAGGGTCAGGTAGTGGGGCCAGACCTCGACGAGGCCGGGGTACGAATCGAGGTGGCTGGCTGCCCAAGCCTTCGTGACAAAGTCGAGCGCGAGGGATGTCGCGGAGACGACGGCGAGAAACACGTACGAGGGATTGCCGCGGCTGTGGTCCACCATCGAGAGCGATGCCCCGGCTGGGATTCCAAGGCGTTCTCCCGCCGCGATCCCCTGCGGCGGAGCCTCGGCCCCGGCCGGCGGGGACATGCCCGCGGGCGGTTCTCCGCGCCCGGGCGCCACGTCTGAAGTCATGTTGGTTTTTGCCTTCGGTAGGGCAGCCGATGAAACCGGACGGTCATTGCGGCTGCGGCAGAAGCCACAGGCTAGCTCCCCTCCCCGGTCGCGGTCGAACTGCGAGCGCGGAACGTGCTGAGCGGGTTGTTTCGAATACGATACATATGTATAGTGTCCGACATGCGTCAGCTACCGTGGGCAGCCCAGCGCGGCATCGAGGGGGTCGTTCAAAGGTGGCTGGCCAGCGCGTGGGTCAAGCCGTGCTTTTGCGCCGACGAGATCCTGGCTCCCTCGAGCGGCCGCTACGTCGAGCTGCCCGCTGCCCTGGCGCCGAGCGTCGCCCGGGCCCTGCGCTCTCGTGGGATTGAACGGCTTTACGAACACCAAGGGCGCTCGATCGACGCCGCATTGAACGGCCGGCACATCGCGGTGGCGACCCCCACGGCCAGCGGCAAGAGCCTCTGTTTTAATGTGCCCGTCCTTCACGCGCTCGCCCAAGACCCGAACGCACGTGCCCTCTATCTTTACCCGACCAAAGCCCTGGCCCGCGACCAAGAGGCGGGAATGCATGATCTCATGGCGGCTTCGGGGATCGAAGTCCGCGCGGTCGTCTACGACGGTGACACTCCGGCCGACGCGCGACGGGCGGCGCGAGATTCGGCGCGGGTCGTCCTGACGAACCCCGACATGCTTCACTCGGGCATTCTGCCGCATCACCCGAGCTGGGCGAGGCTGTTTCAGCATTTGCGCTTCGTCGTCATCGACGAACTCCACACCTACAAGGGCGTGTTCGGCTCGCACGTTGCGAACGTTCTACGTCGGCTGTTTCGAATCGCTCGCTTTCATGGATCCAGCCCGCGCATGTTGGGAGCGACGGCGACCATCGGCAACCCGCTCGCTCACGCGGCCAGACTATACGGCGTCCCCCGTATGGACGACGTCGAACTTGTCGACGTGAGCGGCGCACCGCGTGGCGAGCGGAGATTTTTTCTCTTCAACCCTCCAGTCGTCAACGCGGACCTGGGGATACGAGCGAGTTACGTGAAGCAAGCAGTCATGCTCGCAGCGGACCTCGTGCGCGCCGAGGTGCCGACCATCGTTTTCGGACACTCGCGCAATTCTGTCGAAATCATGCTGCGTTACCTCCGGGAAGCAGTGGCGACGCGGCCTTCGCGGACGGAGACGCGACCGTGGATCGACCCGGCTCGAATCGTGGGATACCGAGGCGGGTACTTGCCAGGGCAACGTCGCGACATCGAGCGCCGACTCCGTGACGGCGAAATTCTGGCAGTTGTTGCGACAAATGCCCTCGAGCTCGGCATTGACATCGGAGAGCTCGATGCGGTCGTCTGTGCCGGCTACCCCGGATCGGTCGCGGCCACCTGGCAGCGCTTTGGGCGGGCCGGACGACGCGGCGGGCAGAGCGTTTGCGTTCTCGTCGCGTCGAGTGCGCCGGTCGATCAATTTCTCGCCCGGCAGCCTGAGTTCTTGCTGGGAGCGCCCGTCGAAGAGGCGCGAATCGATCCGGAAAACGTCGAAATCCTCATTCAGCACCTCAAATGCGCCGCCTTCGAGCTCCCCTTCCGACGCGGAGACTCCTTCGGATCGCTCGGGCCCGAAGAGACCACGGACGCTCTCTGCTTTCTCGGCCGGCACCGCGTGCTGCACGAGTCCGGAAGCATCTTTCATTGGGCGGCCGATTCGTATCCGGCCAACGAAGTGTCCTTGCGGAGCGTCGGCTGGGACAACGTCGTCATCATCGACGTCGAGCACGATCGCTCGATTGCCGAGCTCGACTGGCGAGCCTCCCATACGATGCTGCACGAGCAGGCCGTCTATCAGCACGACGGAGAATGCTGGCAGGTTGAGCGCTTCGATTATGAAAATCATAAGGCATTTGTGCGACGAGTGGATCCTGATTACTGGACCGAGGCGATGACGTACGTCCAGATATCGATCCTCGAGGAGAGCTCGAAGGGTCCGCTCTTCCGTCACGCATGGGCCGGCGGTTGGGGCGAAGTGGCTCTCGTCGAAAAAGTTGTAGGGTACAAGAAAATCAAGTTCCAAACCCATGAGAATGCGGGGTACGGCGACGTGCGGCTGCCGGAAATGCAGATGCATACGATGGCCTTCTGGTTCACCGTGCCGGAATCGGTATGTGGCACGGTCCCCGGCGGCCGATCTGCGGCGGTCGATGGACTGAGGGGCGTCGGGCAGTCGCTCGAGACGGTCGCCACCCTTGCATTGATGTGCGATGGGCGCGATTTCGGCACCACGTTGGGCGACGCAGAGGCGACGGTCGGTCCCAGTGCGTCCACAGATCGTGACGGATCGCCTGCGGCTTTCAACCCCACCCTGTTTCTCTACGAGCACGTGCCGGGCGGTACGGGCTTGGCGCAACGCGTCTGGGAGGAGCGCGAGGCGCTTATCCAGCGCACCTTGGACATGATCGAGAGCTGCCGCTGCGCAAACGGATGCCCCGCATGCGTCGGTCCCGGCGAAGCTTTACGCAAGCGTGCCGCCATCTACTTGCTTGGCGCCCTCGTGAACGGTCAGCCGACGCCACAGCCTGCTGTCGATGTGCCGCGGACGCTGAAGAGCGGCGTCGACCCTCTGCCCTGCCCGTCGTCTCCTGACTGAAGAGCCGAGCGGCGTGGACTACGCGCAGGCGATGGGGCTACCTCGCGGGCCGCCGCGTTGGCGCGCTCTTCGTCAGCATGGAGCGCGAGAACGACCAACTCGTTTGATCTCGAGCCTTTCCGCACCGCTCGGCGCCTGGAACGTCGGGTCAGAGCCTGTACGCGCAGGCGATGGGTTTGATCTCGAGCCTTTCCAGGCCCATCCGTGCACCGCATCTTTGACCGTCAGCTGCTCGACGTGAATGCGTGCGAGCACGCGGCCTCCCGTCCCATGGCTCGTCTCCCACGGCTTGTCGCCGATCGGCCGGGTGGCTGGGCGAGAAAGGCACGATGCCGGTGCTTTCGAACGCGCTCGTGGCGGTCGACGGGCCAATGTCTTGCGCCCGGAACCGCCTCGGAGCGTGGGACGTCGACGCCCAAAGCCATGCGGAAGCCTGCGGAAGCGATACGGATTCTGAGTGGTGGTCGTCGTGGCCGCGGCCTTCGCGGACGCAGGCCGGCGTGCTCAGCTGACGTTGGCGATGGCTCGACCGTTCGGGCCCGTCGGCGGAGCGCTCGTCGAGGCGGGCCGTAACCCTTCGGCAATCGGCAAACCGAGCAACTGAAGCCACTCGGCCGTTACCCAGACCGGCCCGACGAGCAAGTAGTAGGGGTCCGAATAAAATGCCGGAGAGTTTCCTTCGAAAGCGTAGTGTCCGATGTACTGAAGGGCCCATCCGCCAATCGCCAAGCCGACCGCCACCGGGGGATTGACGAGTACGGTCGGAATCGATGCGACGATCATCGGAATGCCGACCATGTGCGTCAGCTTGGTACCAAACTTTTGGTGTTCTTTGTCGTAGAGCGCGATGTACTCGCGCAGCGAGTGCTTGGGGCGCGGAACGTCCATGCCGGTATGGTAGGTCCGCCGGCAGATGGCGCCCAGCGCGGAGCGAACCGCTCAACGCGAAAGGTTCGGAATGGGCCCAATCGGCCAATCGGCGAGCAGCGGAACGCGAGCCTGCGGCCCAGCTTGTCGCATGACCCGCGCGCAGTGTTCGAGTGGAAGACGCCGAGGCCCGAAGGGGGAAGCGTCGGCCGCATCGGAATCCATCAGCAGCGTCGGCGTGTCGAGAGCGTAGTCATCAGGATGACCGGGCAGGTCCATGAGTACGTGGCCGAGCTCGTGCGCAACGGTCAGGCTGCTCTTTCGCGTTCGGATGCCGGCGCGGTCAATCAAGACGACGTTGCGGAGACTCGACAGGTCGCTGCCGATGAACGATTCGCCGATGCGACCGCCGCCGGCGAAGAGCGGCACGACAACGACCTCGATGGTCGTCGGATCGCCATCGTCGAGGGCCTTGAGCAACGTACGTTCTTCGAGTGTCCCAGCCATGGCGTCGGCGTCGGAAAAGTGTTGCAGTCCATCGGACAGGTCGACGGAGCCAATCCGAACCGTCAAAGTTTGGTCCGTCGAGACGCGCCCGCCGGCCGCCGCTTCGACCGCCAGCAAGGTCTCGTCCCTGCGACGCACGGAGACATCGACGCTGCCGCCGCTTGCCGGACCGATTCGCGCGTTTGGCGAGACGACGGCGAGCAATCCGGCACGCTCCACCTCGCGTGCGAGACGGGCCGCCACCGCATCGGGACTTTCGCCGGGGATTGTCACGAGATCGATGCGACGGTTGTCGACGCGGAGCTTGATCTCGCCGCCGCTCGCCGGAAGACCCAGAACGTCGCCGACGGCAACGAGATGAGGCGGTGGAGGATCCACCACTTTCACGTCGAGCTGTCGAAGGTCTCCGAAGGTCACCCCGCACTGTCCCCAAATGGCCGCGGCCGAAGCGAGCTCATTGTGTAGATCCTCGACCGCGCCCGAATCCGTCCCGCCAATCGCGGGTGCGCCCCCCGCGCCTACGCGCAGGACGAACGGGCGCAGCCTCACGCGAAGGCGGCCGATCGAGCCCACGGGGGAGCTTCGCGGCCCGAGAACGCGCACCATCTGAAGTTTACGCCCCCCACTTCGGAACACGATGGCGCCGCCCACCTGCGCCTTAATCGAACGGCCCACGACGAGCGGATGGTTTCGATCGACGTCATCGCCGACGAAGCGCAGCGGACGCGTCGCCCAGCATTTCACGCCCTCGTAGGGCCGCGCGCAAGGCGACGGTGAGGCGGTTACCGCGCCCAACTGATCGATTCGCACGCCGAGCGCACTAACCGAGTCTATCGTGACGTCGCGATCCGCATCGAGCCCTGGCCCCTCGTCCGGAACGACAATCACTGCCCGGAGCGCGTCGAAGTCGTCGTAGGGGCCATCGATCGGTCCCTCCGACCGCATGGGAGGTGATCGCTCGAGCGACGCCTGCGAGCGCGCCATGTCGACGAGCTGTCCTTCGCCGTCCCGCAGGTCGATGCCCGAAACCGCGAGCGTCACGTGTAGTTCTTCGTCCGCCGATTTCGCCAGCAGTTCGACGCGTCCCGGTGTCAGCCCCTCGAACGAATCCGCGGCCGTGAGTGTGCGGCTCCACGGCAGCGGCCGTCCTGATGCGGCAACCAGGCGGGCGTGGCCGCCGCCCGAGAGAACCTCGACTTTTGCCCCCCAAAGGCGCGTGTCGACAGGGACGAGGTCCACGCGAGCTGCAGGGGGCAGGAAGTCCTGCTCGCCATCGGCTCGCCCGTTCGCATCGTCGTCATCGCGATCGGCCCACAGGTCGATCCGCAGCGTGCGGCTCCTTGCGCTTGCCGTCTTCGGCGGGCCTGTGGCCGTCAGGATCGCGGCGACGAGCGTTGCGATGGCTACTCGAGCCAGCCCCAATGAATCCACCGGAATTGGGTCTCTCCGAGCAACGGCGCTTCGCTCCCCAGCCCCAGCCCTTTCCCCAAGGTCCGAATCAACGCGGCCCACGCCACGTTGCCGATGACCTTTGATGTCGAGAGCTCGTCGGCGGCCTCTCGCGCGCGGGCTCGCATCTTGACGCCCTTGTCTCCGTCCGGAAGCGCTGCGTCCCAAAGGGCGGCCGCGGCGAGGCCGCGAAGCTCCTCGCGTTTGCAGGAGGAGGAGGCCGCTTCGGAAAGCAACTCGCCCAAGTCGTCCCTGCCGCGATCCCGGGCCAGATAGAGCGCAGCTCGAATGGATGTCTCGTCAGAGAGAGGGAGCTCGCGCACGAGCGTCTCGAGCATCGGTCGAGCCGCTGCGGCTCCAGTGCGGGCCATGCGAAAGAGAAACGTCGTGTCGCGTTCCGCGCTGGGACGGTCCGACAAGCGGGCAACGAGCTCGAGTGTGGGCCTGACGTCGGGCGGCGGCGGCGGAGCCAATCCCTTTGACGTGGCTTCTGTATCCTTCAGCGCCCAAGTCACGAGCGACCAAGCAGCCCGCGAGCTGACCGGACCGGTGACTGCCCGCGCGGCGGCCTCTTGGAGGGGCGTCGGATCGCCGGCCTTGACCGCGACGTCGGCGAGAACGAGCCACCGTCCAAGATGGCGCTCGGCGCCGCGCAGGACCGCCAGTGCAGGACCGACTTCCCGGCCCACCGGCAACGCGCGAGCGAGCGGGACGAAGAGCTCGATACACATCGAAATTCTGTGACTTTCCTTGATCATCGGGGCGAGTTGGGCCAGGAGCGCGCCATTCGATTCGCCCCGGACGACACGAGCCAACTCGGCTCCGAACGCGAGATGCGACTGGCGACTGGCTGCAATCTTGGCCAGCAGCGCAGAGAGCTCCGGATCTCGCGAAAAGCAGGCGGCACTCAGGGCCGCGGGCCCTCCGGCTTCGTCGCTCGAGAGGGCGCGCCGCATGAGGGCGAGGGCCTGGCGGTCTTGCGCCTCGGCCAGCGCGCGCAGTCCGCAAGAGTAGAGTTCGCGTTGCCGCGCGCCGCGCTGCAAAAGGACCGCTGTGGCCTCACCGAGCATCGCTCGCAAAGCAGGGCTCAGCGGCGCGAGTGCTCGAAGTGCGCCAGCAAGCTTGGCCTCGCCGGCGGGACGGCGCTTCAACGCCGCATCGACTTCGCTTTCCAGCCGCATGCGGATCGACTTGTCCAGCAGTTCGACGCGTTCGATCGTCGGCTTCACAGCGGACTGCGGCACCCGCGCCTTGGCTTTTGCAAGTGGCGCATCGGTTCCAGGCCCACCCCAGGTCATTGCCGCCGGTCTCCGCGCAATGGCTTCGCTTCGGAGGCGCTTCAATTTCACCACGTGCGTTCCCCCGTCGTGCGCGGGTCGCAGCCCGCACCCCCAAACATACCAGACGCTCGAAGAGGCTTGAGGCCGAACATGGTGAAAAAGGAAACCGACGTTTGCATCTGCGCTACGCCATGGGGCACGGCTGGAACGGCGGCCCCTTCGATCTTGGGCACGAATTGTTTCAATGTTCTTTCGAAGTTCGAGAAAGTCCCAAACGCCCTCCGCGTACGTCGGCTGCGAGCGCCATTTCGAGGTGAAAAACCTCCCCGTCGACGTCGACGCGGCGCGAGGGCGCGGAAGCCGCGAGGCTCGCTGTCGATATCGACAGCGCCAGGACCTCCTTTGCGAGCGCGTCCATGTGCCTTTCGACGAGCATCGTCAGCCGTTCACTGCCGACGATGGCCAGATCAATCCGGTCAGTATATTCCAAACCGAGCTCTTTTCGCATCACTTGAATGCGGTTCAAAAGCTCGCGTACGAGCCCGAGGTCGCGTAGCTCGTCGTCGAGCGTCGTATCGAGAACGACGACACCAACCCGATCGCCGGCCGCCGCAAAGCCCTCTCTGGCCTTGAATTCCACGTCGACGTCCTCGCGGCGGAGCTCGATTCCATCGAACCGGACCGAGCCGCCTGCCATGACCTTGGCCGCCAGCTCTCCGGCCTCTCTCGAAGAGAGCGCGCCCATCTTCTTCTTGAGTGCCTGCGCTTCCTTCCCGAGACCGCGCTGACCGAGCGAGCGAAAACTCGGCTTGACGACGAACTCGACGTACCGCTCTGCGTCGTCCACTCGGACGACCTCGATGTCGCGGACGACGTTCAGCTCCTCCATCAGCTGCACACGCGCAGAGCCATCGATCTCCTGTCCGTAGATGGTGATGACGTGGGCCGCGCGGACGGGCTGACGGACCTTGATCTTCGCCTGCGTGCGCACTTGGAGCCCGAGCGATACGAGGGCGCGAACCGTGGCCAGCTTTCGTGACAGCCGCTCGTCGATTGACGCCTCGTCGGCCTCAGGCCAGTCCGCCAGATGAACGCTTTCGGCGACCGGGGAGCCGAGACGAGCGGACGGCCCGACCGCCAGGTTTTGCCACATCGATTCGGCCGCATACGGAGTGAACGGGGCGACGAGCTTTGCAACCGTGACGAGCGCCTGGTGGAGCGTCTCGTGTGCACTCCGCTTGTCCTCGTCCCAGCCCGATCGCCAGAAGCGTGCACGGCTGCGACGAACCCACCAGTTCGATAGTGCGTCGACCAAGAGAGTCAGCTTCTGCGTCGCGCCGAAAACGTCGTACGCATCGAGCGCGACGGTGACGTCGCGCACTGTCAAGGCGAGCTCGCTCAGGATCCACCGATCGAGCTCGGGCCTGGCAGCGACGGGCATCGGCTCGACCCGATAGGGATCAAAGCCATCGATATTACCGTAAATCGTGAAGAACGAGTATACGTTTCGCAGTTTGACGGCAAACTCCTTCTGCAAAGCACGGACGTTCGCCAGCGAATGCCGCGTCGAAGACCAAGGAGGACTGGACGCGTAGAAAAACCAGCGGAAGGCGTCGGCGCCGGGGGCGGGCGTCGACGGATCCTCGAGCACCACTCGCTCCTCGCGCGGCAGCCGACCGACTGCGAGCGGAGAGATGGCGGGGGCCGAGACAGGGATGACCCCGATCTTTGCGCGATCGGTGGCGTGCAGAGCAAGCGACCGACGGCGCACGTTCTTGCCGACTCTGAGAACGACATCGAGGCTCGCGGTCGAGTCGTCGCGATGCACGCGCACCGAGGCCCCGTCCTTCAGGTCGAGGCCATCGAGGTCCTCCCGAGCCACGAGCGCGGAGCCCTGGCTCGCGTCCCCGTCCTCAACGACCGCGAAATCCATGGCGACCTTGTCGAGGATGATCTCCGGCGGCGTGTAGTTGCCCTTGCTCTTGCTCTCCTTCTTGCCTTCCTTGTCGGTCACATGCCCGAGAACGATGCAGGTCTTGAAAGGGTGCGGATACGAACGCTCGCCGAAGACGAGTGTCGAGACCATGAGCAGCGAGTAAAACCAGCCGCGGGTCTGGTCGATGGCTTCGCTGATGAAATCGGCAGGAAAGCTGGCTTCGAACTTGTCAACCGATCCCGGAACAACGGGATATCCCCACTGGGCGAACGGCATGCAGCCAGAGTCGAACCAGCAGTCGACGACCTCGGTCACGCGCCGCATGGTCCCCGAGCAGCGTTTGCACGGGACGGTGACCTGGTCGATCCAGGGCTTGTGCACGATGAGGTGCTCGTTCAGCGAGGGATCCGCGCGACACGCAGCCCGAAAATGATCGAAGGCAGCCGGGTTTCGCTTCTCGATCTCGGCGACGCTGGTCAGCGCGTCCTTGTGTTCGGGGTCGTTCTCGCACACCCAGACATTGAGCGGCGTTCCCCACCAGCGCTCCCGTGACAGCGCCCAGTCGACATTGTGAGCCAGGAAGTCGCCGAAGCGCCCCTCTTTGATGTGGTCGGGCATCCAGTCGATGGCCCGGTTGTTGGCGATCGCGCGATCGATATGGGCCGTCGTGCGAATGTACCAGGCGGGTCGCGCATATTGGATGAGCGGGTCGGTGTCGGCGCGCCAGCAGAACGGATAGTCGTGCCGGTACTGCTCTGCGTGCACGAGCAAGCCCCGGTCCTTGAGATCGTGCTGAATCTCCTTGTCGCAATCTTTGACCCAGCGACCGGCGTAGCGGTCGAGCACCGTCTTCGTCCGCCCGTCGGGCAGGCTGACTTCGCCGATGAATGTTCCATCGGGCTTGACCGCGCAGAGGAGCGGTGGGCGCGGGCCGCCCGGTGGCGCCGCGCTGCGATCCAGCTCGCGGCGGTAGAGCTCGTGGTCGTCTTCGCCGAACGCGGGCGCGATGTGGACCACTCCGGTGCCCGCATCGAGCGTGACGAACGGAGCGAGAACCACGCGCCAGAGCAATGGTTCCGCCCGCGCGGGTGCGGCCGCCCGACGTTCGGAGTTGAACTCCGCGAATAAATCAAACGGTGGCTCGTACGCGCGTCCTTCGAGATCTCGACCCGCGAGCCGCCGCTCGACCTCCAGCACGCCAATCTTTTTGGAAAGCGCATCGACCAACCGCTCCGCGATGACGATGCGCCGACCTTCGGGCGTCCGGGCGACAACGTAATCGAGATCAGGGTGGACCGCAGCGTACATGTTCGACGGCAGCGTCCACGGCGTCGTCGTCCAAACGAGAAGAGCGAGGTTGTCTTCGCCCTTGAGGGGAAAAGCCACGTAGACGCTGGGATCGTCCACGCTCCGGTATCCCTGCCCCACCTCGCCCGAGCTGAGCGCCGTGCCGCCCTGCGCCCACCACCAGACGACCTTGTGGCCTTGGTAAAGAAGCCCCTTCTCGAAGAGCTCTCCGAGAGCCCACCAAACGCTCTCGACGTAGGTCCGATGGTAGGTGACGTAAGCGTCCCGGAGATCCACCCAGAACGCGACGCGCTCGGTCAGATTCTCCCACTCCTTTGTGTACCGAAAGACGGAATCGATGCACTTCTTGACGAACGGCTCGACGCCGTAGTCCAAGATCGCGGCCTTCCCGTGGAGCCGGAGCTCCTTCTCGACCTCGACCTCGACGGGCAACCCGTGGGTGTCCCAACCCGCCTTACGGGGCACACTGAAGCCCCGCATCGTCTTGTACCTTGGGAAGAGGTCCTTGATGACGCGCGTCAGGACGTGCCCGTTATGGGGCAGCCCGTTGGCCGTGGGGGGCCCCTCGTAGAAAACGAACGGGCCGCGCGGGGCCGGCCGCGTCAGCGTCTTCCGGAAAATGTCGCGGTCCTTCCAGAAGTGGAGGATCGCACGCTCTTCTTGGGGAAAGTCGAGCTCCTGAGAAACCTTTGCGAAGAGTGGCCCGGCCATCGAGCCGGTTCTTTTAGCACCCGCACGGGAGGGATCGACACACTCGCCTCCGGGTTGTGTCCTCCGTCACTCCGCAGCGGCGTTCGCGCTCTTGGACGCCAGCTTTCTCACGACCATCGCGTACGCGCTGTCCATGTCCGTGAAGCCGGCGATCTCCTCGTCGTCGATCTTGACCCGATACTGACGCTCGATCGCAGCAATGATCTCCACGCCCATCATGGAGTCGATGCCGAGGTCCTTGAACGTCGCCCCATCCGGGATCTCGTCCTTTTCGGCTATCTCGGCAACCAGCGCGCGCAGCTCCTCTCTCAGTCCGTCGTTCGACATTTCACTTCTCCTCTGACGTCATGCCTGGGTGAGACGTTTCTCGACCTCGTCGAGAAGATCCCGAATCGTCAAGATTCCCGACAGGCCTTCGTCGGGAATCTGAATCCGTAGCTGCCGCTCGAGTGAGCCGATGATCTCGAGCATGCCGAGCGAATCGATGGCGAGTTCGCTGATCGGGGTCGATTCGATCGCGTGATGAAAGTCCTTTTCGACGACCTCGCTCGCCGTTTCTCGAAACATCATGAGCAGTCGCTCCCGAGTAGGGCGCGGGACGTTATCGTTCAATGGTCGCATCGGCGGGTGCATTCAATCGCTTTCCGTGGGCCGCGTGTCCAGAAATCGAGCGCGTAAGTCAATACGCGCCGGCCATACCTCTTCCTTCAATCGATGCGCATCACGTCGCACGGTCCGAGTCCGCTTTTGCTTCGTGCACGGATCGTGCGCGAGGTAAAACGCCCTCGAGGTACATCTCACGCGCTTTGCGCCGCTGCGGTTTTCCGCTCGAGGTGCGCGGCAGCGAGGCAAGTTGGGCGACGACGACCTCGTGGGCCGTCAGTCCAAATTGAGCCGCCAGGCAAGCGCTGGCGGCATCACGAATCGCTGCGGCGTCGTGGGCTGCACCTTCGCAGCAGACGATGAGCTGCTCTTCGCCCGACCCATCGGCCACGACACAGCCGCGAGAATCCACGAACACTCCAAATGCGACGACATTGCCTCGGCGCACGTTCGGAAGCTCGCCAACGGCCCACTCGATGTCGGTCGGGTAGTAGTTCCGCCCGCGAACGATGATGATGTCCTTGATCCGGCCACAGACGAAAAGCCGTCCCGCCACGGTGTAGCCTAGGTCGCCCGTGTGAAGCCACGGCACAGTCCCGCCGTCGTCACCAGGCAACGACTTGAACGTTTGGGCGGTGAGCACGGGGTCCTCGAAGTAGCCCGCCGTGACGCTCGGCCCCCTGAGGACGATTTGACCGACCCGCCGATCCGGTAGCCGCTTGCCCTCGTCGTCGACAATGGCGAGATCGTGTTCGGGGAACGGTTCGCCGCAGTCGACGATTTCGCTGGCCCCCTGCGCGTTCGATGGCAGGGCATGGGCCTGCGTCAGCGCCTTGGGATCGACTGAGTCGGTCCGAAGCCCATCGCGAAGGGGCACGAACGTGATGGCGAGGGTCGCCTCGGCCATTCCGTACGACGGAACGAACGCGCTCGCGTCGAATCCCGACGGAGCGAGCTTGGCGGCGAAGTCTCTCAGCGCGCGCGCTTGGATTGGCTCGGCGCCGCATCCGGCAACGCGGACGCAAGAAAGTTCGAGTCCTTCGAGATCCTTTTCCTTCAGCCGCTTTGCGACGAGGGCGTACGCAAAATTCGGTGCATAGGTGATCGTTCCTCGGTGCGCGTGAATCTTCTCGAGCCAAAGACGAGGCCCTCGAACGAAGCTTGCCGTCGGTAGGAACACGCAGGGCACGTTGGTAAAGAGCGGTCCGACCACGAAACCGATGAGACCCATGTCGTGGAAAAGCGGGAGCCAGCTCACGCCTTTGTCCGTCGCCGAGTCCCGCCGTAACCCGTGGATCATGAACGCTTCGGAGTTCGCCGCGAGATTGGCGTGGGTGACGACTACGCCTTTCGGGCGCGAGGTGCTGCCGCTCGTAAACTGCAGAAACGCTACGTCCTCGGCGCGCACCCCGGCCTCGACCGGGCGGAGACCGGGAGCTCGGATGTCGTCGACCGTGAGGACCGAGCGGAGCGACTCCACGGCCGCGACCGACGGTTCGACGTAAGGCCGTGTCGATGATGTGGTCAAGAACATCGCCGCGCCGGACGCTCGAGCGATGTGGGTGACCGTTCCGTGGTAGCTCTCGAGGTTCTTGAACGAGAGCTGAGGAAAAATCGGGACCGGCACGACGCCGGCAAAAAGCGCCCCCAGAAACGACAAGACGAACTCGTCGCCGTCGGGGATGACGAGAGCGAGTCTTTCGCCCTTCCTCAGCCCGCGGTCGACGAGGTGTGCGGCTCGAACCTCGGCCTCTTCGGCAATCTGCTGAAATGGTAGAAAGCGCTCGGTCCCGTCCGCCTTGACGAAAACGAAGCCACGGTCGCGATCGGTCGCGAGCGCCCGGACGGCATCGACGAGCGTGGGCGCCACGTGGCGAGGTGAGAAGTGCATACCGCCGCGGCCGCTCTAATCCGACCCCTCGAAATGCGCAAGCGGATGCCATGGCGTGCGAAGATTGGCCCGCGCGCGGAATCTCCTGCGCGAACAACCGTTCGCGTCTGGCAACGCGCGCACCGGTTGCTCGGATGGACAGCGGGGCGCTACATACCTCGACTCCGTGCTCGAGCGCGTGTTCGTCACCGGCGTCGGCGTCGTCAGCTCGATTGGGCTTGGCCGCGCTGCATTCTTTCGCGGACTTCTCGCGGGCACGAGCGGAATCTCGACGGTCACTGCATTCGATGGAGGTCGCCTGGGCAGGCGCTACGCGGGCGAAGTGAAGGACTTCGACGCGCGCGATCACCTGACACAAGCCGAGCGGAGTCGTGTAGGCCGATGTTCTGCCATGGCTCTCGCAGCGGCCCGCATGGCCGTGCAGGATGCCGACCTCGCGGCGAACGCACTGGCGGGCCGACGGACCGCCGTCGTGCTTGGCACGACGATGGGCGAGGCTCGAATTCTGGCCGATCTCGACCGCGATTGGATCGTCGGTGGGGAGCCTGCGGTCCGACGCTCGCTCATTCCCCGCTACGGGTCGTCGCTGCTGCCGATTCACGTTGCGCGAGCGCTGGGCGCCCGCGGGCCCGTTCTGACTTTGCCTGCCGCATGCGCAGCCGGAAACTATGCGATTGGATTCGCAGCCGATCTCGTCCGCACCGGACGCGTGGACATCGCCATGACGGGAGCTGCCGAGCTCCTCCAGGAGCTTCAATTCAGCGGCTTCGTCCGGCTGGCGGCGATGGCGCCCGACCGATGCCAGCCGTTCGATCTGAACCGCCAGGGGCTCCTTCTCGGCGAGGGTGCCGGCTTGGTGGTGCTCGAGAGCGAGTCACACGCGCAGCGCCGCGGGGCGAAGCTCCACGCCGAAGTCGGCGGATACGGGCTCTCTTGCGACGCGTACCACATCACGCGGCCGCACCCCGATGCGACGGGGAGCATCACTGCGATGCGGGCGGCCATTGCGCGGTCGGGCATTACGGCCGAGGACGTCGATTTCATCAACGCCCACGGAACGGGTACCAAGCACAACGACGCCGCCGAGGCCAAGGTGGTGCGGCAGGTGTTCGCTGAGCGCCGCGTCCCCATCTCGAGCATGAAAAGCATGCTCGGACACTGCATGGGCGCCGCGAGCGCACTCGAAGCCATCGGCTGCATCTTTACCATCGAAACGGGCGTCTATCCCCCGACGATTGGGTATGAGACCCCCGACCCCGAATGCGACCTCGATGTCGTCGCCAACGCGGGACGGCGCGGCCGAAGCGACATCGTCGTCAATAACTCCCTCGCCTTCGGCGGATACAATTCGGTCGCGGTCTTCGCCAAGCCGTGGGTCTTGCCATCGCCGCACGAACGAAACCAGCAAGGAAGCGCTTGACTCCTCGCGCAGTCACCGGAATCGGCGTCGTTTCATCCATCGGCGTGGGCTGGCGCGCCTTTGCCGACGGACTGGCCACCGGCGCACGCCCGTCTGCGCGGCCGTCGTCGTTTGATCCCACACCATACGGCGCGTCGCAAGTCGCGGAGGTCGCTCACTTCGACGCCGCCAAATATTTGGGCGACAAGGGACTGCGCACGCTCGACCGACTCTCCAAGCTTCTGGTCGTCGCCGTGCGCCTCGGACTCGAGGATTGCGGTCTGAAGGTCGGAGGGACCTGGACACCTGCCGACCGACCGTGGCCTGAACGAATTGGTTTGGTCGTGTCGAACGCTTATGGTTCGCTCGAAGCCATCCACGAGCTCGATCGGGTCGCGATTCTCGAGGATGCGCGCTACATCAACCCATCGCGATTTCCACTGACGGTCTCGAACAGTGCCGCCGGATATGCGAGCATCTGGGAAGACTTGCGCGCTCTCAACGTCAGCGTGAGCGACGGTCATTGCGGCGCGCTCGACGCGGTCTCTTGCGCCGACCTATTTCTGGAAGAAGCGCGTGCCGACGTGATTCTGGTTGGCGGGGCGGAGGCGATGAGCGAAGCCTTGTTCGTCGCGTTTCGCAAAATGGGCGCGTCGCCGAAGGACGAAATAGGCGCGTCGCCGAAGGATGAAATAGGCGCGTCGCCGAAGGATGAAGGAAACAAACGATCCACTCCGAAGGACGGCGGGCTTCTCGGTGAAGGCGCCGCGTTGGTCGCCCTCGAAAGTGCGAAGGGCGCGCGGGCACGCGGCGCCAACATTCTGGCCGAGATCACGGGTTACGGAACGGCTTTCACGGCGCCTCGGGGCGAGAGCGCTCTCATGGTCGCAACGCCTCAATCGCTCGAGGATGCCATGAGCGAAGCCCTGGCCGACGCGCGAATCGGCGCGCACGATGTCGACGTCGTCGTCTCGGGCGTCCATGGTTCGGGTGCCTTCGATGACGCCGAGCTCGAGGCGATCCGCCGAACCTTCGGTTCGAACACGTGTGTCACGGCCCCGAAACGCGCCATCGGCGAAACGCTCGGCGCCAGCGGCGCATTGGCCATGGCGGCGGCCATTGCGCTTCTGGAGCGGGGTGTTCCGACGCATGTCGTGCGCGGCGCGTTACGCGGCCCAGCGCGCACGGCGCTCGTCACCATGACGGGCTACTATGGAAATGCGTCTGCACTCGTTATCCGCACCGTTTCAGGCTAAAGAGGATCGAACTTTGCATGATGGCAAGCCCATGGTAGCGACCGCGAGGATGGATCCTTCGGTGAGCTGGATCGAAACGAAAGCACATTCCGAGCTCGCGCGTGTCCGCGAGGCCCGCGACAAGCAACTCTACCCATACTTCCGGCGGTTTGAGACGGGGGGCCTGCATACGCGCATCGAAGGCAAACCCGTCGTCAACTTCAGTTCGAATGATTATCTCGGGCTGACGAACCACCCGCGCGTGAAGGAAGCGGCGAAGCGTGCCGTGGACGAGTTCGCCTGCGGCCTTTCGTCTTCCCGGCCGCAGGCGACGACCGGCGAGCACGTGCGGCTCGAACAGCGGCTCGCCGACTGGCTGGGGTTCGAGAAGTGCCTTCTCTTTACGACCGGCTACCAGGCGATGCTCGGGACCATCGTGGGACTCGCCGACAAGGATACGACCCTCGTCCTCGATGCCTACAGCCACGCTTGTATTCTCGACGGCTCCTTCATGGCGGCGGGCGTACCCAAGAACGGCCCGGAGATTCGCTTTTTCAATCATAACTCCGCGAAGAGCCTCGAGCGCGTCCTCAAGACACGCGAACGCAAAAACGCACTCGTCATCTGCGAAGGCGTCTATTCGCTCGATGGAGACACCGCGAACCTCGGCGAGTTCGTCGCATTGTGCGATCGTTATGATACGCCGCTCGTCGTCGACGACGCACACGGAACCGGTACGATGGGTCCGACCGGTCGGGGGACCCTGGAAGCGATGGGGCTGCAAGGCCGAGTGCCGATCGTCGTCTCGACCTTGTCGAAGACGTTCGGCGGGATCGGTGGGCTGCTCTTGGGCCCCGGCGAGGTCGTCGAGCACATTCAGCACGCTGCGCGGAGCTTTCTCTTTAGCGCATCCCTGCCCGTGCCGATCGTTGCGGCTGCATCGACCATCCTCGACATGATCGAATCGGAGGGCGAGAAGCTGGTCGGCGAGCTTCACGACAAGGCGCGGTACTTTCGTGAAGGGCTGACGAAGATTGGCTTCGACCTCGGCGCGAGCAACACGCACATCATGCCGGTCATGTGCCGGGAAGAGAGAAAGACCCTCTTTATGCACGTCGCGCTGCTCGAGTGCGGTGTGTTGATGGTGCCGCTCACGTATCCGTCCGTGAAGCTCGGCGAAGAACGGCTGCGGGTCAACGTCACCCGCGGTCATACGCAAGAAGATCTGGATAAAGCCCTGTCGCTCCTCAAGGAGTACGGGGAGGCGTTCTTCGTGCTCTCCGGCGAGGACATCGGCCCGCTCGAGGATTGAACGCCGCGTCGCTCGCCTCTCAGGGAGTATCGGCCGTAGGCCAATCGCCTGTCTTATCCCGCGATCGAGGCCCGTACCTCGGTCGGCGTGGTCGGATGCCGCCATTTTTGGCGGGACCGGGGGGATGGCAAACCGGCTCCCCGGCCGCCGCAGACGGCGGGTGCGCGCGCGCTGCGGGGCGACACGCGCAGGAGGTTAGGACCGGCCCCTCACGTTCCGGCGACGGCGCGGGGCTGCTGGAGCGTCAGCACGGCCCGGGCCACGTCTTCCAATGTCGCGATGTGTTCGAACATCTCCGAGGGGATATTCACGCCGAAGTAACTCTCGACGTCGGACACGAACTCCATGACACCCAGGCTGTCGAGGCCGAGATCATGCTGGATGTGATCCGAAGGATGAATCTCATGGGTGTCGTCGAGGTGACGGCGTACCAGCTCGCACGTCATCTTCAGCGATTCGTCGTAGCTGGGCATGGGATCCAAGATATCAGCGACCCAGGAAAGCGTCATGGACCGCGCGTGCGGCGCGGCCGGGCTCGGTGCTCGTGAGAAGAGCTCGGATGAGCGCGACACCGTCGGCTCCGGCTTCCGCGCATGCTTGCGCGGAGCCAAAAGTGACACCGCCAAGCGCGTAGACGCTCATCGCGGTTCCCGCGTGCTCGCGAGCCGATCGGATGGCGTCGACGCCTCGAGGGACCTTGCGGTATCCGGCCGCCCCATGCGATCGGGTCGCGAAGATCGGGCTGACGAGAACGGCATCGGCACCGTCGTTCTTCGCCCGGACGACGTCGTCATCGGTGTGTGCGGCGACCGAAACCCAGGTTTTCCGTCCCAAAAGCTCCCGCGCTTGCCGGACTGACCCGGCGCCCCCGCCCAGGTGGACGCCATCGGCCCCGGAATCGCGCGCGACTTCCAATGCGCCGTTGACGAAGAGCGGAACTCCGGCCGCACGGGTTGCGACGCGAAAGAACGACGCCGCGACGCGCAGAGCGGCGGGAGGCCTCTGCTTGTCGCGGAGCTGGACCCCGAAGGTTCCGGGCGGCAGCGCGTGGGCGACAGCCCGCATGCAACGCACGACGAGTTCGTCGAGGAACGCCGGATCCGAGATCAAGATGAGGCGCGGCGGCTTCATTCGATGGCGGGCGATGGCGGGCGAACCCCTTCGATGAGCCCTGCCGTCGGGCTCGACGCATTCGCATACCGCTGCTTGGCCATGCGTCCAGCGAGAAAGGCCTGTCGTCCGGCGATCACGGCATGGCGCATGGCCTCGGCCATCTGCACCGGGTGTTTTGCATGAGCAATCGCCGTGTTCACGAGCACTCCGTGGCAGCCAAGCTCGAGGGCCACTGCGGCGTCGCTGGCGGTCCCGACACCTGCATCGACGATGACTGGGACCTTGGCCCGCTCGAGGATGATTTCGAGATTGTGCGGATTGCGGACGCCGAGGCCGCTGCCGATGGGGGCGGCAAGCGGCATCACCGCCGCACATCCCGCGTCTTCCAGCTTGCGGCAGACAATCGGGTCGTCGATGCAATACGGGAGGACGATGAATCCTTCTTTGACGAGCTTGCGAGCAGCCTCGAGTGTTTGCTCGTTGTCGGGGTAGAGTGTCTTTGCGTCCCCAATCACTTCCAGCTTGACCATGGGCCCGCTTGACCCCGACGCAGTGCCCAAACCGAGGTCCCGAACCAGGCGAAGCGTCCGGATTGCTTCGTCGGCTGTATAACAGCCTGCCGTGTTCGGTAAAACGAGCCATGGTTTGCGCGCCAAAAGGGCCATGAGGGACCCCGTCGACCGATCATCGAAGTCGACGCGTCGGAGGGCTACGGTCACGATCTCGGCCCCGGAAGCATCAATCGCGAGCTCGGTTTCGACGGTGTTCTTGTACTTCCCCGTGCCGACGATCAAGCGGTTGTGAAAGGGTCGACCTGCGATGACGAGCGGGTCTTGCATGGCCGCTCGAGTGTAGCGTCGTGGACGGCGGGGTCGACCCGTGAGGCTTCTGGTTCTTTCCAGCGGCGATGAAGCCACAGCCATTGGTCGGGGTGTGCTCGCACGAACTCGTCGAGTGCGCGAGACGCTGCACGCGTCGCGTCATCGACCCAGGCGCGAGTTGCTTTGAAAGGTGGCTCCAACACGGCCAGCACATGGAGCCGGTGCGCGCCGCGCTCGTCACGTCGGCAGGCCGTGACCACGAGCGGCGCGGCATTGCGCGCAGCCACGACGGCCGGTCCTCGCGCCAACCAGGCGGACGCGCCAAGGAACGTCCCGCACAAAGCGTGGTCCTTCGAGCCCGGGACTTGATCCATCATCATCGCGACGGCGCCACCTGCTCGCAAGACCTCCCGAGCGCGACCGACCGCTCCGCTTGCCGGGGCGAGGCTCACGCCGTGGCTCGCCCGAGTCGACTGCCAGAAGGCGTCGAGGGATCGAGCGGTCAAATGCTTCGTAATGACGAGAAGATGGATCTCCTGCGCAACGGCGCATGCGCCGAGGTCCCAATTTCCCGTGTGCGATGCCGCGAGGACGACACCGCGACCGCGTGAAAGCGCTCCGATCCACGCGACGCGGGACCCCGGGTCGATTTGCACGTGCGCCAGGGCTTCTGCTCCCCGTGAAGCGAGCCAGAGAAATTCGCCCGCAGAAATGCCGAGTGAGCGGTACATCGCGCGCGCATTGCGCGCGGGCGCTGCGATCCCGGCCGCGAGCATGGCGGACTCGACGTGTTGGCGCCGAATACGGAGTACGCTCCCGGCGACCCAACCAAACAAGGTGCCGATCCAGCCGAGGGCGTGCCACGGGAGGAGCCCGACCAGCCACGCCAGCGCCGGCCACGCTCCGGTCGAACGCCCGCTTGCGGGCTCAGCCGAAACCGGCACGCCGGACGACTTTGCCGACGGCCGCTTCGCCCTCGAGGGCGACAGCAAAAATGTCGGTCCGCACGACGACGAAGAGCTCGCGCTTTGGATTCCGCGCATAGAGGAGATCCCCGTCTTGTCGAACGGCCTCGATGCGTGAGATCGTCATGCTCGCGCCGTCGTGCGCGATGTGGAGCGTCATCGTGCTCGCGTCGGGCAGGCAGAGCCACCCCTCCTTGTCCACCTTCGCCCCAGCCGTCTTGAGGACCGCATCCAGGTGATCGCCCGTCATGCGGATGCCATACCTCGATCTCGGGCGTGCGTCGAACCGAGGGCCGAGCGCACGCTTCGATCTCCACGTTCGATCGTTTCTCTCGTCTGCATCGACGCGCGAGGCAGCGTGGCGGCCAGACTTGGGCTGGCCTAGCGTTTTTACCCCCACGTCATGGCGCAAAGCGAAGAAGACAAGTCGAGGGCGTCGCGCACAACCGATATCGTGGTCCTCAAGGACGTCCGAAAGCGATTCGGCCGGAACGATGTACTCAAAGGCATCGACATGATCTGCCGCCGGGGCATGACGACGTGTGTCGTCGGCGGGTCCGGCGCGGGCAAGACGACTCTTTTGCGGCTCGTCGTCGGTCTGGACAAGCCGACGGGCGGGCAAATTCTGGTCGACGGGGAGGACATCGTTCCCATGAGCGAGCGGGAGCTCAATCGAGTCCGCAGCAAGTTTGGCATGGTCTACCAATATGCCGCCCTTCTCGACTCCATCACCGTCCTCGACAACGTCGCGTTTCCTCTCGTCGAACATACGCGTCTATCTGCGTCCGAGCGTCGCGCCAAAGTCCTCGAAAAACTGCGCGCCCTCGGCCTCGATGAAAGCATTCTCGGACAGTTTCCCGCGGAGCTCTCGGGAGGGATGCGCAAGCGCGTAGGCCTCGCACGGGCGCTCATGCTGGACCCCCCCATCGTCGTCTACGATGAGCCGACGAGCGGCCTCGACCCGCTCACGAGCCGCTCGGTCGATGAGCTCATCGAAGAAACGCGCCATCAATTCGGCGTGACGAGCATCGTGATTACCCATGACATCGCGAGCTGCTTCGGCATCGCCGACGAAGCCGTCCTGCTCTCGGAGGGAGAAATCGTCGCTCGCGGAACACCCGACGAGCTCGCGCACGGCGAAAACGAGCTCGCACGCGACTTCATCGCGAAGTCAGGCGTGGACGTGAACACGATCACGAGCCATCGACGCCGGCGAGCGCTATCCTCATAAGGGACCGATGGCGACGCTCGATCCACACACGACCTTACCCGCGCCTCCGCCCGAGGGCGGACCGCGGCGGGCGGTCGAGGAGGTCGACGCCAAAGCCGTCGTGGCGTTCGTGCTCGGGCTCCTCTGCGTCATTGGCACATTCTTTGGGGTTGGACTGCTTCTCGGTGCGCCGGCCATTGCGCTCGGCGCGCTTGCGTACCGCGACATCCGCCGTGCGGAAGGATTGCTTCTCGGTCGCGGCCTCGCGTCGGCCGGCATGGCGCTCGGCATCGTGGGTTGCACTCTTTTCTTCGTCTGGGCCGGCGCCGTTCTTTTCTTCGTGCTCGATGCCGGCCCGATCGAGGCCTCCCGAGCGCCTCCACTCGTCATGCCGAGTCCAACTTGGTCGAGGAGTGGCTCCGAGACATCGGACGAAGGGCCGCGCTCCGGGACCTTGGAGCTCCACCGGGCCGAAGGACCGCTCCGGCAGCAGCTCGCGAGACAAGCACTGGCTGCCCATGCGGTCGGCCAAGCGGTTCTCGTGGAAACGACGGCCGAAGACTGCGGCGCTTGCGAGGAAGTCGCGCATGCGATGCTCGATCCACGAACGAGAGCGGCGCTCTCGCAGGTGCGGGTCGTGGATATCGATGTCGGCGAATTTCAGTCCGAGCTCGGCCGCCTTCGCATGGACGAAGCCACTGCGCCATGGTTTTACTTGCTCGATTCTCGCGGAGAACCCAAGGACGCCATCAGCGCAGACGAGTGGGACGAGAACGACGCGGCCGAAATCGCGCCGGTTTTGGGCGCCTTCGTGGAAGGTCGGCTTCATCCGCGCCACCACGGATGGAACGGCGGAACGACGCTTTAGTTCGGGAAGCTTGGGATTTTGCTGGCGTCGCTCCCCGTCTGGCCGCCGGCCGCGCCGAGGCGAGCCCCGAAGAGGCGCCTCCCGGGGCGCCTTACGAAGAGGCGGACGCCACTTCCGCCAGGCGGAGAGCAACCGACTTCATCGTCGCAACGGCGGAACGACGGTTTAGTTCGGGAAGCTTGGGATTTTGCGCCTTACGAAGAGGCGGACGCCACTTCCGCCAGGCGGAGAGCAGCCGACTTCATCGTCACGAAAAGGTAGCCGGCCTCGCGAAGGGCATCGATGACCGCCCCAAGGGCCTTGAGCTTCTCGCGCACTGGAACACGAAGGTCGATCTGGTGCGACCGAAGGGCTTCCAAGCCGTCATCCGCGTCGAGAACGTCGATTCCGTGCAGCTCCAAGTTGATGAAGGGTTCGCCCACGCACGCTCGCGCAAGACGACGGGCCACTTGAGTGCCCCAAAGCGTCACGGCCGTCCCGTAAAACGGCAATCGCAGACCCGGCGTGACCTGGATGGGCAGCTCCAAGACCCCCTGCCCTCTGCGCCAATAGGGTCGTCCCACCCTGTAGGGTCGCGTGGGCGCGGTCAACATCAGGGGTGTATCGACAATCGAACGACTGGTACGCCCGCAAGCCGCGATCGCGGCGATCTTCGTGGCCTTCGCAGCCCAGTAGAGCGGGCAAGGAAACACCGACGCGTCGTAACCCACGCCGAGCTCGGCGAGAATACCGAACAGGTCATCTGTCACGGTGTACCCCGGCGCGCGAAAACCTACGGGGACCGTGCCGACGACGCGCTCGATGGCCTGGATCCCCTCGAAGACTTGGCGGCTCATCTCCGTCCTGCCGAGGCGGACGAGGTCGTAGCGGTGGTCGAGCGAATGGTTGGCGATCTCGAACCCGGCCTCATGCGCTGAGCGCAACTTACGCGCACTCTCGGCTCGGGCCAGATCGGAGCCGACCGCGAAGACGGTCAGCGGAATGCTCCGTTCCAGGGCCCATGCGTGCAGCCGATCGACCGCCAGGTCGTAGACGAGCGTCGCGGTGGGCGGCTCCGGGGCCGGCAGGCCGTGAATCGCAAAATAATTTGGAATTTCGTCGAGATCCACGCTGACCGCGCACATGCGCATGGCGTCTCGCACCTCAGCGGCGGACGGGGTCGACGTTCGAAGAATCGCCGATCGTCTTTGCGACCTCGGCTGCAAGGTCTTCGTGCTTCTTCTCGATGCCCTCGCCTAGGGAAAAGCGGACGAATTCGTGAATCTTAATCTCGCCACCGAGCTTTTTCCCGAGCTCGAGCCGCAACTTGTCGATGCTGCCGGCCGGCGGGTCCCAAACGTTGTCCTGACCGAGGAGGGTCACCTCGCTCAGCCACTTGCCGATCTTGCCCTCCAGCACTTTCGGCCAGGCCTGAGCCGGCGGCGGCTTCGGATCTTCTTTCAGCTGGGCCTCGAAGATCTCTTTTTGCTTGGCGATGTCGGCAGCGGGGATTTCTTCGCGACGCACGACCAGCGGATTCATGGCCGCGACCTGCATCGCGACATTCTCGACGAAAGCGTGAAGCTCCCCGCCCTTGGCATCCGGCCCCTCGGCTGCGACGAGCACGGCGAGCTTGCCGCCCGCGTGAACATACGCCTGCACGAATCCGTTCGGCTGCGAAGCTTCGAGCGCTGCCCATCGCCGGACGACACAGTTCTCGCCGGTCTTCGCGACGAGCTCCTGCCGGACCGCGTCGACACTTTTGTCCGAGCCAGGGTACTTCAGCGTGCCCAGGTCCGATCCCCGCGCCGCCTTCGACGCAACACGTACGACGTTTTGTACGAACGTCTTGAAGTCCTCGCCGCGCGATACGAAGTCGGTCTGCGAGTTGACCTCGACCACGACGCCCCGCTTGGCGTCCGGCGAGATCCACGTGGCGACCTCGCCTTCGGAGGCCACCCGACCCGCGCGAGCAGCCGCCTTGACAATCCCCTTCTTGAGGATGACTTCGACGGCCTTCTCCATGTCCCCGCCGCTCTCGACGAGTGCATTCTTGCAGTCCGCCATGCCGGCTTGCGTGCGCTCGCGGAGCTCTTTGACCATCGACGCATTGATCTGAGCCATGATTTCCTCGGAACACGAACGTGGTGAACGTGGAAGAGAGAGCGGAGGTCCGCCCGACGACGAACTCCCGAACGCTGCCTCGGAACAATGTCAGCTGGGTCGGTCGCCGTCGTCGCGTCGGGAACGCCCACGAATGACTTCCGTTTGAGGTCCGTCGCGACGACCGCTGCCGCTCTGCTCGCCGTCACCCCGGTTGACGAATTCCTTTCGACGCTGGGCTCCCTCGAGCACGGCGTCCGCCACCCTCGACGTGATGAGCTTGATCGAGCGAATCGCATCGTCATTGCCAGGGATGACGAAGTTGACTTTGTCCGGATCGCAGTTTGTATCGGTGATCGCAATGACGGGAACGCCGATCTTGTTCGCTTCCTGAACGGCGATGGACTCCTTGGCCGGATCGATCACGAACATGGCGCTCGGGAGCGAGCCCATGTTCTTCAGCCCGCCGAGATATTTCTCGAATCGCTCGCGTTCCTTCTCGAGCCGAGAGACTTCCTTCTTCGTAATCGACAGATAGGTCCCGTCTTCTTTCATCCGCTCGAGTTGCCTCATCCGTTCAAGACCGATCTTGATCGTGCGGAAGTTCGTGAGGGTTCCGCCGAGCCAGCGGTTCACGACGAAGAAACTTCCGGAGCGAGTCGCCTCTTCCTGAACGATTTCTTGGGCTTGCCGCTTTGTGCCCACCATCAGGAGATGACCGCCGCGACCGACCATGTCCACAACGAACTGGTAGGCGCGCGCGAAGAGCCGCGCCGTCTGATCGAGGTCGATGATGTGAATGCCGTTGCGCGCCCCGTAGATGAACGGACGCATCTTCGGGTTCCACCGCTTCGTCTGGTGTCCGAAGTGCACGCCAGCGTCGAGGAGCGAGCGCAAAGGCAGCGGAGGGTCGCCGCGGAGTTGGGGCAGACCTTGGGAATTGAGTTCGGGAGTCTGGGTTGTCATGGTCGCGCTTCCTTTCGGTTGGGCCGCCGCTTCTCCATCCCTGGCCAACGCTGCCGAAGCAGCGCACCGGACGAGGGTTTGCGCGGGAGAGCGTGTGGGGTTGAGGCGGACAGCCCAGGGGCTGCCTCGCCTTGTTTTGGGGGCCCAGGAACGTACGCGCAGGGCGCAAAAAAGCAAGCTATGACGAGCGGACCTTCATGGACCGACCCCGCGACCGCGTTCCGAGCATCCGCCCGGTGGCCCGCGCCTCGAATGAGACCCCATTTACATTCGCGTCAACCCCTTCGAGTCGACCATTTTTCCCATCGGCCGGCCGATTCTCCTTTTTTTGGCGTGAAGCGGTCCGCCGTAGGTTCTTTTCGTTGCTTCTCTCGGCTTGTCCGCTCCTCCCCCTCTCCGCGTGCGCAGCCAGCCCCCAAGGCCGTCCGACGCTCCCACCGCCCGAGTACGAAGACACGGCGCCCTTGGCAACCGCCGCGATGGGTCCGCACGACGGCGGCGCGTCCAGCGAGGTAGGCCGACCGTGAACTTCGCCCGTCGACGGCATGCTACCGTGGCTGTCGATGGCCGCTCCCCACATCGACCGTGCGCTCGTTCTGCACGTCGCCAAACTTGCTGCACTCTCGCTCGCAGAGTCGGAGGTCGACCGCTTTACCGCGGAATTGGGCAGGATTGTCGCGCACGTGGAGCAGCTCGATGCCCTCGACACGCGCGACGTGGCGGCGACCGCCCACGTTCAAATCGAGCGCATCCCCTTTCGTCTCGACGAAGTTCGACCGGGCGTGTCGCACGCGGAAGCCTTGTCGCAGGCGCCTCACGTCGAGGGAGACGGTTTCGCCGTACCGGCGTTCGTGGAGTGACGCGAGATGCCCCGGCAGCCGACCGTTTCGGAACTGGCGGACCGCGTACAGCGCGGGGAGCTGACCGCCGAAGAGGCCACGCGCAGCGCCCTCGAACGCATCGCAACGTTGGACGGGCGAATCCATGCGTTCTTGCACATCGCGACCGACACCGCATTGACTGAGGCGCGGGAGATCGACCGCAAGAGGACGCGCGGCGTTTCCCTCGGCCCGCTCGCAGGCGTTCCGATTGCCGTGAAGGACGCCATCTGCACGCAGGGGCTGCCGACAACGGCGGGATCACGGATACTCGCCGGCTACAAGCCGCCCTACGATGCGACGGTCATCGACCGTCTCCGGGGGGCGGACGCCGTCGTCATCGGCAAGACGAACATGGACGAGTTCGCCATGGGCTCGTCGAACGAGAACAGCGCCTTCGGGCCGGTTCGGAATCCGTGGGATCTGACTCGCACGCCGGGAGGATCCTCGGGTGGCAGCGCGGCCGCGGTGGCGGCGCGCATGGCGCCTTGCGCGCTCGGGAGCGACACGGGGGGATCCATTCGTCAGCCGGCCTGTTTGACGGGAACCGTCGGCATCAAGCCGACTTACGGGAGAGTCTCACGCTACGGGTTGATCGCGTTCGCTTCGAGTCTCGATCAGATTGGTCCCCTCGCCACCGACGTGCGCGGGGCCGCGCGCGTCTTGTCGGTGATTGCGGGCCACGACCCCCGGGATGCGACGTCGCTCGATACGCCGGTGGATGACTACGAGGCCGCTTGCGGCCACGGCATCCGCGGACTGCGAATCGGCGTGCCCGAAGAGTATTTCGCCGAGGGCCTGGACGCCGACGTCGCCGGCAGCGTGCGCGCAGCGATCCGCGAGCTCGAAGCCGATGGCTGCAGCGTCCATCCCGTCACGTTGCCGCACACGCACTTTGCCGTGGCCACGTATTACGTCGTGGCCACGGCCGAGGCATCGAGCAATCTCGCCCGCTTCGACGGGGTGCGTTACGGGCTGCGCGTGACGGGCGACGCGGGAGGAACCGACCTGCGAGCCATGTACGGCGCGACCCGCGATCGGGGTTTCGGCGCTGAGGTCAAGCGCCGCATCCTCCTCGGCACCTTCGTACTCTCGTCCGGTTACTACGACGCGTATTATCTGAAAGCCCAGAAAGTCCGCACTCTCATTCGTCGCGATTTCGACCGTGCTTTCGCCGACGTCGACGTCATTTGCTCCCCGACAGCGCCGACGCCCGCGTTCCGCCTCGGCGAAAAGGTGAACGACCCGCTTTCGATGTACTTGAACGATGTGTACACGCTTCCAGCGAGTCTCGCGGGAATCCCCGCGATGAGCGTTCCTTGTGCCCCGACGCGAGCCGGGCTGCCCGTGGGACTTCACATCATGGCGCGGCCGCTCGATGAAAAGACGATGCTGGCTGTCGCCGCCGCATGGGAAGCTCGCTCGCCATCCCGATCGATCGGTCCCGACCTGCGATGGCCGTCCGCCTGAGTGGATATCGCGCCGCTTGACGACACCACGGCGCAAGCGTGGGCCACGCTCTTCGCAGAGAGCCGATGCCCGTGCTTTTGTCGCTGGTGGCACTTCACGGGAACGAAGAACGACTGGCTCGCCCGATGCGCAAACGAGCCGCACCTCAACCAAAACGACGCGCTAACCGGGCTTGGCGCCAAGAGCGACGAGGTACGAGGTCTTGTCGCGCTCGAGGGGCGGCAAGCCATCGGGTGGGTGAAGCTCGCGCCACGAGCAGTGCTCTCGAAGGCCCTCCGTCAAGGTCCATACCGCTCCTTGACCCTTGGATCGCCCGACGGCGTATTTGGCATCGGATGTTTCCTCGTTCACCCGGATCACCGGCGGCGAGGAATCGCGCGGGCGCTCGTCGATGCCGCGTTGCGATCCGTCGAACAATGGGGGGGGCACGTGCTCGAAGCGTATCCTCGGCGCGCCGAACACGAGCTTTACGCCGAAGAAGCATGGATGGGCACAGTCCGGCTGTTTACCGCATGCGGCTTCACGGAGATCGCGGGCGAAGGCGCGTATCCGGTCATGCGACGGGTCATCCACGCCGCATCACCCGTACGATGAACGAAAGCGCGGCGGTTCGAAATCGGGAGGTCTTACGCGCGCGATCGGCCGAACGGACCGAACGCCGCCGACGGGCCAAAAGGAGGTTCTGCCAGCACGCCTTTGCGCGCCTCGGAACACCTTGTCAGCCTACGACGTCAGCCTATGACTTCAGCCTACGACGTCAGCCTACGACTTCAGCCTATGACTTCAGCCTATGACTTCAGCCTATGACTTCAGCCTACGACTTCAGCCTATGACTTCAGCCTATGACTTCAGCCTATGACTTCAGCCTACGACGTCAGCCTACGACGTCAGCCTACGACGTCAGCCTACGACGTCAGCCTACGACGTCAGCCTACGACGTCAGCCTACGACGTCAGCCTACGACGAGTCCGGCTGATTGGAGGCGACCCTCGCGGACGTCGTAGACGCGCACGCGCGAGGCTTCGCGATCGTCGACGACCGCTGTCGCCCCAAAGATCCGTTGCGCTCCACATCCGAGCGCACGGTCGACGACCGCGTGAAGATGCCCGTGCAGCACGAACAGGTGCCGAAACGTTTCGAGCAACGACATCATTGCGCGCGCGCCGATCAGGCCGTCGATCCAGTGCCATGCGCTCGTCTTTCGAACGAACGGTGGGTGGTGTTGCACCAAGACGAGGGGCCGACGGGCCAGCGCGGGATCCTGAGCGTGCTTGGCGATTGTCTCCAGCAACGCCGGCGAGACGACACCAGCCGACCGAGTCACTGGTTGATGAAACGCGCCGTCGATCGGCAACAGGCACGCCGCCCCGATGTCCAGCAGTTTTCCCGGCTCGCCGGCGCTCGTCCTCGCGAACGCTGCGAGGGGACCCGCAAGCGCCCACCGCCATGCGTCAGCCGACGAGTAAAGGTCGTGGTTGCCGGGCACGAGTGTGATGTGCTCGGGCGGCACCCCCGAGTCGTGAAGCAACTCGGCCAATGTTTCAAATTCACCAGGCGCACCAATCTCGGTGAGGTCGCCTGACAAGACGACGTGGTGCGCACCGAGCCGACGTGCCGTCTGAAGCGAACGGCGCAGCTTTCTCTGACGGCCGAGCGCGTCGAGCGGCCTGCCGAAGCTCAAAAAACGCACTTGCATCGACCACCCCGACCGAGTCCGGCTCGGCCTCGGGTCCAGCACGTGCGCATCGGAAAGATGCACGATGCGCGTCATCCCCATCGCGTCCATGGCCCATCTCCTTCGCGCGGGGAGCACCACCCGGGCGCTCCCCATGCAGCATAGTCGGCTTTGGAGAAGTCATTGGCCCTACAGACTTGAAAATATTGAGTGACGTTTCTCGACTTCAAAACGAAGCCTGACCGGAGAGGCGTACAAGGTAGGCAGTCCGGCGCGGTGGGTGAGCCCGTCGCCAATTGCGCGAACGGACCGGCCGTGCTGCGACGACTTCCGCGTCTGCCGCGGAGAGCAGCCGCCTGAAGGCCACGGGCGATGAAAAGGACGTAGACGGAGCGAGCGGGGAGCCGTCGAACGCATCCTCGTGCGCTCGTGCTCTTTTGCTTCTGCCGACCTCTTCGCCAAGCATACGGATGGGCTGCTGCCGGAGAGCAGCCGCCTGAAGGCCACGGCCTGAAGGCCACGGGCGATGAAAAGGACGTAGACGGAGCGAAGCAGGGAGCCGTCGAACGCATCCTCGTGCGCTCGTGCTCTTTTGCTTCTGCCGACCTCTTCGCCAAGCGTACGGATGGGCTGCTGCCGAAGAGCCCGCAACGATGAGGCGCGTGGGGCGCTCCATCACCCCGTTCTCGCTCGCACGACGCCTTGGTTCTGGCTCGCACGACGCCTTGGTCGGACCGGAGTGGCTCCGGGCGGTGACAGCCCGGACCGAGGGTCACGCGAGAGCGGCCGTTCGGAGGAGCGGGAACGCCGGGGCCTTGGGAGAGAACGGACCGATCCGATGTAACCGCTGCATGGAGAGGCGGGCCCGCCGGAGGCCGCCGCCGGGATGGGACGGCCTCTCGGAGGACCGGGAACGCCGGGGCCCTGCGAGAGAACGGAGCGATCCGATTGTCGCCGAGGGCCTGCCGGGGGCCGCCGCCGGCACCCGTACCGCCCCGCCACGTAACCGCTCGGATCGTCCGGGGAGGTCCACCGAACGTCCCGAGCTTCAGACGAGCGTTTGCCGAGGCCTGGGCTGATCTCGATGCGGCGTCCATGACGCCAAGCAGCGGCTCCGTGGTCGGTTGGATTGGCTTCCGGGCCTGCCTGTGCTCTGGCGTGGAAAAACGCTCGATGCCTGCTGCCGCACTCGTCGCCCGAAAGGGTCCGCCGAGGTCAGAAGATATAGAACCCGGAAAACTGACCACGATGGTCGATCGCGTGAATGCCGTTCACGTAACAATCGTTGAAGTTCGCATACTCGACTCCGAGCCGAAGGCCCGGCACCGGATCGACGAAGATGTTCGCGTCGAACCAGTCGACGGCCGCGAGCGTACCGGCGGCCGATCCATAATAGTGCGAATTGGCGCTTTCCATGTGCGAGTAGTTCCCGGACACGAATAGCTTTCCATCGGTCCCGGGCAGATGGTACTCACCGCCGAAAAGATAGGTTGTCCACTGAATGCCGTGAAGGCCGCCCTTGCCGTCGAACTGAACGATGCCCGGATCGATGTCCGTCGCGTAGGTTTTCGTGCCCGTGCCTGAAGTGACACCAGGAATGGCCGGATAGCTCGTTCCTGCAGCCCCGAGGTTCGTGAACATGTCCTCGTCGCCGTACCCGCTCGTGAACTCGCCGTGGACTGAAAACGCGTTGTCCTTATTGTCCTTCGATGCCGGGATGACCGGGATGAACCCATCGACGGCGATGGCCGACATCGTCAAATCTTGCGTATTCGTGTTGGTCGAAGCCGCGTTGAAGTCGTTGACCGCGACGTGCCGGAGGAGGCCGGAGACGGCGAGCGAGAACGGCGACAGCTGCGTTCCCGTGGCTCCTGTCGTCTGCATGCCCGTCCACGAATCGATGGAAAACTTGAGGCCGGCTTGTCCGTCCGGTGTTCCCGAATCGCGCTGAGCGGGACGAAACGCGGCCACCGCAAGCTCCACGCTGATCGGATCGGCGGTGAGCTTCTTGCTCACTCGAAACTGAACTTGTCGATTGTAGACCTCACCGGGAACGCCCTGGTACTCGACCGTGTTCGGTTGATAGCCCGAACTCCAGCCGAAGAGCGTCCAGTATTGCCCGAACAAGACGTCAACGACCGGCGTCTCGACCTTCAAGTTCATGTGGCGGACACGCAAGACCGGACTCGAAAAATACGTATTTTCAGTTCCGTAAGGAGACGGACTGATCGTATTCGAGTAAGGCGACGACGGAATCGCCAGTTGGGTGCCCAAAAAGTCGGTCTCGATCTGCCCGCTCAGACGCACCTCGTGATACTCGGGAGCCCGCAGGCGGAAGCCGAGGCGGGAGTTACGGATGCTGAACTGAACCCTCGAGTTAGCTCCGGCCGTCGTATTCCACAATCCGATCGGCGACGCCCCTGCCAAATCGTTGAAGCTTCGAGTCGTATCGTAAATGGAGTCCGCTTCGATGAAGCCGTACAGTGTCGTCGACCATTTGCCCACGACGACGCTCGTCTCCGAGCTGACCCGCGTCCCGGCTGTTTCGGCCAAGTCGTGCTGGGCACTTTCGAATTCGGCCTCGGTGATGATCCCTTTGTCGCGCATGATGCGGAGCGACATGAGCTGCACAGGAATCGCCCCCGGCGGGGTCGAAGGCGGCGCGGTGGACGGCAAAGGCGCGCTCGGCGGATACGACGGAGGAGCGGGCAAAGGCGATGGCGCGACCGGCGCACCCGCCGCAGCCGGCGGCGGTTCCACCGCAGGGCCGGGAGGAGGAGAAGGCAAAGGTGTCGTCTGCGCCCATGCCGCCTGATGTGCAGTCACCAGCGCCGAAACGACCGTCAATGAGGTAAAGAGCTTTCCTGTCACTTGGGGGGCCCCTTTCAATGGGCGCCACCCTGCTATCGCCTTGTGTCGTATGAGTGACGGTACGGATACATCATCAGCTCCGGGTGACGTCGACCCTCGGGGGAGGATGGGTACGGACGTGGCGCACGTCTTCCCCGCGAACCATGAAGATGACCTCTTCGGCAATGTTGGTCGCGTGATCGGCGACGCGTTCGAGATACTTCGCCACGTGGATGACGCGAATGGCTTCGGCGACTTGGGTCGCGTGTTCGGTCATGAAGTCGGTCATGGCACGAATGATGCCTCCGTAGAGTTCGTCCACGGAATCGTCCCGCGCAAGGACTTGCTCGGCCCGTGTGGCCTCACCTTGGACGAACGCGTCCAGCGCGTCGCGCAGCATTTCTTGTGCTTGCTCACCCATGGCTTTGAGCTCGCCCCGAACGCGTTCCTTTGCGTTCCCATGCTCCTCCTTCGCACGCTCGGCGATGTTCACGGCCTCGTCGCCGATTCGTTCGAGATCGGTGACGAGCCGGAGGGCACCCGCCAAAAATCGGAGGTCATAGGCGACTGGTTGACGGAGCGCGAGCACGCGCAGTGCGAGCGCGTCGATATCCATCTCGTCTCGGTCGATGTGACGATCGAGCTCCTCGACTTCGGCCGCGAGCTCGACCGATTGCTCCCAGAACGCCTTGAGCGACAGTTGCAATGCGCGCTCGCAGCGCGCGCCCATCGCCAACGAGTGGGCGCGAAGCTCCCGGAGCTCGGACTCGAAGTCTCGGCTCGTATGTGCGACATGCGTCATTTGGTCACCTTCTTCATCCGGCTCCCCTCCGCTCCACCCAGGCGCGCGAAGCGCGATGCGACGACGTTCGTCAGCGTAACGAGCAGGACGAGGACCGCCGCCGTCCCTGCACTCACGTCGGCACGATCGGGAGCGAGCCCGGCTGAGTTGACGTACCAGAGGTGGACGGCGAGCGTTTCTCCGCCACGAAGGGGGTTCAGCGAGTAGGCGGTGGCCCGCGAGATCGTCGTCCCTGCAGTCATGATGAGCGGTGCGCTCTCGGCGAAGACGCGCCCGATGGACAAGACGAGCGCGCTCAGAATCCCCGGCCACGCGTACGGGACGGTCACTCGCCAGACTGTCTGCACCGGCGTCGCTCCGAGGGCCAAACTGGCCTCGTCAAGCTCGCGCGGGACGGCATGCAAGCTTTCTTCCGCAATGCCGACGACGAGCGGCAGGTTCAGCAGCGCCAAAACGACCGCGCCCGCAAACAAGGAATATCCCATTTTCATTTGAACGACGAAAACGAGAAATCCGAACAAACCATAGACGATGCTCGGCAACGACGAGAGCGTATCGAGGGCCGTTCGAACCGCTGCCACGAAGCGCGCCGACCGCGCGAAGCGCGCGAGGTAGACAGCGGCCCCGACGCCGATCGGCAATGTGATGGCCGTGCTGAGGACGGCGAAGTAAATCGTGTTGAAAATCTCGGGCCCAACCCCCCCGCCCGCTCGAGTTTCGCTCGGAAGAGCGATCAAGAAGCGAGGCAGGTGGTCGCGGGCCAGCAAGGCGCCCGCTCCGGCCGCAACCCAGGCGATCGTGTTGGCAATTCTCGTGGCGCGGACACCCCAGACGAACACCTTCGAAAGGGCCAGCCGTAGCGCCGACGAAACGGCGAACGATAGCCCGCCAAAGACGAACCCCGCGACGACGAATCGCATGACCTCCTCGTGGTCCACCCCCGCGAGCGGGCTCGCATACGTCGTGAAGGAGGCCATCTTCGACGCACCGCGGACGAACAAGTAGAGGAGCGTCGCTGCATAGCCCACCGTGAGCGTCGTGGCGGCGAGGCCGAGGACGACCTTGAGCGCGCGCTCCCTTGCGCTGCCGGCGCGGCGTGACCTGTGGATCGAGGCCAGGGTGACGCTCATCGGGCCTGCTGTCTCGACAGAATTCGCGTGATGAGAACGACAACGACGGAGACGACGAGAAGCACGAGAGCCATCGAGAAGAGCACGTCGCTCTGCAGCGTGTCCGGTCGAGCCTCCTGCATATCCATCACGATCTGGGCCGAGATCGTCGTCGTCGGCGAGAAGAGGTCCGCCGGGAGCTTGCGGGCGCCCCCGATGACCATTTGCACCGCCATCGTCTCGCCCGCGGCGCGCGCGAATCCGAAGAAGACGGCCACGAGCAATCCGCGCCAAGCATAGGGAAATGACACTTGGAACGCCGTCTGCCAGGGAGATGCACCGAGGGCGGCGCTCGCCTCTCGCAGGGCCCGCGGAACGCGCGACAGGGCGTCGAGCGACAGAAGCAAGACCGTCGGGGCGATCATGATGGCCAAAAGCACGGCGCTCGCGGCCAGCCCCTCTCCCGTCACGGGTGCGTCGGCGCCTCGAATGGCACGGCCGACATCGCCCATCAGGGGCACGAGATAGACGAGCGCCAGCCAGCCGTACACGACGCTCGGAATGGCGGACGCAATTTCCATCACACGACGATGGGCGCGCCGAACCGCCGCAGGTGCAAACTCCGTCAGCCACACCGCCGAGAGGACGGCCGGCGCAGCCCCCAGCACGACGGCGCCGGCGGCGCTCGCGAAGGTCCCCACGATGAGCGCGAGCCCGCCGAACGAGCCCGCCTCGGGCTTCCACGTCTCGCCGGTGAGCAGGGTCAGAAGGCCGACCTGCCAGATGCCCCGCAGCCCCGCACGCGCCAGAAACGCGAGCATGGCAACCGTCGTCGCGATGACGAACGCACCGCAGGCGACGAGCGCCAGTCGAACGGCGGCCTCCCCGATTCGGGGCCGCGCAGCCACGCGGAGACGCTGAGAGGCCATGCCGTGGGCTTCGATGACGGTCAACCCATCGCTCATCGTTTCAATCCTTGTTCCTCGACACCTTCATTTTCGTGACCGGAATGAAACCCTTCACCGTCGGTAGGACCCGCTCTTGGAAGTCCGCCGAAGTCACGTAGTCGAGAAAGACCTTCGTCGGCCCCGTCGGCTGGCCCTTGGTGTACATGTGCTCATAAGACCAGATCGGGTAAACGCCTTCCGTGATCGACGATGGCCCCGGTTCAGTCGAGCCGGCGTCGCTCTTCACGCCGAAGATCCGAAGATCCGGATCGGCGAACGAAAGGGCGAGGTAACTGATGGCGCCCTTTGTCTGTTTCAGCTTCGCCACGAGCGCCCCCGAGTTGTCTTCGGTTTGAGACTCGACAAACTTGTCTCCGCCGAGCACGATGCTTCCGAAGACCGCCCGCGTGCCGGAATTCGGCGAGCGATTGATGACGACGATCGGTTGATTGGTTCCGCCCACTTCTTTCCAATTCTTGACTTCGCCCGAAAAAATGCGGGCCAGATCCGCGAGGCTGACGGCCGAGATTTTCTCGTTGAACGTCCCCTTATTGGCCATCGCCGCAAAGCCGACAACGGCTACCCGGTGATCGATGAGCTCACCTTTGAGATCCTCGGGCGCGAAGATGTCGCTATCGCCTATCTGAACGGCGCCTGCCGCTACGTCGGCCAAACCTTTCTTCGATCCGCCGGCCGACACTTCGACGCTGAATCCCTTGTGGGCGGCTTCGAACGTCTCTTTTGCCGCATTGACCAGCGGTTGGAGGGCGCTCGAGCCGCTCACTTGCACGGTGCCCGTTTGCTCGTTCGCCATCGCTCCGCTCGACGAAGCGGCCGGTGCCTCGGAAGGCGGAGGAGGGGTCTTGTCACAAGCGCCAAAAGCGAGCCCGACGAGAAGGCCCGCCTCTCGCAAGCCGAATCCGAATTTGAACATTAACCGAACCTCCCGGTGATGTAGTCCTCGGTCTCGCGCTCCGTCGGACGCGTGAAGATGGTCGTCGTGTCGGCCACCTCGACGAGACGGCCCATGTAGAAAAAGCCCGTCCGCTGGGATACGCGTGCAGCTTGCTGCATGTTGTGCGTCACGATGACAATGGTCAGGTCGTCCCGAAGCTCCGAGACGAGATCCTCGATCTTTGCCGTGGCGATGGGGTCGAGAGCGCTCGCCGGTTCGTCCATCAGGAGAACTTCGGGTTCGACGGCGAGCGCGCGAGCGATGCATAGTCGCTGCTGCTGGCCACCGGACAGCCCGAGGCCCGACTCGTCCAGCCGATCTTTGACCTCGTCCCAAAGTGCCGCGTGTCGAAGGGCGCGCTCGACCCGCTCGGCGAGAAGACCGCGCTGTCGAACACCCGCGGTGCGCAGGCCGTAGGCGACATTCTCGAATATCGACTTCGGAAACGGGTTGGACCGCTGAAAGACCATTCCGACCCGGCGTCGGACGAGCACCGGATCGACTTCGGCCCCGTAGATGGGTTCCCGATCGAGCTCCACTTGCCCGGTCACCGACACGCCGGGAACCGTGTCGTTCATGCGATTGAGAGAGCGCAGGAAGGTGCTCTTGCCGCACCCACTGGGGCCAATGAGCGCGAGGACCTTGTTCGAGTGAACGTCGATCGAGACGTCCTTGATGGCGACCTTGTCGCCGTAGCGGACGGTCAGCCCGCGCGCTCGCATTTTTAGGCTCGGATCGGCTTCCGTCGACGATACCGCTGAGGCGACCACCGGTGCGGACTGTGGCTTCCCCGTGCGCTCGTCCCGTGTCGGCGTTGTTACGATCGCGTGACGTTAGATGACGGGACCGCGACGCGCCTCATGCCGCCAATCGCGCGCGACCCGTCGTGCGATGCGCCGCTCGGTCGGTGGGTACGATGGTGCTGCCGGAATGCAGCACGAAGGCGTGCCCACGCCAGGCGATGCGGCGGCTGAAGCATGCGCGGATCCAGCAAAAAAATGCGATGTACGACCGAACGATTTCGAGTGGCGCGTACTTCCATGCGAGAGGAAAGCCCCGGATGAGCCGCGCTCCGAAGAACGCGCACCAGGTTTGTCCGGCGCAAACGACGAGGTAAAGGGCCGCCATCGTCTTCGACGGCGCGAGCATGAGACACCCCGTGGCCACGATGGTCGGCGTGAGCACCCACTCGACGTAGAAGGCGTAGGGGATCACTGACCGCCGCGTTTTGGCCCACCGGGTATGCCGCTCAATCGTCTTTCGGATGGAGCCGGAGGCATTGCGATTTTCGACAATCTCGTCGGCCAGCTTGGAGGTAAATCCCGCGTCCATGAAGCGACGCCCGAGCAAGTGGTCCTCGGCAAGCACGTTTCCGATGGGCGCAAACCCGCCGAGCGCGGCGAGATCCTTGCGCCGCACGGCCATCGACTTGCCGACCGTCAGGGGCTTGCGGCTTACGACGTCCATCGCCGCATAGCCTGGCGCAGTCGAGGCGCATATTTGAAGGTTCTCGAGCGCCGCGCCAATCGTTCGCTCGCCTGCGCCGCAGAAGAGGCTCGTGACGATGCCCACCCGGAAGTCTTCGAGTTCCTCCACGAGCGACCACAAATACGTCGGCGTGACGCGTACGTTCGAATCGGAAATGACGTAGATTTCGCCTGTCGCCAATCGTTCGAGCCCGATGAGCTGCGCCACTTTCGGGTTCAGGGCGGCCGATGGGTCGGTCATCACGATTTGAACGTCCAGCTCCGGATGTCGCCCAGCAAAGCGTCGCGCCACGCCGAGCGCCGCGTCGGACCGATCCGCGATGCCGAGAAGAAGTTCGAATGATGGGTATTCGAGCCGGGCGAAGGACTCGAGATTGTCGTCGAGATCATCGTCGGTCCCCGCGAGGGGCTTGAGAACGCTGACGCGTGGGGCGCATGTCGGACGACCGACCTTCGGACGCCGCCGCGCAAGCAGGGTACGAAGAAAAAGCGCCATCATGGCCCCGTAAAGGAGAACGGACGTGCTCGTCAATCCGATCGCGATGGGCAGTGAGATCGCCACCTTGCGAGATTCGCCGACCTTCGCCGCCAGTCCAGTGCCAACCCGGTGAACTTTATGTGACAGCGGGTTCAACCGAGTCGAACGGTACCGCTTTCGGCCGACGCCGCTGCGTCCGCACGGTGGAGAGAGACGGCAAATGTCGAGCCCTTGCCGACGACGCTTTCGACCGACACTTTGCCGCGCATCGCCTCGACCATGTGCTTCACGATCGACAATCCCAGGCCGGTGCCGCCGAGCTCGCGGGAGCGGCCAGCATCGACCCGATAGAATCGCTCGAACACCCTGGAAAGGTGCTCCGGCGCAATCCCCGGTCCGGTGTCCGACACGACGAGGCGCACACGGTCCTCGTCTTCGGTCGCGCCGACGAGGATGCGTGAGCCGGCCGAGCAATACTTCACCGCGTTATCCACGAGATTCGACAGCACGTGCTCGAGAGCGCGGGCATCGCCATCGATCGGGGCGAGCGCGGCCGGCAGCTCGGCCGCGAGACGCACGCCCTTCTTCTCGGCGCGTTCCCGGAAGAGTGCGAGCACGATGGGGACCACGCGCTGGAGCTCCACGCGCTCGCGTTTGAGCTTGAACTCGTTCGACTCGAGCTTGGATAGTTCGAGCATGTCCTCGACGACACTCTGGAGCCGCTGCGCGTTGCGCTCGATGATGTCGACGAAGCGGACGGCGGCGAGGCGGTCGTCGAGGGCGCCGCTCCGCAACGTCTCGGTGGCCGACCGAACCGCCGCGATCGGCGTGCGCAGCTCGTGCGAGGCATTGGCGACGAAATCGCGTCGGAGCGACTCGAGGCGTCGGAGCTCCGTGACGTCCACGAAGACGAAAAGCATCCCTTCGTCGCCCGACAGCGGAGCTGCCTGGACGAGAATACGTCGCGGTTTGAGCCCGGGTAGCTCGATTTCGACCGGTCGATCCTCAAGCTCGGCTCTCGCCCTTTCGAACATTTTGTGGAGCTCGGCGTGTCGCACCGTTTCGATGAGCAGCTTGCCGATGGCTTCGGTCCCGAGAAGCAGCATGGACCGGATCGCCGGGTTGACGAGGACGATACGCCCGCTTTCATCGACGACCACGACGCCCTCGTGCATGGCCTCGAGGATGCGCTTTTGCAAATCGCGCTCGGCTCGAAGCTCGGCAAGCGTCTTGCCGAGACCCCCAGCGAGGCGGTCGAGCGCGTGGCCCAATTCCGCGAGCTCGTCGTGACCCGGAAGCCTCGTCCGGACGCTGAGGTCTCCTTCGCTCATACGCCGCGCGGCGCGGCGCAGCTCCCCGACGACCCGCGAGACGCGGCCAGACACGAGGAGTGCCAAGATCCAGGCAAGCGCGAGTACGGTTCCCCCCCCGTACCACACGACGCGACGGACGTCGGCGCGCGTCCCATCCACGACGGACATCGGTTCCGCCACGCGGACGATGGCGAGCGGACCCTCGCCGTTTTCGACCGATACCGCAACAAAGAGAGTCGACTTGCCGTCGTTCGGGTCGGCTCGAATCGCCGAACCCTCACCGACGGTCCGCGCCGCTCTTGTCTCGGGTTCGGATGCGACATGTTCGCGCGACGCATCGGATGATCGATCGGATTCGCCGACGACCTGGCCGTCACGCCCAAAGAGGGTCACCCGGCTCCCCGACGCCTCGGCAAGCGACCGGGCCAACGCGTCCCATGCGCTCGGCGATGCGGGCGGCGACGGAGGCGATGGCGACGCCGCGATCCGCGCGGCCATCTGTGCACGGTGGAGAAGATCGCTTTCGACGACCGCGGTCATGCGGCTGGCAACCAAAGGTATGAGAAACGCTTCGGCGCCGGCCATGGCGGCTACGACGAGCGCCATGCATACAACGAGGAGCTTGGCTCTCACAGGTTCATCGGGGGTTGCCCGGCATGCATCGGCGGCATCACTTCTTCATGAAACTCGGCGGTACGACCCATTTGGGACTGCGAAGCAACTCGCAGGCGAGGCCCAGAAACACGGCGCGCAGCACCTCCTCGGGATCCGACCCGCCCGCGTTGGTCCGTTGCGCGACGAGCTTGGCGAGCGTCGTCTTGCCCCTGACCGCCTCGATGACAGCGGCCTCGCGTTCGGGCAACCGAAACATCTCGAGCCGAACGGGGGGCGAAGAAACCGGCTCCAAGACCTCCTCGTGAACCGGCGTGAGCATCGACTCGAGGTCGGCGTACCGGTACCCGCTGCGAATGCCCCTCCCGATGAGCTCGTAGGTATCGACGCCCAAGGGAAACGTCTCTTCTTGGGATCGGACACCGCGGGCGAACGATATTTCGCCCTCTTTCCACGCGAACGTGTCGACCAAACGCTCCTGGGTCTGGTCGTGAATGGCGCGGAACAGTTCAATCGGGCGCAAGACGCCGATACCGACCAGAGCGTCGCCGATCCGGCCGCCAAATCGCGGCAGCATCGCAAGCGCCATCTCGAGCTCCATCCGAAGGACCTGCCCGCGCCCTATCAAAAACTCGCCCAATAGCTCCCGTTTCTCGGTCGACGTGACGCATTCCGGCGAGCCTTCGACGAAGAAGATGCGTTTCTGACGCCCGCCATTTCGAAGCACCAGCGCCCCTGTTTCACGACGAACCGCGAGGTGAAAGACTCTCGTCGGCAGACGGGCCGGGTCGAGCTGCCCTCGGTCCACCGCTTCGGCTGGGAAGTCGACCTCCCACCTTAGCGCAGGGCTCGCCATGAACCGGGCGAGCTCGGGGTATTCGCTCGGCGATTTGAAGCGGCCCTGTTCACGCGCGATGGTGCATGTCGAGCCGAGCTCTCCGGTTGCAAAGAGTTCGACGAGCGATGGGAAGGCAATCGGACCCACGAGGCCGCCGTCTTGCCGGCGAATCCGGTAAATCGACGGCGAGACGGATTTAGGCGCATTCGGCGGCGCACTCTGACGGAGCAGGTCGCCGTCGAGAGCTGTGCTCCGCCCGTCGGACGGAGGAAGCAGCGGGGCGGAGAGGCTCATCCCGGTCGTGGTTTCGTCACACTCGACCTCAGGCCCCGCAACGAGGCCGAGTTTCTCGACGCACGCGGCCAGGCGCGATGGACCGACCTGCAGCCGCCGGCGGCGAACGATGTCTTCGAGCGCTTCGGCGAAGCTGCCGGCCGTCGGCCAGCGGAGCAAGGGATCGCGAGCGAGCGCGCGAAAGAGGACCGCGCGCAAATCGTCGGGAACCCGAGCTCCGGCCCGATCGATGGACGATACATCCGCATCCCGGATGCGGAGGAGCACCTCGAGCTCTTTGCCCCCACTGAAGAGGGGCTTCAGGATCAGCATTTCGGCGAGCACGATTCCTACCGTGAAGATATCGCTCCGCGCATCGAGCTCTCGTCCCACCACTTGCTCGGGCGACATGTACCCGAGTTTGCCCTTCAGCTGTCCCGCATCGGTTCGACGCTCGATTTCGGCTGCCCGGGCGATACCGAAGTCCGTGAGTTTGACTGCACCGGAACGATCGATGAGGACGTTGCCGGGGGAAACATCGCGGTGAACGAGTGACAGCGGCCGGCCGGCGTCGTCTCGAGCCGCGTGGGCGTAGTCGAGTGCACGGAGGACTGAGAGCGCCGTGTGCAAGCAAACATCGAGCGAAATGTCCTCGCCCTTGGCGGCCGACCCCCGGATGAGACGGGCGCCCGTCGTACCGTCCACGTACTCCATGGCCATGTAAAGCTCGCCGTCTTGTTCCCCGAAGTCGAATACCTGAACGATATTGGGATGGCCGAGACGTGCGCACACGCGCGCCTCGTCGATGAACATGGCGACGAAGTCGGGGTCGCGTGCGTACTGGGGAAGGATCCGCTTGACGGCGACGAACTTTTGGAATCCGTGAGGTCCCCCGCGACGAGCCAAGTAGACTTCCGCCATCCCGCCTGTGGCGATCCGCCTGAGCAGCTCGTACGGCCCCAAACGCAAAGGCGCTGGGCTGGAGGAGGTCGTCATCGCCACTGGCCAGCTTAACATGAGGGCGCTGATCAAGTGACTCGGAGTCAACCACCGCCCCTCCACGCCGGTCCAAACGGCGTCCTCGTTTGCGACAAGTCGCAGGGAATGACGAGCCACGATGTCGTTCTTCGCATACGTCGAGCGTTGGGTGTGCGCCAAGTTGGACATTCCGGGACGCTCGATCCCATGGCGACGGGCGTTCTCGTCCTCGCGGTCGGGGAAGCCACGAAGCTCGTGCCCTGGCTGACGGCGCAAGACAAATCGTACGACGCGTCGGTCGAACTGGGTGTCGAGACCGATACCGGCGACGCGAACGGCGCGATCCTCAAGCGCGAACGGGTGGCCGACACCCTCCGCGAGGCGCTCGCGCAGTGGTGCGAACGCGGGAACGCCCCGGCGCTTCAACACGCGATTGAGGTCGAGCGCGCGCGGACGCTCCAGGTCCCCCCCGCCCATTCGGCGATCCGCGTGGGCGGTGTGCGCGCCTACTCACTCGCCCGCCGGGGGGAAGAGCTTTATCTGCCGCCGCGGAGCGTGGGGGTTCTTCGCCTCGAAGTCACCGCTTGTCGAAGCGAACCACCCGGCATCGACCTTTCGCTGGACGTAACGAAGGGCTATTACGTGCGCGCCCTGGCTCGCGATTTGGCGCAATCGCTCGGGACCGTCGGCCACCTGACGCAACTCCGGCGCGTCCGATCGGGAGCCTTTTCGGTCGCAGACGCCGTATCGATCTCGGCGTCCTCGACGGACCTCATCCACAGCATGCAATCGGTCGCAGTCGCGGCAGCCCGCGCCCTGCCGGCGGCTCGCCTCACGGATTTGGGCGTTCTCGACGCGCGACACGGCCGCAAGGTACGCGCCGAGGACCTCTTGGCCGGAGGGCCTGGTCTTTGCGCCTGGCTCGATGCGCGAGGCACGCTCGTGGCGGTTGGCGAGGTCCACCCGGACGGACAAGGCTCGGTCGTCCGCGGCTTTGCGCAGGCCACGTCAGAAGAGTCGCCTCGTCCCTAGCGCTTGACCCGGGCGAAAGATGCTACGGCCTCTTCGGGCTGTCAGCCCGATTGTTGGCCCCCGCCTGCTGCGCCGCTTTGAGTCGCTCGCTCGCTGGTTTGGCAAGCGACCCGTTCGGCTCGAGCGAGAGCACCCTCGCATATTCAGCCGCTGCTTCTTTGAAATGCCTGGCCTGCGCGAGGCGGCCGGCGAGATAGTAATGGCCCGGGGCGTAGCTTGGTTCGGCCGCAATCGCAGCCTTGAGATCATCGAGCGCCCCCTTGTCGTCCTTCAGACCAAGCCGACACAAGGCTCGCTCGGTCCTCACCTCGCCCCCATCCTTGACGCCGATTTCTCGGTCGAACGTCTTCGCGCACGACTCGAACTCGCCTGCCATGCGGTACTCATGCCCGACGGACGCAATCAGCGCGTAGTTGTCCTTGGCGAGGTCGCGCGCCGCGTCGAGGTGCGACGCGGCGCCGGGCCGGTGCCAGACGTTGAGCCAGTGCGCAAAGGTCAACTCGACCATCGGTTCGCCCGGTGTCGTCTGGAGCGCCTCCGCGAATTCTTTCATCGACTCGTCCTGACTGCCGCGTACGGCCAGGGCGACAGCGAGGTTTTCGTGGAGCGGTCCGCTCGCGGGGTGCTTCGTGAGCCCCGCGCGCGCGAGGGCGATGGCATCCTCGGTTCGGCCTTCGTCGATCCAGAGTGCGCTGAGCTCGGCGGTCGCCATCTCGAGGCCCGGCTGAACGGCGAGCGCTGATTTGTAGGCAGACTCGGCTCCTCCGGCGTCTTGAAGGCGCTCGAGGGTCATTCCAAGGTTGTAGAGCGCCTCGTAGTCCTTCGGGTTTTTCTTGACCGCCCCTTCGAAAGATCCCCGCGCTTCGGCGAAGCGCCCGGCATCGAACGCCTTAATCCCGGCCAAAAGCTCCCGGGAAGGCGCCGACTGCGCAGGTGGCGAACCACCGGGGTCGGTCGACGTTTCGGTCGCGGGAGGGAGGCTCGGATCGGCGGCGGGCGGGGAACCGGCCCCGCCGCAGCCGAGCCCCGCCGCCAGCGCCGCTGCGAGCGTCAGTTCGGCTAGCTTCATGGCCACCATCCTTTCATCGACGCCCTCGGATTGTCACCCCCGACGAACTTCCGTCATCGGCTGTCAACCGCCTCAACGAGCGCGTCGTGTACTTCCTTCGAACGACTTCCTCGCGGGATCTTGGCGCCGTCGAGCTCCGTCACGTAAAAGACGTCCGCCACGCGCATCCCCTCGGTGTTGATTTTCGAGAGGGAAATGGAAAGTCCGAGCTCGTGTAAGACGCGGGCCAGCCGATAGAGGAGCCCAGGGCGGTCCTTCGCGAAGACCTCGACGATCGTGTGTCCCGGTGATGCTCGATCGTCGAGCAAAATCTCGGTCGGAACGGCCGGGCTCGGGCGTTCGCGCCACGGCGAGATCGATCCCATGCGGCCGCGAATGAGCTCGGCCGGCTCGACGCGTCCAGCGCAAACTTCTTCGAGGTCGTGCGCCACTCGCGGGAGGGCGATGGAAATCCCCTGAGTTCCGCCTTCTCTGTCGCGCACCCAAAAAAGGTCGACGGCCTCCACCTTCTCTCCCGCAGGCCGCGAGTAGACTTGCGCGGCGAGCACTTCCATCCGGTTTGCAGTCAACGCCGCGGCGATGCTTGCGAGCAGCCCTGGGCGGTCGTCGGCCACGACGCAGAGTTCAGCGGCCTCGGGGTGGCGCGATTGCACGAGTCCAATGTGCGCCGCCCGACCCTTTCTCTCGAGGACGACTCGCGCATGCTGGACGATCGACTCAGGCGTGTTCGCGAGAAGGTAGCGCTGGGGCATCGATGCAAGGAGCGCGTCGACATCCGTCGCCGACCCCCGCCAAGCCGCGCGCACCGCGTCGCGGACCCGCGCGCACCGCTCGACGTCGGCTCGGGGCTGCTCGCCGCCAAAGTGGACCTCCGCGGCGAAGTACAGCTCGTCGAGCATTCGCGCCTTCCATGATGTCATCGCCGTCGGCGAGGTCGTACTGAGGTCGGCCACCGTCAAGAGGTACAAGTTCCGAAGGCCCTCGTGTCCGCGAACCTCTTTACAGAATTCGGCGATCGTCGCCGCGTCGTCGAGATCGCGCCGCGTGGCGACGCGGTACATGAGAAGGTGATGGAGAATGAGCTGACACGCTTCGTCCGTGTCCTCCGGAGAGAGGCCGAGCCGCGGCAAGATGTGCCGACAAAGCTCGGCGCCGACCTTCGAGTGTTGCCCTCGTGAGCCCATTTCGTCCGGCCACCCCTTGCCAACGTCATGGAGCAACGTCGCGAGAAAAAGCGGGCCCGGCTGGGCAATCTCGGCGGCGATTCGCGACGCGAGCGGGAATTCGTGTGCGATTTCGCCTCGCGCAAGCTGCCTCAGGCGATCGACTGCCGCGACCGAGTGCACGTCGACCGTGTACACGTGATAAACGTCGTGGTGAACCCGGCCTGTGACGGGCAAAAACTCCGGCACCATGGCGAGAAGCAGCCCGACGTCGTGAAGCTCGCCGACGATGGATCCCCTCGGCGTCCGCGTCTCGGGCACGGTGCACACGAGATCCATGAAGAGCAGCCCGGCCTCGCGACTGGCTCGCAATCGTTCGCACCATTCGGGGTCGACGGCCGCACGCACAATCGCGTCCCGTGCGTGCGGCAGAACGCGGGCCTGGTGGCGCACGCAAGCTCCAAAGACACGCATGGCCAGGGCAGGATCTCGCTGGAGATCGCCGCTGCTCCCGATGGTCACCTGCCCTTCGAACAGCTGAACGCCGTGCCCCAGATCGACCGGAGGGCTGGGCTTGCCGCGTCGCCGCGTCGGTCGCAGACGTTCGAGCAAGCCTGCCCTCGCCCGGGTAACCGCTCTGGCTTGAAGATAGTACTCCTGCATGAGACGCTCGGCCGCGCGTGCGCGGTCGTCGCCGTAATGCATGGCGACGCCAAGCGCTTCCTGATCTTCGAACCCGAGTCGATCGGCCTTGCGGCGTGCTCGCGCGTGCAATCGATTGCGCACACGCCACAGAAACTCCTCTGACGCGGCCAGCTCGTGCGCTTCGCGCGCCACGAGTACGCCCATTCGAACGAGTTCGCCCCACGCACTGATCTCGGTGCCGGCGTCGCCCACGCGATAGCGCGCTCGCGCAGCCCACCGCACCCCGTCCAGATCCCGAAGACCCCCGGCTCCGCTTTTTACGTCCGGCTCGAGCAAGTACACCGAGGCGCCATAGCGTTCATGACGCGAAGCCGTTTCGGCGTCGATGCGATCGATGAACGCTCCGAGATCCTCCTCTCCGAATAGGCCCTCGTGAGCGTGCTCGACGAGCGCGCGAAGCAATGGCTCGTCGCCGGCAAGCCATCGAAGGTCGAGCAAGGCCGTCGCGGTCGCCAGGTCCTCTTCGGCGAGCACCACCGCGTCGGCTGCGTTGAACACTTGGTGTCCTACAGGGAGCCCGGCGTCCCAAAGTGGGTAAAGGAGCGCCTCCGCAAAGGCAGCCGTCTTGTCCGTCGTGGCGGGTGTGACAAGCACGAGGTCGGCGTCGCTCCAGAGAGCAACCGCCCCGCGGCCGAAGCTGCCGACGGCAGCCAGAGCGAACGCGTTGCTGGGCATCCCCGTCCTCCGCACCGCATGCTCGTAACTGGCTCGGATCCACCGATCGAGGAACGCCGCGTTGGCTCGCCCGAGCGCAAGCCCGTCCTCACCCGCCAAAAGGCGCTCGACGAGCGCCATCCGATGGCGCTCGAGCTCGTCGCGGAGCGGGGCCGTGTCTCGGGAATCGGATGTGGGATGGAATGGCTGTGTCAAAGTCTGCGGAGTCCTGCGAGTTGGGCCGCTCTTGCGCGCTGGGGGGCGAACCCTCAGGCGGGCCCCGCAATCGAGAGGCCTGCCTTCGGAAACTTCCTTTCAAAATAGCCCCTCCGGTGCCCATTGTCAGCGGGCCGCTCCGGAACGAGGAGCGCCTGTGCGTTCCTGGGGGACGGAGCGCGACCGAGGGAGCGAGCGCCTGAGCGACGAAGGGAGCGCCTGAGCGACGAGAGGATAGGAGCGCCGCTCAGGATGGATATTTTGAGCGACGTTCCGTCGGCGTCGTCGGTGCGAACGGAGGGAATTGAACCCTCACGAGAGTTACCTCGCCAGAACCTGAATCTGGTGCGTCTGCCAATTCCGCCACGTTCGCGTGTGGGGCCTGATGGGTACCCGGCGGCTCCCGACGAGTCAAGCATGTGGCCGGGGTCGGCCCGAGCAGCGGCGTGGCCGGGGCCCCCCGTGCGAGCCCGCCGACACTCGACCGGAGAGGTTCGCGCGATCGCAGCGCAGCCATGCAGCCATGTTCAGATCGAAGCCATGCAGATCGAAGCCATGCAGATCGAAGCCATGCAGATCGAAGCCATGCAGATCGAAGCCATGCAGATCGAAGCCCATGCAGATCTCGAAGCCATGCAGATCGAAGCCATGCAGATCGAAGCCATGCAGATCGAAGCCATGCAGATCGAAGCCCATGCAGATCGAAGCCCATGTTTCATATGGGGGGAAGCCATGCATTGGAATGCTGAGCCGCCGCATGAGTAGGCCGACGGAATACAGTTATTTCTCCGGCGTCGCTCTCGCCGGCCACGACGCCACAGCGGGGAGCCCAGGCGGCCAACACCTTCGAAGCGCATCGGAATGCCGGCCAAGGATGGCTCTCCGCAACGCTACCGGTCGACGCGGAGGCAGATGCTCGCTATACGCGCGGATTGCCCCATGAGCGACGTCATCGTCTTTCGCAGTGTGCGCGCCGTCGACGGAGGGGTCTCCGCGAGCACGCTCGAGTCGGAGGTCGACGTCGTCGTCGAACGCGGTCTGATTTCGCGCTTGGGGCGGGGCGCTTCAGCCGGCTTCGCGGACACGCATGGCGCCGCGGTACGCATCGTGGAAGGGAGAGGCGCCTGGATCGTGCCGGGTTTTGTCGATCTTCACGCGCATCTCCGCGAGCCCGGCTTCGAGGGCAAAGAGGATGTGGCGAGCGGCCTCGCAGCCGCTGCGGCGGGCGGCTTCGTCGACGTCTGCTGCATGCCCAACACCCGTCCCGTCAACGACTCGCGGGTCGTCACCGAGATGCTCGTCGCCAAAGCGCGCGCCCTCGGCGGCGTGCGGCTTCACCCCATCGGGGCGATCACCGTGGGTCAGGAGGGCCAACGGCTGACCGAGATGGCGGATCTGAAAGACGCCGGAGCCGTAGCCGTCAGCGATGACGGCCGCTGCGTGACAAACAGCCAGGTGATGCGCCGTGCCTTGGAATACGCTTCGACATTCGATCTTCCCGTCATCCAGCACGCCGAGGACCACGCGCTGACGGAGGGCGCGCAAATGCACGAGGGGGCGATTTCCACACGGCTCGGACTGCGCGGCTGGCCGCGCGTCGCCGAAGACATCATCGTCGCGCGCGACCTCCTCCTTGCCGAGTACGTGGGCGCTCGTTACCACGTCGCGCACGTGTCGACCGCCGGCTCGGTGCGCCTGCTGAGAGATGCCAAGGACCGTGGAGTCACCGTCACCGCCGAAGTGACGCCGCACCATCTGCTCCTGACGCACGAACGCTTACTCGGCTATGACACCGCTTGTAAGGTGAACCCTCCCCTCCGCGAAGCCGGGGACGTCGAGGCTCTCCGGGCCGCCTTGTCGGATGGAACCATCGACTGCATCGCGACCGATCATGCCCCGCATGGAACGCTCGACAAGAATGTCGAATTGGCCGAGGCCGCTCCGGGCATGATCGGCCTGGAACTTTGTGTGCCTCTCCTTCTCGGTCTCGTCCGGCAGGGCGCCTTGCCCCTTCGGAGGCTCGTCGAAGCGCTCAGCACGTCCCCTGCCCGCATTGCGGGTTTGAGGGCGCCTTGCCTGCGCGAAGGCGCACCGGCTGACTTCGTTCTCATCGACCCGAACGTCAACTGGAAGGTCGAGCCGAGCCGGCTCCGGACAAAGAGCCACAATACGCCATTTCTCGGACAAACCCTCGAGGGGAGAGTCGCCATGACCCTGTGCGAAGGACGAATCGCTTACGAGCAAATGGAGGCCCGGATTGGCTGACCCGACGAAGCGAGAGCACGCTTGGCTCGTGCTCGCCGACGGAACGACGTTCGAGGGCCGCCCGTTCGGCGCTCGCGGAACGGCGATCGGGGAGGCCGTGTTCACGACGACGTTCACCGGGTACCAAGAGGTCCTCACGGACCCCTCGTATTTTGGGCAGATCGTGACCATGACCGCGCCCGAGATGGGCAATGTCGGCGTGAATCGCGAGGACAGCGAAGCGGTCAACGAAGCTCCGCGCGTCGCTGGGTTCGTCGTGCGCGATGCAAGTCCCGTGGCGTCCAACTGGCGATCGCAAGAGTCGCTCGACGATTATCTCGTGCGTTACGGCGTCGTCGGTATCGCCGAGGTGGACACGCGCAGGCTGACCCGCCATCTGCGCGATCATGGCTCGCAAAATGCCGCGATGGGGAGCGATTCGCCCGAGGTTCTGCTGCGTCTCGCCCGTCGGGCGCCGGACATGAACGGGCTCGACCTCGTCGGCGCGGTTACTCCTTCTGCCCCATATGCCTGGAAAGAAGGCTGCGGGGCATGGGCGACCCACACGCCACGCCCGCTCCAGTACAACGTCCTTGTCATCGACTACGGGATCAAACGCAACATTTTGCGTTGCCTCGTGGATGCCGGCTGCTCGCTCACGGTGCTCCCGGCCACTGCAACGGCTGCCGAAGTGTCGGCGCTGCACCCCGACGGCGTCTTCTTGTCGAACGGGCCGGGCGATCCTGCGGCCGTCCCCTACGCCGTCGAGACGCTGCGCGGCCTCCTCGGAAAAGTCCCGATTTTCGGGATTTGCCTCGGCCATCAGCTCCTGGCGCTGGCCGTTGGCGCCAAGACTTACAAGCTCAAGTTCGGTCACCGGGGCGCCAATCAGCCCGTCAAAGATCTGGCGTCGGGACGCATCGAAATTACCACGCAAAATCATGGCTTTTGCGTGGATTTGTCCACTCTTCCGCCCGGTGCTCGATCGACCCATACGCATCTGAACGACGGAACTTCCGAAGGCCTTTCGCTCGACGATCTGCGAGCATTCAGCGTGCAGTACCACCCCGAAGCGGCCGCCGGCCCCCACGACGCCCTCTACCTGTTCGACCGGTTCACCCAGGCGATGCGCGGGAGTACGAGGAGAGCCCCCACACGATGATCCCGCGAAAAATTCACTTCGTGAGCCTCGGATGCGTGAAAAACCGCGTCGACACCGAGGTCATGGTCGGCATCGCGGACCGCTCGGGTTGGCAGCTCGTCGCCGAGGCCGATGAGGCCGAGGTCATCGTCGTCAATACGTGCGGGTTCATCGGAGAGGCCAAGAAAGAGTCCATCGATACGATACTCGAGCTCGCCGAGTACAAGCGTCTCGGCGCGTGCAAGAAGCTCGTCGTGACAGGGTGCTTGGCGCAGCGCTACGCGGCCGATCTGGCTTCGCAGCTGCCCGAGGTCGACCATCTGCTCGGCTCGAGTGACATGCTCAAGCTCGAGCGGGTGCTCGCGGGGGAAGCCGAACGCATGCTCGTCGGAAACCCCGCCGATTGGGTCATCCGAGCCACCGACCCGCGCCTTCTGACGCAGTCGCGGTCGAGCGCGTGGCTCAAGATGGCCGAGGGGTGCAACCGCACCTGCTCGTTTTGCGTGATCCCTCAAATTCGCGGTCCACAACGTTCGCGCACGGCCGACGACATCGTCGCCGAAGCGGAGCGATTGGTCGAAGGGGGCGTCATCGAGCTCAATCTCGTGTCGCAAGACACCGTCGCGTATGGCCGCGACCTACCGCGAGCCGACCGAACAAGTCTCGCCGATGTCGTCCGCCGCGTCGCCGATGTCCCCGGCATCCGCTGGGTTCGACTTTTTTACCTTTACCCGGAGGCCATCGACGATGCGCTGCTCGATCTTCTAGGTCAACATCCGCGCGTGGTTCCCTACGTCGACATGCCGCTGCAACACGCGTCCGACGCGATGCTCCGCCGGATGCGGCGGGGCCACGGCCAAGACCGACAGCGTCAGGTCGTCGAAAGGCTTCGGGGGCGAATACCGCACCTCACGTTTCGGACGGCGTTCATCGTGGGTCATCCGGGCGAGACCGCGCGGGACTTCGACGAGCTTTGCGCCTTCGTCGAGTGGGCCCGCTTCGAACATGCGGTCGTTTTCCGTTATTCGGATGAGGAGACGTGCGCTGCGCACGCCATGGGCGACAAGGTACCCCCGCTCGTCTCGGCGAACCGGGCCCGCAAGCTGCTGGCGCTTCAGCGCCGAATCGCCCGCCAGAAAAACCGCGATCTCATCGGGCGCGAGGTCGACGTGCTCGTGGAAGGCCCGAGCGAAGAGCACGATCTCGTCATGAAGGGCCGCCACGCCGGTCAGGCGCCCGAGATCGACGGCAACGTCTACTTGAGCGAGGGTGAGTCGCGGGCTGGAGAGATGCGACGCGTCCGAATCGTGCAGGCCAGCGACTGGGACCTCGTTGGCGACCTGCTCGATGCTCCCAGCGTTTCGTCCCCACGTCGCGTCGCTCTCAAGATCGTTGCAGAATCCCGCGAGACGCGTTGGCAGTGACCGGCCAGCGGACGACCGTGGCGCAAGCCGGGCGCCGACGATCCCGGGAGCGAGGCGAGGTCGGCAGCCCCCGCCATCGGCTCACGGAAGCATCACTTGGACCGACTCGGGAGGGCTGATTTGAGAGCCGACCTGTTGGGTGATGTTGAGGACATCGCCACTATGAGCGTAAACGCTTGGAGCCTCCCATGCGCCGCACGAATCGGCAATGGACCCGGAAATGGCCTCCTCGTTGGCCGCGCTCGAGTTCAGATTCGCCAGCGTCGTATTCACGATCACGATGTAGGCGGCCGGCTCCGCACCACCGCACGTCGCAATGAGCGCGACGTGATCGGCGTCCGCGCCCGGCTCCACAGCGGGAGCTTCGGGCGGGGGCAACGGCAAAGTGGGGCTCTCACACCCCGCGCACCACAGGGCGACAGAAACGACGAGGCTAGAAGCGGGCGGACGCCGGAGCATGCGAGTAGACTCCGAACCGGACGCAGGGAGCCTATAGCACGTCCTACGCCACGTCCCCGGTCGAGAGAAAGTGCATTCCGATCGCTCGGGCCTCCGGACAACTTCGGTGACAAAAAGAGAACGAAGGTGCCACTGGCCGTGGACGACTTGCCTTGTCTCTTCTGCGAGGTCGGCCTGCTGAATGGGGTCCGAGAGGCCGCGGCGGAAAGGTTCGATCGGGCTTCACAAGCTCGTCGGCGCCATCCGAGGGAGCCGGCCCAAACACGACACCGATGACCATGCAGCGCGCGGAGCGTCGATTCAGAGTCCTCCCCGCCGAGCGCGCGCCGCTCCCCGAGCGGTCGCTCCGCGCCTGGCTCCTCGCACGGGCACGCTTCGCGCTTGTCATTGTGGGGGCTGCGGTGCTTTGGGCGACGTGGCACACGCGAACCATCCCGCCCAGAGGTCTCGAACCGGAAGCCGCCATCGCCGAAGCGCTTGCCGCCCGCGGGCTTTCCTGCGAGGTCGCCGACGTGCAGTGGCTCGAGCGGAAAGACGGCTTGGGAGAGGCGATCGTGGGCGGCCCCCGGGCGCTCGTGCGCGCCGCAGCGGCCGGGGAACCCCACGATCTCTATCTCGTCGAGGCGCGCTTGGCGCCCGGAGGCACCCTTCTCGACGTAGAGAACATGCTGAATCTCACCGAGACGAGCGGCGTCGACGAGTCTCGACCGCTCCTTCGCGGCCCCCTCGCCCTCTACATAACCTCGGCGGACGGGCTGGTGTCCGGGGTCCACGTCCTCGACTTCGGAGGCTGCCGCCCGTCGGCCTACGCCGGATTCTCTCGCTTGCAACGGTGGCAGGCGGCCATCACGAACTTGCAGCAGACCGGGCAGGCCTCCGGCGTCCTGCACACGGCTTTCGTGCTCGACCCCATCGCCCGGCGGGCCAGCGCCGAATGGCGTTCGGACGGTATGGTGCAAGCCCGGTCCGACGAAAACATCATCGTGATCGATCCCGCCCGTTCGATGGTCGTCGCAGGCGACAGGTTCGTTCGCGTCATTGCCGATGAACGCGCGCGCCCCGGCAACCTCATCACTTGGGCGGTCGATCGGGTGCGAGCGATTCCGTGGGTGGGCGACGACAAAATGCAATGGCTGAAGGCCGTGGCCTTCACGCTGACCGACAAGTGGAACGTCGTTTTTTCAAACCGAACGACGGTCGAAGACGTGCGAAGCGAACTTGGAATCGCCGGCGCCGCCACGTTGGCTTTGCCCTCCTTCGTTGATCCGGAGGTCGGGTGGCCTCCCAAGCCCATCGTCCCCGTCGTGTCGCCCGCCCTGTCCGGCGAAGGCCAGTGGATTCCGCTCGACCACGACCCTTTCATCACGCCAACGCCGAGCGGCGCCTCGCCGGCCTTGGTGACCTCGTTTCTTCGTCCTGACCCGCGCCGCCTAGACGAACGCGTCTACGTCACCCTGTGGGACCCGCGCCAAATTGCGCTTCACATGGAGGCGGGCACCGTCGAGCCCGTCAGCGCCAGCGGGGAGCACGGCCCGGGCCTTATCCCTCGCACACCCGCCGTGATGGATCGCCTGGTGGCCGCATTCAACGGTGGGTTCCAAGCGCAACACGGCGAGTACGGAATGCAAGTGGACGGCGTGGATTACCTTCCGCCAAAGCCCTATGCTGCGACTGTCCTTGAGCTGAGCGACGGCTCGAATGCCTTCGGGGCGTGGCCCGATTCGCCGACCGTTCCCGACGGCACGATCGCATTTCGTCAGAATCTGACGGCGCTCGTCCAAGGCGACAAGTTCAACCCATGGGGCCGCACGTGGTGGGGCGGAACCCCGCCGGGATGGCCCGATCAAATCCACAGCACGCGAAGCGCACTCTGCCTAACGACCGAAGGTTTCGTCGGGTACTTCTACAGCATGAGCATCTCCGCGGAGGACCTCGGGGCAGGGATGCTCGCGGCGAGATGCTCGTTTGGCATTCACCTCGACATGAATCCGGGGCACGCCGGCTTCGAATTCTACGACGTCGGCCCCATCGAGCGCATTCCCCCCCTGGCCCGCCGCCCTCAGCCCGATTGGGAGGCCCAAGGGAAGGTTCCGGACATGTCCGGCTATGCGTTCCGCGCGCGCCGGATGATCCGCGGCATGGGGCACATGCTTTTTCCGAGGTACATCCAGCGCGAAGCCCGCGATTTTTTCTACTTGACCATGCGTCCAACCCTGCCCGGGGCTGCCGTCGAAAGCTCCGGTCCGGTGGCCGCATCGAGCGAGGGTGAGAACGGCGCCTGGCGAACGAAGCGTTTGCCGCAGCACGGATTTCCATACGCCCTGGCGACGACTTCGGTCCACCCGGACGCCGCACGGCCCGACTTGGTCGTACGCGTGCTGCGTGCCGATCCGAGGACCATGCAACCGGCGCAGACCGCCACCGCCGACGCTCCAACCGTTCTTTCGCTGACTGCCCCTGCCCGCGGTTCACAATCTCTCTTTTGGTCGCATGGCGCATTCGTCGTCGCGGCGAATGCGCCGACGGACGAGGCCACGTGGCTTGCTGCGGGCCATCCACTCGATGATCCCCGCGCCGCGCACGCGCGCGCCGCATTCGGGGTGCAAGACGCCGACGGCATGCTGGCGTGGGTGGAGCTCGGTCCGGACGTTCGTGCCGACTCGAGCACCGCGGCGATCCTGGATGGGCTCCTCGCGCGGCTCGGCTGCAACAGCCGAGTCGGGATACCGGGAACCGCGCAGGCATGGCTCGGCGAAACGCTCGACTTGGCAGGTGACGCGCCGAGTCAAGCACCGCAGCCGACGTCGCGGCTCGTCCGGGCGCACGCACCGGATGCCCACTCCATTTTTTCGAACACGCCGATTGTGCCCATCCAGGTCTGGCAGCCGCTTCAGGCGAAACGGGTTCGCTACTTCTACAAGCCCGCGGCGAGCGCGAGCGCGACGACGGGAGCTCGGCCATGAGCGCCCGCTCGCGCGCGGGCCTGACGAGCGCTACCGTCCTCCGGACGATGGCGTGCAGTGGAACGAATGTGTGAGCGTTGCAGACGATCAGCAAAATATTTCAATTACGTCGCAACAACCGTTTGGGCACTGGCAAGACGCGACGACATCGAGCAGTCCGAGCGGCGCACGTTCTAGGGCCCGGAGAAGGCACCGATGTTACTCTCGGTGCGCGGTAGGAGACTCGTGCCATGGCACAGAATGAAAAAGGGGGATCCGACCTCGATGTGTTCGAGGGGCTTGGAAAGAAGAGCGCGACGTCTCGCCCGCCATCGGGCACGCTCAGCGTTCCTCCTCCGCCCCCCGCGGCGACACGAGCGGCTCAGGATCCGGGAAAGCGAACCCTCGTCGGCATCGTCGGCTCGTTGAGCGCTCCGTCTGCGCCAGCCGGCTCGAGCCCCGCGGTCACCGCGCTTCGAACGCCGCCACCTCCGCCCGGGCGTAGCACGCTTCCGCCGGTCGTAAGCCCCCCGTCCGCATGGGGGCAAGGGGCGCGGTCCGCGCCGTCTTCGGCGTCGGCCGACGGAACCACGCCGCTCCCCGAAGAGCCGCAAGCGCGGCCATTTCCACAGCCCGACAAGGCGACGGCCGCCATCGACGTGAGCTGGGACGAAGACGACGAAACCACGCACATCTTCGATGACAATGCCGAGCCCCTCCGGGTCGCCGGAGGCGTGCCGTTGCCGAGCCCGACGATCGGTAAATCGACGCTGCTCGGCATGGCGTCCCCCTCGTTTTCCGGACTGCCGCCTCCCCCGACCGGCGGCGCGGGTCGACCGGCGGCTGCCAGCAAGGGCTCGGCGTTCCCGACCGGGGTGACCGGTGGTTCGCTTCCGGCACCTCCCGTCGGCCATCCGCTTCCTCCGCCTCCGGGGACCCAGCCGGGTCTCGGGATGAACTATTCAACGCGCAACTCCTCGATGCCTCCGGGCGGCCACGCCGCGTCGCCACCCACGGCCACCTCGATACCTAGAGCGCCGGGAATTCCAGACTACCTCGCTCCCCAACAGGGAATGGAGTCGACGGCTCTCGTGCGACCGCCGCCTGGGCGGACGGGCTTGTGGATTGCCGTCGGGCTGGCCGCCGCGGCCATGCTGGCCGTGGCCGTCGTGTTTCTCGGAACGGCACGCACAGGAAGGCTCGTCGTCAATGTCGCCGACGCGAAGGGAGCGGCCATCAACCGCGCCGACATTTACGTGGACGGCCGCAAGCAGTGCGACACGCCCTGCAAGGTCGAGCAGCTCGGGGCGGGCAGCCACGAAGTGAAAGTCGTGGCCGACGGATTCGAAACCCCCGCCGTTCAGACCGTGTCGGTCGACCCTCGACAAGATGCGACCGTGAATTTCACGCTCTCGGGTGGGACAAGCCTGTCCGGATTGCGCGTCGCCGGCAACCAGCCTGGCGTCAAACTTTACGTCGACGATCGGGAGGCCGGACCTCTCCCGCAGGAGGTGCGGGACCTCGCTCCCGGGCCGCACACGATCCGCGTGGCCGGGTCGGACCGCTATCAACCGCTTGAAAAACAGGTGGCTGTCGAAAAAGACTCGGTGAGCGACCTGGGTACCGTGACCCTCAAGGTGCTTCGCGGAAAGGCGACGATAACCCTCACCACCCTCGGGGCACGCGTTTACCTCGTCAGTGGCTCCGACCGGCGCGAGCTTCCGACTCTGCCCATCTCCGTCGACATCGACACGACGAAGACTTGGTCTCTCGAGGCGAGCAAGCCGGGGTATGACGACCTTCGTCAGCCCATCAGCTTCGACGATGGTCAGGCCGAAAAGTCCTTCGTCGTCGCGCTCGACCCCCACACCGCACCCCCTCTCCAAGCTTATCAGGCGCCGCAGCCGCAAGCGGTGCAGGTGCAGGCGCAGGCGCCTTCGCCCCAGCCGACACCCGCCGCTCAGCCGCCGACGCCGGCGCAGGCTCCTCCGACGGAAGCCGGCGAGGCTTTTCTCAACATCAATTCGATCCCTCCTTCCACGTGTTTCGTCGATGGCCACTCGCTCGGGAGTACACCGCGACTCCATATCTCCGTGAAACCAGGTTCGCATACCGTCAAATTCATCAATGCCGACCAGGGGTTGACGAAGACCATCACCGTGTCGGTCGGCGCGGGCGAAACGAAGCCGGCCGTTGCCAAGTTGAACTGACCGCAACCTCGAAATCCCAAGCCTCGAGCTCTGCTGATACTCTCGCTCGAGAATGGGCGCCTCCGAACTCAATGCACGCATGCTGGTCGTCGACGACGAACCCGGCCTGCGCGACATGCTGGCGATCCTGTTTCGGCGCGAAGGTCTCGAGGTCACCCTTGCGCCGGGCCTAGGTGCTGCCCGCGACGCGATCCTCCACGCTCCGGAGCCCTATGCCGTCGTCTTGACGGACCTGCTGATGCCCGACGGCAGTGGGATGGAACTGCTCTCGCTCGCCAAGCAGCGCTCCGCGCGCACCGAAATCATCGTGATGACCGCGCACGGCGATGTGGAAACGGCCATCGAGGCCATGAAACGAGGGGCCTATGACTTCGTCGGCAAGCCCTTCGCCACGAACGAGCTCCGAGCCCTCGTCCAAAAGGCGCTCGAGAAGCGCGCCATCGTCTCGGAGAACGAGAGGTTGCGAGCCCAGCTCCTCCGCGAGCGCGGACGTGCCCTGCTCGGGAACTCCGAGGCCATGCGACGCATTCTCGATCTCGTGCATCGCATCGCGCCGGCTCGGACCACGGTACTCATCACGGGCGAGAGCGGTACTGGAAAGGAGCGAATCGCCCGGGCGATTCACGAAGCCAGCAACCGGAAGGATCGGCCCTTTCTCGTCGTCAATTGCGGCGCCATTCCGGATGCGCTCGTCGAAGCGGAACTCTTCGGACACGAGCGGGGCGCGTTTACGGGCGCCGTCTCGAGCCGTCTCGGGATGTTCCGCGAAGCCGAGGGGGGGACGGTCTTGCTGGACGAGATCGCCGAGCTGCCCCTGCCCTTTCAGGTGAAGCTCCTGCGCGTGTTGCAGGAGCGCGTGGTGCGCGGCGTGGGATCTCCATCCGAAATCGCGGTGGACGTCCGCGTGCTCGCTGCCACGAATCGAAATGTGGAAGACGACGTGCGAAATGGGCGATTTCGCCAAGATCTTTATTATCGGCTGAACGTGATTCGCGTCGAGGTCCCTCCCCTTCGCGAGCGCCCCGAGGACATTCGCCCGCTTGCGGAGCACTTTCTCTTACGCTGCGCCGCCGAGCACAACAAGGACGTCCGCGCGCTTGCGCCGGACGCTCTCCGGGCCATCGAATCCTACAAATTCCCAGGCAATGTCAGGGAGCTCGAAAACGTGATTGAACGAGCCGTGGCCCTTGCGGCGGGGCACATCATCGGCCTCGGCGACCTCCCGCGCGAGCTTTCGGGAGCCGCGTCCCAGGCCACACCCGCTCTCGTCGGGTTACCGGAAGAGGGTTGCAATCTGGAGGAGGTCCTCGGCGAGGTCGAGCGGCGGCTCCTGCTCCAGGCGCTCGAACGCTCGGGCGGCGTTCGCACACAAGCCGCCAAGCTGCTCGGCGTGACCTTTCGCAGTTTGCGCTACCGGGTGCAAAAGCATGCGCTCGCTGAAGATGAAGCGACCGATGCCGAGTCGCCCGCCAGCGAGGAAGCACCCGAGACACCTCGATAGGTATGCGTCGGACATCGTGCGACGGCCACTCCCTTTTGCGGTGAGGATGGGCGGCGACTCGCCACGATCCAGCACGGCCCGAACGAAGAGACGCCTTTCGCCGAAGAACGTCGCTTCGCCTACTGCGGGGTGACGAAAATTGTCCACCGCAAGCCCGACCTCACCCCCGCCGGTGCTGGAGGGCCTGCGTAAGCACATGATTGCTTTGGTGTTCACCTTACGCTGAACGATCTCGGCGGCGGCGGCACGAGCGATGCACCACTCGGAAACGCCTTGGCCCGTCCTGCCTCACGTGGGTTCACTCTCATCGAGATGATGGTCGTCGTCGTCATCATTGGTGTTCTCGCCACCCTGGCCGTCGTCGGTTACCGAAAGCTCGTCCAGACTTCGCATGTCTCCGAAGCCACCGGAATGGTCCACAACATTCGAGTTGCCCAAGAGGCCTACCACGGCGAGACGCAGGCCTACGCGTCGATGTCCGCGTCGATCACATCGTTTTACCCGGCAGCACCTCAATACGAGGTTCAAACGGCCTGGGGTGCAGCCTGTGGCGCCTTGTGCGCAACGGGCATGGATTGGTCGATGCTCCCCTTGCATATCGACGGTCCCGTGCTCTTTGGATACGCGACCATCGCGGGCCCTCCTTCGGTCAATCCGACGCCGTCCACGGTCACGTACGCGAACGCGTCGATCTCACTCGCCCAGGGGCTTCCGACGGACTGGTACGTCATTGCCGCAGCCGCCGACCTGGATGGCGACGCGACCACCGCGACGCTCGTCGTCGGCGCCTCCTGGACCAATCAGATTTCGGTCGTCAACGAAGGACAATAAAGCGCTTCAGGACACGAACTTTCAAAAGACTCTCGAACGAAGAAAGAGGAAATCTCATGCGTCGATGGCTCCACAAGAAGGAACACGGATTTACACTGATCGAGCTCATGATCGTCGTCGCGATCGTCGGCATCCTGTCGGTCCTCGCGATCTACGGGGTGCGCAAGTACATCGCCAACGCGAAGACCGCCGAAGCGCGTAACTCGCTCGGACAGATTGCAAAGGACGCCGCCGCGGCCGTCGAGCGGGAAAAGGCCAGCGTGGCGATCATCGCCGCCGGCCAACCGACAAGCATGCTTCGCGCCTTCTGCGGCAGCGCGACCTCGGTTCCGACCACGGTTCCGGCGGGAGCGAAGTACCAGTCACAGGCATCGGACTGGAGCCAAGGCGACTCGGCCAACGGGTGGCAGTGCCTGAAGTTTTCAATGGAGGAGCCCCAGTACTACATGTATAGCTACACGGCGCAGACGAGCGCCATATCGGGTGGCTTCACCGCCACCGCCAACGGTGATCTCAATGGCGACGGGATTCAATCCACGTTCGTGGTGCAGGGTGCCGCGCAAAGCGGCTCGATCGCCATCTCGCCCACCATTCAAGAAACGCTTCCAGAGGAATGATTCGGTCGGAGGGGGGGGTCGCCGGGTTGTCGCTGGCCCCTCCTTTCCGTTCTCGTTTTCGTCTTCGTCTTCCGACCGGTCGTCTCTTCGACTTCTGGCTTCTGGTTCTTGGCTTCTGACTTCTGACTTCTGACTTCTGACTTCTGACTTCTGACTTCTGACTTCTGACTTCTGACTTCTGACTTCTGACTTCTGACTTCTGACTTCTGACTTCGGGCTTCTTACTTCGGGCTTCGGGCTTCTTACTTCGGGCTTCGGGCTTCGGGCTTCTTACTTCGGGCTTCGGGCTTCGGGCTTCGGGCTTCGGGCTTCGGGCTTTTCGACTCTCTGACTCTGAATTTTTGACTCCTGGCTCCTGGATTTTGACTTCGCATGGATTCAAAAATGGGGCGCGCCGAACGTCTCGCGCCGTGGGTCTGCGGTGCCCTCTTCGCGCTGCCGGTTCTGATTTCAAAATACCCCCCGATGGACGACTTGCCGCTGCACGAAGCGTGCGTCGGACTTTTGCGCCACTGGGGTGACGCCGTGTTCGCTCCCCCCACCCTCTACCGGGTGAACATCGGGCAGGCCAACGAGCTTTTTTCGTTCTTGGTTTTTGCCCTCTCTTTTGCGATGCCCATCGGCTGGGCGTCCAAACTCGCGGTTGCCTCGCTTCTCTTCGCGCTTCCGCTGGCGACGGCGCACTTCGCCGATCACCTGCGTTCGTCGCGGTGGACGACGCTTCTCGTGGCGCCCGTCGGCCTCGGTTTTCTCTTCTTCTGGGGCCTTGTCCAGAACATTCTGGGTCTCGTCGTGCTCCTTTGGCTGCTGCCGTCCATCGATCGATTCACGATTCGTCCCTCTCGCCGCGGCGCCGCGGCCATGTGCGGCGCCATCGTGCTACTTCACTTCGCCCACCAGGCGATGCAGCTCGCGGCGTGCGCGGCCATCGTGGCGTGTTCCATCGGCACGAACCTTCGCGAAAAGCCCCTTTTGCGCGCCGCCCCGATCGGCTTTTGCCTTGCCCTCGCTTTCGCGGCCAATCGGCTGGCCTGGCGCATGTCCGGTCCGGTCCCCGCGCACACCCAAGCCTTCCTCTTTCATGAATTCGGTCACAAGCTGACGGTCATACCCGGTGTTCTCTTCGGAGGGTACGAGCCGACCATTCGCGATCTCCTGATGCTCCTTGCGCTCATCGCGGTCGGCCTCGTCGCGTCCGCCCCCCGGACGCACGCAGCTTCGGGGTCCGGTCTGCGCTCGCGCGTTCATGCGTGGCGCTTTGAGATCCTCGTCATTTTTTTGGCTGCCGTTTACTTCTCCGCTCCCGCGGGCGTGCACAGCACGGCGCTCGTCTACCATCGGTTTTTGCCCCCCGCCTGGGCGGTCCTCGCCGTTTGCGCCGGGGCGCGGCGATCGATCGTTCGGCCGCTCACCCGAGTGGCCTGCGCGACCGTACCGCTGGCCACGCTGCTGGTTGCGTGGCCTGCGTTCGCCGAAAGCGACCGCGCCTACACGGACCTCGAGCCCCTCATCGACCAGGTCGAGATTGGCAGTTCTGTCGTGGCGCTGAATCTCGGGCCTCAGTCGCTCCATCGATTATGGGACCCGTCGGTGGCCCAGGGCCACATCGTGGCGATTCGCGGTGGGCGAAGCCTCAATGACTACACGTGGAGCCCGAACTCCCCCGTGATGCAGCGGGCAGAGAGGCAGTGGCCAAGCGCTGTCGCCGAGCTCACCATTCGACCGTACCTGTTCCGGCCGGCCTGGCACTTCACTCGATTTCGTTATCTCCTCGTCTGGACCTCGAAGCCGGATCTCGCCGCGATGGTGACGCTGGCCTTCGCGAGCGATGCCCGCTTGGTCGGACAGCGCGGGGATTGGTACCTCTTTGAGTCGACGCTGAAGCAGGTTCCCATCGACGCGCCCGACGCTCCGGTGCCCAGGCCGGCGCCACCGAGTCTAGGAAAGATCCTGAGCGGCTTTGCTCGGGAGATTCGAGACACCGACCCATCTTCCGAGGAGCCCAGGACCGATGGGCCGGCCGATCCTTGACCGGTCGAAAGCGTGTGTGCGCAGCACGCGCCGGTCTCGCGCTCCGGTCGGTTCTCCATGAGTTCGACCTCGGCGGCCGACGGCGGGGCGCGGCCGGACGCCGGCGCGGGTCGGATTCACCCTTCGTTCACGGGCTCGACCGCTCGAGCACCCGTCGGCGCGGCCATCGCGAGATGCGGAGAAGGGCTCCAACGACCCCGGAAAAATACCAAAAGAGGCGATAGAGCAGGCACACGGCAAGGGCAGACGCTGGCTGAATGCCGCCAAGGCCAAAGAAAAAGACGTAGGTGGCATCGGCCGTACCCCACGCCCCGGGAAGGGACGGAACGGCCGATACGATGAAGGCCATGGCCGATCCGACATAGATCCATTGTTCAGCCGTCGGCTGAGCGCCGACCGCCATCACGAGACCCCGAATGACCCCAAACTGCGCCGCCGCCACGACGAGACTGAGCGCGGCGGCGCCTGCCATCGCGCTGGGCGCTCGCCCGTCGCGCACGTAGTCCATCATCGGGCCCAACAGGGCCTCGGCCGGGCGGCGCAAGCGCCCTGGGAGCCAAGATGATGGCGCCCATGCGCTCGGCACGAGGCGCAAGATAACCAGAGCCGCGAAAACCCCGATCGGCAGAGCCCAGAGCACGCCGAGGAGCATCGCCGGATCGGCCCCGATGGCCGGCGCGTGGCACGCGGTGGCCAGCGCCGCCGCAACGGCCGCGATGAGCGCAAGTCCAATCACGCGGTCGAGCAGCACCGAGGCGACGACAATCGGGAGACGCGGAGCCGACTCGTCGGGGCTTCTCTCCTGCCCGAGCACGTAAGCGACACGCAGCGCATCGCCCCCGATGCCTCCCGGCAGAAGAACGCCCCCCGCCTGGGCTTCGATGCAAACGCGCCAGACTCCCAGCATCGACAACCTGACTCCCGCCAAGCGGAGAAGCGTCCGCCACCGCGCCGCCCAAGCCAGCGTGCCGAACGCATAAAGGCACAAGAGAGGGACCAAAAGACCGCGCCGAGCAGCTGCCAAGGTGGGAATCAGGCCTGGCTCGCACTGGAGCGCATCGCATGGCCCCCTGTCGATCGCGGTGTCCCCGGAGCGGAGGTGCAATATGCATCCAGAGGGTGTGCGGGTCACCGCGACGCGGGTGGACGCCGGTGCCCGTGGGTCCCAGCATCGGTCTCGAAATGGGATGACCCAAACGACGAATCCGAGTGCCAGGATTGCGATCATCCACCCGAGTGCCCGCGCCGGGGCACGTCTGCGAACGATCATGGCGCCGCTCCGGCGCGCGCGAGTGCAGGCCACTCGCCTCGGATCGTCCGCATGACTCCTTCCTCGTAGCCGACAGTCGGCGAAAATCCGAGCAGACGGCGAGCCTTTTCGATATCGAACGAAAGCGGGAGGGTCATGGCATCGAGCTTTTGGTGATTCAGCACAGGCTCGCGCCCGGCCAACGCAACCCCCCGATGGGCGGCTACGTCGACGACGGTCGCGATCGCCCGCGCGACGCCCACCGGAACGTGCTTCCTGGGAAGGGAGCGACCGACGGCCCGGGCCACCCGCGCCGAGAGCTCCGAAAGGGTGGTGGTCTCGGGTCCAGCGAAAATGAAGTCCTCTCCGGCTGCTTCCTCTCGAGTCGTCGCGAGCCAGAGCCCGTCGACGATGTCATCGATGTGTGCATGGTGCATGATGTTGTCGCCCGAGCCGATCACGCGGTATACGCCGGCTCGCAGCAAACTCGCCATCGCATCGATGATCCCGTCGCGATGGCACGGACCGTAAACGAGGCTCGGGCGCGCGATGACGAGATCCATCCTCAGTTCGCGGGCGGCTCGACGCGCTCGCATTTCGGCTTCGACCTTCGTCGCCGAGCGCAGGGTCCGCGGCGCGAATGGATGGGGCTCTTTGACGGGCAGGCGCGCGGGGAAGCCGTAGACCTCCGCGGAGCTGATGAGCACGAAGCGGCGAACGCCGGCCATGCGGCTCGCCCGCATGACGCTTTCGAGGAGATCGACGTCTGCCGCTCGAAGCGACGCCGGGTCCGTTCGGTCCGGCGACCGGGCCGCGGCGGCGTGGACGACGACGTCGACCCCCGCGAGAAACCGGGGCTCGGTGATGACGTCGGCGAGGGATCGCGCGCCGAAGGGGCTTCGATCGTCAATCGCCCGCACGAGTGGCAGCACCCGCGCGCCCCGGGCGTCGAAGCCTCGGACGAGATGCAGGCCCAGAAATCCCGCCGCGCCGGTCACCGCCACGAGACTCGCCATCGCGGTGCCTTATAGCGCGGCCCTCGCAATCCAGGTCTGCGATGGTAGGACTTGGACGATGGCGCTTCTTCCCGGCCGCAGCCGATCGCGCGCTCGCCGTCTCAGCGCTCTGGAGATCGCAGTCGCATTCGCGCTCGGGGGCACGCTTCTCGCGGTCGGAGTTCCGACGTTCGCTCGCGAGGTCCACTCCTCTCGTTTCGCAGAGCCCGTCGACGGCTTGAAACGAATGGCGTCGGCCGCGGTCGCCTACGCGCAAGCCGAACCCGTGGCGCAGGCGTTTCCGCCGAGCGCGCCGTTGACACCTCTGGCCCCGCCAAGGGGCGTGTGCGAGGTCGACCCGGCCGGTCTTTGGGACCGGCCGACGTGGCGGGCGCTCGGCTTTCGGCCCGTTCCGGAAGGGGAGCCGCACTGCTTTTCGTTTCAATTCGACAGCTCTCTTGCAGCCCCCCGATCGACCTTTCGCGCCCAGGCCCACGGTGATCTGGACGGCGACGGAATCACGAGCACCTTCGAAATGACCGGCCAAGTCGTCGAGGGAGACCCTCGAGGGCCATTCATCGATCCCGGCCTGTTCGTCGACTCAGAGGTCGAATGAACGCAGCGACCCTGGCTGGCCCCGCTCTCCTTGCGCTGTCCGTCATGGCTGTCGGGGCAACGGGACCGCGCCTGGCGGCGATTGCACACGACGCCAAGAAACAAGATGACGTCGCTACGCTGCCGCCGCCCGCGATGTTGCATGTTCTGACCCTCGGCTGGGATGCCGCCGTCGTCGATCTGCTCTGGTCCGAGCTTCTCATCGACTACGGCACCCACTGGAGCGAACATCGCGATCTAAAATACATCCCAAGCTACGTCGACGCGATCCTCGAGCTCGAGCCGACGTATGGGCCCATGTATCGATTCGTCGATACGTTGCTCGCGTATCGACCCTTGCGGGGCACCGAGGCAGACGTCCGGCTGGCCCGAGGATACCTCGAGCGCGGGACCCGAGCTCGACCCGACGATGCCCGCGTGTGGCTCGAGTACGGGCAGTTCCTGTCCTTCATCGCTCCCTCCTTCCTCGAAGACAGCGGCGAACGCGACGCCTGGCGCCGGGCCGGTGCAACGGCCGTGGGGCACGCCGTCGAGCTCGGGGCCGACGCGGACTCCGCGCTGTCGGCCGCCACGATGCTGACGGCCGCCGGGGCACGCGACCAGGCGATTCGCTTTCTGGAGCACGCCTACGAATTGACGCCTGAAGCCTCCGACGTGCACGACTCGATTGGACGTCGCCTCGCCTCTCTCGAGGCGAACGCGTGGCGAGACGCCGCCGACGAGGCGTCCGCGGCCATCGATATGCGCTGGACCCGCGAGATGCCGCTTGTACCGCGCGATCGTTACCTTTTAATTGGTCCCAGAGCCGATGTCTGGAAATGTGCCGGCCCCGATACGACCGACGATCCAGCTTGCGATCGAGACTGGGCCTCGATCATCGGTCGGGCGCGAGCGGTCACGGGACCTGAATGGTCCGAAGGCTCACGATGACGAAATCCGTCGAGCCGGGGAGACTCGCCCAGACGCTGACCTCGATCATGGCAGGACGGCCGCGATCCTCGATCGGCAGGTCGACGGCAAAGCGGCTGCCCTGCACTTCGACCGGGATGGGGGTCCGGAAACCGGGGGGCCAGACCATCTCGTAGGGCACCGGCACCGGGTACGACCTTCGTCGATTGAGCTCGGACGGAGCCATCGCATGCGGCGCCTCAACCCGCGCAAGGCCAATCCCCGCAAACGCGGCGGGGGCCGTCAGGGTTCCCTCGACGTGGAGGATGCTGCCCACCCGGAGGCTCCGGGGTATTGGAGCAACCGTTCCGAATGCATCGACAAACTCCTGCGCGAAGCAGGGTACGGGAATCTCCGTCGCGGTGCCGACCGCTTGGGCTATCCCGATCCCGACGCGCCGGTGCCACGGTTTGAGAATGTTCCGCCGGTGGCCGTCGTTTGGAGGCTTTTCCTCGAAGAACATGGCTTCCGCCGCTTCGACGTTTCGTGCCTCGATGGCAGGGGCCACGTCGAGCGTTCGCCTTCTCTCGTCGACAAAGCAGCTGGCATTCTCCAGCACCATGGCCGATCCACCGGCATCGGTGAAGCGCTCTTCGGGAACGGAGCCGTCGGTGCCCCAGTGGCTGAGGTAGCCGTTTCTCGCCATGTCATCGGCGTGCCGTTGACCTGCCCGCATCGCGGGCCCGTCCTCCATCTCGACGGGCGAAAGCCCCATTGAAGCGCGATCCCGATTGATGAGGTCGAGCATGTGATGTCGCGCCTCGTCGGTCGTCAGTCGCTTCGACTTCGGCGACGAGGCGCCGGGCCGGGTCTTCGGCGCGCCCACGACGATGCCGCCGGCAGGCTGAGCATGCGCCGCGACGTGCAGGGCACAGCCCGCAAGCACGGCCACGGCGACAGTACGTCGACGCAAACCCATCGACCGCTCGTTACCACGGCCGCTTGCCGTGCGAGGATGGGTCGTTCCAATGACGATCGCTTCGACATGCGGCCAGCTCATCGTCGGTGGCTTCTCGGGTCCGTCGCTGCCCGCCTCGTATGCGAAGGCGCTGCGCGGGGGTCGCCGCGGCGGCGCCGTCCTCTTCGCGTCGAACCTGACCGGCGGCCCCGCCCAGGTCGCGGCGCTCGCGCGCCAGGTCCATGCGGCCTCCGCCTCACCTTTGCTCGCCGTCGATCAAGAAGGCGGGCGTGTCGCGCGTCTTGGCGATCCCGTCCTCAAGGTCCCGGCCATGCGGGTCGTCGCATCGTGGAACGATGTCGTCCTCGCCGAACGGATCGCAAGGGTCGTCGGAGAGCAGTTGGCCGCCTTTGGCTTCACTTGGAATTTTGCGCCGGTCATGGATGTCGACTCGCAGGCAGAGAATCCCGTCATCGGTGATCGCGCCTTCGGCCCGAGCCCGGAGGTCTGCGGCCGATTCGGAACCGCCTGGGTCCGCGGGCTTCAATCAGCAGGTATCCTCGCGACCGCGAAACACTTTCCGGGCCATGGCGATACGACGCAAGATTCGCATCTCGCCCTGCCGCAGGTCCATGGCACCCGCGAGCGACTCGACGCAATCGAGATCGAACCGTTCCGACTCGCCGCCGCGGCGGGCGTTGCGACGATGATGACGGCCCACGTCGTCTACCCGGCCATCGACGGCCAGCTCCCGGCCACCCTTTCGCCGCTCATCTGTACGGACGTGCGCAATCGGATCGGGTTTCGAGGCATTCTCGTCAGTGACGATCTCGAAATGAAAGCCATCTCGGACCACTACCGGAGCGACGAAGCGGCTGTGCTGGCTGTCGCGGCGGGCTGCGACGCCCTTCTCGTTTGCCATTCCGAGTCCGCACAAGAGCGATCGTTCGAAGGTCTGGTGACCGAGGCCGAGCGCTCTCCAACCTTTCTCGCACGATGCCAGGAGGCCCTCGAGCGGGTCATGGCCGCCAGACGACGAGCGACGGCCCGCCCGCTCGACGACGAATCGGTGGACGCCCTATTCGGGAGCGATGAAACGCGTCAGGTGAAGGCCGCGATCGCGCGAAGGCTCTCGTCGTGACGGCTCGCGGTTTCGCCGCAGACCGGGTCGTGACCTGCGACCCTCTGCGAGGGGCCGGACCCGGTGTGATCGAGCGTGGTGCAGTCGTTGTTCGCGGCGGAACCATCGCGTATGTCGGCCCGCGAGAGACCGCTCCGGAGGACGTTGCGCTCGTCGACTTCGGTGAGCGCGTGATTACGCCAGGCTTGGTGGACGCACACACCCACGCGTGCTGGGTGGGTTCTCGGCATCTGGAGTATGCGATGCGGTTGGCCGGAAGCGATTATCGCGACATCGCGCGGGCCGGCGGGGGCATTCTCGCAACTCACCGGTCGGTCGCGACGGCCACCGAGGACGAGCTGGCGGACGTCCTGGCGGAGCGCCTACGGCGCATGGCTTCGCTCGGCGTGACGACGGTCGAGGTGAAGAGCGGATACGGACTCGTCGCCAGCCAGGAGCTGAAACAGCTCCGCGCCATTGCAAAGGCCGCGGCCCGTCACGACGTTCCAGCCGTCGTGCCGACGCTCCTTGCATTGCATGCACTTCCACCGGGCGCCGACCGATCACGGTACGTCGCTCGAGTGGCCGAGGACCTCGTTCTCGAGGTCGCAACCCAACGGCTTGCTCGCTTCGTCGATGCCTATGTCGACATGCATGCGTTCACGACCGACGAGGCCCGCGTCGTCTGCGAAGCGGCCAGAAAGCACGGCTTGGGCGTCAAGCTGCACGCGGGCCAGTTTGCCGACGTCGGCGGAGCCAAGCTCGGGGCCTCACTGGGCGCCGCTTCGGTCGACCACCTCGAGCATCTATCGGCCGGCGGGATTCGAGCGCTTGCCGACGCTCGAGTGGCCGCCGTGCTTCTGCCGACGGCGGGCTTCACGCTCGATCAGCCGCCCGCGCCCGTTGCATTCCTCAGGAACGCGGGCATCCCTCTCGTCGTCGCCAGCGACGCAAACCCAGGCACGGCTCCGAGCGAAAGCCTCCCGCTCGCGCTCGCGCTGGCCGTGCGTACGTGCGGGTTGTCGCCCGACGAAGCCTTGCTGGGCGCGACGCGATTCGCTGCCGGCGCGCTCGAACTCGACGACCGGGGTGTGCTGCGCGTCGGGCTGCGAGCAGACCTCGTCGTCTGGGACCTACCTCACGAGCACGCGATCGTGCAGCCTTGGGGTGTCGCCAAGACGCGGGTCGTCCTTGTGGGGGGCGCAACGCTCTGAGGCGGCCGGCCGGCTGGGCTCATCCGGCCGCCCTGCGCCCGGCCAGCGTCGAGTCCCCATCGGTCTGGCGCACGGCGACCTGAGACAGCGCAGGCACCCGATGCGAGGCGCGTTCGCGATCGCCGGCCGACGGAAGCCCAGCGTGGAGCCGCGCTCCTTGAAGAATAGCGTCGCAAAGGGACCCGTAATCAAGCCCCGCGGCGGCGGCGATTTTCGGCAACAGCGAGGTGGGGGTCAGGCCCGGGAGCGTGTTCACTTCGAGCACGTACTCGTTCTCCCCCTCTGTGACGAGGAGGTCCACACGGCATGCTCCGACGCAACCCAGCGCTCGCGCGGCCCTCTCGGCCAGGTTGAGAACCCCGCGAAGTCGCGTTGGTGGCAGCCGAGGCGGCGAAATGTAATCGGTCAGCCCGGCCGTGTACTTCGACCGGTAGTCGTAAAGCCCGCTTTTCGGCGCGACTTCGATGGCTCCGAGAACGCGGCCGTCGAGGATGCCAACGTGGACTTCCATCGCCCGGACGAATCGTTCGACGAGGACCTGTTCGTCGAACTCGAGAGCGCGCTCGATTGCAGCCGCGAGCTCCTCCAGACCATTGGCCCTCCCGAGCCCGATCGACGACCCTTCGCGGCAGGGCTTGACGATGGCCGGATAGCCGAAGCTCCCGTGCACTTCTTCGAGCTCGCGCAGGTCCTGCAGCGTCGCCACGTAGTACGGGGGGGTCGGCACATTGTGGAGGCGGAAAAGCTCTTTGGCCTTGAGCTTGTCCATCGCGAGAGCGCTCGAAAGGACGCCGCTGCCGGTATAGGGAATGCCCAAGACTTCCAACATTCCCTGGACGCAGCCGTCTTCGCCACCGCGCCCGTGGAGCGCCAAAAACACGGCATCGACACGGCTCTCCCGAACGAGCTCCGAGAGCTCGAGGCTTGCCGGGCCCCATACGAGGCGAACGACGTCATGGCCTCGATCTTCGAGCGCGGCAACAACGCCTTCTCCCGTGCAAAGGGAGATCTCGCGCTCCGCACTCCACCCTCCCATCAGAACGCCGACGCGCTTCTTTTTCATGGGCTTTTCACTCTCCGACTCCTCGACTGAGTCAATCCGCATGCCAAAGCTCAATCCGCTGGAATTTTGCGGTATGAGAGCGCCGTGGCGTGTGCGAGGCACCACGGACCTGCGGGTCTGTGACCACCGGATAACAGGCGCATCGCAGACCGGTCAACTTTCGCGGACCGCGACGTCAGTCGATTTCGACGAGGACGACCGTGATGTTGTCTTTGCCCCCCCGCTGGTTCGCGAGTTCGACGAAGCGCCGGACACTCGGTTCTCCACCCATCGCGACGATTGGAGAAATTTCGTCGTCGCGCATGTATCCGTGGAGGCCGTCGCTGCAGAGAAGAAACCGGACGCCGCTCTCGAGCGGCACGCACCGGGTATCGACCTGAACGTACTCGCGGTTCCCGACGGCTCTCGTGATCACGTTGCGATGGGGAGAGCGGGCGGCCTCCTGGGGGGTGATGAGCCCCTGCTTGAGCTGCCACGCGATGAGCGTATGGTCTTCGGTCAGTTGCTCGACCCACGGCCCCTGCACCCGGTAGATGCGGCTGTCGCCGACTTGGGCGGTGACGGCGTAGTCACCGAACGTCAAGAGCGCACTCATCGTTGTCCCCATCCCGCTCTTTGCTCGGTCGATCTCGGCGATGGAGTAAACGAAATAGGTCGCTGCTTGTACCGCGCTCTCCATCAGCCGACAGGCGGCGCGCAAATCTTGCTCGGCGATCGGATTGACGAGCTCGCGCAGCTTGCCGATGCCGCTCTTGACCATGCCGTACACCGTGTCCACGGCCTCGCGGCTGGCGACCTCGCCTGCCGCGTGTCCGCCCATGCCATCGGCGACGACGTACAGGCCGAGCTTGTCGTCGGTGAAAAACGCGTCTTCGTTCGACGCCCGCTTCCGGCCGCGGTCGGTCAACGCGTGCCCCGTCCGACGCGGCGGCGCGGGGGCGACGTCGTCGCTCGAACCATTGCCCGCGCGCGGGTCTGCCGCCTGTGCCAGGGTCTCGCTCGATGCCATCGCAGGGACGCTCAACGTACGAGTATAGCGCGGCGGCGCACCCCCCGGACGCGATCTTCCCGAGATAAGTCCGCGGCGCGGCTCCGAAAGCCTACCCTAGCACCGTGACTCGCCCCTCCACGCTCTCCGTCGCTCGAAACGTGCGACCCGCCGGGGCGGGAGCGGATGCCGGCCTCGCAGGCCTCGTCGTACTCGTCGTAGGGTTGATGTTCGTTCCGCTCCCGACCTGGGCGCTCGATCTCCTGATTTCGACCAATCTGTCGGTGGCCATGGCCATCCTGCTGGTCGTCCTTTACGTGCCGGAGGCGATCGGAATCGCAACCTTTCCGACGCTGCTGCTTCTCACGACACTCTTTCGCCTGGCCCTCAGCGTGTCCGCGACGAGGCTCATCCTGCTCCAGGCCAACGCAGGGGGGGTCATCAGGGCATTCGGGACCGTCGGCGTCCGTGGAAACTACATCGTCGGGGCCGTCCTATTCTTGGTCCTGACGACGGTTCAGTTCATCGTCATGGCCAGGGGTTCGGAGCGCGTCGCGGAGGTTGCAGCCCGATTCGCGCTCGACGCGCTGCCTGGTCGGCAGATGGCCATAGACTCCGAATTACGGGCCGGGACCATCGACGGCAACGAGGCGAGGCGCCGGAGGCGCACGCTTCAACGGGAAAGCCAGTTTTACGGGGCGATGGACGGCGCGATGAAGTTCGTGAAAGGAGATGTCGTCGCGTCGCTCGTCATTCTCGTCGTCAACATCCTCGGCGGGCTCGCCATCGGGGTGGCGATGCATGGCATGACCGTCAGCGGCGCGCTGCGCCGGTACGGGCTTCTGACCATCGGCGACGGCCTCGTCACCCAGATTCCAGCGCTCGCCTTGTCGACGGCAGCTGGGATCCTCGTGACTCGGGTACCAAGCGAAGACGCCGAAACCCCTCTCGGCGAAGAGCTTCTGCGCCAAGTCTTCGGGGTCCCGAAGGCGTTGCAAGCAGCGGGCGGCTTCGTCCTCTTGCTCGCCGTCGTGCCGGGGCTTCCGGCAGCGCCGTTTCTCGTGGTCGGAGTGGCCATGTGGCTGACTGGACGAGCCCGTTCGCAGGCGCGGAGCGCGGAGATGCACTTGGCCGCCAGGACGGACGTCCCGCCCGACCGAGCTCGGCTTCGAGGGCAGGAGCCCCAGTTCGCCCCGATCGTCATTCCGTGGAGCATCGATGTGGCCGCGGATCTGCTGCGCCTTCTCGATCGCAAAGCGTTTGGATTGCGCACGGAGACCGTGCGCATGCGCGAGGATTTCTTCGGCGCGCTCGGGGTCCCTTTGCCGGCGCCAGGCGTCCGGATGCGCCTCGATCTGGCTGAGAGACACGTCGCGATCTCGATCCGTGAAGTGCCGGCCAGCGTCTTTGCCGTACCGACCGACGTGAGCGACGACAAGATCGCGCCTTTCATCCACGATAAGGTCCTCGCTGTCCTCACCCCTCGTGCCGCCGACTTCCTCGGCTTGGCCGAAGTGCAGCGGATGCTCGATGAAGTCGAACAGTTCGCGCCGGCGACGGTCCCGAACGTCGTTCCCAAGTTGGTACCACTGGTCGTCCTGACCGACGTTCTCCGACGGTTGGTCGACGAGGGGGTCGCCGTGCGCGATTTGCGGGGCGTCATCGAGGCGCTATCGACCGCGCCGTCCACGGAAAAGGACCCGAGCGCTCTCGCCGAACACGTTCGAAGCCAAATGCGACGCGCTCTGACTTTCCGTCTCACCCAAGGCCGTGAGCGCCTCGATGTCGTCCTCATCGACCCGCTCGTCGAGGACACGATTCGACGAGGGATCACGCGCACTGCGGCCGGCTCGCAGCTTGCGCTCACACCTGGAGCGAGCCGCGACATCTTGGCCTCGATTCGGCAGGCGGTCCAAGCGGCGCAAGCCGCTGGCCGAAGTCCCGTCCTACTGACTCAACCCGATCTGCGCCGGTTCGTGCGAAAACTCATCGCGTCGGACCTGCCGGCCGTGACCGTCGTGAGCTTTGCCGAGATGATGCCGGAGGTTTCGATCAACCCGGTCGCACACGCAACGCCGGCCTGATCACGGCTTCTGTCTGACCATTTTCCGCGGTACGGCACCGCTGCGCATGAAAAGTTGCTTGGCTTCCTGCTGCAACATGGGATGAATTCGCTTTGCGGCAACGAACATGCCGAGGAGCTGCGGGCTCATGTCGAGCAGCTTCTTCAGGGCGCGTGAGGCTCCCTTCATGTCGCCCGCCCCAGCGCACGCGAACGCGCGGGCACGCCACATTTGTACCCGCATCTCCGCGTAGTCCGGTTCGTCCGGATTGAACAGTTCGAGGAGCTCGACCGCCTTCTTGCCCTCGCCTGTCCTCGCCCAAGCCTCACCCGCCACGGTGGCAAACATGGCGCGCGTCTTCATCTCTTGCTGCTTGCCCAATTCCAACTTGTCGACGAGCGCGCGCGCCGGTTGAAGCTCGCCCAACTGGAGGTGAATCGTGGCTCGCATGCACCGGACCTGATCGGCCATCGGAGCGATCTGCTTTGACAGGTCGAGGCTTTCGAGGGTCGACAGGGCCTTCCGCGGGTCCTTCTGCATCTCGAGCTGCGCGCGCGCAATCGTGGCCTGAACGTCGCCCTTCTTGAACTCGCTCTCCAAGCGTTGGAGCGCTTCTTTGCGTCCCTCTTCGGTCTCGCCGGCGGCGCGAAGCAAAGCCCCGACCGCGCGCGATTTGTTGACCCAACGAACAACCCAAACGCCGGCTCCGATGGCGACGAGCGTCAGACCGCCCGCTACGTAGAGGGGGATGACCGTCCAACGAACGAAAAAAAGGGCCACGACCCAGGCGGCGCCGACAATGAGCCCTACGCGGAGATAAATCTTTTTGAGATCGAGCGGGGGCTTCTCGGGTCCACCCTGAGGCGCCTTCGACAGATCACGCAGCTCGCGCTGCATGGCCGTTACGCTTTGCCGCTTCTTCTTTTTTTTTGGCGCTTCAGCGGCGCCGTCGCGCTTCACGTCGTTCGACACGGGGCCCACGCGCAATTAGCGCGCCCGACGGCCTTCTGCAATGGCCGCGCTCGACCAGCACGACGGTCGCCCGTCCTTTCGGCTCGACCGTCGGATCGACGTCGCCCGAGCCCACCGCCCGAGCCCACCGCCCGAGCCCACCGCCCGAGCCCACCGCCCGAGCCCACCGCCCGAGCCCACCGCCCGAGCCCACCGCCCGAGCCCACCGCCCGAGCCCGGCGGCGGCCGACGGCTTGCGCTCAGGCCACGGCAACTTCGGGCTGGACGTTGCGCCGGTGCTCCGTGTCGTTGATCTTGACGCTCACGATCTTGGATACCCCGGCCTCCGGCATCGTAACCCCGTAGAGTACGTCGACCATTTGCATGGTGCGCTTGATGTGCGTGATGAGAATGAACTGAGAACGGTCCGTCATGGATCGCACCATCTCGTTATACCGAGCGACGTTGGCCTCATCGAGAGGCGCGTCGACCTCATCGAGGATGCAAAAGGGCGATGGCTTGATTTGGAAAATGGCAAAAATCAAGCTCACCGCTGTGAGAGCCTTTTCGCCGCCGCTCATGAGCTCGATACTCGAAAGCTTCTTGCCGGGAGGCTGCGCCACGATGTCGATCCCGGTTTCCAGAAGATCATCGGGATTGGTCATCCGAAGCTCCGCGCGCCCTCCGCGAAACATCCGGGGGAAGATCTCCCGGAAACGTTCGTTGATGGCTTCGAACGTTTGTTCAAACAGCCGACGGGATTCCCGGTTCATCTGCTGGATGGCGCGCTGCAGGTCCGCGAGGGCCTTCTCCAAGTCGGCCTTCTGGGTCGTGTAGAATGTGAAACGCTGCTCGGCCTCGGCGTGCTCGCGCACCGCGTCCAGATTGACGCTACCCATTCGCTCGATGAGCCGCGCGAGCTCCTCGATACGAGACCGAGACACGCCATCGGGCGGCGGCCGAAGATGGTAGTCGCCGACGACACGCGGCAAGTGCAAGCCGCGGAATTTCTCGGAGATGCCAAAAAGCAGGTGCTCGATGGCGAGCTGTTTCTCCCGGAGCGCCATTTCGTGCGCCTGCAGCTGGTCGCGAAGACCATCGGCTTGCGAGCGCATCTCTTTGAGGGTCGTCTCGCGGTCGAGAAGACCGACGCGCAGCTCCTCGAAGGCCGCACGCGTCATGGCGAGGGCTTCGCGCGCATCCCGCGCTCGGTCGATCTCGAGATGCAGGCGTTCCTCGTGCGCCACGAGCTGCGCAGCCGTTTCGCTGAAGGCGCGGGCGCTTGCGCCGAGCTCCTCGGTCACGCGGTTGGCGCGGTCCTCGAGCTCCTTGGCGCTTCGTGCAAGCCGCAACGCGGTGCCCCGAGCGCCGGCGAGTCGCTCCCGGACACCAGCAATCGACACCTTCGCCGAGGTCAAGACCTGGCGTTGCGTGTCGACCCGTGCGCGGGCTTCCGCCATTGCGGCCTCCGAGTCGCGAAGTTGCTCCTCGGCGTTCTCGACCCGCGCCCGAGCTTCGACGAGCCCTCGAGAGGCCTCCTCGCGTTCGAACGCGGCCTCCTCGATGGCCCGCGCAAGCTCGCCTTCTTCGGCGAGGAGCGCTTGCAAGCGCCGCTCTACGAGCTCGAGCTGGCCCTCCGCCTTTTGGAAGTCTTTCTCCGCCGTCACGAGCGCGAGCTCCCTCGCGTGGGCTTCGTGGCGCGCCCGGTCGAGGGCGGCGCCGGCTTGGGACATCTCGCCTCGCGACTTTTGCAACGCTTCGATTTGGCGCCCAACGACCGCGTCGAGGCGCTGAAGCTCTCTCGCGAGCTCACGGGCCTCACGCTTGGTCTCCAGCATGCCGGCCGCGACGGCGTCGCCTTGACCGCCTTGAACTCGACCATCGGCATGAAGAACAAAGCCGTCCTGCGTGACGATAACGGCATGGGCTCCGTTCTTGCGGAGCCGTCTCGCGCAAGGCAGGTCGGGCACGATGATGGCTTCTCCAACGAGCGATCGAGCGAGGGCCTCGTCCTCGGGGGCGTAGCCGAGCACATCGATAAGGCGCGCAGCGCTTTGCTCGCCCGCCGGGCCACCCGCGTCGGTCGTCGTGCACCCAGCGATGAAGGGAGCGTGAAGCGGCACGATGGCCGCTCTGCCCTTGCCACCCCGCGCAAGATCTTCGAGAAGTCGAATTCCGTCGTCGACGTTGCGCACGACAACGTCTTGAAGCCTCGCACCAAGCAAACCCGCCAGGGCTTGCGTCAGCTCAGCCGGAGCCTCGATCCGATCGGCGACGAGCCCCGCCAGACAGGCCGCCTGGGTGTTGACGATGGCCTTCGTCCCGGCGCCTGCGCCTTCGAGCCGCCCATGCATCTCGCGAAGCGCGCCATGGCGTGACCGCTTGGTCGAAAGCTCGGTCTTTTGAACTTCGAGCGCGCGCTCCTCGCGGACGATGAGCTCGCGAAGCTCGATGAGACGCTGCTCGAGGGCCTCTCGCTGGGCGGCCGTTGTTGCACGCCCCGCTCGAAGCTCGTCGACCGATCGGACGAGGTGCTCGGCGCGGGTGGCGATCTCCGCTCGGCTGACTTCAAGCGACTCCCGCTCGAGCTTCAGCCGATCGAGCCGTGTCGACATCTCGGCTTGCCGGCGCTGGAAGCCGGCGAGCTTGCCTTCGGCTCTCGCCATTTCGCTGCGCCCGGACGAAATCGTTTGCCGCTTGTCCGCGACGCTCGCCTCGGCGATGGCGTGTGCGGCGGTGAAGTCCGCCAGAGCGGCCTCATGATTCGCGATCTCGGTGGCCTGGTGCGCCTCGGCCGAGCTCAGTGTGGCCACCTGTTCGGCGACGGCCGACTGCTCCGCCGAAAGACGTGCGGCGTGGGCGACCATCTCGTCTTTCTCGGTTTCCGCTTGCCTTTCGCGCTGCGTCAGCGCCGAAAGACGATCTTTTGCACGAGCGATCGCCGACTCTTCGGTCTGCACGGCCTGGTCCGCCGCGACGCTCGCGGCATGGGCCTTTTCAAGCCGTTCCTCGGACGCCAAAACGTCGAGCCGACCGACTTCGAGCTCGGCCTCGCGGGTCTCGAGCTCACACCGAGCTTGGCCGTGCGCCTCTGCGGCTCGTTCGACCTCGGTCGCCTCGAAGTTAATCCAACCGGCCAACTCGAGAAAACGGTGCGCGGCCTCGTGCAGCTGCAAGTCCTCAAGCTCGTCTCGATAAGCCACAAAACGCTCCGCCTTGGCGGCCTGGCGCTTGAGCGAGCTCAAACTCCGGTCAATCTCGGAGACGATATCGGCCACCCGCAGCAAATTCAGCTGCGTCAGCTCCATTTTCTTTTCGGCTTGTTTTTTTCGCGCCTTGAACTTCGTGATGCCCGCGGCCTCTTCGATCAAGAGACGTCGATCGTCGGGCTTGGCGCTGACAATGAGGCCGACTTTGCCTTGTTCGACAATCGAGTAGGCTTTCGTGCCCGCTCCAGTGCCCAAAAAGAGATCGGTGACGTCGCGAAGACGGACCGGCGTCTTATTGACGAGATACTCGCTCTCGCCGGTTCGATGCAGTCGCCTGGTGACGGCAACCTCCGAATACTCCTTGTATTCGAGCGGCAGGTCCCCGGGATCATCGTTTTCGAATGTGATCGTGACTTCCGCGAAATCATGAGGGGATCGAGACTCGCTGCCGCTGAAAATGACGTCGTCCATCGACCGGCCGCGGAGGTGCCGGGCGCTCTGCTCTCCCATGCACCAGCGAATCGCGTCGACGATGTTGGACTTTCCGCATCCGTTGGGCCCGACGATGGCGAGCACGTCGTGGTCGAAGTGCACGACGGTGCGGTCCACGAACGACTTGAAGCCGACGAGCTCGAGCTTCTTGATTTTCATCTTTGCCTTCTCCGAGGGCCGCTGCGCGGCCCTTTCACCCGTGCGCCCCACTCCACATATGACCAGCTCAAGGATTCATCTGTATCGCCCTTCGCACGTTCAGTTCAAGCACTGTTTCCCGGCGCTCCGCGCCGGGCCGTATCGTCTTACGGCAAGGTGCGGGATTGCGCGGCGCCAAGGGACTTTCCGGGCTCAGAAGAACGTGCCCACCCGCCCCGCTCGGGTGCGTTCATGGCGATTCGCACGCCTCGTCCTTCGGGGCCAAGTCGCTGGCACTTGACTTGACAGAGTGCCAGCGCGGACATAATCGATGAGGGCATGCCGACCTACGAGTACGCCTGCGATGCGTGCGGTCACGAGTGGGAAGAAATGCAGCGGATCACCGCACCGCCGATCGAGGTGTGCCCGAAGTGTTCGGCCCCGTCCGCACATCGCCTCATCAGCGGCGGCACCAACTTCATTCTCAAGGGTGGGGGCTGGTACTCGGACCTTTACGCGTCGCCAAAGGCGCCCGCAAAGAAGGCGACCGACGGCGATGCCGCACCGAGCACGACGGGCGATGCGGCAAGCAAGCCGTCCGGAGAGGCCGCTGGCAAGAGCGAGTCGACCCCCGCGTCGACGACGCCGGCAACTGCGCAGCCCGCTTCCTCCTCGAGCACCCCCAGCTCCAAGCCGCGGACATCTGCGCCGACGGCCAAGCCGGCCGCCGGGAGCTAGAGCGCAAAACATGCTGACGGACCGAGGACTTCAAGGTTTTCGGTCCGATCGCAAGGCGCGTTGAGGCGGAGTCACGTTGCGAGAGGGACGAAAGCCGGACGCCGACGGGAGCAACCGGTTCGGCGATTTGGAGAACCGGTTCGACGATCGCGGGAACAGCTTCGGCGATCGCGGGAACAGCTTCGGCGATCGCGGGAACAGCTGGCGATCGCGGGAACAGCTGGCGATCGCGGGAACAGCTGGCGATCGCGGGAACAGCTGGCGATCGCGGGAACAGCTTCGGCGATCGGGGCGTCGGTACATCACGACCCGGGTTTGAAGGCTTCGAGCTGTCCCGAACGCTCGGCGCGTCGCGCAAGGGCATCCGGCCTTCGGACGGCGACTCGGCAACACCCGACGGTATCTCGGGAACAGGTTCGGCGATCTAGAGCGAGACACGGCGGCGGGCCTCGCCGAATACCAAACGCCGGGCTTGCGCGGGCGTCGTTCCAAGCAAAACGGCGAGCCGTCGAAAGACGAGCTGCGTCACCTTCCCGCCCGGAGGTTTCGCGAGCGCGGCCAGGTCGTCTTTCCAGACTCGGGCTTCGTCCGCGAAGGGAAGTTTGTCGAGCTCGATCGCGAAACGGTGTTCCGCGTCGGCGTCGACCGACCGGTTCGCGGACAGCCAGCGCTTCACGCTGAGGGCACCTCGGGCGAGGGAGTGAAAATGCCCGATTGCCGTCATCCACGGCTCGATGTCCGACTGCCCCTCCTGGACCCGGGCGAGCGCCACAATGCGATGGCGGATGTCCTCGGTCTCGAGCTGATCGAGCTCGCGGAGAGCCCCCGGAAAGCGCGTGGCAAGCGCAAGCATGCGCTGGCGTACGCGCGATCGATCCTCGCTTCCGTCGGCGTGGGCCGAACGCATCGCGAGCATCTCCGTATACTTGAGGTGCAGATCGCCTATGGCTGGGCTCAGTGGCAACTCCCGAACGGGCGGTGATGTGACTTCGCGCGTGTCGAGCGCTAGAATTTTTTCGTGACCCACGGTAAGCGCGAACTCGCCGACCTTCGCCAGGAGATGGTGCAGATCGACGGTCAGCTCTTGAATCTACTCGATCGGCGCGCCCGGGCCGCGCGCCGCATCGGCGAGTTGCGCCGCGATCAGCCGGCAGCCCTACCCCTCACGGATCACGCGATGCTCAAGCAGCTCGTCGACCGTTCCTCCGGAGACATGCCCGCGACGCCGCTGCAGGAAATTCTCGGGGCCATCTTCGCCGCCTGTCTCGCGCTCGAATTGCCGATCAGCGTGAGCTTCGTGGGGTCCGAGAGTGGGCCAGCGCACCGCGCTGCGCGAAGCCGCTTCGGCCAGACCGCACCCCTCATCGCGGCAGACACCCCCGCCGGTTCTCTCGAGGAAGTGTGGCGCGGTCGAGCCGAGTACGCCGTCGTCCCTCTCGAGCGGTCGACCGAAGGCCTCGTCCATGCCACGGTCGACGCGTTGATCACGCACGACCTGCGGATCGTCGAGGTCATCGATGGCCCATTCGAAGAACAGAGCATCCGGCACGCGATCGTCGGGAGGCGCCCGTCCGGACGCACGGGGAGTGATGCCACCGCGTTCATTTTCGGCGTCAAGCGAACGGTGGGCGCCCTCCTCGAGGGCTTGCAGGTGCTCGCCGAGCGGGGGGTGCCGGTCCTCAAAATTCACAGCCACCCAGGAACGGAGCTTTGGTCTTATGTCTATTTCGTCGAAGCGGGGGGGCATTTTACCGACCGTGCCCTGGTCACCGCATTCGAAGAATTGAAACGCGTCGGGCGTTCGTTCAAACTGCTCGGCTCGTATCCGCTCCTTGCCTGATTTGTTTGGAAGACCCGCGCTGGAAACCCGCGCTGGAAGACCCGCGCTGGAAACCCGCGCTGGAAACCCGCGCTGGAAACCCGCGCTGGAAGACCCGCGCTGGAAACCCGCGCTGGAAGACCCGCGCTGGAAGACCCGCGCTGGAAACCCGCGCTGGAAACCCGCGCTGGAAACCCGCGCTAGCGGCCTTTGATCCATGACCGACCTCTTGGTTCACCCCGCGACACGACCGCTTGTCGGAAGCGTTTCCGCACCGTCGGACGCCAGCATCGGCCATCTCGCGCTCGTTCTGGCGGCATGCGGGGATGGGCAAACGCGAATCTCTGGGTTTTCCCGCGCCGGCGACACGCTCGTCACGATGCAGTGCTTGCGCGATCTCGGCATCGCCATCGAAGAGCCGTCGCGGGGGGAGATTCTGGTGAAGGGCGCAGGGCTCTATGGCTGGCGGGCTCCGGATGACCCCCTCGACTGCGCGGCGTCGAGCGCAACGTTGCGGCTGCTCGTCGGTCCCCTGGCCGGACAGCGCTTCTCCAGCGTGCTCGTCGGCGGATCGCCCGATTCACCCCTTGCCCTCATGGATCTCGCAACCGCGCTTCGTGCGCGCGGCGCTCGAATCGACGGTTTGCCGGATCCAACACGCAAAGACGACACGACGGTCCCGCTGACCGTCGGCCGCATGCACGAAGCGAGGCCCCTGACGGGTATCGAATACGCCAGCGGCATCTCGAGCACACAACTGAAGGCGGCCGTTTTGATGTCGGGTCTGGCTGCCGACGGCGTCACGCACTACTCTGAACCGACTGTTTCGGCGGATCACACCGAGCGCTTGCTCGCGGCGCTCGGTGCTCCCCTTCGCACCGCTGGGCCGGTCATCGAGCTCGACCCGACCCGGTGGGATGGTCGCATTCCGGCGTTCGACCTGAGCCTCCCCGGTGACATCTCGGCAGCGGGATACGTCTTGGCGGCATCCCAGCTCGTCGCTGGTTCTCGCGTCACCATCCGTCGCGTCGGGATCAACCCGACACGCAGCGGCTTGCTCGAGATCGTCCGTGACATGGATGGGGGCCTCGGCGTCGAACCACAAGGCGACTCGAGCGGCGAGCCGGTGGCCGATCTGCACGGCTGGCCGAAGCCGCTCCGCGCCATCCCCGTCGGAGGCGAGACAATCGCCCGTGCCGTCGAGGAAATGCCGATCGTGTGTGCCCTTGCGGCACGCGCCCATGGCACAACGAGGCTGCGGGCGGTGGGCGGCCTTCGAGACGAGGCTGTCGACCGACTGGCCAAACTCGCGTCCGCTCTGCGCCTGTTCGGTGTCGCGTGTGACGCGCGCGACGACGGTATCGACGTCGTGGGAAGCGACCTGCCTCTCCAGGCCGCGGAGGTGGATGGCTTCGGCGATCCGGCCCTCGCCATGACCTTCGTCGTGCTTGCACTCGTTGCAAACGGCCCAACTCGAGTCCGCCGAGCACAAAGCATCGCTCGCGTTTACCCGAAGTTCGTGGCCACGCTTCGCGCCCTCGGCGCCCGTGTGGATGTGCAGAACTGACAGAGGCGCTGAAGCGCGGGTGTAGCGCGTCACGAAGTTGCTATAGAGTCGGCGTGCAAGAGTCGCGCTCCGGTCCAATCGTCGCCATCGACGGCCCAGCCGGCGCCGGCAAGAGCAGCGTTGCGAGGCGCGTGGCCGACGCGCTCGGCTACGTCTTGGTCGACACCGGCGCCATGTATCGAACTGTGGCCCTCGCGGCGAGACGGGCGCACATCGAATGGTCCGACGGTTTAGGTGTCGGCGCCATCGCACGGGCCCTCGTGGCTCGTCATGCCCTCCATTTCGAGCGCGAAAAGGAGCGGGGCCTTCGCATCCGCCTGGCCGACGAGGACGTGACCGACGCGATTCGAAGCCCCGATATCGGCATGGGCGCAAGCACCGTTTCGGCGCACCCGCCCGTGCGCGATGCGCTGCTCGAGATGCAGCGGCAAGCGGGACGAGCGGGCGCCGTCGTCCTTGAAGGACGCGACATCGGAACGGTCGTGTTTCCCGATGCGGAGATCAAATTTTTCTTGACCGCCCGCCCCGAAATCCGAGCTCGCCGACGATTCGATCAGCTTGCGGCGCAGGGAGTCAGGGCCAGCTACGAGCAGACGCTCGATGAAGTTCGACGGCGCGACCAGCAAGACATGAATCGGCCGATAGCCCCCCTCAAGTGTGCTGCGGATGCCATGCTCGTCGATAGCTCAGACATGACACTCGACGAAACCGTCGCGCACCTCGTCACGCGCATCCGTGAGCGAGGAACGATGTGACAGACCAAGGAGCGCGGACCAGGAGACGCGCCCGGATGGTGGCTGGAGCGCTCGCGGCGTCCGCCATCGCATGCGCCGGTCCGGCGCGCACCGTCCCCGGCGCACGCCCATTGGAGGAGCCAGCCTGGGAGAACGTGTTCGAGCCGGTTCCCCCGCTCTTGCTTGCGATCCGGCCCCGCTTGCTTCGGGCAGACCCCACCTACGGCCCCCTTTTGCGCAGAGCCCTTGAGCTTGCCCGGACGCGCAGTCGCGTCGTCGCCTCGACGCGGGCCATCGACGCGTTCGAAAATGCGGACGAAGTCATCTTCGGACTCAATGATTCCGGCGGTCTGCCGATCGGCGAGGGTGACCTTGTCGCCGTTTTACTCGGCGTTCGTGCCGACATCGACCCCGGTACGCTGGTCGACGGACAAGGGCGGGCCCTCTGGGTGCCCGGACCGAATGGCCGCGTTCGCGAACTCTCGCGCGAAGCCGATGAGCAAGGCCAGCCTCTCGAGGCCTCCCTGTTCGAGCTCCCAGGGCGCACGTGGGTCATCGCTTCGGGTGAGGCCCGGATACGGGCGCGTGACGCATTTGTCCGACCCGGGGCTCGTCCGCGACTGCCCATCGACGACGGCGGGCTTGCCGTGCTGCGCGTCCGGGGGTCGTCATTGGTCGCCCAGGTCCCCTTTCTGAGGCCACCCGCGGCCCTTGCGCCGCTGGGCGCCGACTTGCAGTCCCTCACTCTGACGCTTGCCCCAGGGGCCATGGGCTATGTCGAAGCCCGGTTGACCTATTTCAATGACCAAAGAGCCGGAGCCGCAGAGGCCGTGCTGCGCGAGACCCTGGCCGCGCTCGCCCGGAAGAAGCCCGGCGGCGTGGCATGGGGATGGCTCAGCGGAGCCTCCGTGGAACGCGCATCCGGAGGCTCGATGGTTGCGGTCAAGGCGGCGCTGCCGCCCGAAATGTTGAGTGTCTTCGAAGGAGCCGGTCGGGCTCGTCCCGCTGCTCGAGAGAGCGCTCCCGGACCGAAGGCCCTCGAGGGGGGGGCTCCGGGCGCCGCACCCTGAGTCGGGCCTGACCCGGACGACCGAATGGCAGGCGCCGCGAGCGGCGAGGAGAAACGGCCAAGGCAAGGATGGTGGGCAAGGGAAATGCGAAAAAGAGGAGCGGCTCTCCTTTGACAGAGGCGGCTTGGAGCATTACATGCCCATGTCCGAGCCCGATCGGGGATGGGTCCGCCCTCGTGTTCCTGGGCTCCAAATAACCACTGACGCGTGTTCGCACGCATCGCGGACCGTTGAGGACACTCCGAGAACCCATGTCGAACCAGACCACCACAGCCCTGAGCTCCGCAGGCAAAACAACGGAGCCGACGGGAAGCCGCGCCGACAGCTTCGCCAGTCTCTTCGAGGCCAGCATCAGCGCTGGCGACTTCGGCAAAGAAGGCGAGATCGTCAAGGGTACGGTCGTCGCCGTACAACGCGACAACGTCGTCATCGACATCGGGGGCAAGAGCGAGGGAATCATCGCGCTCCCCGAGTTCGCCGACGCCCAAGGCCAAACCAGCGTCAAGCCCGGCGACGAAATCGATGTCTACATCGAGAGCCGAGAAAACGACGACGGCCTCGTCACGCTTTCCAAGGAGAAGGCGGACAAGATGAAGGTGTGGGATGAGATTTCGGCCGCGTGCGAACGCGACGAGCTCATCGAAGGCACGATCAGCCAGCGGGTCAAGGGAGGCCTCTCGGTCACCATTCGCGGCGGCGTGAAAGCATTCTTGCCCGGCTCGCAGGTCGACCTCCGCCCCATCCGCAACTTGGACAAGCTCATCGGTCAGACCTACCAGTTCAAAGTCATCAAGTTCAACAAGAAGCGCGGAAACATCGTTCTCTCGCGCCGCGTGCTCCTCGAGAAGGAGCGCGACGAGCAAAAGACAAAGACGCTCGAGACGCTGGAAGAGGGCAAAGTCGTCCGCGGCGTCATCAAGAACATCACCGAGTACGGCGCATTCGTCGACCTCGGCGGGATCGATGGCTTGCTTCACATCACCGACATGAGCTGGGGCCGCGTCAATCACCCCTCCGAGCTCTTCCAGGTGGGCGACGAGGTGACGGTCCGGGTCCTGAAATACAACCCGGAAACGGAGCGCGTTTCGCTCGGTCTAAAGCAAACGCAGGAAGACCCGTGGAGCCACGCCGAGGAGGCTTTCCCGCCGGGCAAGAAAGTCCACGGCAAGGTGCAGTCGATCACCGACTACGGCGCCTTCATCGAGCTCGAACCCGGCGTCGAGGGCCTCGTCCACGTCAGCGAAATGTCTTGGACGAAAAAGGTCAAACATCCAAGCAAACTCCTCGAAATCGGCCAAGAGGTGGAGTGCCAAGTCCTCGAGGTCGACGCAAAGAGCAAGCGCATCAGCCTCGGTTTGAAGCAGCTTGAGCCCGATCCCTGGACGATCTTCACCGAGAAGTACAAGCCGGGCGACAAGATCGCCGGCAAAGTCAGAAGCATTACCGATTACGGCGTCTTCATCGGCATCGAAGAAGGCGTCGACGGCATGGTCCACAAGAGCGACATTTCCTGGACGGCAAAGGTCAACAATCCGAGCGATCTTTACAAGAAGGGCGACGACGTCGAGGCCATCATCCTCAGCATCAACCATGACGAGAAAAAGGTCAGCTTGGGTGTCAAGCAGTTGTGGGACGACCCGTGGCCGACGATTTTCACCGACTTCCCCCCGGGCAAGGTCGTGCGATGCAAGGTGCTGAGCGTTGTCGATTACGGCGTCTTCGTTCACGTCCGGGACGGCATCGAGGGACTCATCTTGCAAAACGATCTCGTGGCTCCAAAGGACGAGAGCGGCAAGGAGCAGTCCCTTCGCGCCGGCGAGGAGCTCGAGGCGGAGATTGCCAATATCGACACCCAAGAACGCCGCATCACGCTGTCGATGCGACACGGCGAGCCTCAGCCGGCGGCCGCTGCGGCGTCTCCGTCGGTCACCGACGCCAAACCGGCCCCACGGACGACGAAAGCCCCGAAGAAGTCGGCCTCCGCCGAAGCCGTGGGCGGCACGATTGGCGAGCTCATCAAGCAAAAGCTCGGTGACAAGCTCGCAGCGATCGGCACCGAAAAAGGCGAGAAGAAGGACGACGAGAAAAAGGACGAGTGAACGCGTCGCCGGTCATCTCGTCATCGGGAGGCGCACTCTTGGCTCTGGTGGCTCTGGAGGCGCCATGGCGGGCCCTCCGCGCAGGCCGAGGGCCCGGCCCGGGGGCGAGGCGCAGGGGGCAGCCCCCCCGCCCCGCCCGCGGGCAGCGGCGGCAGACGGCCGGGGTGCCGACGGGGCTTGCCGCCCGTGCCGCCGGGGTGGCTTCGCCATGACCGATCGGCTTTGGGCGCCCTGGCGGATGGAATACATCGAGAAGGCCAAGGGGCCAGAGTGCATCTTCTGCGATTTCGCGACCGCCGCGCCTGAAGCGTACAGGGACAAGCTCGTCCTCGTCGTTCAGGACCACGCGCTCGTGTGCTTGAATCGATATCCGTTCGCGCCTTCGCACCTGCTCGTGGCGCCTCGGCGGCACGCTTCCAAGCTCGAGGATCTCGCCGAGGGCGAATATGAGGCGACGATGAGACTCGTTCGCGATGCCGTCATCCGGCTGCAACGCGCCAGCCGGCCAGACGGGGTGAACGTCGGGATCAATCTCGGGCAAGCCGCCGGGGCGGGGATCGCCGATCATCTGCATGCGCACGCCGTTCCTCGCTGGAAGGGGGACTCGAACTTCATGCCGGTCATTGCCGATGTGCGCGTGATTCCCGAATATCTCGACCAGTCGTGGCAACGGCTTGTGCCGCTTTTCGCAGATGTCCCCGGCACCCATCCAATCGGCTGAATCAATGGTTTTGGACCGGCGCCGAGAAGCGAAGGGACAGGCCTGGCGCTAGTGAAAGTCACGACTCATCGAAGGTACGTCGCAAAGTCCGAGTCGCTCGAGCCGGTCTGGTAGGACGTAAACGACAGGCCCTTGCCTTTCGACCTTGCCGTGCGCGACGAGCATCGAGCTCGTCGTCGCGACATGACGCCACCTCTCGAACGTTTTTGCCCACAGAATGAGGTTGATGAAGCCAGTCTCGTCTTCCAACGTCACGAAGACGACTCCACTCGCCGTTTGTGGCCTCTGCCTACAAATGACCAAGCCTGCTGTGCTCACGGAAAAGCCGTGCGGCAGTGACGTCAGATCGCGGGCGGTTTTGAAATCGGCCGGCAACGAGGACCGCACGACCTTCATCGCGTGATCGCCGACTGCGACCCCGGTGGACTCGTAATCGAGCGCCAGCTGTTCGGCGCGCGACAGCCGCGGCAGATCGGGCATCTCCTCGCCGAGGTCTGCACCGGCGAACAACCCCGATTCTCTCGGAGCACGAACTTTCCACATGGCTTCGCGCCGAGCCAAACCGAAGCTCGCGAGGGCCCCGGCCATCGCGAGTGCGTCAAGCTCTCGCTTGTCGACGTGCGCACGCATCACGAGGTCCTCGACGGTTACGAAGGGGCGCTCGCGACGCGCCTTCTCGATTCGCCGCCCGCCCATCTCGCCCAAGCCCCTGACGAGCCGTAGCCCCAGCCTCAGCTTCAGAGCCTTCGGTTCCGCATCCATCGTGGAGTCGTCCTCCTCGAGGCAGCAGTCCCAGTCGCTCACGTCCACGCGAGCCGGCAAGACTTCGACGCCGTGCCGCTCTGCGTCCTTGACGATCGTTCCAGGGGAGTAAAAGCCCATTGGCTGGCTGTTGATGAGGGCCGCCGCAAACGCCGCCGGGTGATGCACTTTCAGCCAAGAGCTTGCGTAAACGAGATGGGCGAAGCTCGCGGCGTGACTCTCGGGAAATCCGTATTCGCCGAACCCCTCGATCGACTGGTACAATCGCTCACCGAATTCCAGCGCAATGCCGTTTTTCTCGAAACCTTCGAGCAGACGAGTGCGATGGCGCTCGAGCCGCCCGTTTCTGCGCCACGCAGCCATGTCGCGTCGAAGCTGGTCTGCTTCGCCCCCCGTATAACCAGCACCGGCGATCGCAAGCTGCATCACTTGTTCTTGAAAGAGAGGGACGCCAAGCGTTCGATCGAGGATGGGAGCGAGGCTCGGGTGCGGTACCGTGACGGATTCTTGCCCCATCCTCCGCCTCAAATAGGGATGGACCATGCCTCCTTGGATTGGCCCTGGACGCACGATCGCCACTTCGACGACCAAATCATAAAAGCAGCGAGGTTGAAGCCGCGGCAGCATGGCCATCTGAGCACGGCTCTCGATCTGAAAAACGCCGACCGTATCGGCGGCACATAGCGCATCGTAGACGGTCGCATCTTCCGGGGGCAACCGAGCCAGCCGATCGATCGCGGTCGACGCCAAGAGGCGCGGGTCGGCACGCACCATGTCGAGGGCTTTTCGTATGGCGGTCAACATGCCCAGGCCGAGCACGTCGACCTTGAAGAATCCGAGGGTATCGAGATCGTCCTTGTCCCATGGGACGATCGTCCGGTGGCGCATGGTCGCTGGCTCGATTGGCGTGACGTTGTCAAGCGGTTCCGCGCTGAGGACGAAGCCGCCCACGTGGATCGACAAATGCCGCGGATATCCTTGAATGGCATACGCGATCGCCAGGACGTGACGCACCCGAGCGTCTTTCGCATCGAACCCACACGCCTCGACGCGATCGGAAGGGATCTCGTCGAGCTTGTCCCAAAACGAGACGAGGCCGCTCAATCGAGCGACCTGTTCGAGCGATAAGCCGAAGGCCTTCCCCACTTCACGGAGTGCGCTCTTGCCCCGGTAGCAAATCACTTCGCTCACCATCGCAGCGCGGTCCCGTCCATAGATTTCGTAAATTTCTTGGATGACCTCTTCTCGGCGCTCGTGCTCGAAATCGACGTCGATGTCTGGTGGCTCGCGGCGCTCTGCCGAGAGAAATCGCTCGAACAGCAAATTGCTTCGTGACGGATCGACCGCCGTTATCCCAAGACAAAAGCACACGGCGCTGTTGGCGGCGCTACCACGCCCTTGACAGAGGATGTCTCGATCTCGGGCGATTTGGACAATCGTATGTACGCTCAAGAAATACGGCGCCACCTCCAGCTCCGAGATGAGCCGCAGCTCCTTTTCTACTTGCGCCCTCACCCCCTCCGGGAGACCGCGCGGGTACCTGGTTTTTGCCCCGTCGTATGTCAAGCGCCTCAACACTTCATCGGGTGTCTTTCCCACCAAAACCGACTTGGCATCGAGCTCACACGGAAAACGATATTTGAGCTCGCGAAGGGAGAAGCGGCAGGCGTCCGCCACCTCCGCTGAACGTTCGAGCCACACGGGACGATCGCAGAAGAGGCGCGCCATTTCGTTCGACGACTTCAAGTGCGCCTCTGCGTTGGGCAAAAGAGAGCGACCCGCTTCGTCGAGCGTCACCCCTCCGCGAATGCAATGGAGCACGTCGAACAAGCATTTGTGTTCCGGCACGGCGAAGAGCACTCGATTGGTTGCGCACACCGCGACATCGAGCTCGCGCGCCATGGCTTCCACACGGAAGATTCGCGCGTCATCCTCGCCATCCAGATGTCGCCAAGCTGCCAGGGACAAGCGGTCCTCGAACGCCTCCTTCAGGAGCGCGACGTGGGCCGCCCCTTCTGGAGGGGCGAGGCAGAAGAGCCCCTTCGCCGCATCGCACACCAACTCGATGGGCAATCCGGCGGACCGACCCTGCGAGCGATCCTTCGTCTTCTTTCTGGTCGTGCCGGGAGAGACCGAGTCGGTCTCGCCGGAAGGCTCTCGACTGCGACCACTTTTTTCTCTTCCAGACTCGTTCCAATTCCCCTTCGGATGACGCGCGTGGCTCTTCGTCAACAATTGGCACAAGTTGACGTAGCCTTCGCGCGTCGCGACGTGGATCCAAAGATGCGGAATGGGCCCCTCGTCGATGGGGACCTCACACCCCACAATCAGCCGCACACCGCACTCTTCCGCGGACTCGAGCGCACGGACCATCCCATAAAGCCCATCGCAATCGGCAACGCCAATCGATCCATACCCGAGATGCGCAGCTCGCCTGATGAGATCGCGAGGGGGCGAGCCTCCACGCAACATCGAAAAATGAGTTCGCGCAGCGAGCTCGATGAACACGGCAGCCGATTCGTGGCTAACGAGGGTGCCGGGGGCTATTCGGAAATCTTTTGACGGACGAGCGCGAGGAGCGCGTCGACGTCGAAAGGCTTGCCGAGGCGAGGATTCGGAATCGTCGCCAGGAAATGACGGGCACGGGCGGTAAAAATGCCTCCAGTCACGAAGATCATCCGGTCGCTTTGTGATGGATCGATCTGACGCAGTTCGTCGTAGAAGGCAGGCCCATCCATCTCTGGGAGCATCAAGTCACACAAGATGGCACTAAATTTCTCGCCCCCTCGTAGAAACGTAAGTGCTTGACGGGCGCTCGTCACGGCGACGACATCCCCTTCCTTCGAAAGCAGCCGCTCGAGCGAAAAGCAAACGATGGGCTCGTCGTCCACAACCAAGATACGACCCGATGTCTTCGTCTCATGCGGGCGAGCCGCCTGCGGGGGACCCGCCAAGCTCGTCGTGCGCGCCGCAACCGCGGACCCGATGGTGCGACTCGCGGCCGAGAGCTCCACTCGGAAAATGCTTCCCCTGCCTGGTTCGCTTTCGAAGGTGAGGCTTCCCCCAAGGGAAGTCACGATGCCGTGGCAGATTGCAAGTCCGAGCCCCGTTCCGATCCCCACCGGTTTCGTGGTGAAAAACGGCTCGAAGATGCGTCCCCGAACTTGCGGCGAAATCCCGACCCCGTTGTCGTGCACCTCGACGACGACCCTGTCGGTCCCGGGCGACTGCACGACGACTCGGATTTCGTTCGCTTCGGCGCGATCGTCTGGCAGCGCCTGAACCGCGTTCAGAAGGAGGTTGAGAAAAACTTGCCCGAGACGTGCCTCGTTCGCCACCACCTCGTGGACGGGGGTGTAGTTTTTGACGAGGCGGGCACGGTGCCGAATCTCGTTGGCGACCATGGCCAGAGCCGCCTCGACGACCTGCGTCACGTCGAGCGGGACGCGGATATCGTTCTCCGGGCGCGAGAACGTCTTCAGCCCTCGGACGATATCTCGAATGCGCTCGGCCCCATCGCGAGCGTGATCGAGCGCCACGAGCACCTCGCGGCTGCGATCCGTCGGATGCACTTGGAAGATCTTCGACAGCTCTTCGCCGACATAGCCAAGGTTCAAGAGGACGTACGCGAGAGGATTGTTGATCTCGTGCGCTACGCCGGCTGCCAGAGTGCCGAGGGACGTGAGCCGGTCCGTCTGCGCGAGCCGAGCTTGAAGTTCCCGGTGTTCACAGGCGACCAGCAATCGATCGATTGTATCGATCAGCGTGTCGTATTCGACAGGTTTTTTCAGGTAGGCTTCTGCGTCGATCGCCGCAGCCTTGGCCGTCGAATCGGCGCTGAGAGCAAGAATCGGGATCGTCGCGAGTGCGGGATCTTCTTTCTGGGCGACACGAAACTGCCAGCCGTCCATCACTGGCATCATCAAATCGAGCAGGATCAAGTCCGGCTTCGGCGAGGAGCGAAGCCAGTCGAGCGCTTCACGACCGTTGGAGCAGCCGGTCACGCTGAAGCCCTCCGTCGAGAGCAGGCCATCGAGGGCTTCGCGAATGTCTGCGTCGTCCTCGACGACGAGGAGGGATCGACACGAGGCGCGCTTTTCGAATCCTGGCGACCGCATGAAGAGAGCATTGTGCCGCAGGGAGCGTCGGTGTCGACGACCATTGGTTGGGGCAAAGGTTGAGGCAAAGGTTGAGGCAAAGGTTGGGGCAAAATGCCTCAATCGATCCATCCCCGGAGCCAAGCCCCTTCGGGCTTCTCGATGGCTCCTCGGCACGTCGAACGAACTTCGATCCAGGCGAGTGCCCGACGACACTCGAACGAATTGATGAGGACTTCGCTCATCCATGCCGCCATCCAGTCATGTCGATCCCGTCCTTTAGGCCCCGTGCTCGTCCGATCCAGGTGACCCCACCATTCGGCGGCCTCGACTCGTGTGAGAAGCTCTACATCCGTCAACCTCGTGAGAAGAACAGGAACTGCGGGGACCAGACGCGACGGTTCGATCGCCGAAGTCACCAGCAAAGGATTGCAACGCGAGATCGGCGCGCCCCACGGCACGAGACGCGTGCGTTCATCGGCCGACCAAGTATCGACGAGCTCGAGCCTTCCAATGCTTGCATTGCCCAAATCCGCCGCGAGCTCCGCGACGAGACATGGCAAGGCCCGATCGGCCTTTGCTTTCGGCAAAAGCAAGTCGAGTGTCTGGCTACCGACGGCCGTTGCCTTCGTGGCTCGAAGTGTCACGGAGAGAACGGGGGCTACGAGCTTTTCGCGCTCCAGCCGTGCGCGGAGGACCGCCAAAAGCTCGTGAGCTTTCGACATCGGCAAAGGCAGATCGACGTCGAACGTCATCCGCGATAAGCCGCCGGAAAGCGCTCGGTCGAGCCCGAACACGATCTCGAGCCTGGATACCGCCATCGATCGCCCGACCAGACGTACGGTCAGCCGTTCGCACATTCCTTTCACGACGAATAGAAGCGCCTCGAGAGACGAGGCTCCCCAATCGAGCTCGACATGTTCTTCCGGAACTTCGGGCGGACGCCATGCATCGAGCGGAGAAATATCTTCACCAGCGAGCAGGGGAACGATGTCGTGTGCACGAGCTCCGAGTCGCATGCCCAGCGCGCGTCGCGGGAGGTTCTGCAAATCACCGCAGGAATGCATGCCAAGGCCGGCAAACCACGCCAGGACATCGTCATCCAGCGCGAGTACAGCAATCGGAAGCACACGCATCGCATCGGCCCCTCCGCCCGGTCCGACGACGAAAGGTCCATCCTTTTTGACGGGAGCGAAGCGTGCGACCGCAGCGGCGATGCGCGGTCCATCGGCAACAGCCACCCGACACGCATGACCCATTGCACGAATCGTTGCTTGGAGCGCTCGCGCGAGCTCCTCTTCACCTCCGTGCAGGTGAGCACAGCCGCCGATCTCGACCCATACGACGTCCGCTCCGGCGTCGTATGCAACGGTCGGCCCGAACGCGAGCGACGCTTCGGCCACACGCTCGAGCACTGTTCGGACGGCATCTTCCTCGACAACGCGGACAAGAAGCTTCGCGCACTTCGCGCGCGCCGCGGCCACAGTTTGACCAACACGAACGCCGAACGTGCGAGCTTGGGTGGACACAAAATCGACCTTCGTTCCCCCGAGTACGTCGCGTTCGGTTTTCACCGCACGTCCGGAATGCGCAATCACGACGGCGAGAGGCCATTCAGAGACCGGACGCGAGCCGTAGACGCCTCGCGCATGGCCTTCTCCCTCGGCCTTTTCGAGCTCTCTCGCGCGCGCGATCTCAAGTCGGATCTCGGCCATCGCGATGCAGGCCACTCGCCGCATGTCAGCCTGTAGCGCGCGAAATGGGTTGGAACGGGAGGACTTTCGCAAGTCCTACGCGCCCGCGGCGATCTTTTGCGATTCGTACCATGAGGTGAGATCGATCGGGGCGCCCAAGCTCGAGACGAAGCGCCACGGGCCACACCGCCGCACGTGGGCGTGACGAATCGGTGAGAAGAATCACGGTCGTTCCGCTCGATTCCGCCGCAAGTGCCAGTTTGCGGACGAGCACTTCTGGAGCCCATCCTTTTTTTGCTGGTGGGTTCGGACGAAGGCGGTCGTGCGTTTTCGAAATGGCTCCCATGACCACATCGACGTCCACGACGACAACATCGAATGCTCCCGCAGCAGTGACCTTCACGGCCACCCGACCCAGTTGGAGACGGGGTGGCCGAACGACGAGCAATCGCGACAAATCGACCCCGGCCGCGACCACGCCTGGAGCATGCAAAGTCCCCTCGGGATCGACCCAAGCGCACCATGCCGTCAAGGAACGTCGCTGGCCTGCCCTTACGGCCGCCAAGGCGATGCTTGTCGACCCTCCGAGCACCCCGGGCGCAGTGAGCTCGACGACCCCGCAAGGAAGGCCGCCGTCGGGGAGCACATCGTTCAATTCAGGCCAAACGAGAGGCAAAGAAGGAAACGCGTCGTCCGCCTTCGCCAGGCGCAAGTCGTGCGAATGGCCGAGCCTCGTGAGCAAGGTTTTGACGTCTAGGGCTGTGGACATGGCGGTTTCATCGCGCACTCACGCAACGCCGAGCGTCGACCATGCGCCGAACATGGCGAAGCCTGGGGGAAGGATCGGGGCCGCTCGCTACACTGAACAAAGTATCAGCTTGGGAGGGGAGGCGCAAGCGATGCTAAAGGGCTCTCTGATGATCGAGGATCCGAAGCTCGAGCAGCTCCGCACGGCTCTGCACGAGATGGGCTCGGCTCTCGTTTGCTACTCGGGCGGCGTCGACAGCGCGTTTGTTCTGTCCGTTGCCCACCAAGCGCTCGGTCCTCGCGCCGTTGGCATGACGGCCGTATCTCCGAGCCTCGCGGTGTTCGAAAAAGAGGCCGCCATCGCGGTCGCACGGCAGATCGGAGCACGGCACGAGCTCGTCGATTCAAATGAACTCGCACGCCCTGGCTACTCCGCCAATGCGCCCGATCGATGCTTTCATTGCAAAAGTGAGCTCTATGACGTCGCCGAGCGAAAGGCGCGGGAATGGAAGCTCGATCACGTGCTCAATGGGACGAACCTCGACGACCTCGGCGATTACCGTCCCGGGCTCGAAGCCGCTTCGATCGCTGGGGTTCGCAGCGTGCTCGTCGAGTGCGGCTTTCGAAAAGACGACGTCCGTCGATGTGCCCGTCTCATCGGTTTGGGCATCTGGGACAAGCCCGCCAGCGCCTGTCTCTCGAGCCGCCTTCCGTACGGTACGCGCGTGACGCGCGAACGGCTGGCGCAAATCGGTGGCCTCGAAGCCGAGCTTCGCGGGTTGGGCCTGCGGCAAATTCGCGTCCGCTGGCATCGCTTGGGAGATCCCAAGGCGCGAGACGATCTCGACCCCAACGTCGCCGCCGAGCCTGCATTGGCTCGCGTCGAAGTGGCGCGCGAAGAGCTCGCTCTAGCATTCGATGCCCGCGATGCCATCGTCGAGGCCGGTAAGCGCTTCGGTTTTGCTTATGTCACCCTCGATCTGCAGGGCTATCGGACCGGGAGTCACAACGAAGTCCTCGTCGGAAAGAGCCTCCGCATCATGAGCTGAGCGGGGTCTTCGTCCGTCTCTCTCGGATCGAAAGCGTGCAAGTGGACGCGAGGGCAAGTGGACGCGAGGGCAAGTGGACGCGAGGGCAAGAGGACGCGAGGGCAAGTGGACGCGAGGGCAAGTGGACGCGAGGGCAAGTGGACGCGAGCGACGCGAGGGCAAGTGGACGCGAGGGCATTCGCCGCGGCCCGATTCGGACCGTCAGGACGGTCCAGGATGCTGCAATCGCCACGTCGCCGCGACCCCCTGGACGACGGGAATACGAAGGCCCGGGTTGGGGTGCGTTCTTAAGAATCCGAGCCACGGATTGGCTCCGGACGTTCGATCGAGCCGCGCGAAGAAATCGAGCAGCCAGAGGCCGCCCTCCTCAGTCCACCGATAAGCGTGCGCAGAACGCTCGACACCGGTGTCGAGGACGTTGATGATCCCGGCGCTATCGGCCGCGATTTCGTTTGGCTGGTTGAGCAGTGGCAAGAGAGCGGCCGCAAGCTGATCCAGCTTGGCGATGGCCGGACCGGGACCTCCCGTTTGTCCATTTGCGCAGCCCGTATGGCCGAGATAGTGGTGCGAAAGCTCGTGACCGAAGGTGAAGGCCACGATTTCGTCGAAGATCTCGTGCGCGCGTGAAATGCGACGCGGATCGAACAAATGGATCGGCGAAATGATGGTTGGCGGCAACATCGCACTGCCGCCCTCTTTCGAAACGAGCCGCGGAGCGACCACCGAGACGTAGACCGCGTACGTTTGAGTGCCAAAAAGCTGATCGGCAGCTTTCGTCTCGGCAATTCCATCGATGGCTTCGAGCAAACCTTCCGTTCCAGCGACAAACGGCGCACCGTTGTCGTCGCACCCGGCGAAGGCGTTAACCTCGTTCGGGTTCGGGTCGATGACGAGAGGAATTGCCGAAACGCGAGCCGCGTTTTGTGCGCTGAGATGGGCCACGAGCTCTCTCGCAACGGCTCGTGCCTCTGCCTGCCATGCCGCCGGACCCAGGAGGGGACCGAGCAAGGCCCGAGTGCCGGGCAGCGCGGTCGGGCCAGGCCACGGAAAAGGAATGGCCATCGTCGGAAAGGATGCCGGCGGCGATGGTGCGGGCGGCGAGGCAGGCGCTGGCGTCGCCGCTGGAGTTGGCACGCCGTAAGGCCCGGTCGCGGGCCCTGACGTGAGGATTGGGCCGGAGTTCGGTGGTGTCGTCGGACTGCTCGAGGCTGGAGCGTACGAAGGGGCTGGCGCGTACGAAGGGGCTGGAGCGTACGAAGGGGCTGGAGCGTACGAAGGGGCTGGAGCGTACGAAGGGGCTGGAGCGTACGAAGGGGCTGGAGCGTACGAAGGGGCTGGCGTGTACGAAGGGGCTGGAGCGTACGAAGGGGCTGGAGCGTACGAAGGGGCTGGAGCGTACGAAGGGGCTGGAGCGTACGAAGGGGCTGGAGCGTACGAAGGGGCTG
>JBEKFX010000040.1:0-52107 GCA_050013115.1 Polyangiaceae bacterium
CCCCAGAGCTCGCGATAAAATGCGTCGAGCTCATCGTAGTGCGAGGCGACCTGGGCTGCGGAAGGGTAGGCCGGTGCGGCGATCATCGTCGTGGCGAGACAGCGAATAGGTACCGGTCGTGTCGCAACGAGAGCAAGTGAAATCTGGCGTGCGATATGATCCGCCGAGGACGCTCGGCTTTCACCTGGAAGCCTGGAACTTGGCTCCTTGCGACCGCCGACGCTACACACGTCGGCGCATGAGGCATTTCTCCTTCGATCCGACCTGCGGCGTGTGTCGATCCTTGTCGGACGGTGGGTCCGGTGAGCCAGTGTTCGAAGACGGGCTCTGGCAGGTTCGGCCCGCCGACCCCGCAGGGGTTCCCGGCTGGATGCTTCTCATCACCCAACGTCACGTTGCCGGTGTTGCCCATTTCGACGACCGCGAGGCGGCCGCATTCGGACCTGCCCTGCGCCACTTCGAGCGTATTCTGGAAGACGTGACCGGCGCGCTGCGCATTTACACGGCGGCCATGGGCGAGAGCCATCCACATTTTCACGCGCACATGGTGCCGCGGTACGCGACAATGCCCCTCGGAGCAAAGGCATGGAGCGCCTTTGATCTCCAGCGCGCCGTCGGCGCTGGGGAGGTCGCGATCGATCGCGCAGAAGTAAAGCGGGTCGCGGAGGCGTATCGCCGCGCATTGCAGAGTGCCCCGGCTCCGTCGGCGGCCCCGTAGCGAGCGGAGCCTGGCCGTTGGCTGGGTGGTGGCGCCTCGCCTTCGGGGGATCGATCCGCTCTCTCGAGGGGGACCTTCTGACTGGGCGATGCGTCGGCGGCGTTGGCGACCGCCCTTCTTGTAGGGCGCCCGCCCGCATGGCAAATGCGAGAGCGATGCGTCGCGTCCTGATCCTTGGGGCCACGTCCGCCATTGCGGCCGAGGTGGCGGCTGTCTACGACCGGTACGGCGACCGGATCCATCTGGTGGCCCGAAACGCCGAGAAGCTCGATGACCTCGCCCGTCGCATCGACGTCACGAGGGTGACGACGACGTTGGCCGATTTTGCAAAGCTCGATCGTTGCGATGGCGTGGTGGCTTCGGCAATCGAAGCCCTCGGAGGCCTTGACACGGCTCTTATTGCGCACGGCGACCTCGGCGACCAAGTTGCGACGGAGCGATCCTTCGCGAGCGCAGAGGCCGTGTTTCGGACGAACCTCGTCAGCGTGGTCTCGCTTCTCATCCCGCTCGCCAATCACATGGAGAAGGCTCGATCGGGACGTCTCGGCGTCATCACATCGGTCGCGGGCGATCGTGGCCGTCCGCGCAACTACACGTACGGCGCGGCCAAGGGAGCGCTCAACGTCTACTTGCAAGGGCTCCGCACCCGCCTTCGCGCCGCGGGCGTCTCGGTAACCACGATCAAACTCGGGCCCGTCGATACCCCCATGACCCGCGATCACAAGAAGAACATATTCTTTGCGAAACCGGCGCCGGTCGCGCGCGACATCGTGCGAGCTCTCGAACGGGGGCAAGGCGAAGTGTACATTCCGTCAATCTGGCGGGCCATCATGCCCCTCGTGAGAAATACGCCGGAAGAACTATTCCGCAGGCTTTCCTTTTTGTCGGGCCGTTGACCGGGATCTCAAAACGCGATTCGGCGCATGACGAAACGTGGCAACGAACGGATGACGAGCATGATGAGCGCCCAGATGCGCGGCGTGTAGAGCAGCGCTTGGCGGCGGTCCATGGCCCGCACGACCTCCCGTGCGACCTGGTCCGGTTCTCCTGCGAAGGGTGGAGGCTTGATGCCTGCGGTCATTCCAGTCTTGACGAACCCTGGCTTGACACAGAGGGTGAAAAGTCCGGCAGCGTGGAACCGGTGGTCGAGCGCTTCGAGGTACGTCGCGATCCCAGCCTTGCTCGAGCCGTAAATCCCGACTGGCTTGCGCCCTCGATCGCCGGCCACCGATGAAAAAACCGTGAGCCAACCCCCTCCGCGGGCAAGCAGCCGCTTTCGTGCGTGTTCGCAGAAGACCAGCGTGTTCGCGTAGTTCACCGTCACGAGCCGTCGCGCAAGCTCGATGTCTGCCTCGAGCGCCTCTTGCGTGGCAAACATCGCGGCGGTCACGATGACGGCGTCGAATCCTTCGAGCGCGGCATCCGCCGCATCCAGCGCGGGCGCAAACCCCTCGGGGCTCTCGAGGTCGCAGACGGCAAAGCCGGTGTCGGTCCCCCGGGCGTGTCGCGTTCGAAGGTCTGCAGCGCTTCGGGCAAGGTCCGCTACGTCGAGGCCCAGCAGAAAGACGGTGTCTCCGCGCTCGACGAGGCGGCGGACAATCGCGCGCCCGATGCCGCTCGTGCCACCAAGAACCACAGCCTTCATGCCGAATTTCTGAAGAGACGCACCGATCGGGCCCCGGCTGTCCGCCTCAACCTCCGTCTTCGACTATCACAGACGAGCGCACCGTCCAACGGAGTCATCGGCAGCGCGACACATCGTGCGGCCGTAGCTTGCTGGAAGGCGCGGCCGCGGCCGTCAAACTGGAACGCGCGGCCGTAGCCTGCTGGAAGGCGCGGCCGTAGCTTGCTGGAACGCGGCGCGGCCGCCGTAGCTTGCTGAAAGGTCCGGCCGCGGACCTGGCCCAGTTGCAAACGCGCGGCCGGACCATCGCAAGGGATAGCCCGCGAATGGCTCTCCCCGCGTTCGGGGGTATTGTGGGGCCTTTGGAGGTGGCAATGGCACGCTTGGCACACGTCGGAGGGCTGGCTCTTCTCACGGCCGGTTGCACGAGCGCGAGCGACGTGCCGCTCGATTCTTGGTCTGACGCGGGCACCTGCGGCGTACCGGCGGGCTACGTCGGCCTCGAAGTAACGGTCGCGGAAGACGGGAGCTGCCGCGCGACCTCGTGGTGCCCGGTCGATTCGAGCCCAATCTGCATCTTCCCGACGGACGAAGGCGGGCGCGACCCCTGAGACGAGGCGCTTTCCCAATGACGAAGAGCCGGATCTCCGTGAAGGTTGCGACAGTTGGTCTGGCGCTTCTCGCCGGGGTAGGGGCCGCGGCGTTCGCCGTCACCCGCTCGCTACGCTCTCTCGCCTCGGATCGCAGCGCAAAGATCCCTACGCGATACGGCGATCCACTGCGTTACCGACCGGCCAGCGAAGGCTTGGACGGACCCATCGCAGGGCCCCTTCCGCCGCTCAGTTCGAACATTACCGTCGACCAGTTCGGCTACCTCCCGAGTTCCGAAAAGATTGCCGTCGTGCGCGTGGCCAGGGTCGGCTTCGATGCGGACACTTCTTTCACACCCGGTTCGACGTACGCGCTCGTCGACGCGCGCACGCGGGAGACTGTCTTCACGGCTTCGCCCACGCGCTGGAACGGCGGGGCCACGGATCCGACGTCGGGCGACCAAGTCTGGTGGTTTGACTTTTCGACCGTGTCGGCTCGAGGCGACTATTTCGTCATCGACGAAAGTCGCGGCGTTCGCTCGCCGCTGCTCACGATCTCGAAGGACGTGTACCGCCGAGTCTTGGCTGCCAGCATGCGCATGTTTTACTACCAGCGTGACGGACTCCCGAAGGAAGCGCGGTTCGCCGGTTCGTCTTGGCAGGACGGTGTCGCGCATCCCCAGGACAAAACGTGCGAATTTTTCGCAGACGGCTCCGCTGTGCGCGATCTTCACGGGGGCTGGTTCGATGCGGGGGACCAGAATCGCTACACGAGCTGGGGAGCCTCCGATGTCATCGAGCTCTTGCACGCGTATCGGGAAGCCCCGGCCGCGTTTCCCGACGACGATGGGATCCCGGAATCAGGAAACGGCGTTCCCGATGTCCTGGATGAGGCAAAGTGGGAACTGGACTGGATCGTGCGGATGCAAGCCGACGATGGGTCGCTGCTCAGCGTCGTTGACCACAGGGGAGCGAGCCCGCCCTCGGCCGATCGATCTCCGTGCAGGTACGGCCCCGCCAGTACGTCCGCAACGCTTGCGGGCGCGGCCGCGCTCGCCTTCGGATCAGTCGTCTTGGGCTCTGTGCCGGGTGTCCACTCGACGTACCCCGGATATGCCGATTCTCTTGCCGAGAGGGCAGTCCGTGCTTGGACGTGGGCGTCGGCACACCCCGACGTCACGTTTTACAACGCGAGCAACGGGCTCGCGGCGGGCGAGCAGGAGGTCGACGAGGCAGGTCGCCTCCGCAAGCGCCTCGAAGCCGCCGTGTTTCTTTTCGAGCTGACGAAGGACCCCACTTACAGGGCGGTGTTCGATGGACGGCACGCGATCATGAGTGAGTCGTTCGACGCATTCCACATGGATCAACTCGACGTGCTGCTCGAATACACCATGCTTTCGGGAGCGGCTCCGGCGGTCGTGGCGGCCATCGTCCATGCTTATAAAGAGGAGGTTGAAGGGGACGCATTCTTCGGTGCACAACGAGCCAATCGATCGCCCTATCTTTCGTTTCTGAGCGGCTACGTCTGGGGAAGCAACCAGAACGTCGCCGAACAAGGAAACATGTTCGCGGCACTCGCGACCTTCGGGATCGATCCGCCGGCTGCAGCCGAGTCGATGCAGTATGCCGAGCGATACGTCCACTACATCCACGGGCTCAACCCGCTCGGCCTCGTGTATTTGACGAACATGGGAAACACCGGTGCCGAACGGTCTGTGGCGCGTCTCTTCCACAGCTGGTTTGCGAGCGGTTCGGATTGGGATGCGTTTGGCGTCTCCGCCTTCGGCCCCCCACCCGGATTTCTCGTTGGGGGTCCGAACGCCTATTATCAATGGGATTCTTGTTGTCCCGATCATTGCAGAAGTAGCCTCAAGGACATCCTGGAGGGCAGGGGCTCGACCTGCGGCAGCGCCCCGCTGTCGCCGCCCGCCGGCCAGCCTCCGCTCAAGTCATTTCGCGAGTTCAACGACGGCTGGCCGCTCGATTCCTGGCAAATCACCGAACCGGATGACGGCTACCAGGCTCGATACGTGCGCCTGCTCTCGAAGTTCGTTCGATGATCGCGTGCCGTCCGCGCGCTCAGTGCGGGCGGCAGCAGCTTCTGGCGCGAGGCACGTCGGCGAGTGACTAAATCTTCGAGAGGGTCTCCGTGACAAAAGGCCGATAGCGGCCGTTCGGAAACTGCGCGAGATACCGCTGGCCCAACTGGGCGGCAGACCGCTGGTCATGGCGTGCGACGGCCGCTTCGAGCGACAGGGCGAGCGCATCCTCCGCGAGCACCCCGCGCGGATGCATTCGAAGGTAGTCGCCGAGCAGCACTCCGGCACGAACCGCATCACCGCTTGATCGCAGGGCGCGGATCGCATCGAGCACTTCGGACGCATCCTCGCCGTCCGCGGAACGATGAGCGCCCCGCGGAGTCAGCTTGACGTGCTTGCTCGGCGCTTCCGCCGTCGGCGAGGCCGTAGAGCTCGATTCGACGCCGTCGTCAGGAATGGAAAGGACGTGGCCGGACGGTCGCCTTTCCGGCGCAGCCTGGGATGCGGTCGGGGCCGCAGCCGGCGTGCTCACGCTGGGAGGCGGCGGGGATTTGGCCATGATCGAGTGACCGATCGCGCTCGCTGCGGCAACGACCCCGCTGAGCAGCAGGACGGCAGCGCCGACCGTCGGCCGGAGCGTTCGGTGCCCGGCCGCGGGCCACCAGATTCGAAACGAGGTCGAGCTTTCGCGCCGGGCTTCGGCGTTCACCCGATAGAGAATGCGTTGCCGTTCCTCAGCCGATGCGATCCGACGCCCCGGAACCGCTCGGACAAGATCGGCGAGCTTTTGTTCGCGTGAATCCTCGTCAAACACTTCATCGATGAGGCGCTTCACGGTCGCGACCCTTCCCCTCTACCGATGAGTCGTGTCTCGATTGGGCCACCGGGCGGGTGACGCGCGGCGGGCGGCTTGACCTCGGCTTGCGACAGCACCATCCACGAGGGCCGGGCGCAGCCGATCTCACGAGGGCGCCGCACGGACTTGATCCCGTGGGTCGGTCGTCGCGGCTTTTCCGCCGGCGCAGCACACGTATTCACGCCATTGGAAAGGGGTGGTGTCGAGAAAACCTTGTCACTGAAATGCGGTCACGCTGCCCGCGGAAAATCGGCCCGCGTCTCCGCAAACGTTTAAGATGGCCGGGCTCCGACAGCCATGCCTGGGAAACGACGCCTGTCCCTCGCTCTGACGAGCTCGGCCCTCGTTTGTATCGCCGCCCTCGTTTGTATCGCCGCCCTCGTTTGTATCGCCGCCCTCGTTTGTGTCGTCGCCATAGGGTGGGTGTGCGGCCCGCGGGAGGCCTACGCTTCGGATGAGGGCGGGTCTGACGGGGTTGCCCCCCTTTGCCCGGATCCTGACACGGTGTGGGCAAGTGTAATCAAGTTGGTGCCAAACGAGGCCGAGACACTGATGGAAGCGAAGTCGCGCGTCGAGATCATCGATCTCGGCGTGCAGTATCGCGTCCGCGTGTCGACGGCGGACGCTGGAGTGAACGAGCGGACGTATGAGGACCCTGGTCGCGATTGCGATCGACGCACGCGATTCGCCGCCGAATTTGTCGTGGTGTCGTTGCTCCCGCCGCAGTTGGTCCTTGGCCTTGGCGAGCCGCCCGAGCCGGCGCCCAGCCTGCCGGCAGTCCCCGAAGCAGCCCCGGCGCCCCCTCCTCCTGCCCCGGCGCCGCCGCCCGTCGCGGAGCATCCCGCCTTTCCGGTTTCTGCGGCAGGGCGGCGGGCGTGGGCAATCCGAGTCGAAGTTGCGGCCCTCTCGCTGGCCTCGCCTCCCGTCCTCGGGGCGCCAGGCCTTTTCATGTGGGGAGCGGATGGGCGGGTCGGCGTGGGCAAAGGGCCCCTCTCTGCCGTGGCTGGGGTGGGCTATTTGCCCAAGGTGGAATTTGTGGTGAGCGGCGTCCGAGCCGCCGTGAGCCGTGTGCCGGCGTTGCTTGGAGTTCGCGTGCAACCACTGAAGAGGCCGTTCGTCCTCACCGGGGAGGCGGGGCTGTCCGTCGCTTTCGAACATTACGAGGGGATGAGCCCGCACCAAACTTCCGACACGACCCGCGTCGCACCCGGAGCCGAGATCGCCATAGATGCCTCCCCGATGCCATCGTGGGGCTGGGCGCCGTTCCTCAGCCTTCGCAGCACATGGCTTCCCGTTCGGCAGGAGCTCGTCGCGGCCCCGCAGGGGGCCATCGCGAACGCCCCCTCACTCTGGTTCGGCGGCGCTCTCGGCCTCGCGTGGGAACCGTGATGCAATGGGAGCCTTCGCGCATGCCCCGGTTCGTGACGATCGGCGACCGGAAGGGCGCGAGCGCCGCGGAGACTTCATCGACGCCCGGCCCCGGGGCTCGTCTTCGCTCGGCCATCGCGGCACCCCCGGACGCCTCAGGCCACGCTCAGTGACGTTGGCCGTTCCGCGTAGAGCCCGCGAAACTGATCGCACCGGTCAAAGAACTCGCAGGTCGTCTTCGGCATGGGGACTCGCGCCCGTGTGACGTAAAAGACGAGGTTTCGGCCGCCCAGCAGAAGCTGCAGCCCCTGGCTGGCCTGCTGCTGCTCGTTGAGCGAGGCGCCCGTCGGCACATCGGGACGGAACTCGGCCAATTGCTCCGCGGCTGAGACGAATGAGGTCCAGACGTCGAAGATCTCTGGGTCCGTTCGGAGCGTCTCGCATTTCACCCGAGCCGCTCGCGCGAACTCACATACGAGTACTTCGACGCCGTCGAACATGGGAAGCCTGGCGAAAGTCGCGACCAGTCGATCGCGAATGGCATCGATTGCCTGCATGCTCTGGGCAATCTTGATGTACCGGCTATTATAAAAATCCTCGATGGGGAACGCAAATGCCTTGAAAGGCTCGCCCCAGAGCTCGTCCAGTCCCTCCTCGCCGCTCCTGTGCAAGACCATCCGGCTCAGATTGAGCGCTTCTTCGAGGTGCTGCCCGCATTCGCACATGAGTGCATTGTCGGCCTCGATGACGACTCCGAGTGATTGTATCTCGACGAGCTTTGTAAAAATGTCCGTCGCACGGTTGAAGAGAGCGCCCGCGAGCATCGCGCCTTTGATGCGCTGGCGCCGCGGATCGGCTTCCGTGTCGAATGCCTGTCGGGCCTCGGCCAACCGTGCACCCGGAATGTTGATCCCGTGCTCGACGTGGTTGAAGAGTCGTCGGGTGAGGGCCTCGATGAGACGCTTCTTGGCGAGCAACGTATCGGTCGGTGCCTCGTAGGCCTTGATCCAGTAGCCGTAATAGTAAACGCGAAGCTGTCCGTCGATGATTTCCCTCTTGCCCAGCGGAATGGCATTGTCCGACATGGCGACTGCTCCCGTTCCCGCCCCGTTCGCGACGATCATAGAGAGGACCCGACGGCCCTTCCATGGAAACGATGGACGTCACCTGACACACCGACCGAGAAACGGCGGCGAACGGTGGACGGAAACTCTGGCGAAACCGAGGCTCCTGTCAGCCGAAAGGAAAGGCGCCCGAGCCGGCCTCGTCGGTCTTCGCGATCAGAGTCCGTGCTTTCGCATGAGCCGGTACATGTGAGTTCGGTCGATGCCGGCCTCTTTGGCCGCAGCGGCCACGTTGTTGTCGTGCCGCTCGAGCAGGGAGCGCAAGAAGGCCAATTCACCGTAGCCCATCCAGGCCTCCCGAAAGGCGCGATACGGCTGGGTGAGAGCTGGCGCGTCGGGGGCCATCGCTGGCGAGGTTCTCGGCGAAGGCGGCGGGGTCGTGTCCTGCCCGAGCGGCTTCATCGTGCTGACGGCACGTGGCAAGGGCTTTATCGATGCGAGCACCCGAGGGTTCAGCGTCGTGACGGCCGTAATGGGCTCCCGCGCATCGGCCCAGTCGTTCGAAACGGTCAGAGCTTCGGCGGTGCCGATGGCGCGCGCCCGCGCGACGAAATTGCGTAGCTCGCGCACGTTGCCACGCCAGGGCCGATTCTCGAGAACCCGTAGGACGCTCGGCGTGAGCCACTCGCTCGAACCATCGCTGAAATGTCGCAACAGAAGTCCGATGTCTTCGGCTCGCTCTCGGAGCGCGGGGACCCGAACGGGGACCACACCCAACCGAAAATACAAATCTTCGCGGAACTCCCCACGGTTGACCATCGACAGCAAGTCTCGGTGCGTGGCGGTCAAGAAACGGACGTCGACGTTGCGATGCTTCGATTCGCCGATACGCCGGACGGTCAGAGACTCGAGCACGCGCAGGAGCTTCGGCTGCATCGCGATGGGTAACTCCCCGATCTCATCGAGGAAGACCGTGCCGCCATCCGCCGCTTCGAGCGCTCCGATACGCGTCTGGTGGGCTCCAGTGAACGAGCCTTTCACGTGTCCGAACAGCTCTGCTTCGATCAGGCTTTCGGAGAGTGCTGCACAATCGACGACGATGAAGGGCTCCGATGCTCGACCGGACGCCTGGTGAATGGCCCGCGCAACGAGCTCCTTGCCCGTGCCCGTCTCCCCCTGGATCAAAATGGAGCATTCGAGCTTGGCAAGGCGCGCCAGGGTTGCGAAGAGCTCGCGCATCGTTTGGCTCCGGCCGACAAGAGGGCCGAAGCGCTCGGACGGCCAGCTCTCGATCGGCTTGCTCTCCGCGTCGCGATAGTCGACGACGACGTCCGTCGAGCCGACGCGAATCGTGAATCCATGCAGCACGCAAGCCGATTCGATCCGGACTCCCTCGACGAAGGTGCCGTTTCGACTGTTCAAATCACGGATCCAAATCCCTTCGTTGCGAGGCTCGATCTCGGCGTGTACGCGGGATACCGTCGGGTCGACGACGATGATGTCGCAGTGCGGTGCGGAGCCGAGGACACACCGACGATCGAGGGTCGCGCTTCGGGGTTCGTCGCCCTCTGACCACTGGAGGCGTGGCACCGACCGCGTCGGCGTTGCCGAGATGGGGTCGGGACCGATTGGGTGTGCGGTTGTCCGTTCGCTTCGCATCGCGCCCCGCGTCAGAACGTACCCGAGAGGATCACTTGCTGCGGAGAGAGCGCCGCCGAAGACGCCCTTGGAGCATGATCCAGGCGAAGAGAAAGGTAGAGCGAGACACTACCGGTCGCGACGGCCAATCCCGAGAGAATATCGGCGGCGAGTGCCGCGGAGTTTACTTGATTTGCCTCGTTCGCGCGCTGCGACGAGGACGAGCCGAACGTGTCGTCGAGCTGACTGAGACGCGAACGGGCATCGAGCATCACGATTCCGCTGGCGACGGCGCCGGCTGCGAGCGCCCCGGTGACAAGGACGCCCGGCCAGAACACAGAGCGACCTCGTTCGACGGGAGCGTCGCGTTGCACGGCGATGGCGACGAGCTGAAGCCGCACGGAAATGCGATCGCTACCGGCCAGCGTGATGGTTCGATATCCCGGTTGGAAGCCAGGTGCCGTCGCACGGAGCGTGTGTTCTCCTGCGTCGATCAGCATCTGCCCGTGGAGCTTCGCGCCCTCGAGCGGCTTGCCGTCGAGGGTCACCTCGGCATTCGGGGCGTTGATCGTGATAGCCACCGTCGCTGTGCGCAGCTTGAGCTCTGCAAGCGTGTTCGACACTTCGGCTTTGCGCGCATCGGATATTCCATGGCCGCCATCACGCATGTATTGCTCGAATCTGCGCGATGCGTCCGCGTATCGTCCGAGCTGCACGTCGACCAATCCGATATTGTAGAGCGCGCGGTAATTGGGGGCGAGCTGGTAAGCGCGTTCGAACTCGACGAGGGCAAGCGTGTAGTCTCCCTCGTCGAAGAGCTGAAGTCCGCGCCGGAAGCGGGCAGACGCCTCTTCGCTGGCTTGATCCGTGCTGGTCGCACCGACGGCGCTCGGCGCAGCCATGTCGGGCGGCGTGGTCGCCGGTGCGGCGCTCGCAGGCGCAGCCGCGCCGGCGGCTTCCGCCCACAAGCCGAGCGCCAGCAGAACGACGAGCATCGCCGGGCAACGCGGCAGCGGGCGCCTTGCCGCCCCGCGACGTGCAAGCCTTTGACCGGGCAGGCGCGCCAGCGGCGCCGCGAGACGGCGGGACACAGTCTCGGCCGTCTCGCTGTCCGTCGATAAAATCAGGCGGCCGCTGTTGCCCCCGATGGGACACGCGATCCTTTTCATTCGAGTCCTCTCCTGCACCGGCAAGAGAACCGGAGTGAGATGGGTCCTCACCCGAGTTCGATGCGAGACCAGCAATCCCATCCAACGGCGCTTGCTCGCGTCGTCTTAAGAGTTCGAGAGCAGCCACGATGGCAGAAGGTGTGGCGAGTGCGATTGGATGGCCTCACGACCTACGATCCGCTGCGGATCGCCGCAGCGGGCCCCCATTCAGCACCCGTGCGCACGCACGTTTTCATGCGATATCGAGTGAACCAAACGAGCACTTCGTCCGTAGCCTTGTTTGGAGCCGAAGTCGTGACGATTCATTCTGACGATCGCAGGCTGTCCACACAACGTCGCCCAACCGCTGTCGTCGGAGGGTGGAAGGGGCGGATCGCTCAGACGGCCGCACCGTGGCTCAATGATTGCGATTGCTGGGTGGCCCGATGAACGGCAGAATGGCATTGGGGGAAGTCGCGGCGAGGCGTGACAAAGGCGGAGGGCAGTTGGATCTCGCGGGCAAGTATCGGCTGATCGCAGAGCTCGGCCAGGGTGGCATGGCGACCGTGTACCTCGCGGTCTCGCTGGGCACCTCGGGGTTCCGTAAGCTTGCGGTCGTCAAGCTGATCAGGCCGCAATACGCGAGCGACCCGGACTTGATCGAAATGTTTCTCGACGAGGCAAGGCTGTGCGCGCGCCTGAATCACCCGAACATCGTGCAAACGTACGATGTCGGAATTGACGACGGGCAGCACCTCATGGCCATGGAGTACCTCGACGGCGTCTCGTTCAACGCGGCCATTTCGAGGATGACGCGGGACGGCCGCAGCTTGAATTTCGCGTTGCGCGCGCGCGTGCTGTTGGACGTACTCGAGGGCTTGCGGTACGCGCACGAACTCAAAGACTACGACGGCAAGCCTCTTCAAATCGTTCACCGCGACGTGACGCCGCACAACATCTTCGTGACCTACGATGGTCAAGTGAAGCTGCTCGACTTCGGCATCGCGAAGGCGGCAACGTCCTCCGTGCAAACAGCGACCGGGGTCATCAAGGGCAAGCTGACCTATATGGCGCCCGAGCAAGCCTTCGGGGACCCCGTCGACGCGAGGGCTGATCTGTACGCGGTCGGGGTGATGCTTTGGGAGGCGCTGATGGGCCGGAGGAGATTTCCGGCCGGTCTGTCGGATGCCGCGATGTTCACCCGCGTCGCATCGGGCGAGATGCCGGAGAAGCCCAACGCGGCTGAGCGCGGGCTGCCGAGCGAGCTCGATGCCATCATCCTTCGAGCCCTCGCCCCGAAACCCGAAGATCGGTTTCAAACGGCCGGCGAGCTGCACGCGGCCCTTGACGCGACGGTCCGGATGATGGAGCCGGTCTCGGTCCGCGAGCTTGGAGCGCTGCTTGCCGTTGCATTCGCCGAGGAGAGGCAAAGCATCCGGCAGGTCATCGAAGACCAATTTCGGAGGATGGAAAGCGGGCGACCGACGCCGATGGTGGCCGGCCCGCCCGCGTTGCCGACGGTCCATCCTCCTCGCGGCACCCACTCCAGTGCGCGTGCTTCTCCGGGCTCGATGGCCGTCGCGCAAGCGGCCGGCGAGGAGGTTCGCCTTCCGCCCGAAGGGTCGACGACCAAAGGCGTCAGCACCCATGCAACCCGTTTGCCCGAAGCGAAATCGCGTCGAATCGTCGCATGGGGCGCACTCGGCGCGATTCTAGCGGCTTCGCTCGCGACGCTCGGGTCGCGCGTGCTCTCGCACCCCGGCCCCGATGTCCATCGCGCCGACCTGGGGGCCTCCGTCAACCAGCCACCGGTCGATGCGCGTGTGGCCCCGGCCGCCATCCATGCAGTATCGCCCGACAATGGAGTTGCGTCGGCCCCCATCGGAGCTCCGGCTGCCCCAGAAAATCACGAGGAACATCGCGAGGAAGCCGCGACCGCGACGCTCCGCTACGGAGCGCCGACTTTTCATCGCGAAAGGGCGCGGCCGTCGAATGCAACGCGCGACCCGTCGAGCTTGCCCGAGAGCGCGCCACCGCAGCCCGATGCAGGCGCGTCGCCGCCACCGGCGGCGGTTGATCCGCCACCGTTTCGCACGACGACCGCAAAGCCGAAAGTGCAGCTCGAGCGCGACAATCCGTGGCCTTAGGCGTCGCCCGTCAATCAAGGAGCGGTTACACTGGCCAGTACGGCCGGCAAGCTCTCGTTTTCACGCCATCCGCGGCGTCCATCATTTCCATAATTGCGGACGCAGCCTTAGGCGGCTGATCGAATTGAACGGATCGACTTCGCTGCGCCCGCCGTGGGAATAACCGCGACCGCCATCCCACGCGCCCGCAGCGGCAAAAAAAAAACGACCGTCATCCCACGCGCCCGCAGCGCGAGCCGATCGTCGTCCGACGCGCGCAAAGCGCCCTGTCCTCCGATGCGGACCCGCGAGCCGCCGATTCGCAGGCGCCCTACAAGCGACCTCCTGGCCGCCCTGCGGCGCAAGGGGCGCGGGGTTGAACCCCGCGGCCGAAAGGGCAGAGAGTCGCGGTGGAATTGACGCGTAGCCGAGGGCGTGCACGGGTGAGCGGGATGAACCCTGCCAAGACCGCCGTCTCGGGCGCCGTCCCGCCGTCTCGAGGAGGCCGCCGAGTCATGATCGGGATCCTTTGGTTTGGCGCTCTTGCGACTGTGGCTTACTGGATCGTATGGTTTTTCGTCGATAGAAGCGCACTCGCGACCATCGATCGGCCCGAATATTACGCGTTCGAGAACGCCTTTCCGATCGCCGACGCTTGGATGGCGACGACCGGCGTGCTCGCCGCAGTCGCGCTCCATCGGAGACGGCCGACGGCCCTGCTTTGGATGTTGCTCGCCGGCAGCGCGACGCTCTTTCTCGCCTGCATGGATGTCTTGTTCGACTTCGAAAATGGCATTTACCAACGCGGCGAGCTCGGCAGCGTGCTCGTCGAGCTTTTCATCAACGTGAGCTGCCTCCTCGGTGGCGCGGCGGTCATTCGGTTTGCTTGGAGGCACCGTGTCGACCTTTTGTCGGTCGACACGACGGGCTCCTGAAGCGGCGCTGCGCGGCCGAAACGCCGCCGCGTTCCTTGGCCATCGCGCCGCCCGAGCCTGAAATCGCGTGGACCCTTCGTCCAAGGCTCGGCTCGATGTCGTTCGAACACCCGGCCAGCAGCCGGCACCGCCGCGCGGTCAAAAACCGACCGCAAAGGACAGCTGGCCGCTTAGCGCTTCGCCCGCCGTCGGGAAGAGCAGGGTGCCTCGCGCCTCCAGCGCGAGCCCCAGGGTCGGCGTGAATGCAAACATGGTCCCGAGACCGATCGCTGCGAACCCGGTCCCGGTCTTCCTCCACGCCGTTTTTGGGATTCCGTCGGCCGCCGGCTCGTTTACATAAGCGGTAATCGAACCGTCCACCTCGGCGATCCCGCCGGCAAGCAGTGCGTAGAAACGAAAGCCCTTTCGCGCGAGCGGATGATGGCCGAACCAGTACTTGCCGCGAAGCTCGGCGTGCACGGGTATCGAGGCTGTGCCTCCTGGCCGCGTCGGTCCGTTGCCAAACGCGAATCCGACCGCTGCTCCGCCGGTGAGGTTGCCGAAGTTGCGATCGTACGCAGCGAGGATTCCCATCGTCGCAGGCACGAGTCCACCGGAGGCCACCGCGCCGCCCTCCCCCGCGATCGGGTTGCCGCTGTACCATGTGCCGTCCGAGTTGAAGCAAGAGTAGCCTTGCCCACCACGACAAACGTCATTCTTCGACGGCAAGAGTAGAAAGTCTGTCTGGAACGCGAGGCTCACCCAATTGGCCTTGCCAGGTCCGGACGCCTCTTCGCTGCCTTCGCACTTGCTCGCGACGCACCGTTCCCCCGCTCCGCACTCGTCGTCCTCCGTGCACGTCGCGCCGGTCGCCTCGCCCGACTTGCACCCGGGAAAGCCGGGCGGACAGTCCGAGTCGGCTTTTGTGGGCGCTGTCGGCTCGGTCCGGGTGGGCTTCTCGGTCTTGTTGCCCGGTTCAGCGGCGGGCGCTGGTTCCGCGTGCGGGCCTGAGGATCCGGCGTCGGGGGGTGGGGGTCCAGCGTCGGCCACGAGGGGTCCGGCGCTCGGGACGGCGAGGCTGGCGTCCGGGGCAAGCGGTCCGGCGTCCTGCGCAAGCGGGCTTCCTCCGTCGTCCAGACCCTTCGCCGCCGCAAACTCCCTTTGCAGCTCGGGAGTCGTCAGGTCCGGGTCGATCGCGACCGCGGGGTCCTCTTTGAGCGCAGCGACGAATTGGGCTCGCCCTGCGTCAGGCTTTTGCGACGCGAACTCGACGACGCCGAGGTCGCAGTAGAGACGCGCGCGCAGCGTCGAAGAACAATCGTCTCTTTTGGAGCAAAGTGCCAGCGCCTGCGATAGCTTTTTCTCGGCCGAAGGGAAATCCGTCGCGAGGTAATCTTGATAGATGGCCGCCTCGCGCAGCTTGCCGGCCTCGGCGTCGTTCGATGCGGCGAGCGCCGAACGCGATAGAAGAGACGAAAAAAAGACGATCGTCGCCAAAAACCAAAGGCCACGCCAGAAAATCACATTTCCTCCAAGCCAAGGGTTCCGCCGGGCCTGCACTTGCGGACGACCCCGGAGAACGCACAGCTTCGCACTGGGATGCTCGCGATCGTGGGAGGGCGTACCCAGGCGTTCGTTTGTTGGGTTAGGCGTGGAATGAGCACCATCTCAGCGAGAACGGACCGCGGTAGAGCCTTCACTGAATTCTCAGGCAAGCAGCCTTCTTGTTCCCCGTCATCCAATTTTTCGTGTGCGCGGGAAATCCCGGGCGGCTTCAGCACGCCTGGCAGGACCCGAACATCCGGCTTTCCCGGCCCCGGTTCTTGGTGCGGGCAATCGCCACAACGACCTACCCGGCTCGGAGCGCATCCCGCGGACGACGTGCCTTGTCCACGACCCATGTCACGCTATCAGGTAAACTCTCGAGGAGCCACGCTCTCCACGCTCGGCGCAGTCCGGAAAGGGCTGGGCCATCGAGCCATCGGCGCTCCCCGCATCGCCACCTACCCGAAAATCTCGATGCCCCATCGCACCGCCGAATTGGTCCTCTTCGCGCTTCCGGCCCTCGCGGTCTTCGTCTCTTGCGCTGCAGATCCCGGCGACGCATTCAAAGGTGGCGGGGTCTTGGCCGTCGCGCCGACGACGTCGAACATGGCCTCAGAAACTTCGATGGGCGGATCGAGCAGCTCCATCGGCACGTCGTATTCAGATGTATCGACCAGCTCGACGTTCATGCCCACGACGCCGAGCAGCACGAATGCGACGAGCAGCATGAGCGTGGCGGGTTCGGTCGCGAGCAGCTCAGCCTCGGGCGCGTCGGGCGCGGAGGATGGCGACGGCGGTTCGAGCACGACGGACGACGACGGCGGTTTCGGCAAGGCCGACTCCGGCGGTTCAGGCAAGGCCGGCGATGCCGGCGGTTCGGGTGCGTGCGCAGCACACTATGCCCAATGCGGCGGGATGTCTTGGCCGGGCCCGACATGCTGCTCGGCGCCCTATGTATGCACCGTCAGCAACGCCTATTACAGCCAGTGCACGTAGCGCTCGCCCGGCGCGCGGTCCCGCTTGGGTCGGCCCGCGAGCACGCCGCAGCAATGATCGGGCCGAGGACGCCATCTCCTCGGGCGTGTCGGCCAGGCCATAGGGCTTGGTGGCGACAGCGAGGCGCGGGCGACCATTCGTCTGCGACCAACGAAACGCTACACTCCGGGCCGGGCAGGGACTCCATGCGTATCGCTCTCCTCTATCCTCCCCCTTGGAAGATCCCCGCACCGGGGCACGCCGTCGACGCGAGCGGTGATGGACCTCCAAGCGAGTTTGCAGATGGCGATCTCGACGGTGACTTCTTTCAGACGCCCTACGGCCTCCTCGTTTTAGGGTCTCAGGCGCTGCGGGCCGGCCACTCGGTCAAGGTGCTCAACTTGTCGGCCTTCACCTGGCCTCAGGTAAAGCACGTGATCGCGACGCTCGAAGCTGATCTTTACGGACTGTCATGTTGGACTGCGAACCGGCGGGGCGTGGCTCTTGTCGCCCATGAGATTAAGCAAGTGCGCCCGCGCGCTCATGTCGTCGTGGGGGGTCCTCACGCGACGCCTCTCGCCCGCGAAATGATGATGCACCATCCGGACATCGACTGGGTCGCTGTCGGCGAGAGTGAACATACTTTTCTCGAGCTTGTTGACCGCATCCAGCGAGGCGAAGACACCCGCGGCACCGCGGGCACCGCCTATCGAAGCGACGGCGCGGTGGTCCTGGCGCCTGAGCGGCCCGCTATCGAAGATCTCGACTCACTTGCATCACCACACGACTACTTTGACACGCATATTGTAATGACGTCGCGAGGGTGCGCCTGGAGGTGCACCTTTTGTGGCGCAGAAGCGAGCTGGGGGCGGGGATTTCGCGGCCACTCCGTCTCGTACGTGCTCGACGCCCTCGAGGCCGCTGTCGCCCGCGCTCCCGTCAAGATGCTGCAGATCAAGGACGACACATTCACGACGAATCGCAAGCGCGTTATCGCCCTCTGCCGTGGAATCCGCGAGCGAAACATAAGGTTTCTTTGGAGCTGCGACACACGGGTCGACGTGCTTGGCGACGAGTTGCTTCGCGAGATGCGGCTTGCCGGTTGCGAGCGGCTCAGCCTGGGCGTCGAGTCGGGGTCGCAAAAGATTTTGGATGCAATAGACAAGAAAATAACGCCGGACGAAATCATCGCTTCGACTGAGCTTGCAAAAAAGTATGGAATCAAACTGCGCTACTACATGATGCTGGGCAACCGCGGAGAGACGCGTGAAACACTCGAGGAGACCCTCCGTTTCATCGAGCGCGCCAAACCCCACCAATACATTTTTGCTTGCCTTTCGGTGTACCCCGGCACTCGAGATTACGACGAGGCGGTGAAGGCCGGCTGGCTGGACGCCGAGTTCTATTTCGAGCGCGACTTCCAAGAGCTGAAGACGACGTTCGACGCGTCTGACGACGACACCGCGTTCTTTCGCACTTGGTTTCAACAAAACAAGGGATTGCACGAAGCATTTCGCGAAAGCATCAGCGATTGTCAGGGGATCCTCGACCGGCTCGGCGATCACCACGGCGCCCACCTCGATCTCGCAGCGGCCTACTACCGGAACGGCGACCTTGGCGAAGCCGAGCGTCACGTTCATCGTGCGCTTGCCCTCGAATATCCTGCACCCGGCCTCGCCTTCAACTATCTCGCGTGCATTGCGGCGCGCCGGGGCGACTTCGCCGAGGCGCAGGCTCGTCTTGCCGACGGGATGCGGCGTGACCCTCAGCACGGGGTTCTCCTTCGGAATGGTCGCACGATGAAGAAGTGGACCGAGAATGGCGGCCGGCTCGACCTCGTCGCCTCACACGATTTCCAACTTGTGGAGCGCCCAGTCCAACCTGCGCTGCCAGGTCCGCTGGCCGATGATTTCGCAGTTTGGAGTCCGCCGCCAAGTCCCCCTGCGCACCCTGTTGGTGCGCGCGGGTCCGATCCGCGCAGACTCCGCGTCGTAGGGGTTTGATGCCCGCGTTCGAGGAATGCGTGACGCGTTCCTCGAAGGAGCAAAACCGACGTTCCGGCTGGCCCGTCAATCGGTGACAATCTTCGTTCGCGTAGCCCGGACTGCAAAGCGGAGCCGGCCACTCTGCCGCGCGGCGATTCTGCTCACGGGAACTGTGTTGCCGAATCGCCCTCGGGGGTCATGGCCGTGAGGCGAGATGGCTTCAGCCGTGAGGCAGGTAGCTCCCGGCCAGTGCGGCAAGCAGGCCGCCGAATACGATGACGACGACCGAGACGAACAGGAGGACAGCGCGCCGGCGCCTGCGCCGACCATCGAAGGCGCCGTCGATTGCAATGGATGTATCGCGTTCGATCGCCGCGATGTCGAAAACCGCACCCTGGTCGCCGGCAGGCCCGGCCGAGGGCGCGCGTCGCAGCTGAGGCGCGCCTTCGTTCGGAGGCAGCGGCAACGAACCGGGCGCGCGGCTCATCCCGGAAGTTGCGTCGCGCTCTCGAACGACGCGCTGCGCCTCGTCAAGCTGACGCTGGATGTCGACCATCGAACGTTGGAGAGGCCGAACGGCGGCGTCGACGGCTGCGCGAATGCGTGCTTCGACCGCTTCGCTTGACTCTGGACCCGGTGCGGGCACGGGCGGAGGGCCCACAACCATCATCGGCGGTCGCGCGACGATCGTGGGTTCGTCGTCCATCATCGAGACGGGGATCGACGGGCCCACGCGCTTGTCGGCGAGGTCAGCCTCTCGAAGAGCGCCGTCGGCGCGCGCCGGGCCGGGCGACGGCGGCGCTGTGAGTGCCGTTGCAGAGGTCCCTGCACTCAGCGCCGGCAACCGAGCCGCGGCCGCCGCAATACCGTCGGCCAGCCGAGGTGACGAAGGAAGCTCTGGTCGGTCCTGCGGCCGTGGGGGCGACGGGGCGGAAGGGGCCGGCGGGGGGCGGTCGAGCGTTTTGGGCGACGACAGTGGGGGGGCAGAGACTTGGACGGCGCGGCCTAGCGCTTGGGGGGGCGATGGGGGGGAAGGGGCGAGCGCGGGGCGGTCGAGCGTCTTGGGCGAGGACGATGGTGGCGCAGGGACTTGGACGGCGCGGCCTAGCGCTTGGGGGGACGATGGGGCGGAAGGGACGAGCGGGGGGCGGTCGAGCGTTTTGGACGAGGCGGGAGCGGCCGGGTTGGGCACGGCGCGGTCGAGCGTTTTCGGCGACCGAGGACCGGCAGACTGAGCATCTCGGTCTTGGGTCTTCGGAGTCGCGGTGGCCATTGGGGGGCTGGGGGCGGAGTGCGCGGCGCGGTCCTGGGTCTGTGCGAATGAAGAGGTCGAGGGAGTCGCGTCGGCCGCAGAAGGGGAAGCGTCTCGGTCTTGGGTCTTCGGAGCCGCAGCGGCCATCGCGGGGCCGGGGACGATGTACTCCGCCCGCTCCTGGGCTTTTCCCGATGAAGCGGCCGAGGGACCGGGCCCGACCCACGATGGCGAGGGAGGGTCCTGGGTCTTGGGAGTCGCCGCGGTCACGCGGGCGGCAACAGGTGCCTGGGGAAAGCCCTGGGCTTTGGCGGACGAAGCCGCGGAGGGACGGGGTCCGACGGTCGATGGCGATGCGCCAGGTTCCCCGGTCTTGGGAGTTTCCGTGTTAGCGCGGGCGGGTGCCGGTTGCTGGGAGCGGTCCTCGGCTCGTGCGGAGAAAGCCGCAGAGGCCCCGGGCCCGACCGGCGACGGCGCAGCGCCATGGTTCTGGGCCTTGGGGGTCGCCGTGGTCGCGCGGATGGGGGCGGGTTGCTTCGGAAGATCCTGGGTTGCCGACGAGGCGGCCGAGGACCGGGGTCCGACCGGCGACGGTGAAGCGTCAGGGCCCCCGGTCTTGGGCGTCGCCGGGGTCGCGCGGGTGGGAACGGGTGACGGGGGAAGAAGGTCCTCGCCTTTTGCGGGCGAAACGGCGGAGGCCCCGGGCCCGACCGGCGACGGTGAAGCGTCGGGGCTCCCGGTCTTTGGGGCCGCCGTGGTCGCGTGGGCGGGGGCGAGTCGCTGGGGGCGGTCCTCGGCTCGTCCGGAGGGACGGGGCCCGACCGCCGATGGCGAAGCGGCTTCGTCTTGTGTTTTGGAAAGCGAGGGAGCCGCCGGAAGCCGAATGCGATCGGGCACCGCCGACGAGGCGATCGACGCATCAGGCGACGCCGCAGCCGGCAGCACGGGATCCGCGTTGGCTGATGCTCCGGGCGCAGAGCCATTGACCGGCCGCTTTCCGGGCGATGCAGGGCCTCGCGCACCTGCTTGGCTCATGAAGTCACGGTGCCTGATTTACAGCCAAAGCGCTAGGAGCTGGCACGACTTCATTGCAGACGCGTGTGCTGCAGTAGGGAGGCCGTGCACGTCGGCGCAGGGCTGTCACCGTTCGTCGGCTTGACCGCGGTGCCACCCCAGGCCGGCGCCGCCGCGTGATCACCCCCGGCGCCGCCGCGTGATCACCCCCGGCGCCGCCGCGTGATCACCCCGAGACCCGGGAACGGCGAGCCTCCGCGCGCCGGAGGTTTGCTTGGCGGGCCGCCGCGCGATTCGAGCGGCTGGCGTTCAACCCGCCAGCCGCTGGGGTTCAACCGGCAGCCGCTGGGGTTCAACCGGCAGCCGCTGGGGTTCAACCGGCAGCCGCTGGGGTTCAACCGGCAGCCGCTCCGCTTCTCGGCTCCGCGCCGGATCGTGTCGGCGGGTCCCTTCCGCCCCAACGTCGGCCCCTTACGGCTGTCTCAGCCGGACGCTCGCATTCAGCGCGTCGCGGACCGTCTCAGCCGGACGCCCGCATTCAGCGCGTCGCGGACCCGCGAGCCGGACCCGCTTTCCCGTCCGCCGGGTCGGCCCTTGCCGGGCGCTCGGCACATTCCGCCCCTCGCCTGCCGCTTGATGTCTGGCAATGGCATCTTGCCCGGCGAGTGACTTGATGAGTCGCGGAAGCCAGACCTACGGCAGAGCGAATTACGATTGAGCTTGCTGCTCGCCTTATTAAATTTTGGGATAGGTGCTGAGCGCTTGTAGTCATCGAACGATCGAGCGAAAAGCGTCGAGAGCTCGAACGTTGCGCATGTCGCACGTCTCGGCGTTTCATCGCCAAAGGCATACCTTTACAGGCCGCGCGCGTTGGGCCTAAAGCATCGCCCCATGCAGTTGCAGTACCTCGCTCGGCCGTTGGATCGCCGCGCGCAAGCATCGGACCGTTTCACGACTGACCAGCTCGACGCCTCCGCGGGCACAATCGATGTTTCGTCGAGCTGTCGTCGTCGGACCGACGTGGTGGCCGCCATGTGTCTCGCCGGGCTCGCCACCTCCTGCGGAGCAGGCGGCAAATCCAGTTTCGATGGGGGCACCACGACGGCTCTGGTCGCCCCCATGAGTTCGGGGTTCAATGGCTTTGGCGACAGCGGGTTGGTGGTCGCTGATTCGAGCGCCGTGAGCTCAGGCTCATCGGGGCCTGACACGAAAGTACTCGGGATGATGTATTCCGACTTTCCGGCGGGAGCCGTCATCGACTCGGCCGGCGTTGACGCCGGCACGGCCGCTCCGTCCAATGCGGCCGCGCTTTTCGGCCAAAGCCCACAGGCGTTGCCGACGGGCGGTCCCTGCCTCGTCGAGCCGGAGATCAACGCGATCTACCCTGACAACTGGCTGAGGCCGCGCTTTCGCTGGGTGGCGGCCAGCGGCGAGAACCTCTTCGAGCTTCGCGTGCATGTGTCAAACCAGCAAAACGATCTCGTCGTTTACACGGGATCGAACGGGTGGACGATGCCGCAAGCGCTTTGGGACGCACTCCGGGGCCACTCATACGACGAAGCCATCACGCTCACCATTCGTGGAGGCACGGTCAGTGGCAATGCGCTGCTGGGCGAGGCGGTCGGCTCGAGCGGAGCCATCGGCATTGCCCCCGTCGACGCCCCGGGGTCGATTGTCTACTGGACGACGTCGAAAGGCACCGCACTGGAGGGGTTCTCCGTGGGCGACGAGACGGTGGCGCCTGTCCTCGTGCCTGGGCAAGTTCAAGAATTCTCGACCCAGTGCATCGGTTGTCACAACTCGACACCTGACGGCGACTACGCTTCGTTTTCCTCCGCGTGGAGCTGGGACAACGGCTTCGCGAGCGTCACCCCGCCGAACACCGGCGTCGTGCCGTCATGGCTCGGCGCCGCCGCTCAGACGACGTTACAGACGGGCGTACTTGGAATCCACACCTTCTCCGCCGCGCATTGGTCCCCGGGCGACCGCATCGAAGTTTCGGGGTTTGACCCGCAGGACGACATGGACTCGGAGCTCATTTGGATTGACCTCGAGGCGGCGAGCACGCCAGCGAGCGGTATTCTGCAGCGTACGGGTGATACGCGTCATGCCGGCGCACCGAGCTGGAGCCACGACGGCACCCGGATCGCGTACGTTTCGACCGACGCCAATGTCGATGGACGGCTCGACGACGGCCCGGCCGACATCTACGTGGTGCCTTACAACAACCGGGCGGGCGGTCAAGCGACTGCTCTGCAGGGGGCGGACGACGCGACAGCACGCGATTACTACCCGGCATGGTCGTCCGACGATCGACTGATCGTCTTCGATAAGACGGCGAGCGGAAGCATGTACAGCAGCCCAGGGGCCGAGGTATACGTCGTTTCGAGCCAAGGTGGCACCGCGACGCGGCTCGCCGCCAACGACCCGCCGGCGTGCACGGGTCAAGCGAGCCCCGGCGTCACGAACAGCTGGCCGAAATGGGCGCCCGCGGTCGCGTCGACCTCCGACGGCCGTACGTTTTATTGGGTGGTCTTCAGCTCGGTCCGTGACCCCTATACGACGGACGGCAGCGGCAACCCACAGCCCTTTCAAGTGCCGCAGCTCTATCTTTCGGCGGTGGTCGTCGACAGCGCCGGAAATCTGGCCACCTACGGCGCCCTCTACTTTTGGAACCAGCCCGAGTCGGAAGAAAACCACACGCCGGCTTGGGACTACTTCACGATCCCGTCCTCCACGACCACACTGGCTCCGAAATGAGGCGTAGGCCGGGCAAGTGAGGGTGGGCGCGGTCGGCTATCCTGCGGCCGCAATGACCCTCCGATCGACTGCGGAACATGAGCGCCTCGCTGAAGCACGCACTGAAAAGGATCCGAAGAAGTGGCGGCGCTGGGGCACCTATTTGCCTGAACGGCAGTGGGGGACGGTTCGTGAGGATTACTCGGCCGACGGAGAGCCGTGGGAACATTTTTCTTTCGATGACGCCGCACATCGTGCCTACCGTTGGGGGGACGACGGCCTTCTTGGACTCTGCGACAACCGGGGTCTCGTTTGCTTTTGCGTCGCGCTCTGGAACGGGAAAGATTCCATTCTCAAAGAGCGACTCTTCGGGGTGTCCGGCACCGAGGGCAATCACGGTGAGGACGTCAAGGAGCTTTACTGGTACCTCGATGCAACGCCGACCTGCAGTTACGCACGCGCGCTCTACAAGTATCCTCAAGCCTCATTTCCCTATGCAGAGCTTCGAGCGCTCTCTCGTGAGGCGACGAGGCGCGATCGCGAACCCGAAATTCTCGACACATCGGCCTTTCGCGAAAGTCGCTACTTCGACGTGCTCATCGAGTATGCGAAGAAAGATGTCAACGATCTACTGATTCGGATCACCGTTACGAATCGCGGTCCCGACGAGGCTTCGGTCGTCGTTCTCCCACAGCTCTGGTTTCGGAATACCTGGTCCTGGTCGGGAGGACCCAGCGGCGAGCCGAGCGCGGCGGGGTTCGACGGCCGTCCTGAGATCGTGGGCCTTGCGCCTCTTGGCCAGATTGCAGTCGCCGAGACGGTCGAGAGCCATCTTGGGCGCTATTGGCTCTACGCAGAAGGGGCCGAGGATCTGCTCTTCACGGAGAACGACACGAACGCCGAACGGCTTTGGGGTGCGCCCAACCGCTGCCCCTACGTGAAGGACGCATTCCACGACGCCATCGTGCTCGGGCGCAAAGGAGCCGTGAACCCCGACCGACGCGGAAGCAAGGTCGGAGCCCAGTTTTCCCTTCGCCTCGCATCGGGCGAGAGTCGTACGGTACGTCTCCGCTACGCCGACCAGCGATCGTCCGACCCATTCGGCCCGCACGCTCGAGTCTTCGAACAGCGAATGGCGGAGGCGGACCATTTTTTCGACGAGATCACTCCGCACAACCTCGATGCGGACGAGCGCCGAATCTTTCGGCAGGCGATCGCCGGCTTAATGTGGAGCCGGCAGTATTACGCGTACGAGGTCGAGCGCTGGTTGCGTGGAGACCCCGGGCAACCCAAACCGCCGGCCGAGCGGTGGAAGGGCCGAAATCACGAATGGCGACACCTCTACAATAGCGAAGTCCTGTCGATGCCGGACAAGTGGGAATACCCTTGGTACGCAGCCTGGGACCTTGCGTTTCATTGCATCCCCCTCGCCCTGGTCGATCCGGAGTTCGCCAAGCAGCAGCTCACGTTGCTCGTACGTGAGTGGTACATGCATCCGAGTGGACAAATTCCGGCATACGAGTGGCAATTGGGCGACGTGAATCCACCGGTGCACGCCTGGGCAGCGTACCGCGTTTATCAAATCGAACGCCGGACGACCGGCCGTGCTGATCGAAGCTTTCTCGAGTCGACGTTCCTCAAGCTCATGCTCAACTTCACTTGGTGGGTGAATCGCAAAGACACTGCAGGCCGGAACGTGTTCGAGGGAGGCTTCCTCGGACTCGACAATATTGGCGTGTTCGATCGCAGCAAGCCGCTGCCCGGCGGCGGCACGCTCGAGCAAGCCGACGCGACGAGCTGGATGGGCATGTATTGTCTGAACATGCTCGACATTGCCCTCGAGCTGGCGCGTGAAAACCCGAGCTATCAGGACGTGGCGAACAAGTTTTTCGAGCATTTCCTGCTGATCGCCCATGCGATGAACCACATCGCCGGTGAAGACGTCCGCTTATGGGACGAGAAGGACGGCTTCTATTACGACGTGATGAGGCGCCCGAGCGGGGAGAGCTTCCCCGTTCGAGTCCGATCGATGGTGGGACTCATTCCACTTTTTGCGGCCGCCACGTTCGAACCCGACACGACGGGCCGATTCGGCGCCTTCTGGCGGCGCGCTCGCTGGCTGCTCGAGAACCGTCCGGAGCTTGCCGAATACTGTCCCATGGTCGAGATCCCCGGTCAGCGATCGCGACGCCTGCTGTCTCTCGTAGACCGGGGCCGGTTGCCTCGTTTGCTCGCGCGGATGCTGTCAGAGGCGGAGTTTTTGTCCCCTTATGGCGTGCGGTCGCTTTCGCGCGCCCATGCCGAAGCGCCCTACGAGCTTTGGTTGGACGGGCAGGTCCACCGGGTCGAATATGAGCCGGCAGAGTCGCAAACGGGCATCTTCGGAGGCAATTCGAACTGGCGGGGGCCTGTTTGGCTGCCGGTCAATTACCTCGTCATCGAGGCTCTGCAAAAGCTGCATCACTATTATGGCGATTCGCTCCGCGTCGAGTGCCCCACCGGCTCCGGCCGTCTCATGACGCTGTGGGAGGTCGCGGGCGAGCTATCGAGCCGGCTCATCGGCCTCTTCCGCCGAGGTCCTGACGGACAGCGGCCTGCCCATGGCAACCGGCAGGTCCTGCGCGACGACCCACACTTCAAGGAAAACATCTCGTTCTTCGAGTATTTTCATGGAGAGACGGGCGAGGGCTTGGGCGCGCGCACGCAGACCGGATGGACCGCGCTGGTGGCGAAGCTGCTCGAGCAACGGCGCCTTTTTCCGTGATCTCGAGCGGCGCGCGCGGCGCGCGTCCTTCCGCGCGACTGTCGCGCCGTCCAGAGTCGGGGGGTCTCGCAACTTGGGCCCGGACGGTTACGCTTTTCTTGAACGACCGAGAAGCCTCTTGAGCGGGACTTCGAAGGCACGGGCCACACTGACGAGCACCGCCAAGGAGGGATTGCCCGATCCGCTCTCGAGCCGTCGGAGGACCGCAGCTCCGATTCCAATGCGCAGCGCAGCGGCCCGCTGCGTCCAACCCCGCGCCTCGCGCAAGCGGCGAAGACGAGCAGCAAGGGCGAGAGCCACTTGTCGGAATGTGCGCCGGCTACGGCGCGCAGAGTCCCGGGCCGGGCGCTTCGGCATCTCCCGTCTTTTCAGACGGATCGGCTTGGTTCGTGCTTAAGGCTTCGTCCGAATGGTCGAGATGCCTGCACGCCGGAGCTCCGTCCTGGGTGGACGCCTTTCGCGGTTAGGCCCGCCCAGGGCGAGGGATTCGTCGCAAGCGCCGTGGTCTGCGCGCCGCCGCCAGCGCTCCCCGCTTCGGTCGGGAGCGTCGAGGGGTCTCTTCCCCGTCCGGTCGTCGGGACGGCGTCCGCGACGCGTCGCGCCAGTCCGGCCAGTCCGGTCGACCCAGGTCTTGCAGGATGGAGCCCCCGGAACGCGCGGACCGAGGGCGGTCAGCGCCCCGCGCCGTCCTTCCGGGCCGGCCGACGGACGCCTGTTGGGCGGGTCATCTACGGCCGAGCCGATGGCGCGGCGCGCTATCGTCCAACCGTTCGGAAAGACGGGTTGCTATCCGGCGCGGCGTCGCTTAAGACGGCCCATGATGGATGCGACGAAGCGTGCGCGCCACCCCGGAGCCTGGGTGCCGAGCTCGTATCTTGCCGAGGGAATCCCGTTCGCCATGGTGACTTGGGTCGCCGGCACGATGTTCAAGGATTTGGGGTACTCCGACGGTCAGATCACCGTCAGCACCGCATCGATCGGAATCGCCTGGTCCCTAAAACCGTTTTGGGCGGGATTCCTCGATATGTACATGACGAAGAAGTTCTGGGTGCTGCTGATGGAGTTCGTGCTTTGCGCGCTCCTCGCTGCCGTCGGCTTGGCGCTGCATCTGCCCAACTACTTTACCGTCGTCATCGGGATTCTGTGGGTCGTTGCGTTCGCGTCTGCGACCCAGGATATTTGCGTCGACGGAGTCTACATCAGCGCCCTGTCGAAGGAGAGGCAGGCGGCTTGGATTGGCGTGCAGGGGGTCGCCTGGAACCTCGGCCGTCTCTTTGCGACGGCTGCCGTCGTCGCCACGGCCGGCCTCCTGAAAGATGCGGGGCAGGACGCAAAAACCGCCTGGACCGAGGCCGTCGGCTTGGCCTCTCTGACGATGGGCGGGTTGGCCGTCTATCACTACTTCATACTTCCGACGGGCTCGATCTCCCATCGACCGAAGGGGGCACGGGAGATTTTTGGCACATTTTGGGACGAGGTGGTCGATTTCTTCCGAAAGAAGTCAATCTGGGGAATGCTTGTCTTCGTTTTCCTTTATCGGAGCGGCGAGGGGTTCCTGTTGCAGGAGGCTCCGCTGTTCATCCAGGCTCCGATTCGGTCGGGTGGTCTTGGCCTGACGCTCGCGCAGAAGGCGATCATCGATGGCACCGTGAGCACCGTCATGGGGTTCGTCGCCGGTCTGCTGGCCGGGGTCTTCATCGCACGATTCACGCTGAAGCGATCGTTGTTTTTTCTCGCACTCTGCATGAACGTCCCCCACCTTTGCTACATTTTTTTGAGCCAGGCGGCGAGGCCGGGGGCCGCCCTGCCATTCTCTCTGATTATGCTCTTCGTGAGCATCGAGAAGTTCGGCTACAGCTTCGGCTTTACGGGAAACATGCTGTACATGATGCAGCAGATAGCGCCTGGCAAATACAAGATGACTCATTATGCGTTTGCCACCTCGCTCATGAACCTCGTCCTCATCCCGACACAAGGGATGAGTGGTTGGCTGGCTGACACAATGGGCTATCGGCATTTTTTCATCTTCGTGCTCGTCGCGTCGATCCCGAGCATCCTCGCCGCCTGGAAGGCGCCCTTCCCGAACCCCGATGACGCCGACGGCGACGGCGGCCACGCACGACCACCGGGCGAAGCCATCGCGGCGTGACCGAGGCAGCCCTGGCCCATGGGCGGGCGGCTCGCGGAGAGGGGGCTGCCCGGTTACCCGTACAACCGGTGCACTGACCCGCGTCGGATCGAACGGGCCGAATTCGACGCGGCAGCCCGCAAGCTGCACTCCTTCCACGCGCGATGGCGATTGTCCGTTCGGGCTGCCGGCCGGGCGGGGCGCCGGGACGGGCCCTCAAGTTCTCGTGACGAGAATCCTGTTGGGGGGCGATCGCTGTCCGGTCTATGTGTAAGGTGAGGAGAACCTCATGAGCGGTCCCCACGATTTCGACCCGGACTACGTTTTCACTCACCACGCGCCGACGCCCGACAAGCTGCATCACTACGAGGCCATCCATGCCGCCGCGAAACGCTACGCGGAAGTCATTTTGGCGAACACCCCTCCGGGGGTCGACCAGACCGCCGCGCTGCGCCTCCTTCGTGAGGCGACAATGACGGCCAACGCAGCGGTGGCGCTCGACGGACGACTGCGATGAGGACCGCGCTGCCTACAGAGGTAGCGATCGGACTGAATGTGCGATGGCCCGCGCCCTCTGCTGAAGACCTGCTCGACCGGCACCGAGGTGTTTGACGCTTTGCCGCCCGTTCGCTTACACGGTCCGTCGTCCCATGTGGGGCATGTTGCGGCCGTTCTCAAATGACTTGGCATGGCCCCCAGCGAGGGCGATGCTGAGCCATCGTGGGCTTTTTGGGGGAGAGGCATTGGGCATTCGTTCTCGTGGTTCTTGCGTCCTGTCGTTCCGCGCGCCCGACGAGCAACGCGCCCCCTCCGGCGCCCTCCGCAACGCAAGGCCCCAGTACGGGGCAAGCCCGCCCGAGGCCATCCTTCGCGGACTGGCTGATCGCGAGGCTTCCTCGCGGCGGTCGCGTCATCGTCCGTGACAACGGCGAGCTCTCCGTCGTCCACCACGTGGCCGAGGGCGACTCGGTGCAGTCGGTGGCGGACGACTATCTGGACCTGACGAGCGTCTATCGTGCGAAGGATCTCGCGGCCGACATCGCGAAGCTCGCGCCAGCGTGGTCACCCGGCGTTCAAGTCGAGATTCCCCACCTGCTCGTCGCTCCGTACAAGAGCCCCGAGGAGGGACGCCTTCGCTGGCCAGCGGATGTGGCGCTCAAAGGCGTTTTCATCACGGGGATCTATGCCGGCAGTTTCTGGCCGGAGACGCTCGAAAAAATTGCGGCGCGATCGCTCAATGCGGTCGTCCTCGACGGCAAGGACTACATGGGTCCAATCACCTATCCGAGCCACGTCGAGATGGCCCGCGAGATTGGCGCAGCCACCGATCCGCCGATTCGGGACCTCTCCCGCGCCATCCGGTTTGCGCACGATCGCGGGATTCACGTCATCATCCGGATTCCCTGCTTTCATGACCCGTGGGCGGCCGCGCACGCACCGCGTCTGTCGTTGATGAACCGTGAGGGAAGGCCGTTCCAGATGGGTTGGACGGATCCGGCGAATCCCGAGGCGCAGGACTACATCGTCGACTTGGTTCGAGAAGTCGTCAGCCTCGGTGCAGACGAGGTGCAGCTTGATTACGTCCGCTTCCCGGTCCAGTCGCAGGGACTCAAAAACGCGGTCATGCCGACACCGGACGGACATCGAACGCAGGCGATTCGAGCGTTTGTTCGACGCGTTCACGATGTGACCCAGGCGCAGCACGTGCCGCTGTCGCTCGACCTCTTCGGCGTTACGGCGACGGGAACCGATTCGGATATCGAAGCGCTCGGCCAGAACATCGCCGTCATCGGCGGGGAGGCCGAGGCGCTCAGCCCGATGGTGTATCCGTCCCATTACGCGAAGGGATGGCATGGCTTCGACGTACCGGGAGACCATCCCGAGATCATCGGGATTGGCACGCGAGCCGCCGTTCAGAAGCTGAAGGACGCAAAAATTCCGGATACCCTGATGCGTCCATGGTTACAGGGGTCGTCCTACAAGACCAGCAAGTACGGGCCGAAGTACGTTCTTGACGAGATCAAGAGCGCCGAGGCCAGTGGCGCCGTCGGCTGGCTCTTCTGGGACCCGGAAAATAGCTATTGGGCGCTCTGGCAAGCGCTTTCTCCGGTCAAGGACGAGAAAACGGCGCGGCGCTAAGTGCGCAGGGCGCTTGTCGCTTCCGCCGGGCCGCTTCCGCCGGGCCGCTTCCGCCGGGCCGCTTCCGCCGGGCCGCTTTCGCCGGGCCGCTTCCGCCGGGCCGCTTCCGCCGGGCCGCTTTCGCCGGGCCGCTTTCGCCGGGCCGCTTTCGCCGGGCCGCTTCCGCCGAACCGCTTTCGCCGGGCCGCTTCCGCCGAACCGCTTCCGCCGAACCGCTTTCGCCGGGCCGCTTCCGCCGAACCGCTTTCGCCGGGCCGCTTCCGCCGGGCCGCTTCCGCCGAACCGCTTCCGCCGAACCGCTTTCCGTCTGGCCGCTTCCGCCAGGGCGCTTCCGCTCTTCTCAACGCACCCGAGTTGCGCGTTCGATCGGGCTGGCGCAAGACGGGCGCAGCCGAGGCCCAGGCGGGGCAAACGGCAGTGGGCCCGTCAACGCGCCATTCGAAACCAGTAGTCCCACTGGCCCGCCTCGACACCTTTGCAAGGAAGCGGCACGCCAGCCCACGCCGGATAGTGGACGACAAAAAAGGCCAGCGCGCCGGCCATGTACGCAAAGCAGACGGCCTCGCCGACCCGAGGCCATCTGGACCGGAGATCAAACAAGGCCATTGCGATGGCAAGGGCGCCAAATGGTACGAGCAGCGTGAAATATCGGGTAAAAACGAAGCGATGAATGAGCGCGTAGGGTAACCACATCACGCTCGTTGCGACGACCAGAAAGGCCTGCTCGAATCGGGGTTCGTCGACTGCCGAGGGCAGCGTGCCCGCGATGGGCGACCCTGCGAGCTGTGGGAAGAACGCAGAAAGCCGCTGGGTGGCCGCCGAATAACCACGGCTCGATAGGCTTTTCGCCGGCACGGGCAATGCCGCGTAGATAAAGCGCAGGGTCGCGTAAGCAACGGCCGGAATGAACGGCCACCAGACGAACCAGTTGCTGGATGCGAAGGTGTACTGGCAAAACCCGTTCTTGGCGCGCGTCAGAAACCAGGTGGCTCGCCGGTCGAGGGGCCATTCGTACCACGCTGAGCTGCCGGGCGCCGTCGCCGGGGCGCGCCGGTTGTAATCGAAGATCGCCCGATGCATGGCAAACCACTCGGTTGCTGTATGTCCGGCAGCGAAGAACGGCCAAAACGAAAGGACGTAGACTGCGGCCGGAACGAGCGTGAACGCGGCCAGGGCAACGGCCGCATCCCGCAAGGTGGAGAATCGCGTCGTCGGGCTTCGGCGCCAGTCCAGAAGGAAACGAGCCATGGCGAGAACGGCGAGCCCGAAGACCGGGCCGGCCGCGCTCCATTTCATCGCCAGGGCTGCGCCGCAGACGAGGCCATCGGCGATCATCCACCAGGTGCGGTGCGATCTCGCCGTCCACCAGACGTAAAAGAGGGCGTACGCGGTGACTGTCATCCCGATGAAGTAGATGTCGGTCATGGCGACCCGTGAGAGGCAAAATAGCCAACCGTCCGTTGCCGCCAAAGTGCCTGCGAAAAGCCCGAAGCTTGGCCCCCGCATGCGATTTCCGATGACCCACGTCATCGCGACGATGAGCACACCGAGCCATACGCTCGGCATCCGGTATGCGACCGGGTTCATGCCGGCAACCCGTATGATTGCGCTCATCACCATACGTGGCGTGGGTGGGTGAACCCATTCGTAGCGGCTGTCGTCATTGCCCAAGTCCTTCGAGGCGAACCGCATCGTGAAAAGGCGGTCCTGGTGATCATCGGGATGCTTCCACGCGTCCCAGACGTTCTTGTCACCTTCGGCGATTCTCCGGGCCGTGAGCACCGTGTAGTTCTCGTCGTAGGAGTAAAGCCACTTCCCGTCCTCGAGTTTTCCCGTCTCGGGCCGGTTCAAGCGCAATCCGTAAAGCATGGCGACTCCGATGACGAGAGGCACCCAGGAATGCCGTCGGGCGAAAAGGTCGTGAAGCCCTCGAGAGGGGGAGCCGTTCATGGTGCGTTCACCATCGTACCGAAAGAGCGGCCTCCGAGGCCGGCGCAACGCACACGCGACCATCCGCGCGAGGTCCGGCAGCGTGGGGATCGCGCGCGCGGCTGCGAGGCCCCAGACGGGTCACCCGACGAATACGGAGCCGGGTACGCGCTCGCCCCTCGATCGCGCCGGGTCGGACCGCCTGCGCAGACCCGGGGCGGCGGACCGAAACCTGAGAACGACGCTCCGTCGGCTTGGTTGACGAACGTCCGGACCATCCGATAACGTCTCCGCCCGTGGAGAAGTGCCCGAACGCCCTTGCGTCCTGCCACTGGTGGCGGACTTGCTTGTTGGGGCCGCTCTTCACTCGATGAAACGACGGAGGAGGCGCCCGACGCGGGCCCTTTCCTCGATGCGATTTGATCGACGGTCCGCGCAGCCGGCGGACAGCGATGAAACACCACTATACGTTTGGCGACAGCGATGCGGCGGCAGACCGTCTCACCCTTTTGGCGCGAGCATTTGAGCCCAGCAGTTCGCGCCTGCTTCGGACGCTCGCACCGCGGGCGCCCAGGCGCGCGCTCGACCTCGGTTGCGGTCCCGGGCACACGACAGCGCTCGTTCAACAAACGCTCGGAGCACCGGAAACATGGGGGTTCGACTCGTCAGAACGCATGGTCGCGCTGGCCGGTTCGCGCTTCTGCAAGATTTCGTTTGCCATCCAGGACGTCACAGCGGTCCCGTTCCCGGTTGCCGATGTCGATGCATTCTACGCACGTTATCTTTTGACGCACTTGGCAGCACCGCGCGAGGTACTTCACGCATGCGCGAAGGCAGCGGGGAAGGGAGCGCGCTTCGTCATCGAAGAAAACTGCTCTCTCCAGTCAGCTGATCCCACCTTCGTCGAATATTACGGTGCCCTCGCGCGAATGCATGCCCACTATGGACAAGACATGCACGTCGGGCAGAACCTTGCGCGCATCGCCGCGGGAACACGGTGGAGAGTCGAGCGATTTGAGCAGACGCCGATTCCCGTCGAAGCCGCGGTGATGGCACGTTTGCATGCGATGAACGTACGAACGTGGCGCAGCGACCCCTTCGCTGCGAGCACCTTCCGTGCGGCGCACATCGACACCATGACGCACGACCTCGACGATGTGGCTGCTGGCAGACGGCGTGCACCGGAGGTCACGTGCGTGATGGGCCAGATCATCCTCGCTCTTGCGTGAGTTGGCCCGGCGGCCCCCTCCGTTCGCGTTCGCTGCCCTCTTTCTCCACACCTTCCTCCGTCTATCGAAAGACAAAATGGCGGCAAAAGGCCGAACGCGATCGCGTCGAGCGAGCGCGTCCGGCCCTTGGGGTGTGGCGGCCCTTGGGGTGGCGCCGCGAGAATTAAGCCGATGCGCGATGAAACGGCAAGGTCAGCGTGAATGTGCTGCCCTTGGCGACCTCGCTCGATACCGCGATCCGGCCACCGTGCGCCTCGACGATCAAACGCGATATGTAAAGGCCGAGCCCGATGCCTCCAGCGTGTGCTTTGCCAGCCTTCGTCCTGTAATAGCGATCGAATAGCCTCTTCACGTTTTCGGCGGCGATGCCGATCCCGCGATCGATGACTTCGAGTTCGACATGGCTTTCCGTGCGCGAGAGCCGAGCGCTCACCGGAGCATCCGCGGCCGAGTACTTGAGTGCGTTCGTCAGGAGGTTGTCGACGACACGACCGAGTCGCGTGGCGTCTGCGAGCACGAGGCATGGCGAGGCGTTGTGCACTTCGATCGAAATACGGCTCGCGCGAGCGTCGTCCATCCGCGCGACGACGCCCACCACCAACTCTCGGAGGTCGCACGCCACGCGTCGCAGCATGACGCCTTCTGACTCGAACGTCGTGGCCTCCGAAAGCTCTTCGATCATGTCGTTCATTTGCCAAAGGTTCCGCTCGATGCGTTCCGCGAGGCCGATGGCCTCGGCGGGGCCCTGTTTCTTGACCGACCACTTCAATGCCGAGACGAGCACCAGGATGCTGCTGAGAGGATTGCGAAGATCATGCGAAACGAGAGCCAACCATTCGTCGCGCTGCTGACCCAAGCGCCTGAGCTCCGTCACGTCCCGAAACACGATGAATGCCAGTGTGACCTGGCCTCTTTCGTCCTTCACGCTCGTACCCGTCGACACGAGACGTCGCCGCTCACCATTTGGCCGGGTCAGCTGCACCTCGTTGTCGGTGAACTGTTCGCCCCTCAGCGCACGCATCAGCGGGTGCTGCTCGTTCCGAAGGGGCTGCGACTCGACGTCCTGGATTTCCAGTGCGTCGAGGGCATCGATCGACGGCAGATCCTTGTCGCCGAGGCCGAGGATCGCCTTGCCCGCGTCGTTGATCAGTCGAATGCGACCGCTCGGCTCGGCGATGGCGACCCCCTCTCTCAGGTTTTCGAGGAGTGCGCTGAGCTGTGCCCGCTGCTCCACCTCGGCCTCCGCGTGCTCCTGCTCGCGCACGCTGCTCAAGACGAGACGCTCGTTGATCGAGCGGACGACCTCTTGGGCGCGGAGCCGCACATGCTCACGTTCGAGCTTCGCAGAGCGTCTGGCAATCGCACATTCCAGTCGCGAAAGGAGTAGATCACGCTGCAGGGGCTTCGTCAGAAAGTCCTCCGCCCCGGCGCGCACGCTTTCGATCACAAGCGGCAGATCGGCGTGCGATATCATGAAAATGAGCGGCAGATTGGCATCGATCTCGCGAATGCGCCGGCACAGCTCCGCAGCATCGATCGTCGGCGTCTTCAGGTTCGTGAGAACGACGTCCGGCGGCGATCGGGCCGCTTCGGCGATGGCGGCGGCACCGTCCGCTGCTGCCGAAACCAAGAATCCCTCCGAGCCCAGCAGGGTCGTGAGCGCGCGACACGTGTGCTCGTCGTCTTCGACGAGGAGAACACGCGGCGGTCCGGTCATCGATTTGAGCCCGTACGCCGGGTGCGCATCTGAGAGACGACCTCGAACCGTGTTGGCGAAGGACATGACCTTTCCCCCTTTCCGGGCGAACTAGCTCCTACCCGCCCTGGGGCGATACAGGGTAACCCCATTGCGCCGCCGCGTGCTGACATACTGCAGGCGCAATAGGCGTTCGCAAGCGAGCGACAAAGTCGAACCTTTCAGACCGGTAGCGCGAGCGAGTCCCCGTGCGTCGGACTCGTCGAGCTGACGAATCGTTTGGAGGAGCACGGTTTCTTCGCGCGTCAATCCCGAAAGCACCGCTCCTCCATCCGTCCGCCCGAACGGGGTGCCGGTGAGCACGCCGCCGTGGCACTCCATGGCGTGTCCGACGACAATCCCGGAAGACTCGATCTCGTACCGACGCATGCTTGTGTCGTGGCGACTGGTGCGCATCTTGACGACCGCCAGCACCTTTTCAAGCCTTCCTTCGAATTCGACGTACCGTTGCAGAACGATGACGTCGGCCAAAAATTCGGTGATGTGTGCGGAGAGGTCGAGTTCCGTAAACGATTGGACAATGCCGACCGTCATGAGCACGCTGACGCCGAGACCCGTGAGTGCCGAAACAGTGCGGAAGAGCGATTCACGAAAATCATCCCGAAACGAGGGTGCTAGCGTCAGCTCGAAACCCGACAGCGAATCAATCGCGACCCGTTGCGCGTTCTTTCGCTGGACCGCAGAGCGGATGGCCCAGAGCGCCTCGTCGACCGTCAAGTCGAGTGATCGAAGGTATACGATCTCGACGACTCCGTGCTCTACGGCCCAGGCGAGGCTCGGACCAAAGCTGTTTGCTCGCGCAAGATACTCCCCGGGGTGCTCCTCGAAGGCCGCGATGACGCCCGGCTCTCCCGCGTCGACTCCGGCCGCGATGAAGTGGCGCGCGAAGAGCGACTTGCCCGAACCCGAAGGCCCCACGAAAAGAGCCGACTCCCCGGCGGGGATGCCGCCGCCCATCATCGCGTCGAGGACCGCCACGCCCGTCGACGCCCGCGCCACCGCGGCGTCGCGCGGACGCGGCTCGGCTGTCTCGAGGATCCGCGGAAACACATGGATTCCGGCGGATGAAATCGAGAACGTATGGAGCCCGGACATCGTCCTGCATCCGCGCATCTTGGTCACCTGCATCCGCCGCACACAGGCATTGCGCTCGATGCACTGCGTGAGCCAGATGATTCCGTCGGCGATCGTGAAGAGCGGATTGCTATCCGATTCAGCGGTCTCATATTCGCCGACGAGAAAAGTCGTCGCCTGCCAGCTCGTCAGATGAAGCGCCAGCCGCTGCACGAACTCCTGGAGCTGAGCCTCGGACCCGCTCGCGCGTGCGACCGTCCGAAACGAGTCGACGACCACGATAGCCGGGTGAATGTCTTCGACCTCAGCGAGCATGCGTTTGAGAACGCTGGCGAGATCCTGGTCCATCGCTTCGGCGCTCAGATTCGCGTAACGAACCGAACCGCCGACTTTTGCCGGGTCGAAGAACCGATACTGCTGCACGTGCCGGAGCATCTTGAGCGGAGGCTCGCCGAGCACGGTGAAATAAAGCGCCGGAGCTTGTGCGGTCGCTCGGGAGAAGGCGATCTGCTGGGCGAGCGTCGTCTTGCCTGCGCCAGGGCCGCCGGCAATGAGGTTGAACGAGTACTCGGCCAAGCCGCCGCCGAGCACGGTGTCGAGACCACGGACTCCGCTTGGAAGCATCCGGATCGTGCCGTCGCGTTCCGGCGTCATCGGCTTTCCTCGGCCGCCGGCCAGACGTCGCCAACCAGACGCATCGCAAGATCCTCTCCAATCAGCAACGCGAGGAGTTCGACGAAATGAGTGACGACGGCAAGCGATCCCTCGTCAAGGTCGACTCGCTCGCACGAGGGGTTGTCGAGGCCCGCAAGCGAACCTCCGGGACCCGCGATCGCGCCAGCCAGGGCCGGGTGAACCCGTTGGGCAAGGCCGATCGAGCGAACGAGTAGAACATCGAAGCCGGCCTGGCCGATGAGTGTTCCGAGTTCCTCGCTGAGCTTGATGAGAAGGCGCTGGCAGGCCTTCGAACCGTCCGCATCGGTCCCGCTCGCGATCTCGGCGCGCACCACGGCGTGCACGAATCGCGTAACGGAGGGGCGAGGCTGGATCATCTCGGCTCGATTGTAGGAGTTCAGCAAAAGCAGTGGACGAATGGGTCCCGATCGCTCGCCGCGTCGACGAAAGACCGGCTGGCTCGTGACAGGCTCATCGAAACCACCTGGCTCTCGAGGGGAGCTCGTGCCCTGGGTGGCCACAGCGACCATGCTCGATGAGTCGACTTCTAGCCTGACTGCCGTGGCTTTGGGAAGGAGCCCGCTCGTCGCGCAGCGGCACGCTGGCATCTCAGCCCCGATGACGATCTGGAGCATCGCGAGGTCACGTCGAGACACACGACCCCGCACGAGCAACCGGGGGGATGCCCGCGGTTTCGCAGCCATCGCGCGAGAGCCACCTGTGCCGAAGACGGTGCCGCCCGCTTGGACCACGCGCCGGCACCGGCGCGCAACCGCCGCAAAACAGTTGTCGAGAGTGCCCGGCCCTCAGCCTGGCTCGCGCTCCCCCCATCGACGCGTCGTCGGAATCAGATGGCCGCCTGCGCAGCAGATGGACGCGCCCGGGCGAATTCCGCGTTGCCGAACCGTCCGCATGGTCAATCAAAACTTGTTGTCTCGCCCGCTCTCGCCGGCTCCGGTGGCTTGGTTCGGTCGGCCACGGCGTGTTCTTGCGCGCGGATGGGGTCGAGTGGCGAGTGGGGCGGTCACAAGACGAGCGGGATGACGGTCACCCCCGCAAAAATGGTGTAGCCGCGCGTGAACGGGAAAAAGCCCCAGTCGCCCCCGGCGTCGATGACGAGCCACGTTCGAGCCGAATACGTCAATGCCGCCCGCACCCCCCCGTCGCGCGGTGCAGCGGGCAGGGCATTTGTAAAAAAGTAGCCCTCGGCGATGACCCCGAAGTGTGCCGGCAGCGTCGTCGACAATGCGAAGGCCGTGTACTGCTGAGCGCGCGACGCGTCGCCGAAGTGCCATACGTCGAACCCGACGTTCAGATCCGCGTGTATCGGACCAATGTCCTTGCTCGCATAACCGACGAAGAACGCGTCGAAGTCGCGAACGTAACCCCTGGCCGGAAACGTCGGGATGCTGAGCTGAGCGCTCAGCGACAGGGACGGGACGAACGTCCCCTGCTCCGCGAGGTGAAACTTCGGCCCGACGTTTACGTTGTCGAAGTACTTCGAGGACGACGCACCGCTCTCGTCGGTGTAGCCGTTCGACCCGACTTGAATTTGCAACCATTTTGTAACGCTCTGTTTGACGAGCAGAGGAAAAGTCCACAGCTGCGCGCTGGCGCCATGCGCGCGCGAAAAGCCTGCTTCGACCTCCAAGTCCCCGGGCGAGACGATGTCGGCTGTACACGATATGGTGGGGCGGCACGGGAGGGCGTGATCAGGGTCGCTAGGCAAGTCGACCGCACGGGCAGCACCCGGCCATGCGCCGAGTGCGATGGCGCACGATGTTGCCGCCAGACTCCTCGAGATCGATTGGAATCTTTCAGACATGGCCATGCATACAACGATTGCACGACCGCGCCACCACGATATCCGAAATAAACACGCTCAGGCCGGTACCGATTCATGCGAGTGGCCGTATCCGTCGATGACATCGAAGTCCATTGCGGCGCGCGGCAGCCGTGCGATCGAGACCCAGCTTGCTCGCGACTTCAAGACTCCACGTGCGGGGGGGGGCGGAGCGGCATGCATGGGCGCGTTCGGGGACGAAACCGCCTCGGGCGCGCCGAAGACCACTTCGCGTGACGCGCGTGGCGCCCGCACCGAGGCGTTCTTCTCGACCCCGGCCGAACGCCACTGTCCGCCAGCGCCGCCCCATGGCATGACCTGGTCGACTTCTATGACCATCGCCGTTGTCGCCGAGAAGCCTTCCGTTGCGCGTGACTTGGCGCGTGTCCTGGGGTGCACGGCGCGCGGGGAGGGATGCCTGCGCGGTGCGGGTTACGCCGTGACCTGGGCCATCGGGCACCTCGTCGGCCTCGCCGAGCCCCACGACATCGACGAGCGCTGGAGGAAATGGCGTGCCTCCGACCTCCCCATTCTGCCCGCACGTTGGCCTCTGGTTGTCCTTGAACCGACGCGCAACCAGTTTGAAGTGGTGCGGGCCCTGCTGCACGCTCCAGACACCGAGTACATCGTCTGCGCCACAGACGCGGGGCGCGAGGGGGAGCTCATCTTCCGCTACGTCTACGAAGCCGCGCATTGCAAGAAGCCGGTCAAGCGACTCTGGCTCTCGTCGCTCACGCCCGACGCCATCGCCCGCGCCTTCCAAGAGCTGAAGGACGGTTCCGCGTATGACGATCTCGCACGTTCGGCGCGTGCACGCGCGCGGGCCGACTGGCTAGTCGGCATGAACTTCTCCCGGGCGTACAGCGTGGCGCACGACGCGATGTTTTCTGTGGGCCGGGTGCAGACCCCCACGCTCGCTCTCGTTGTCGGACGCGAGCTCGAGATCCGCGCGTTCGTTCCCGAGGACTATCTCGAGATCACGGCCATGTTTCAGCCGCACGCAGAGGCGTCGCGTCCAGACCTGGCCGTGCGCGCCCGCGAACGGTACCGGGGCGTGCTTCTGGACCCGGCCGCTCGGCGCCCGAGGCAGCCGGCGCGGCTCCCGCCCGACGGCGAGGAGGCGCCGCGTATCGTCGCTCGCGTACAGGAGGGCGTCGCCCGGGTTGAGAAAGTGGAACGCGAGTCACACACCCTCGCGCCGCCGCGCCTCTACGATCTGACCGAGCTCCAGCGCCACGCCAACCGCCTCTACGGGCTGAGCGCCCAGCGCACACTCGACGTTGCGCAGACGCTCTACGAGAAAAAGCTCCTCAGCTATCCCCGCACCGACAGCCGACAGCTTTCCGAGAGTATCGCCGCAACGCTGCCAGCGGTCGTCCAGGCGATTGCAGCGCCCTATCGACCCTGTCTCGCGCCGGGGACGGCGCTGCGTCCGCTCGGTCCTCGGTTCGTCGACGACAGGGCGGTCACCGATCACCACGCAATCCTGCCGACGCCCCTTGTTGCGAAGTGGGACGCGCTCACGCCGGATGAGAAGAACGTCTACGACCTCGTCTGCCGGCGTCTTCTCTCGGCGTGGCACGACGACCACGTCTACGCGACGACCACGGTCATGACGACGGTCGCGTCGGGGCCGGATGAGAGTGTGATTGACCGGTTCGTCTCCACCGGCTCGTCGGTCGAGCGCGAGGGGTGGAAAGTTCTCGACCTGAGAACGAGCGAGCGCGATGCGGGCACGATCCCATCCATTCCACCGGGGCTTGTCGCGGGCGAGCCCGTCACGGCACACGACGTCAAGAGCGTGCCGCGCAGGACGCGTCCCCCCGAGCGCTACACCGACGCCACACTGCTCACGGCGATGGAGAGCGCCGGGAGAACGATCGAGGAGAAGGATATCTCGGCCGCGATGCGAGATTCAGGTCTCGGGACACCCGCGACCAGGGCCGCTACGCTCGAGACGCTGTTGCGGCGCGAATACCTGCGGCGCGAACACAAGTCCCTGCATGCGACGGATACGGGAATCGCACTCATCGCCGCGGTGCACCCCCGCGCGAAGAGTCCCGGACTCACGGGCGAGTGGGAGCGCGAACTCCGCCGGATGGAGCGCGGGCAGGCCAACTTCGATGGATTCATGGCTGGCATCGAGACGTTCGTACGCGAGGTGGTCGGCCAGGTTGCAGCGGCTTCCGTCATGGCCGCTACACGCGGGCCCATGGCGCCCGTGACATCGGCCGTTCTCGCTCCCACCGCCTCGTTGCGTGCGCCGTCCGCCGAGGAGGCGGCCAGTGCATCCGTCCGCTCGAAGCCGCGGCCTGCGCGATCGCGCGATCCGCTCGAGCTCCTGCGCGTGTCGTTTGGCTTCGAGGCGTTCCGCCCGTACCAAGAGGAGGCGTGCCGGACTGCGGCCGAAGGGCGCGACGTCCTGCTCGTCATGCCGACCGGTGCGGGCAAGTCGCTCTGCTACCAGCTTCCCGGTCTCGTTCGTGGCGGGACGACACTGGTGATCAGTCCGCTGATCGCTCTGATGGAGGACCAGGTCGCCAAGCTGCAAGCGCAAGGGCTGGCCGCGGACCGGATCCACTCGGGGCGCCGTCGCGACGAATCGCGTAGCGTCTGTCGCGCGTACCTGGACGGACAGCTCGACTTTCTCTTCATCGCGCCTGAGCGGCTCAGGGTTCCCGGTTTCCCCGAGATGCTCGCGCGGCGCAGGCCCACGCTCGTCGCCGTGGACGAGGCGCACTGCATCTCCCAGTGGGGGCATGACTTCAGGCCGGACTACCGCATGCTGGGCGAACGCCTGTCCCTCTTTCGCCCAGCGCCCGTCATCGCGCTGACGGCAACGGCGACACCGGCGGTCCAGCGCGACATCGTGGAGCAGCTCGGGCTCTGCGACGCAGCGCGCTTCATTCACGGGTTTCGCCGAACCAACATCGCCATCGAGGTGCTCGAGCGCACCCCGGGTGAACGCACGCAGGCGGTGTGCGAGCTCCTTCGGGACCCGTCGCGGCGGCCAGCAATTCTGTACGCCCCCACCCGCAAGCACGCCGAGGCCCTCGCCTTGGATCTCCGGGCCCTTTGCCGCGCGGCGGCGTACCACGCCGGCCTGCCCGCGGCTGAGCGCGACTCCGTACAGAGCGCGTTTCTTGCCAGCCGGCTCGACGTCGTCGTCGCCACGATTGCGTTCGGAATGGGCATCGACAAGCCAGACGTCCGCACCGTGATCCACACGGCGCTCCCCGCGACGCTCGAGGGCTACTATCAGGAGATCGGGCGCGCCGGACGCGACGGAGCACCCTCCCGCGCCATCCTCTTTCAGTCCTTCGTCGACCGGAAGACGCACGAGTTCTTTCTCGAACGCGACTACCCCGAGACTGTAGTCCTCGAGCGAATCTCGGACAGCCTTTCTGCGCGTGCCGTGAGCGTGGACGCCCTTCGAACTCGCGTCGGATTGGACCCAGAGATTTTTGATAAGGCGCTCGAGAAGTTATGGCTTCATGGCGGCGCGCGGATCACGCCGGACGATGCGGTGCAAAAGGGGAGTGGCGGCTGGAGGCCGTCCTACGAAGCGCAGCGAACGCATCGCTACACCCAACTCGAAAAAGTCCAACGGTACGCGCAGAAGGAGACGTGCCGGATGCTCGAGCTCGTGCGCCACTTCGGCGATGAGCAGGACGCAGGGGCGCCGTGCGCCCTCTGTGACGTGTGCGCTCCCGAGAAGTGCATCGCGCAGAGGTTTCGCGAACCGAGCAACACGGAGCGCGCCGCTGCCGATCGGATCGTGGGCGCGCTCCTCGAAAAGGACGCTCTCACCATCGGCCAGATTCATCGCGACATATTCGCGAATGGCTCACTCGACCGCGATTCCGTAGAACACGTGGTTGGGTCGCTCGCGCGCGCCGGCGCCGTCGAAATTGTGGACGACTCCTTCGAGAAGGATGGGCGCACGATCACCTTCCAGCGCGTGCATCTTGTGGGTGGTGCGCGCAATCTCATGCTCACCGAAGCGTCCAAGGGCAGGCTCGCGGTCAAGAAAAGGAAGAAGCCGCGCAAGCCCCCTCACCACGAAGAGCAAACGACAAGCCCTCCTGCGAAACTGCTCGACGCGCTGCGCGCCTGGCGTCTGGCAGAGGCGCGGCGCAAGGGCATTCCCGCCTTTCGCGTGCTCACCGACCGCGCGCTCCTTGGAGTTGCGGGCGAACAACCACGCAGCGAGGCAGCGCTCCTCCGGCTGCCCGGGTTCGGCCCAGCGGTCGTCGACAAGTACGGCAAGGATCTCCTCGCGATCGTCGCCGCCCGAACGCCTTTGGCCGTTCAAGCGAGCGACGTCGGTTCGCCTGCGCGACGTCGAGCCGCGGCCCGCCACATGGCGAGACCGCTCGATCTGCACCGGAACCGCGAACCGAAGGGATGATGGTCGGCCTTCGTCCGCGCCGGATCCGTCCGATGGACCGAAAGCGCGGCCAGCGTGGGTTGACGTTCGAGCGCCAGCAGAACCGGCCGCGATGTTGACGCTACGTGCAAAGCATCAGAGCCTAAATCCCAGGCCGGAACAAAATGAACCAAGACGCCGAGCTGCGCTGTCGCTGCGGGGAAGTTCACGGACGCGTGACGAACGCTTCGCCGGAGGCCGTCAACCGCATCGTCTGTTATTGCGACGACTGCCAGGCGTTTCTGCACCACCTCGGCCGTTCCGATCTTCTCGATGCTCGTGGCGGCACCGACCTCGTTCAGGTCGCACCCGCATCACTCTCGTTTTATCGCGGCCACGAGCGCATCGTCGGATTGCGACTGGCCGAGAAGGGCCTCTATCGATGGTACGCGAGTTGTTGCAAGACGCCGCTCGGCAACACGCTCGGTCCGACCATCCCATTTGTGGGCATCGTCGTGCAGGCATTCGATTGCGGCGCGCGGAGACCCGACGACGTGTTTGGCAAGCCCATTGGAGCCGTCCAGGGTAAGTACGCGATCGGGGAGGCACCGGAGGGGTCGATGGCGTTTCCGGTGCGGGTCGGCTTGCGCGCGCTCGGCATGGTCCTTGTGTGGCGTTTGCGCGGGAAGACCTGGCCCCATCCCTACTTCGATCGCGCGACGCGTGCGCCGAACCGTCCGCTGGCGACGCTATCGCCAGCGGAGCGCCAGGCGCTTCGTGCGCTCTGCGGTCCGCACCCGACCGCGCGCTCCTGCGTTCAGCGCGATGGAACGTGACCTTGCCCCGACGCCTCCTGCATTCGCGAGCAGACCGTCGTCGAGCGGCCGGCGTCAGACGGCGCGCGGCCGGATGTACTGACTGATATGGCTCATGTAGTCCCGCTTTCCAATGAGGACGCCGTTGTGGCGGAGTATGTCGTAGGCGGTGACATAGTGAAAATAGAAGTGCGGCAGCGACCAATCGCGGAGCAGCTCGAAGCCCTTCATGTGAAGCTCCCGCTCGGAGCCGGTCACGGGGATCACGATCTCGCGATCCTCCGCCCCGTCGAACGTAGCCGCCGGCGTGCTCCGCAGGAACTCGATCGTCTGCTCGATGCGCGCCCTCATCTCGTCGGTCGTAGCGTCGTTGCCCCCATACGTCGTTCCCCCTTGCCCCGCGAGGCGGGAGGTCGCGTCCTTCGCGTGGTGACAGGCCAGCCTGACCTGCGCCGCGAGAGGGAGCATGTCTGGAGCCAGGCGGGCTTGAATGAGGATCGTCGGATCGAACGTCTTCTCGGCCGCATGGGCCGCACCCAGGTCGAGGAGCTTGGACAGCGTGCGCAGCGTGGGGACGAACGTCTCGATCGCCAGCGAGTGAAGCGACAGGCTCATGGAGAACAGTGTACGCGACAAGGGCACGGTGCGTCTGCCGCCCAAGGCTCTCGCCGGCCTCACCTTCGCCTGCATCGGCACCTATAAGCCACGCGGCGCAAGAATCGGCGCTTGGGCGCCGTCGGAGCGTCCACGCCGCACTCGGGGGTATTGACGCGAGCACGCGCACCAGAAGTTCACGAACCGCCGAAAAGGTCGATGAAGGGAGAGGGGGCGAGCAGAGAGCGGCGCCATCACATATCCTCGCGTTCAGCCATGGCCACCCTCGTCATCCGGACCGCGCGACAGATCCTGCGTGAACAGGGACCCTGCGACGCAAACGATATTTTCGTGCTCAACGCGGATGACGAAGTGACGCGTTATACGGGTGGCGACTCATTCGAATCGGTGGAACAAGCCCGGCGTTTCCTCGAGAGCTATCAGCATGTTCACCGGCGTGAAGGGATGGCACGTTGGACTGCCCTCGACTCACGGACCGGAGAGTTTCTCGGCTGGTGTGGACTGCGGCGGCAGTCGGACGGGGACGTTGACCTGGGCTATCGATACCGGCAGTCGCTTTGGGGACGCGGGCTCGCGACTGAGGCGGGGCAGGCTTGCCTTCGGATCGCATTTGAGCGTTTGCGACTCTCGAGCGTCATAGCGCGTGCCCATCCCGAGAATGTCGCCTCGCTCCGGGTGATGCAGAAGCTAGGCTTCCAGTTCGAAGCCTCGTCATCGTGCGAGGGCTTGCCCGCGCTCGTTTATCGGCTGCGTGCCGATGCTTACCGCCCGTAGCTCGCAGATGCGATGAGGTGCATAGACTCCCATGGTTTGGCTGCAATCGATTGCGACCCGCCCGGCGGTCTCCTCGTGGTTCAAAGAAGGGATTGACTCGCCGTGGGGCAACCGTTCAACCAGACGGTAGATGATGTCCGCGAGCGTCCGGTGCGTGGTGCCCTTCCAGTCCTCGTAGGCGCGCAGGCTCCGGCGCTGGAGCGTCATCCTCAGGTCCCTTAGTTCCCGCGTGTCTTCCCCGGGGTTGCAGGCGGAAGTCTCCGACCAGGGGAACGTCTGGGCGAGCCGCTGCAACCGATCCGCCTGTGCTTCTCCATGACGAGCAAGCCCGGGTCGTCAACCGATGGTTCGAGCCGCCCGAGGCGGTCGCGGGCCCCGAGCTGCGTACCCGAAACCCACCGTGAACGAATCGCCTGTGAGGTGCAGAAACCGATGAGCGTCCACGCTGCCAGCGTATCTCGCTCAGCGAGCGCGTAACCCGTTGAGAGTGGCGCACAAAAAGATGCGGGGCGCGTTGACGCTTAGGCGCTGTCCGTCAATAATGGAATGCTTACACTGGCCAGTACGCCCGGCAAGCTCTCGTTTTCAAGCCCATCCACGTCTTCCATAATTCCATAAATTGCGGACGCCGCCTAAGGCGCTTCCCAGTACTCCGTTCGCTGAAACCATCGCCTTAGCGCCTGTCGAGGAGGACGACCGCTTGCAGGTCGGTTGAACTGTGTTAGACGGTCGAAGCGGGTGCCGCAGGGGCGCCCCTCCCGCCGAAAGAAGCCTTCACCCTGCGCGTATCCGGTAGTCCTTTCGGCGACGCCACGACATCGCAACGTCACTTTTCTCGGGCCGAAGGAGCGGGTCTGGCCCAATCGAAAGGAGACTTGCCATGGTCGATCCGGTTGGAGAGCTGAAAATACGCGCCGAGATCCTTCATCGCCGTATCGCATTGGGGGACGCGCAGGCCCGCGGCCGGCTGCGCACCCTGCCCGAGTTTTCACGCGCGAACGATGAGGCCCTTGCGGCGGCCTCGCACCGCATGCGCCGCAAGCACTGCCTCTTGGTCGTGGCGCGCGAGCACGGGTTCGATACATGGGAGCACGCGCGGGGCGTCCTCCGCGGCGACGCGGGGGAGACGGACTTCGGCTCCCTCCTTTACGGCAAGTGCGGGGCAGGGCACCTGAACGCATGGTTTGTTCGCCGCGACGAAGCGCGGAGCTACCTTGCGGAGGTTCGCCGCAACGACCCTCGTCGCTACCTGCTCCCATACCGGAGGCATTTCTTCGTCGCCGACGGGTATTTTGTGCAAGCTCTCGGTCTCGATCCCGACGATGGCGATTGGGAAGCCATCGGCTTCGACTGGACGTGCCCCCAGGATGCCACGGCCCGAAAACGCCTCTATCAGAAGCGACTGGAAGCCCTTCGGGAGGAGCCGTGAGCGCCGCGGCCGCGGATGCCTCGACCGTGCCGCCCGAAATGGCGCATGCCCTCCGGGACGCATTCGGCGACCAGCCGGTCGATGGCTTTGCCATCGTGAAGGGCGGGCGGTCCGGGGCGACCATCGCATCGTTCGACGTGGCCGGCCAAGGGTACATTGCGCGCAGGGGGGATGCGACGCTTCCGGGGTACGCGGACCGCATGGCGCGCGCACTCACATGCATGACAATGGCGTCGGACATCGGCGTCGCTCCGAAGCTTCGTCACGTCGACCGGGCCGCGGGCGTTTGCATCCTCGAGAGGATCCCGCACGCACCCTCTGCGCGCGGCCCGCGCCGTACTGAGCACATCGCGGCGACTTTGCGGCGCCTTCACGCCGGACCGGCGTTTCCCAGGGTGGGCGGCGCGCTGGCGTTGGTCCGTCACCTCGACGAGCACCTTCGCGCGCGAAGCCACAGCGGACTGCCCAACGAACTGCTCGACCGGATGGATGATTTGGCAGCCCTGACGACGCCTTTCGCAGAGTCAGCGCCATGCCACAACGACCTGAACCCCGGCAACATCCTCGAGACGCCCGACGCCGTCTACTTCATCGACTGGGAGACCGCCTGCGCGTCGGACCCCTTTCTCGATCTGGCTTTGCTCGGCGTCTTTGACTTCCCGACGCCGGGCAGCCGGACAGAGCTCCTCGAAGCCTACCTCGCCCGTCGCCCGTCCGAAGCGGAGCGCGCCAGGGCGATCGTGACCCGCGTGATGGCGCTCGGCTATTACGCGGCAGCGTTCTGCGGCGCCATGATCGCTGGAGGCGGGCCCGCGCGCCCCGCCGCAAGCCCACTTCCGGTCCCCGAGATGTTGCGGCTCTTGGCCACGTTGCGAGAGCGCGCGCCGGCGGAGGTGGTCGCGGCGTCGCTCCTCGATGAGATGCGGCGCGAGACGGATGCCGACGGATTCGAGTCGGCGAAGCGAGCGCTCGCTGCGGGCTGACCAGCGTCGTCCTGCTCGCCCCTCGCTCCGCAGTGAACCAGCCGGGTTTGGAGTCAGGATTTCAGGACTTCGAACCCTTCCCGCGGAGAGTCCCCTAAACGTCGAACCCGCCTAGCCTCCGCCGCGTGGGAGCAGACCGCGTCGCTCGGTCGTACGTCACCGCAAGCTCGAGCACGGCCTTGCCCTTCACGCATCGCGCGAGGAGCGCCTCCACGGCCTCGTGGGCTCGTTCCCAGCTGCCGCGCCAGCCCACGCTCGCATCGAGGCGATTGTTCGCAACGAGGGACATGAGGTAGGCGAGGTCGGGACCGAGGCCGCTGCCCACCACGAAGACCTCGACCCTGCGGCCGCCCGCGCGCATGCCGTTCGGCAGCCGCTGCGCCTGCAGATCGATCGGGCTCGGCGCGCCCGAGGCGACGCCCACGCTCTGGATCACGCCGCCGCTCGCGAGCAGGCTCATCGCGCGCCCGATAAGCTCGCCGCCGACATTGTCGATGACGCCGTGAACGAGCTCGGTGACGCCGTCCACGCCGACGACCACCTCATCGGCGCCCAGCTTGTCGAGGCCGGCGCCGCGTGCGGACGCGCCCACGCTGGCGATGACGTGCGCTCCGGCGAGCCGCGCGAGCTGCACGGCGTAGCGCCCGACGCCCCCTGACGCGCCCGTGACGAGCACGCGCCGTCCGAGGATCGGGCCAAGAGCGCGCACGGCACGCAGCGCGGTCACGCCCGCGACGGGCAGCGCGCTCGCCGCCGCGAAGTCGACCTCGGCGGGCATGACACCCATCTCCGCCGTCTCGGCGACGCGCAGCTCGCCCCACGCACCGCCCCCGTGAAACGTGCTCACGCGTGTGCCGACGGGCGGGCCCGAGCCGTCCTCCGGGGCGCGTACGACGACCCCCGCGGCGTCCCAGCCCGGCACGTTGCCGGGCTTGCACAGACGAGCGAGCGCGGCGGCCTCGGCCCAGTTGAGGGAGACGGCGTGCACCTCCACGAGGGCCTGCGAACGCGTCGGCGTCGGATCGGGGGCCTCGCCGAGGCGCAGTCCGCCCGGCGCAGTAGGATCGAAGATCAGAGCTTTCATCGGGGTTTTCTCCTTGCCCCGAGCGTGCGCTTCGCGTCGACGCCAGCGATTGGACGAAGTTGGAGGGTCTCGCCGCCGGCCGGCTTGCCGGCTACACTCGGCGCATGCGTCGTCCGCGCGAGCACGAGGGGCTAAGACAGCTCGTCGTCCGGCGACCGCGCCCCGGTATCCTCCTTGCCCGCTCGTCGGGGGGACCTCTCGTGCGCGCCGTGCCCGAGCGTTTCGGAACCACGCTGCACCTAGCAGGCAGCTCCGACTGGGCGAGCGGGCGCGCGCGCTGGTCGAGCGTCGCAGGCACAATGTGCGTGAAGGTGCCAGGCGAGGTCGCCGTCGAGAAGGCGCGCGTGGGCTTTACCGAGTCGCAGGTCGTGCTCTTCGACGCCGCGCTCGTCGATGAGGCGCGCGCCACGCTCGATCGGCCGGTGCTCGTGCCGCGCCACCGCATGATCGACGGCCGCGATGAGAGGGGCCTCCCCCTCGCCGAGCTGCACCGCCATGTACTGACCGGCGACGACGAAGGGCTCGACGAGGCTGTATGCTCGGCGCTCGTGGCGCTGGTCGATCTCACGTGCGAGGCACGCGGCACAAGGTCTTTCACCTTCGGCGCGGCGGTCGCGCGCTCCCGCGCGCTCCTCGACGAACGACTCACGGAGACGGTCACCCTGAGCGAGCTCGCGGCACACGCGCGCCTCGACAAGTTCCATCTATGCCGTGCCTTCCGCGACGAAGTCGGCTTGCCGCCGCACGCGTATGTCACGCATCGTCGCGTGGCGCGCGCGCAGTCGCTGCTTGCGCGTGGCGTCACCGCCACTTCAAGCGCATCCTTGGTTTGACCCCGGGTGCCTTCGTGCGCGCAGTGCGGTGAACGGTGCTGCGATCCTTCGCGCGAGCGAGCCGATCCATGGCGGTCGCTGGGTCCGCGGCGTGGTCCATACAGTCAGCCAAGAGCAAAACGCGACCCAGTCCGCTGCGCCACCACGCTCAAACAGGAAGCTTGTCGCAGTCAAGAGGCAGAAGCCCACCGGGCTCTCGAGCATCCATGGGCCGTGGAGGAGCTCGTCGACAGCCTTCGCTCGATGGGCCGCCGCTTCCCATCGCGGACGTCAGGCACCGTCTGCCTGAATCGTGGGCAGACCTATCGAGGTCCGCCGCGCGCAGGCAGCTTCGAAGGCCCACGCGCACTCTGCGGCAGCGCCCTGTCTTCGAGAGTGGCGAGGAAGCTCTCGGCCGCATCCTAGACGCGCAACCCCATCGTTCGGACCAACTGGCCGGCAGTTTCAATCGCGCATCAGGCGGCGCGGGCGCTTATTGCTTCGTATACACCCGTAGCATAACGCACGAGCCCGCATCCGCATCGCCCGGGGACCCCCCGATGGTGAGCTGCGTGGAAGTCGCGCTGAAGTACTCGGGCTCGTCGGCACTCGCGTCCGACGCCGGGCAGCTGGTTGTACCTACGAACGTGTTTCCGGCAATCGCGAATGTCGCCGTGCTTCGCGCTTCGGTCTGCTCCGTGATGGCGCCTGCGGTGATCACCGTCTGCGTGACGACGTTGTACGTGGACCCCGTCACGACCACGGTCGATTGCACCGTCTCGGAAGCGCCGGAGGTATCGCAGTCCGTCGTCGACCCATATTCGGTCTCGGAAGTCAGGTAATACGTCCCACTGGCCACCGTACCCCCGGTCGCGGTCGGCGCAGCGTTCGTCGAGAAGGTGAGCGTGACCGGCGAGGCGGCGTTCACGAGGGAGTTGCAGTCCGCCCCACTCACGGTCCCCGTAAAGGTCGAGCTGGAGCTTGAGGCACCGCCGGTGGTGGAGGTCGAAGAGCTTGTCGAGGTCGAAGAGCTTGAGGTCGAAGAGCTTGTCGAGGTCGAAGAGCTTGTCGAAGTCGTGGACGTTGTCGAGGTCGAAGAGCTGGTGGAGGTCGTGGACGCTGTCGAGGTCGAAGAGCTCTCTGCCCCCGCCGAGGCGCTGGAGCTCGTCGGGGACGACGAGGCCTGCACGGAGGCGGTACTGCTCGTCGATGCGCTGCTGCTCGCCCCGGAGCTCGAAGAGCCGGTGGTCGACGAACTACCCTGGCCGGCGTTGCTGCTGCCCCCGCACCCCGAGACTCCGAGAACACATGGCAATGCGAGCGCACAAACGAATGAGGCGACGATCGAACGCATAGCCTCCACCGCTATCACCTTCGGCTCAGCTCGTCTACCGCAGGCGATGCGCAGTCCTCAGCGTTCACCTGTCCGCATATTCGCATCGCAAGCTCTCGCCCCTTCGCTTGTGACCTGGAAGTCGCTGGCTTGCCTCGCGATCTGGCGAGCTGCCAGCGCCTATTCAACCGTCGCGCTCGGGCCCGCGGCGTCGAGTGCCCCCGTGCCTGCAACTGCTGTGTGCTCTTCCGCCGTGGCGGCGTCGGCTCCACGCTTTCCTCCGCCCGGGTCGCGTCTCGACTGCTCGCTCCGCCCTCGCGGCTCGCGGCATCCTCCCCCCAGATCGAAGGCCCAACCCTCGCGCGGCGCGTAGCCGCTTGAAGCCGTCTCAGGACCGGGTCAGCGCGCTCTCGGCCCTGGAGCGGGTCCGACGGCGAGCAACGCAAAGGAAAGGAGAACGGTTCACCAATCTTCTGAACCATATCCGGGCGCGTGGGCGCGGGTGCCGGCTCCTATGAGCCAGACGACCGTCACGTCATCGCGATCGAGCCGAGCGATGTCATGGCGGCGCAGAGGCCCCGTCGCTTAGCTCCAGCGATCCGGGCCAGCGCTGCGGAATTGCCACTCCGCGACGGTTCCGTCGACGCCGCGATGGCCATTCTATCCATCCACCATTGGGACGACGACCGCGAGCAGGGCGTGCGCGAATTGCGCCGCGTTGCCCGTGGCCCCGTGGTCCTCTTCACGTACGATGCACGCGT
>JBEKFX010000041.1:0-49182 GCA_050013115.1 Polyangiaceae bacterium
TCAATCATATGCCGTCGCGCGACACGCGATGGAGTAACGGAGCCTCGTTCTCGGCGGGCACCGCTGTTGGCAAAGATTTCATTCGCCAATTCGGCGGCTCCCCGCTGGGCGGGCTTCCCGAGCTAAACGCAAGCGTCATCTATCAAACCATGCTCGAGTTTACGCGGCTCAATCCGGGGTACGTTCCAGACGACTGGCTTCGCATCGAGAGGTTTGCGCGCGAGGCGGCCGCCGAGATTCAGCTTGCCAAGAGGTCCGATCGTCTGCGGATGCAGGCTTCGGTGCTCATCGCCACGCAACGGGGCGGCATCCACGCCCGTGCTTTGCTCGCGCAGGCGCGCAGCATCGCGGTCTCTTTCGCCTCGCCAGGGCTCCGCAGCTACGTTCGCGCGCGGCTATCGAAACCGCGGCTCGAGGGGCCGATGCTGCAGGTCCCCATGCCGTCTCTAACGGAGGCCATGCGCCGCGTCGCGCAAGAGCAAATCAAGATATCTGCCCCGCCGATACACGGGGCAGACCCGGGGACGGCTCAGCTCGACTGAGTCGCGCGGAGGAACCCGCTCCGGGCGGCGGCGGCGCCGTCACCCATCTAGTGAGTCGCCGAGCTCGGCCCACGATGCGATGTCCTTTGCCATATCGTCCCAGCTTCTCGACCGCAGCTCGTCAGCGAAAGGCGCGACCCTGTCTTTTCGATCCGACATTTCGCGACGCCACTGCAGAAGGGATTCGGCCAGGCCCTTTGCACTTTCGGGCTCTTCGAGCAACAGCGTTCGCAAATCCGCAGGATATCGCTCGGCAATCCCCGCTGTCGCCGACACGAGAGCGGGCAACCCGCAGCAGATGGCTTCATGGACGCCGAGGCCGTACGCTTCGTAGCGCGTCGGCGCGACCAGAGCATCCGCCGCCGCCAAGATTCGGTCGACGTCCTGACGAAACCCGAGAAAGCTCACGCGGCCCCCGAACCCCTCCTGCACGGCCCGCTCGCGCCAGACTGGCAGCTCTGCGCCGCGCCCTACGACGACGAGCTCGGCATCCCATGAGGACGTTGCGCACAGCTTGCGCCAGGCCGCGTGCACGACGTCAAACCCTTTTCGACGGTCGCCGAGGGCCCCGACGAAGACAACGCGGGGGCGTTCATCGAGCCACCCGAGCATTTGGCGAGCCCGGGAGCGCTCCTCGGGCCGAGGCGGCCGAAACCGAGACGCGTCGATCCCGAGGTAAATCGTCCGAACCCGCTCTTCTCGGACGCCCAGTCGGTGAATGATCTCCATTCGAGTGCGCTCCGAATTGGCGACCACGGCCTTGGCCGCCCGCAGGGCGATGCGTTCGCTCCGGGTGTGCAGTTGGTGGAGAGCCCGGCTCTTCAGCGACCTCAAGCCGCCAAGCTGCGGGACGTACGCGGCGTGGACGTAGTGAACCCAGTTGACGCCTGGAAACGGGCAATTCCCACCGTTGGCCACGACGATCCCTCCGCGCCGGGCGACTCCGACCGCTCGAGCCAGCGCGGCCGAGCCCAAGAGCGGGCCCCCCAACGCGTAAGCATCGGCGGGTTTCGGAACCCGATGAAATGTGACATTCGGATGCGCTCGGAGTTCGTCGGCCACACGATGGGCAACGAGGTGAACCAGCCGTCCGCTTCGCGCCAGGTAGTCGGCAAGTGCAAAGTTTGCTCGGTCCATTCCTCCGGTCAGGACGAAGTCAGCGGCCGCGATGAGATATTCAACCTTCATGCGGCCGACGACTGTGAGCTCATTCGCCGTCCGCGGTGACGTGCGACAGGTCGCCGATCGACGTACGCCGAACGTGCGTCGCGCAGCATCCCGGCGAGGTCCGTCAACCGTGCGACAGGGTCGCACAGCATCATCGCCTGCGCCGGGCCGGCCCTCGAGAGCCGTGCCCTCCGCTCGTCATTCGACACGATCTCACGAAGCGCGACGGCGAGGTCCGCGGCGTCGATATCCGTGAGCGCACCGCAAGCGTCCGTCACGATCTCGAGCGCGCCGCCCATCCGCGTCGTGACGACCGGAAGTCCAGCCGCAAGCGCCTCGACGAAAGACATCCCAAAGGGCTCGGGCTTGGCATTGGGCTGACAGTAAATGTCGGCGGCTTGCATCAATCTCGCCACGTCGCTCCGCTGCCCGAGAAACGTGACCCGGTCCGAGAGGGAGCGCTTCTCGACCAATCTGTGAAGCCTGCGCTCGTACGCAAGGTCTTCTTTGCGCTGCGACCCTCCCGCGATCCAGCAAGCCCAGCGCATGCTGCGCGGCATTTGGCTCAAGGCCCCGATGAGGGTCTCGTGCCCCTTCCAGGCTTGCATCCGGCTCGCCTGGAGAATGACGACGGCGTCGTCTGCCGCGCCGAGCTCCTGGCGAACGAGTTCACGAGGCGATCGCTCGCCGGTTTCGGCGGTACGCGACAGCGCGCCCATCGGGCCGCGGGTGACCAAGGGAAGGCGGGCAACGGCTCGGCGAACGCCCGGAAACAGCCAGTCGCCGCTCGCTGCCGTGAACGCGCTGTTGCAAAGGACGAGATCGGGCCGCGTGCAATTCGCGAGACGGTCGAGCCATCGGAGCGGATGAGGCAGATCGTGCACGTAATGGACCAGCGCCGTATCGGTCGCCCGAACCGCCGGAGCGAAGACGGCGTGGACCCAGGCACCGTGACAGACTGCAACGTCGTAGCGATGGGTCGATAGAATGGCGGCGAGCGACCTCCTCGCGGCGAAGACAGTCACTGGAGACCGCATTCGAACAGGCTCGAGTCGATGCAATGTCGCACCCGTCTCGCGAATCTCTTGGGCGATTCGCCCTTCGAAGCAGAGCGCGAAGTCCATCACCACGTCGTCGAGGATCTTCCGTTGAGCGGCGACGCTCCGGAGAAACGTCTCGATTCCGCCGTAGAGGTTCCCGCTCGACACATGGAGCACTCTCGTCGGGGGTCTCGGCTGCCGCATGCCGCCGTCGGGCGACGCCGCTCGAACCGAAGACCCGCGCGCCGGGTCATCCGTGTGATGTGCCATCACATGGCCCCTTCGCGGGTCTCGGCCTTGGAGGCGCGCCGACGACGGTCGGCCTCCCCGAAGACCGCGCGCAGCGTGCCGCCGACTTGCGCGTACAGATCCAAGCTGCGGCGACCCATGACGAGGTGGTTGAAATGCTCCTCGGCGCGCCGGCGTGCTGCCGACCCCAGCCGGTCTCGCAAGCCCGGGTCGTTGATCAACCTCCTTGATGCGGCCGCGAAGGCCTCCGCGTCGTTGACCGGAACCGTAAGACCCGTTTCGTCGTTTCGCGATACCCAGGGCACACCGGAGTGGGGAATCGCGGTGTTGATGACTGGACAACCGCTCGCCATGGCTTCCACCTGCACGAGCCCATAGCCTTCACTTCGCGCATTGCTAGGAAACCAAAGGGCCGTGGCTGCGCGATACGCTCCGACCAAACGATCCGGGTCGGCATAGCCCACCCACGTGATCCGATCGGCGACGCCGCGATCTATGGCGCGCGCACGCAGCGTCTGTTCGAGCGGGCCCGTCCCGACGACCAGCAATCGCCCGGGTACCTGAGCGAGCGCATCGATCGCCGTCGACAGGCCCTTATAGTAAACAAGCCGGCCGACGAAGAGCCATAGCGGGCTTCCGACTTGCGACCTCAAGCGCGCTTCCCAGGCCAGAGCGGCCGGCGTCGGCGACATGAACGACCCGAGGTTCAGCCCGAGCGGCAACGACTTGACCTTCGCCCCGAGGCGCCGAAGGACGGGGGAGCCCGCGATGTACGCCTCGCTGTCCGAAAGGACGAGCGCCGCTCTCCGATGGACGATTTTCTCGACGGGCGCGAACATCTGGGAGAGAACGCGCTGCTTAATGATGTCGCTGTGGTGGGTCACGACGAGCGATGCAAAGGCGGGCAGTGCCGCGAGGGCGCAGAACATGGTCGGGTTCGGGGCATGGACGTGCACCACGTCGATGTCTGCCCAACGAAGCTTCGCGAGAATCGGGATGAGGAGCTCGCACAAGTCGAGGCGCGAGATCGAGGCGCGCCGCCCGACGCGGGTGACGCGCACGTTGCCGTCCCATTCATCGATCGTCGGCGTCGATCCGAGCGCACGCCAGGTCACGTCGTTGAGCAATGCATCCCGATGGTTGACGCAGATGACCCGGACGTCCGCCCCGAGGCAGGCCTGCGCCTGAGCGAGCGTCTGGACGTGGATTTCGACACCACCTGTCGCTGGAGGATAGAACTTGCCCAAATGGGCAATGCGCATCGTCATCGGCCAAAGCTCATGGGCCCACGGGCGCTACGGGCACGTCTTCCGCAAGCCAATCGCACTCGACCTCAAGCTTAATCTCCCCCTGGGTCTCCCGTCGACCGTCCGCGCACGAAACTTCTGCCGGGCACCTTCGAGACCGGCGGGCGAGTCTTTGGCCCCTTTCTCCGCTGCCGCCCCGCCTGGGCTCTTCGGCATCCTAAGGCGGGCGCCGACCCCGAGGCTTTTGGTTGCCGCGGGCCCGCTGGCCGTGCGAGGACAGGCGGTCGATGGCCGCGACCATCGGCTCCAGCGTCATCGCTCCAAGTGCGCGGACCCGCGTGAGGGCCGCGTCGGCCCCTGCCCGCGCCAGCACCCGCAAGAGCGCCCGCGGCGGCTTGGTGGAACGAATGCTCGCTCCAAGGATCCGCGTATAGATGGTCCTCCTGGGCGGTCCGAGCGAATCGCGGAGGCGCGCCCAGGGCTCGCATCCGCGCACGGACGCGAGCCAGTCGGCCACGACCCACGTGATGGTCGCCGTCCCGGTCGCGAACGCGAGCGCGGTAAAACGGCGGGACGAGAACCCCGGCTGAGCCGGCAACCGCTCGAGATCGCGAATGGCACCCGCGGGCGCATCGATCATCTTGTCCTTGAACGCGTTCACGCAGAGGAGCAGGCCGTGATCGTGGATCTCGGGTTGCCTGTGCGGCACTCCGAAGGGCTTTACGGCGCGGGTCGCGCGATCGATCATGTCGTGCACCGCGAGGCCGGACAGGCCCGGCGGCCCGACCGACGTTTCAAACTCGACGAGAAACCCGAGCACGTCGAAACCGAGCGTCCCGTAGACCCTCGACCGCGCGACGGGCCTCCAGCCTGCCTTCAGCCCTGCACGCTCGACGGCTTGGAGGTCTTTCGGGACGACCCGCAGATCGACGTCCTTGATGGGCCGCTCGCCCGGATCCCGATAGAAGAGATGCCCTGTGAGAACGCCCTTCACCGGGAGAACGTCGACCCCTTGGGCGGCGCAGACGGCAAGCACGCCGCGGAGTACGACGCACGCGTGGGCGTGCCGGGCCCGATGATGGGACAAATCGACCGCGGGTCTCGGCGCGCTCATCCGCTGCCGCTCCGCCGGTCGGCTCTGGTTCCGAGTGATCTCGCGGCTGGAGAACGGCACACCCGCTCGCGGCCGGAGCCGGCCGGCGTCGGGCGACCATGTGACTTCAGCGCGGAGTCACTGGTTGGGGGCCCCTTGCGCGGGACGCACCTGCATGGGAAGGGGCCGCCGCGGCAGCGGCATGAAATGCGGGCCGCCCGCCATGGGCAGCAGGCCACCATCGGACAAACGCACCGAGGGCGGCAGTGACGGCGGCCGTCCCGCAACCTCCCATTGCACCCGACCGAACCGCGAAGACTTATGGAAGTTACCTTGGCCGAGAATCGGCGACCAAGCGACCCCCGCATTGTCGTGCATGGCGTAAAAGTTCATGCGCCAGACGTTGCCGGGCTTCGGCGGGTGCTCCGCTGCCTTGCTATAGGCCGACCAGGGAATCTCAATCTCGACCGTATAGCCGGTCACCTTGCCGTCGGGCCCCTTGTGGACCTGAACCGCGCTCTTCAGCTTCGGATCCCAGTCTTCGTGCCCGAACGGACCGTTTGGCCCGCCGCTCGGCTGCTGCAAGGTGTCGAACTGCGATTTGAAGATCTTGTTCTGGGGGTTGACCTGAAGCTCGTAGTAATCGCGATTGTCGCCGATGGGGTCCGGGTCGACCATCATTTCGATCGTGTCCTTCGTCCATAGCTTCGGCTGGCCCGCCGCCGTGAAGTCGTTCGGCTGCGACTTGGCATCGGTGAATCCCATGTACGGATCGACCTGCTGGACTTCGCAGAGCACATAGAGGCTCTTGTCGTCCCAGAGGAGCTTGGCCGATCCGTTGACCGGAAAGGCCGTGTTGGGCTTACCCGTGCCGACGTCGACGAAAGGGCCGGTGCTCGCCGCAGACCCCCATTCGGGCTCACTGGCCTTGCCGTCGATCGTGATTTTCCCCGTCTCCGCAAGCTTCGTCACGGTGAGCGACGGGGTCTCGTTGGCGGTGTGCTCTTCGGCGGTCTTCGGCGTCACTCCGGTCCCGATTTTCCCGACGATCGCGCTGTTGTCGCCGTCGTTCGGTCCGCTGATGATCCGCAGTCGAGCGTCCCCCTTCCAGACGCCGACCATCACCGAAACTTCAGCGCCCGAGACGTCGCCGGGGATCTTGTAGGTCTGCTCGTCGACGTAGACCTTGCCCTTTTCCCACCGATCGGGGCCGAGAACTTGTCGCCCGTTGCTCTTCTGCTCTCGAATGGGGCCCGCGAAGTCGAGGTTGCCGAGCTTGCCGCTCCCCTCGTCCTTCGTGTGCGTAAAGAGCATCCATCCATCTTCCAGGGTGTCGTCACAGCGCCAGTAATAGGTGAGCTTGACGTCATCGCCGGGGTGCGCGTGCTCAGGGTCGAATTTGTAGCCGATGAGGTGAACCTTGTTCTCGAAGTTCACGTCGAGTTTATGGGGAATGTCGGCCGGGGCCGAGCTCAGGATGTAAGGCCTGAGGCGATCCTTCTCGTCGGAGCTCAGCCCCTTGCTGCCGCTCACGCAGCCCGCCGCGAGAACCCCCGCCACCCCGATCGCCCACCATCGCTTCGCACGCAGCATGGGCGGCCTTGTATCAAGAAACACGGGCTCCGGTCGAGACCCTAGAATTTCCCGCCGCGAGCCCGACGCGGCCCGCCGAGGGGGCTACCTCCGGCTCTTCTTTCTCGCTTCTTTCTCGCGCTTACGCGCCGCCTTGCGCGCGTTCTTTTCGGAAGCCGAGAGCGTCCGCATCTTGGTCATGCTGTCGGCGCCGTCACCCGTGCCGCCTGGAAAACCCATCCCAGGGAAACCCATGCCGGGCATGCCCATCCCGGGCATCCCCATGCCCGGAAAACCCATGCCCGGAAGCCCGGGAAACCCGCCACCGCCCTGCGCCATCTGCTTCTTGAGCTGACGCGCCATGGCGACGTTCTTCATGCCTGGAATGCGCCCCATCATCCCCATGTTGGCCCCGAGGCCTTCCATCATTTGCTTCATGAACAAGAACTTTTGGACGAGTTCTTGAACCTGGGTGTCGGTTTGACCCGACCCCTTGGCAATCCGCGCCACGCGAGAGGGCTCGCGGATGAGCGCGTAGGGGTCTTTGCGCTCGAACTTCGTCAGTGACTGAATGATCGCCTCCACGCGGACGAGTTCACGCTCGTCGACCTCCGTGCCCGGAGGCATCATGTCGCCCATGCCGGGCACTTTGGCGATGAGGTCCTTAATGGACCCCATCTTCTGGATCATGCGCACTTGCTCCAGGAAGTCATCGAGGGAAAACTGGCCCTCGAGCATCCGCATCGCCTTTTCGGTGGCCTCCTTTTCGTCGACGACCTCCTGAAAGTCTTTCATCAGGCCGACGACGTCGCCCATTCCGAGGACGCGGCTGGCCATGCCCTCGGCGCGAAACTCCTCGAACTTATCGAGCGTTTCGCCGACGCCCGCGAAGCGGACCGGTGCCCCCGTGACCTCCTTCACGCTGAGCGCCGCGCCGCCCCGCGCGTCGCCGTCGAGTTTGGTGAGTACGACGCCCGTCAGGCCCAGGCGGTCGTGAAAGGCCTTGGACGTCTTGACGGCGTCCTGCCCGATCATCGCATCGACGACGAGCAAGATATTGTGCGGCACAACCGCCCGCTTGATGTCGTCGAGCTCCTGCATGAGAAGATCGTCGATCGCGAGGCGTCCTGCCGTGTCGTAGACGACGTAATCATGCTTTCCCGCCCGCGCTTCGGCCAGCGCCCGCCGGCAGATTTCGAGGGGCGTCGCGCCCGGGACGTTGAAAACGGGCACTCCGATTTGCTGCCCGAGAATCTTCAGCTGCTCGACCGCAGCGGGCCGCTGCATGTCCGCGGCGACAAGCAACGGGGTCGACTTCTGCTTCTGCAGGTAGCGCGCGAGCTTCGCGCAGGTGGTCGTCTTTCCTGATCCTTGGAGCCCGACCATCATGATTCCGTTCGGCTCGCCCTTCGGCGCGACGATGAGGGCCGGACCCTCGCCTGGCGACATGAAGGCGACGAGTTCGTCGTGGCAAATCTTGACGAACGCGTCGCTCGCCGACACCTTCAAGGCCGAACCGTCTTGCGCGCGGGCCCGCGTCCGGACCACTTCGCCGAGCGCTTTCTCCTTCACTCGGGCGAGAAAACCCTTGACGACGCCGAGCTCCACATCGGCTTCGAGCAGAGAGAGGCGGACCTCCCGCAGCGCCGAATCGATGTTTTGCTCGTTGAGCTCGGTGAGCCCAGCGAGCCGGTTGCGTGCTGCTTTGAACCCTTTGGACAGGGCATCGAACATGCGAGGTTTCCCGGGCTTAGCACACGGCTGCGGCAAAGACACCGACGGGTGTCGTGGCCCGGTCACTCGCCGTAGCGAACCCGCAGATCGGCCAGTCTGCGCTCGCACTCGGTCATTTTGGCGCGCCCGACCTCGAGCAGATGGGCCGCTTCGTCCAGCTTGGCCGGCAGGGCTTCGGCCTCGGGCGCGCCGGGGGCCAGCCGCTTCTGCTCGAGATCGAGCATTCGGGCCGTGACCTCGCTCTTCAGCTGGAGGGCGCGCGTCGTCGGCTCCACGGCTTCCGAGCAAACCCGCTTGGCCTCGCAAACGGCCGCGTCCGTACAGACAAGGCCGATGAGCGCCTGGCCCTGCGACGCTTTCGACGGTTCGGCGGCGCGGCGGTAGTGGTCGACGGCTTCGAACAGGGCGGACGTCTCGCGCCTGGCTGCTCCCGTGCAGCTCCCCAGCAAGATGACGAAAAGAGCCTGATCAAAGTGCATTCTAAGGATGTCGTCGGTGCAGGACTTTGCGGTGCTTCGACTTCGGTTTGGGCGCCACCTTAGGCGTGATCGAACGCACGTTCGTTGCAATCGGCTGCCCTGGGCGGCTTGCATCCGGACGCCACGGCCGCCCGGCGTCGGGGTCGTCTTCAGCCGGCGAAGGGTCGTCTTCAGCGCGCGACGGGTCGTCCGGCACGCTCGGAGCGCTACCCTTCGACCCAGCCCCCTCCGTTCGCGAAAGAGCCCCTGCACCCGAAGCCTCGTCCGGCACGCCCGGAGCGCTACCCTTCGCCCCAGCCCCCTCCGAAAGAGCCGCCGAGGCGACCCCCGAAGATGCCGATTCGGTCGAACGCGTCGCGGCCGCCATATCGCCCCGCAGCCGGTGAACGATGACGCGCCCTTCGGTCCACGCCAAGGCCGATGCCCCGCCGGCGGCGAAAAGGACGGCGAGGAGCGCGCGGCCCCCGCGACTTCGGCCGCGCCGTTCACGCCCCCACGCCGCGACGGTTCGGCTGCGTTCGGCTGTCGCGAGGTCGAACGCCGGCAGCGCCCTGCGGGCCGCCGCGTCGTCGATGCGCGAAGCGGGCGACATGCCGCAGACCGCTTCGATCCGCTCGAGCGACGACCGCGATCGCTCCGGGCCGTAGCGCGCGAGGACGCGGGCGAGCCGAGCGAGGGGAATCCGCGTGTCGGCGTCCTTCGAAAGGGCGCCGAGCACCGCGCGCTCGAGCTCCGGGGGGATGGCGGGGTTGAGCTCCGAAGGCGGCTGCGGCGGCTCCGACGCGATCATCGCGCACACCTGGGGAACCGTCTCGGCTCGAAAGGCCGGCTTGCCCGTCAGCGCCTCGTAGAGGACGGTTCCGAGCGACCACACGTCGGTCCGCGAGTCGACTTCGCGGGTCGACTTGAGCTGCTCGGGCGACATGTAAGACGGTGATCCCATCACGGTCGCGGTGGCGGTCAAGGCGGGATCGACGGTCGAGTCGCCGGCTCCCGACGTCAGCTTCGAGATCCCGAAGTCGAGGAGCTTGACCGCCGGTGACCCGTCGGCCCGCCGCGTGACGAAAAGGTTCGACGGTTTGAGATCACGATGCACGACCCCGCACGCGTGCACCTCGGCCAAGGCTTCGCACGCCTGCAGGGCAATCTCACAAACCTCATCGACCGGAAGTGTGGAATCTTTGAGGATCGCACCGAGGTCCCTTCCGGTGAGGTGCTCCATCACGATGTACGGGATACCGCTGTCCAACGTTCCGACGTCGTAGACCCGAGCGACGGTATCGCTTCGCACCATCGCGGCGACGCGGGCCTCGCGCAAGAATCGACCGATGGCCACGTCGCTGCGCACCGCGTCGGCCAGGAGAAACTTGATCGCGACGGGCTGCTCGAGAGCGAGATGCGTCGCTGCGACGACAAGCCCCATCCCCCCCTCGCCGAGTACGCGATCGACGCGATACTTGTCGGCGATGATGGTACCGGGCGGAGGGCCGGAGCCCGGCGTCTCGGCGCGACGAGACCCGCGTTTGGTGAGCACGAATGAAGGTTACTCTTCTTCGCCCGCCCGCAGCTCGGCCAGAACGCTGAGATCCTCAAGCGTCGTCGTATCCCCTTTTTGTTCACCTCCGGAGGCAATCTCCTTCAAGAGCCGCCTCATGATCTTCCCGCTTCGCGTCTTGGGCAGGGCGTCGGCGAACCGGATCGCATCGGGACGGGCAAAACGGCCAATCTCCTTCTCGATGTGGGTCTCGAGGGAGCTTTTGAGGGCTCGATTGGCCGTTTGCCCGGACTTCACCGTGACGAAGACGACGAGCGCTTGGCCCTTGAGGTCGTCGGGGCGGCCGACGGCGGCCGCTTCGGCCACAGCTGGGTGACTGACCAGCGCGCTTTCGATTTCGGCGGTGCCGATCCGGTGGCCCGCGACGTTGAGCACATCGTCGATTCGACCGACGACCCAGTAGTAGTCGTCTTCGTCGCGGCGCGCGCCGTCGCCGGTGAAATACGTGTTTGGAATGACGTCCCAGTACGTTTTGAAGTAGCGGGCGTCGTCGCCCCAGAGCGTTCGCGCCATCGACGGCCATGGCCGCCGGATGACGAGTTTGCCGCCTTCGTTGGGTGCGCACGGCTTGCCGCCATCCTTGACGACGTCGATGTCGACTCCGAAAAAAGGCAACCCGGTGCTTCCGGGCTTGGTGAAGACGGCCCCGGGCAGCGTCGTCAAAAGGATGGACCCGGTTTCGGTCTGCCACCATGTGTCGACGATTGGGCAACGGTCCCCGCCGATGACGCGGCGGTACCACATCCAGGCTTCCGGGTTGATGGGCTCGCCCACGCTGCCGAGCAGGCGCAAGGACGAGAGGTCGGCCTTCTTCGGCCATTCGTCTCCGGCGCGAATGAACGCGCGAATCGCGGTCGGCGCCGTATAGAGAATGGAGACACCGTGTCTCTCGACGATTTGCCAAAAGCGCCCCCAATCGGGAAAATTGGGCGCGCCCTCGTAGAGAAGACATGTTGCACCACACGAGAGCGGTCCGTAGACGATGTAGCTGTGCCCGGTCACCCAGCCGACGTCGGCCGTGCACCAATAGACGTCTTCATCGCGCACGTCGAAGACGTACTTGGTCGACACGTGAACGCCTGCGAGATAGCCGGCCGCGGTGTGGAGGACGCCTTTGGGTTTGCCGGTGGAGCCCGACGTGTAAAGCACGAAGAGCGGGTGCTCGGCGCCGAACGCTTCGGGCTCTTTGGCGCGGGCGAGGCTCGGAGCGCTCGGCACCCTGGCGAGCCACTCGTCCCAGAAGACGTCGCGGCCTTCCTTCATCGCCACGTGCCGACCGACTCGGCGCAGCACGACCACGCGCTCAATCGAAGGCGTCTGGGACACGGCCTCGTCGGCCATGTCCTTCAGAGCGATCACGTGTCCGCGGCGCCACGCGCCGTCCTGGGTGAGGAGCACCTTGGCCCCACAATCGCTGATACGGTCTCGCAGCGCGTCGGCGCTGAACCCTCCGAACACGACCGAATGCGGTGCGCCGATTCGGGCGCACGCCAGCATGGCGACGACGGCCTCCGGGACCATTCCCATGTAAATCGCCACCCGATCGCCGGGCCGAACACCCGTGTCGATCAGCGCAGCGGCCGTGCGCACGACCTCTCGGTGGAGCTCGAAGTAGGTCATCGTCCGAAGGTCGCCGGGCTCGCCCTCCCAGACGAGAGCCGCCTTCGTACGACGGGCGGTGACGATGTGCCGATCGAGGCAGCTCTCGCTCACGTTCAGGGCTCCGTCGACGAAAAATGCTGCTTTCGCACTGCCTGGGCCGCCTTCGGTCGTCGGACGGAGCGCCCACTCGCAGTACTGCGTCCAGGGCCGTTGCCAGACCAGATCGGCGGTTTGCTCGCGCCAGAAGACCTCAGGGTCCTCGAGTGACTGGCGATGCATCGCGGCGTACTTGTGATGGGACGACACCCGTGCCCGATCGGAAAAATCGGACCCCGGTTGGAATCGGCGGTCCTCTTTGAGGCGCGACTCGATGCGGTCGGACATACCGGCGAGCCTATCATCCCGCGCCGCGCGCACACCAAGTGTCCTGGCGCGCGGGCCGCGGGGGGCTTAGCGCGACGAAAGGCGGAGCGCTGCGCTCCGGGTCATGTCGAATGCCGGGCCAACGCCGATGTGCCGTCGAGCCAGGCCGTCAGGTCATCCCTGGTCTTGCGTGGCGAATGATTCGAACGCGTTCGAGCGCCGTTTCGCGGTGAAGCTCGAGCAGGCGGGGCAGCGTGGGGCCGAGCGTTTGGAAGAAATCGCCAACCGATTCGAGCTCCGTCTTCCACTCGTCGAGGTCCACGTGCGTCGCCTCGTCGACCTTCTCGTGAGCTATGTCGAGCCCCGAGAGGTCGAGGTCACCAGCCTTGGGGACCCAACCGAATGGGGTCTCCTGACCGCCCACACGCAGGCGCGCACGATCGACGATCCATTTGAGGACCCGCATGTTCTCGCCGTAGCCCGGCCAAAGATAATTGCCTTGGGCGTCCTTGCGAAACCAGTTCACAAAAAACATCTTGGGGGGGTTACTCATCCGCGCTTGCAGCGAAAGCCAGTGGGTGAAGTAGGTACCCATGTCGTAGCCGCAGAACGGCAGCATCGCGAAGGGATCCCTTCGCACGACCCCGACCTTGCCCGCTGCAGCGGCCGTCGTTTCGCTGCCGAGCGTCGCGCCGAAGAAGACTCCGTTCATCCAATTGAATGCCTGCATGACGAGCGGAACCGTCGTGGCGCGCCGGCCGCCGAACACGATGGCGCTGATGGGCAGACCCTGCGGATCGTCCCAGAGCTTGCTGAGCGCCGGGTTGTTGGTCGCCGGCGCGGTGAATCGCGCGTTCGGGTGTGCGGCTTTTTCGGTCGACCCGTTCTGCCATGGCCTGCCGCGCCAGTCGGTCACCTCGGCCGGCACGTGGTCGTCTTTGCCCTCCCACCAAACGTCCCCGTCTTTGGTCAACGCCACGTTCGTGAAGAGCGTGTCGTGCGAAATGGTCCGCATGGCGTTCGGATTGGTTGCGACGCTCGTCCCCGGCGCCACACCGAAGTAACCTGATTCGGGGTTGATCGCGTAGAGGCGGCCGTCCTCGCCCACGTGCATCCATGCGATGTCATCGCCCACGGTCCAGATTTTCCATCCCTGGAAGCGCTTCGGCGGAATCATCATCGCGAAATTCGTCTTTCCGCACGCGCTTGGAAAGGCCGCCGCGACGTAGGTCATCTCGCCCTCGGGCGACTCCACGCCCATGATGAGCATGTGCTCCGCGAGCCAGCCTTCGTCGCGAGCGAGGACGCTGCCGATGCGGAGCGCGAGGCATTTCTTGCCCAAAAGGACGTTTCCTCCGTACCCGCTGCCGATGCTCCAGATGGTGTTGTCTTGCGGAAAATGGCAGATGTAGCGGCGCTCTGGACTGCAATCGAGCGTCGAGTGCAGACCCCGGTTGAAAGCATCCGAATCGCCGAGCCTCGCCAGAGCCGCGCGCCCCATACGCGCCATGATTCGCATGTTGAGAACGACGTAGAGGCTGTCGGTAAGCTCCACACCGACCTTCGAGTACTGCGAATCGATGGGACCCATGACGTAGGGCACGACGTACATCGTCCGTCCTCGCATGGAACCGTCGAACAGCTCGCCGAGCTTTCGATACGCTTCGTCAGGCGCCATCCAGTTGTTGGTCGGGCCCGCCTCCTCTTTCGTCGCGGTGCAGATGAACGTCAGCTGCTCGACGCGAGCCACATCGTTGGGGTTGCTGCGATGCAGGTAGCAGCCCGGCAGCTTGCTTTGGTTTAGGCGCGTGAGTGCACCGGTCGCGACGCCCTCTTCGGTCAGACGGTGCTTTTCTTCCTCGGATCCATCGCACCACACGACGCGGTCGGGCTTGGTGAGCCGGGCCATGTCGTGGACCCAGCGGAGCAAGTGCGCGTTCTTCGTCGGGTGTAAGCTCGCGTCCATCGCTCGCTCCATCGAATTGTTTTTTTTCGAACGTCGGAACCGAATAACCAAGCTTCAAGATAACACCCGGAGAAGCGGCCCGCATGCCACGATGTCTCGAGGCCGAGGCGCCCGAACGATAGGAGGGCTCGCACGGTCTGCTAAGCTCGGGCGCGTGAACTCGATTCGCGCGCTGTGCGAGGGGTTCCGAGGCGGCCCCGGCAGCCGGCGCTCGCGACGCGATGCGCAACGTGAAGAGCCGGACGTCGGCCTGGCTCTTTTCGCGCCAGCCGTTGCGCCCCTCGCCGTCGTCGCCGGAGCGATGGCGGCTGGCTGCGGCTCTGCGGCGGCTGCACCTCTTCCGCCGGCGCCGGTGGCACCGGCCTCTCCGCCCCGCGACGACGGGCAAGCCGCCGAGGGGGGCGAAGGCGGAGCCAGGCACGCGGCCGCGCTCGAAGAGCTGCGCGTCGGCCCGCTCGGGTGGCGCACAGACCGACAGCAGAGCGTGCGCCTTCTCCTACCCGACGCCGCACACTGGCTCCGGGTGAAGTTTTGGGGGGTCGAGAGCCTCGTCGGCTTTCGCTACGGCAAGGACCATCACGCCATTGTCGGGGCGATTGTCGTTTCCGTGCCCGACGAGAGCGAGACGGGCGCCTGCGGTCGAGCGTTCGAGAAAAAAGCTCAGCCTTGGATCGAATCGTTCGACGTCGCCCTGGCGCACGATCGTCCGCAAGCCATCGATTGGAACGGCAAGATTGTCGAGATCGATTCGCTCGTCGCGACCACCGCCACACTCGGCGTGCGCGACACCTACGCCATTGCCTACGGCGCCTTTCCCGCCTGGCGGGGAGCATGCGTCGTCATCGGAATCGGCGTTCCGGCGCGAAACGAGCTCGAACGAGCCAAAGCCGTCCGTGACCGGTTCGTGTCGAACGTTCTGCCGCGGGTCCAGGTGGTCGCGCGCACGGAGCCCCGAGAGAGGGACTGAGCGGTTTGTCGAGGCGATTTTAGCTCTCGTGCCGGACGAGTTCGCGCGCCGCCACGACGACATCCCTCGCCTGCGGGACGCTCGCGCGTTCGAGCGCATCGGCCAATCCGATGCCTGGAACATGGGCCCCGGCCAAGAGCTTGGGGGGCGCCTCGAGCTCGTAGAACGCGTCCTCTATCGTGCGCCGCAGCAGGTGCTCGCCGAAGTTTGTCACTTCCGTGTCTTCGTTCAAATATAAGACGCGGCTCGTTTTCCGAACACTGCTCCTCACGGCCTCCCAGTCGTACGGCGCGAGAGAGCGCAGGTCGATGACGTCGGCTTCGAATCCTTCGGCCGCGAGCTGGGCGGCCGCCTCGAGCGCCACCCCCACCATCCGCCCGTATGTGACGATGCTGACGTCGCCGCCCTCTCGACACCGCCGGGCGGAGCCGATGGGCACAAACCAGTCCTCGACGTCAGGCCAGTCCGCCGACCACCTCGACCGGTCGCCGAGCGGCGCATCGATCATGCGCGCCAGCAGCCGCTCGTCCTCCGGCTCGCCGGGAATGCGCTCGTGGGGTGCCGCTTTCGCACGCATGAGGGCCTTCGGCGCAAGAAACATGACCGGATTGGGATCGACGATGGCCGACAGCATGAGACCGTATGCATCGAGGGGATTGCTCGGGATGACCACCTTCCAGCCCGGAAGTCGCGTGGCTTGCGCGTCGAACGAGTGCGAATGATAGATGCTCCCCCGGATCCCGCTGCCGACGGGCGTCATGAGGACCAACGGGCAGTTCCAATCGCCCGCCGACGACCAGCAGATGCCCCCGGCCAGCTTCATCAAGTCAATCGAATTGAACGCGTAGTCGCAGAATTGGATTTCGGCGACGGGCCTTTGCCCGCCGAGCGCGAGGCCGATGGCCGTGCCGACGATGCCCCGCTCGTCGAGGGGAGAATTCCATGCCGTGCGCAGCCCTTGCGATTGGGTGAATACCCCCCCGAGCGGCGGCCCGACGTCTTGCCCGAATACGTCGGTCACCCCGAATCGCTCCTCGCCGACGTGAAGAGCAAGGCGAATCGCCTGAACGAGCGTGGCCATCAGCGGGCCCCTTTCCGCCCGGGCGCTTCGAAAGGCTCTGCCGCCGTGGCCGACCGGTCGACCCGACCGGGAGCCGCGCCGGCGCCCTCGTGAACAAGGTCACGGTCGGCAAACACGTGTTTCCAGATGTCGTGTCCTTCCGGTTGGGGCTCTTCGCGAACGCGCTTGCTCGCCTCGAGCAATTGCTGCGTGTACGTCGCTCGAAGGTCGTCCATCGCGCCGCGGGAAAGGATCTTTCGTTCTTCGAGACGTCTTTCGAAGGCCACGAGGCAGTCGACTTCGTCCGGGACGAAGTTCGCTCCCGACGCCGACGAATGTCCGTAGAGCCTCGAGACCATGGCCTCGAGCACGAAAGGCCGGCGCTCCGACCGCACGTAGTCCATGGCACGCTTGAGCTCCCGGTAGCATGCTTCCGGATCGTTGCCGTCGATGACGGCACTTCGAATCCCGAACGCTCGACAGCGGTCGGCGACGTGCTTCTCGGCGTGCTGCTCCGATGCCGGCGTCGATATTCCCCAGCGATTGTTCGCGATGACGATCAAGCATGGCAGCTCGCGGCCAGGCCGCGACGTCCAGATGAGACACGTCGCGAAGTCGCCCTCGGCCGTGCCCGCATCGCCCCCCTGCACGATGGTGATGCCGCGACCGCCGACGCGCTTGTTCGCGATCGCGGTGCCCGGCGCCATGGCGAATTGAACCTCGATCGGCGACGACACAGGAACGACGTTCCATCTGCGTCGCGAGTAGTGATTGCAGAAATTCCGACCTGCCGAATACGGGTCGGTTGCTGTGTTTTTCATCTGACGAAGGGCGTCGACCGGGTCGGCCCCCATCGCCAGAAGCGTCGCCGTCGATCGGTAGTGCAGATGAAGGTAGTCGTATTCGGGTCCCTGACCCTTGTGGACGAGAAGGCCGAGACTGACGTTGAGCGCTTCCTCACCGGGCCCTCCGACCCAGAAAAAGCCGTCGCCTTGCTTGTTCATGCGGATGAGCCGCTCTTCGAGGCAACGCGAACGGAGCATCAGGTCGTGCATCGTGACGAGCAGCTCCGGCGCGAGAACGCCGCTGTCTTCCGCACCGATTGGCTCGCGCGAAGGAGTTAGGGTCACGTGGCTCGTTCCTTGGCCAACACTCGATGTTTGTTTTAGCGCGGACTCGCCGCGGTCGAAAGAACGTGCGACGTGGTGCGCCGCGTTAGAAGTCGAGCTGCGTAGAAGCGTGCTCGGCGCAAGCTCCGCCGCGCCGTACCGTCGTGTGGCATTGATCCGCAGATTGGCGAGGCCGGCCTCTTCTCGGCTTGTTCGTCGCTCGCCCCCCGCGCCACCGTGAGCTTGCCGGCCCGCAAGAGACCATGGCAGCCGCCCGGCCGAGGCCCCGACTTGCTCTTCGATGCGGTTACGCGAAGACGAACGGCTCGCGATCAGCCGTGCTGAGGACGAAATCGACCTCGGGCAGCTTCAAGGCGAGACGTCGCCTGAGAACCGAGAGCGCGCAGCGCTCGCTCACCGAATGGAGAAGGCAAACCGTCGCTAGACCTCCGGCGGCGGCACGCAGGACGTCATGATGCCTCATCTCGCCGGTGACAAATAATTGGGCGCCCGCAATCATCGCATCACTCAAGAGATCGCCACCGCTTCCCGCACAAACCGCGACCCGCGAGACGACGCGCTCGAGCGAGCCGGCCAAAAGGACGTGCGCCAATCCCAAACCGTTCTTGATCCGTTGGACGATCGCCGAGAGCGGCGCCGGCCCGACCTCGCCGATGCGCCCGAACCCGTACGCGTCGTCCGGGCTCGGGGCTCGCCGGAGCGGCGAGCGTTCACCCATGCCCAGCGCGTCGGCCAGAACGTCGTTCGTTCCTCCCGCCGCCGCATCGAATGCCGTGTGCGGCGAAACCAAGGACAGCCCTGCGCACACGAGCTCGTAACCGACGGAACCCGCGAGAACGCTCTTGACCGCCGTGAAGATCGGCGGGTGGTACGAAACGACGGCCTGGCAGCCGATGGTTCGCGCCTCCTCGACGACCTCCCGCGTACAGTCAATCGTCAGGAGCGTTTTCGAGACGTGCGCCGTCTCGTCGCCGACGAGCAGTCCGACGTTGTCCCATGTTGCGGCGAGCCTCGTCGGCGCAATGGCATCCATCGCCCCGACGAGGTCGCGCACTTTCACGCTCACTCCGCGGGGTTGGGCTTCGCTTCGGCGGCGCGGGTCTCGGACTTGGATCGCGAGTCGATGCGCATGCCATAAAAGCTGCGCCAAACGAAGTAGACGGCGATGGCGAAGCAAACGGCGGACACGACGGCCGTCGTGTTGCGCGGAATGGGGTGCGCCTCGTCGTTCGCGAGCTCGACGGCCAGGAGGCCAAAGAGGGTCGTGAACTTGATGATGGGATTCATGGCGACGCTGCTCGTGTCCTTGAAGGGATCACCCACCGTATCGCCCACCACGGTCGCTGCGTGAAGCTCGGTGCCTTTCTGTTTGAGCTCGACCTCGACGATTTTCTTCGCGTTGTCCCAGGCGCCGCCTGCGTTGGCCATGAAGAGAGCCTGGAAGAGGCCGAAGAGAGCGATCGAAATGAGGTAGCCGACGAAGAAAAACGGGTCGAGAAACGCAAACGCCAGCGTGCAGAAGAAGACGACGAGAAAGATGTTGAACATCCCCTTCTGGGCGTAGGTCGTGCAAATTTCGACGACCTTCTTGCTGTCGCTGATCGACGCCTTCTCGACGCCCTCGAGCTTGATGTTGGCCTTGATGAATTCGACGGCGCGGTACGCGCCCGTCGTCACGGCCTGGGTGCTCGCGCCCGTGAACCAGTAGATGACGGAACCGCCGGCGATTAGACCGAGCAAGAACGGCGGGTAGAGGAGCGAGAGCTTCTGGATTTTCTCGGGGCTCGAGAGCCCATCGGTCAAAAGGACGATGATGGCGAAAATCATCGTCGTCGCGCCCACGACCGCCGTGCCGATGAGCACGGGTTTGGCCGTCGCCTTGAACGTGTTGCCGGCTCCGTCGTTCTCTTCGAGCATGTGCTTTGCTTTCTCGAAGTCGACGGTGATCCCGAAGTCTTTCTTCAGTTCCTCTTTGATGTTCGGGATGTTTTCGATCACCGAAAGCTCGTACACGCTCTGGGCGTTGTCGGTGACGGGTCCGTACGAGTCGACTGCCAACGTCACGGGCCCCATCCCGAGGAATCCGAAGGCAACGAGCCCGAAGGCAAAGACCGGGGAGACGTCGGTCCCGCCGACCGTCATCGTCGCGCTCAAACCCATTTGGCTCACGAAATACGCCGTCCCCATCAGTGCGAGGATGACGATGCCCAGCCAGAACGAGCTGAAGTTGCCCGCCGTCAGGCCGGACAGAATGTTGAGCGAGGGACCTCCTTCTTTCGACGAGGTCACGATTTCGTGGACGTGTGCGCTCTCGGTCGAGGTGAACACCTTGACGAGTTCGGGAATGATCGCACCCGCCAGCGTGCCGCACGTGATGATGGCGGACAGCTTCCACCATTGCGAATCGTCGCCGCTCAGCGTGGGGATGAGCGCGTAGGATGCGGCGAACGTGAAGAGGACGGACACGAGCGACGTGATCCAGACGAGCTGCGTCAGGGGGGCTTCGAAGTTCAGCTTGTCGGCGTTGCCGTAGCGGGCTTTGGTGATGGCCTCATTGACGAAATAGCTGACGGCGCTCGAGATGATCATCAGGATGCGCATGACGAAGATCCACGTCAAAAGCTGCACCTGAACGATGGGGTTGGCCACAGCAAGGAGAATGAAGACGATGAGTGCGACGCCGGTCACGCCGTAGGTCTCGAAGCCGTCGGCGCTCGGGCCGACCGAGTCGCCAGCGTTGTCCCCCGTGCAGTCAGCGATGACGCCCGGGTTGCGCGCGTCGTCCTCCTTGATCTTGAAGACGATCTTCATCAGATCGGAGCCGATGTCGGCGATCTTCGTGAAGATGCCGCCGGCGACGCGCAGTGCGGCCGCACCCAGCGACTCCCCGATGGCAAAGCCGATGAAGCACTTGCCGGCGTACTCGTGGGGAATCATCGTCAGGATCCCGAGCATGAACGCAAGCTCGATGCTGATGAGCATCATGCCGATGCTCATTCCGGCCTTGAGCGGAATCGCGTAGACCGGGTACGGCTTGCCCGCGAGGCTGGCGAATGCGGTTCTCGAGTTGGCGAAGGTGTTCACGCGGATCCCGAAGAGCGCGACCGTGGCGCTCCCGGCGATTCCGATGATGCTGAAGAGCAAAATGAGGAGCACGACGCCTGGAGATTGGCCCTTCAGCACGCCGTAATAGACGACGATCACCGCGCCGATGAAGAGCCACAGCAGCGCCAGGAACTTGGCCTGTGTGAAGAGGTAAGTCTTGCAGGTCTCATAGATGAGCTCGGAAACCTCGAGCATCGATTTGTGGACGGGCGCGTTTTTCAGTTGCACGTAGACGACAAGCCCGAAAACGACGCCGAGGGCGGACACGATGAGACCGAGCATCAAGAGCGTGCTCGCGGGGATGCCGAAGAAGAGAAGCGTATCGATCTGCGCCGGTACGACCAGCGAATCCTCCCCTCCCCCGTGGTGAGATGCGACGGCCGCGGCGCCCGGCAGTTGTGCGAACGCCGACGAGCCGAGCAGCCACACGAAGGATGCCGCGGACCATGCGATCAAGGACTTGATCCACGGAGCCGCTACGCGCTGTGACGAGATGGACTTCATGCGAACCTCTCGAGGGTTTCGGTTGGACGGCGATCCGGAAAGGTCGCGACGCCCGCGATTCCGAGTGGTTGGCCGCCTGCGGTGGAGCAGACGCTTCAGCACGCCTCGTCTCGTTTCCCGCCCCGAGCTCGCGCCCGCGACGAACGAGCGACGCACCTCTAGCAGGGTTTGCGCGGGTTGTAAAACGTCGAGCCCCGCCCCCCCCGTCGCCCGCGCGCACACGGATGAGTGACACGCCCGCTCCCCGGCACGGCGAAGGCCCACGGGGGCGGGGACCAAGAGGTCGCACATCGCGCGAACGATCGGGATGCCCCGAAAAGTCGAGGCAGCGTGCGCGGCATCCGGATTGCACCAGGCCGGCGTGTTGCGAGAGCAATCCGCTTTCGCTTCCACTTCTTGGAGGACTGATCATGACAAAGCCCCTTTCTCTGGCCATCGTCGCCGGCCTGGCGGCCTCGGCGCCTCTCGCGTGGTCGCCGGCTTCGTTCGCCGACGACGCGCAGGTCGTCACGCCGTCGACCCCGACCACGACCGTCGTCGCGCCCGCCAGCGAGCACCCTTCGTATGCCGGTCCGAACCGGTGGATGCTCGGCAGCGGTCTCACCGCCTTCGGCGTCACCTACGTTCCATCGGTCATCGTCGCAGCGACGAGCAGCTTACCCGCCGACCACCATCTGTATGTGCCGGTCGTCGGGCCGTGGCTCGATCTCGGGAATCGACCGGCGTGCGGCATCGGGTGGATCGGGTGTGACACCGAAACGGCGAACAAGGTCCTTCTCATCGGCGATGGCATCTTGCAGGGGATCGGTGTTTTGACGACGATCGGCGCGTTTCTGGCTCCCGAGCACGACGTGACGGTCGTGACCGCCAGCGACGACAAGCCGACCGTCCATGTGACTCCCGCCCAATTCGGCGCAAGCTCGTACGGGGTCGCGGCCTTCGGCAATTTCTGACGGCAATTTCTGACCCATCGAGACCGCGCTACGATGCGTGCGTGGACGCATGCGAGCTCGATCGGCTTTACGTCGAACACGTGGCCGCGCTCGAGCGGATCTACGCGAAGACCCTCGAGGACGAACACTGGGACGCCCTCGTCATCCACTCCGGGGCTCCGGTGAAGCGATCGAGCTTCGACGACCAGTTCTGGCCGTTGAGGCCCGTTCCGGCGTGGCAGCACTGGCTTCCCTTCGCCGAAGCCGAGGGCGCCCTCGTCGTTCGCCCGGGACACCCGCCCCGGTGCTTTCGCACCCGCAATGGCTCGTTCTGGGAGAAGGCGCCGGTCCCGGAGACGGAGGTCTTCACCCGCCTCTTCGAGACGCAATTCGTATCACGGCCGGAAGATGTGCGGGCGCACCTTCCGGCGGGGCGGGTCGCGTTCATCGGCGAGGCCCGATCGCGTGCGGAGTCCTTTGGCCTTGTCGACGATGCATTCTGTCCGCCCTCGCTGCTCGTTGCGGTCGAGGCCCTGCGGGTGAAGAAAACGCCGTACGAGGTGGCCTGCATCGCCGAAGCGAACCGGCGTGCGCGCGCGGGTCACGTTGCGCTCCGTGACGCATTCGGCCACGGAGACGCCGCCGAGCTCGATTTGCATCTTCTTTTTCTCCAGGCCACTTCGCAGGATGACGCGGAGACCCCTTACAAGAACATCGTGGCGCTGGGCCAGAACGCGGCGACGTTGCATCACGTCGCCTACGGCCGCCGGGTCGCGAAGCGCGAAGCCGAATCGCTCCTCGTCGACGCCGCCGCCACCTGCCGCGGCTACGCTGCGGACGTCACCCGCACGTGGGTCAAAGGCCGCGGCGATGCCGCCGACGCCTTCCGCGCGCTCGTGACGGCCGTCGACGCCATGCAGCGGCGGCTGTGCGCTGCCATTCGAGTTGGACAGCCCTATGAGCAGCTCCACGACGACGCACACCCGCAGGTCGCGGCCATTTTGCGCGATCTGGGTGTGCTGAAGGGGTCGGTCGAGGAAGGGGTCGCGACAGGGGTTACGCGCGCATTCTTTCCGCATGGCCTCGGCCATTCCCTCGGACTTCAGACCCACGACGTCGGATGCGCGCTGCGACCGCCGCGCCAGACGAACCCGTTCTTGCGAAATACGACGGACGTGACGACCGGTCAGGTTTTTACGATCGAGCCAGGCATCTATTTCATCGAGGATCTGCTCGACCCGCTGCGGGCCGGCAAAACGGCGCATCTTGTCGCCTGGAAAGCGGTCGACGCGCTGACGCCGCTCGGCGGCGTACGCATCGAAGACGACCTCCATGTCGTGGGCGGCGCCGACGTCGTCCGGAATTTAACGCGCGAGCACCTGCCCGACGCGATAGGTGTCTGACGGGGGCAGAAACAGAACGGCTCCCAAAACAGACGCGACCGAATCGCGCCTCGCGATCACCGCGGCCGCACGGGCGCGGCCGGCGGCGAAAGGACGACGGCGCTTTCCGACGCGCTTCGAATCTCGCGCAAGAGGGCCGCGACCGCGTCGAAGAGGGTCTCAGGGATGATCGCCCCGACGTCGAGATCGAGGAGTGCCCGAGCGAGCCAAGCGTCCGTGACGACGGACACGCCGAACTCATGAGCGGACCGTACGATTCGATCCGCAAGCTCGCCCTCGCCGCGAGCCACGACCACCGGCGCGCGATCGCCTTCGATCTCGTCGTACCGAAGAGCGCAAGCGTGGTGCGCAGGATCGACCACGACGACGCTCGCGTTCCGCACCCTCGTCGGGATCGTCTGCGTCAGCATCTCCCCGTGGGCGCGCTGACGCGCTTCCTTGGACTGGGGGTCTCCCTCCGACTCGCGCTGCTCGCGCTTCACCTCGTCCCGGGTCATGCGCAAGCGACGGCGCCACGCGCGGCGATTGACCACGATGTCGACGAGGGCCAGCCCGAGCGCGACGAAACATACCCGCCACCCGAGCGCACCGACCATATCGGCGACGATTGAGCCGACCGCCGGGGCACGCCCCGCGGTTCGCGCCAAATCCGGAAGACGATGCACGAGAGCGCCCATCGCGATCCACGCGACGGCCATTCCACCCACGAGGGCGCGCGGAAGGACGAACAAGCGGGCTGCCGAGCAGAGCCTCTTCACACCCGAGGTCCAATCGAGCCGCTCGAGCTTGGGAGCCATCACGCCGCTGGCCACGACCCCTCCGGTCTGGACGATTTGCAAGGCGCAGCTCGTCAAGGCCGTCGCGACCAGGATGGGCATGGTCAGGGAGAGAACGGCGTCGGCCAAAGCGACCGGGTCGAGTGGGGGAGATGACAGGGGGTGCGCCGTCCGCGCGATGGCGGCGGCCAGGTCCGAGGACGCCCGGAAGGCAACGGCCCGCGCAGCGGCTGGGGCGAGAGCCAAAGCAACGACGAAGGCGGAGGCCTGTGCGGCGAATGCGCTCACCGCGCTGTCCCCTTCGGACCGGGCCTTTCTCAAGCGGCGCGGCGTAGCCTCCTCGGTCTTCAGGATCATCGCGTCGTCTCGGTCATCGCATCGGCTCGGTCATCGCATCGGCTCGGCCATCGCATCGGCTCGGTCATCGCGTCGTCTCGGTCATCGCGTCGTCTCGGTCATCGCATCGGCTCGGTCATCGTTTCCGCACGAGAGTGTATAGGGATGTCACGAGTTCCCTGATGCCTTCGCCCGTGACGGCCGAGACCAAATGGACGCCCAGCCCTCGCTGCGCGAACGCGGCTCGGACGACGGGCCATTGCTCGCGCACGTCGGGGAGGTCCGCTTTGCTCATGGCGACGACCTGGGGTCGCTTCGCGAGCTCGGGATCGAACTTCGACAGCTCCGCATTGATCACGTCGAAGTCGCGCAGCGGCTCGCGGTCCTCGCCCGGGGCGACCGTGAGGAGATGGAGAAGCACGCTGGTGCGCTCGACGTGCTTGAGAAAGCGTGTGCCGAGTCCGGCCCCCTCGGCCGCGCCCGGGATGAGCCCGGGGATGTCGGCCATGACGAAGCTGGCGTCCGAGTCGACCGCCACGACGCCGAGATGCGGCACGAGGGTCGTGAACGGGTAGTCCGCGACCGCCGGCCTGGCCCGGGAGACGGCACGGATGAACGTGCTCTTTCCGACGTTCGGAAAGCCGAGCAGTCCGACGTCCGCCAGAATCTTGAGCTCCAGGCGCAGCGATTTTTCCTCGCCGGGCTGCCCGGGCTCGGCCCGACGCGGAGCGCGGTCGTAGGGCGTCGCAAAGTGGATGTTGCCGCGTCCCCCGCGTCCGCCGCGTACCGCGATGATCCGCTTGCCGGCCGCGTCGACGTCGAAGGCGAGCGTACCGGTCGCCACGTCGAATGCTTGGGTACCGACCGGCACATGAACGACGAGGTCGTCACCTCCCCGGCCGTACTGATCTTTGCCACGCCCGTGCTCGCCACGCGGAGCCTCGAGCGTTCGCGAGAGCGCGACGTCCAGGAGCGTGGTCTTCCCTTCGTCCCCGACGAACACGACGTCCCCTCCGTGACCGCCGTCGCCGCCGGCGGGACCACCGTGCGGAACGTACTTTTCTCGCCGAAAGGCAACACAACCGTTTCCGCCGGCGCCGGCGATGATGCGGACTTCACACGAATCGACGAACTTCACGACAGGAGCGCCTCTAGCACATGCCGTCCCGCCTCAACGGGCCGACGCGCTTTCGCGGCACCCACGATGCAAAGCCCTCGCTTCCGGAGATGCCACACGCAACTGCACGCGACGGCGCACGCATCCACTATGAGATCCACGGCGAGTGCGGGCCTACGGTCGTGCTGATTCAGGGCCTCGGACTGTCATCCCGGTTCTGGTTCGACCTGCCCGACCGCCTGGCCACGGGACCCGAAGCGTGGCGCGTCGTCACGTTCGACAACCGGGGGGTCGGCCGCAGCGACCGCCCTCGCGGCTTCTACGGCATGCCTGCCATGGCGGACGACGTGGCTGCCGTGCTCGACGCGGCCGGGGCACGGCTCGCGTACGTCGTCGGAATTTCGCTCGGCGGCATGATCGCCCAGCATGTCGCGTTGCGCCACCCCGACCGCGTCGCCGGGTTGGTGCTCCTCGCGACGACGCCTGGCCTTCCCCACGCTCGCTTGCCCTACGCCCGCGCCTTGGCGACGCTCCTGACCTTGCCGCTGGGCGGACGGCTGCGGCCCCGGACCGAGCTGGCCAAATCGTTCGCGCGACTGGTGCTGTCGAAGCGGGACGCGGGGCGGGCCTCGGAGCTTTTGGCTCGCTGGCCCGCGGCGCTGCGAGACGAACCGACGAGTGTGGCTGTGTATGCTGTGCAGCTGGCCGCCGCCCTCGGTCATTCCACCGGGTTTCGACTGGGCCGGCTGGCCTGCCCGACGGTGGTCATGACGGGTGACGATGACGCGCTCATGCCGATCCAAAACAGCCAGCTTCTCGCGCGGCTCGTTCCGGGTGCACACCTCGAAGTCATCCAGGGATGCGGCCACGTCATCCACGCGAGCGATCCGGAGTGCATCCGGCGGGCGCTCCACCGCCTGCGCGATTTGGGTTGGCGCAGCCGATCGGCGGACGCCGAGGGGCCGGCAGCGGCGGCCCCCCAGCGCCTGCACTCCGGCTTACATGCTGAGGGCGCCCGTCCGTAGCAGGTACGCGAGCTTCGCCCGTTGCTCGGGCTTGAGCGACGCGTGAATACGGCCGAGGGCGCGCACGACCGCGTCCTGCACCCGACCGCTGCTCTTGACGCGATCGTCGGCGGCTGCCCGCGCCTTGCTCTCGTCGAAGGACTCGCCGGCGATGCTCTCGGCCAGAGCGGACGTCGTGCGCCGCTGATCGACGGCCGCTTGGGCTCGTTCCGTTTTCAAGTCACTCAGGATCGCGGCGAGTTCGGTGACCTGTCCCTCATCCAACTCGAGCTTGAAGGCGAGAAACCGAAGCGGCCGCCGGACACCGAAACTGCCGCCGCCGATATCGTCCCCGCCCCCGCCGTCCCCACCGAACGGGCCTCCATGGCGTCCCCAAGAACGCCCTTCGTGCTCTCCGTGATGGCCTCCGTGCGGGGCACAGCCAAGACCTTCGCCGCACGCGTGCCGTCGCGCGTGCCACCAACCAAACATTCCAGGATGCATTGTCGTTTCCTCCTCGCCGGGGCTCTTCGCTCCTGACGGGAAATTCGGACGCGTGGCACTGCGCCACGGACCGTGCGCGGGCTCTTCGCACCGAGCGTTTCCAAAGAGTGCGTCCGTAGGCGGCCCATGTCAACGGATCGCGCCGCTCCCCGCGCCTCGAACACCCGGCGCACGGGCCGGCCGCGATGGTCGGTCTTCCGCCCGCTTTGCGAGAAGGAACGGGGGCGGGGCGGCTCGTTCCGCGCGTCCCGAGAGACGCAATACTCGTGTGGCTGCACGAAACGAGCGAAGGGCCGGGGCCCGACAAGGTTCAAGGCCATGCGCTCCGCGCGGCAACGACGAGACCGTCGCCCCGGTTTTGCGCTAGCGGTCCGGAACGCGCCCGAGCGACCGTGACCGGTCGCGCCCGAGTGGGCGGAGCGAACGCGCGAGCGCGCGGGTCATGAGCGACACGAGAAGGGCTCGGCCGATCTCGACGAAGAACGACGGACGGCGCTCGGCTCGAAGATCGCGCTCCGGGTACGTCCACGTCCGCCGAAACAGGCGAACGCGCGACGACCGCCGTCCGGCGCGTTCGGCCCTCGCCAATCTGTGAATGGTCAACGACGCGGCCCCCGCAGTGAGTACGGCGACCAGCGCACTGGCGAAGACGACCTGACGCAGGTGCAGCCGGACCTGTCGACGCAGATCGAACAGATCGTGTCGGCGCCGGTCGAGCTCTTGGACGGTGTGGAATAGCTTGGCTCGGACCAGATTGGCTTCACGAGCCAGTTCGTCGCGCGGTTTGCCGTTGCCCTTCATGCGACTCGCTCCTCGATCTGCCGGACGCCGGCCTCGAGCCGATCTTTGGTCTCACCCAACGGCCGTTTGGGCAGACAAACCCAACCGACCAGCCCGCAAGCCGTCGCCGCCACGAAGAGAATCGCCCCGACGATCAGGGCCACGAGCCATGACCTTTGGAAAGTGAGGGCCATCGCGACCAAACAAAGCGTCAACGCCGCCATCCCCGTTCCAACCGCTGCCCCGAAGGCGAGGGCAGCCCGTTTCGTCAGGGCGACCTCCGCACGCACCTCCTCGCGCGCAAGGGCCACTTCGAGTCTCACCAGGTCCCCGGCCTCCTCGAGTGCCTCGCGCAGAAGTCGCCCCGTCGGCTCGGCCTGGCTCGAAGCCGCACGCGGCGAATCGCGATCGATCGCTTGGGCCATCTTGTTCTCCGCGTCGTGCGTGGCGCGTCCGCATCACCCGGGGCGCCCGCGTCGTGTCATGCCCGTCATCCGTGCCCGTGACCTCAGCGCATGCAATATTCGATCGCGCGCCAAAGACCCAAAGCGATCCCTTAGCGATGGAGCATCCAGATCGTCTGTAGCCGGAGCGCGTGCTGGGGGGCGCCCCCTCTGAGCGCGGCAAAGACGCTCAGCGGCAGCGCGATTGCGAGGGCAATCGCGATGAGCAGCCAGCGGCGAACCGGACCGCGACGGGTGGCGAACGGCAGCATGTGCCGGACGGGGGGCGCGGTGGTTTGTCTGGTCGGGGGCGTCCACGTCGCGATGCCCTGCTGCCTCGCCAGTGCCGCGAGAAGGTCCACGCGCGAGACGAGCTTCATGTCGAGCAACACCCGCCCGAGCAGCTTCCCGCTGCGCCGCTGCTCCTCGAGCGCTCGCTCGAGCTCGGCTGGCGAGACCAGACGGTCGGCCACGAGAATCTCGCCGAGCTTGCCGCGCGAGCGTTGTACCTCCTCAGCCAACGAGGCTGCCCTCTGGCGCGGCCCAAAGGGGGCCAGCGCGTCCGACAGCTCGCGCATGGTCTGGAAGCGCTGCGCCGGGTCGCGCTGCAGCGCTTGCATGACGACCCGGGCCACTTCGCGTGGGAGGTCCGGGCGAAGCTCGAGCGGCCAGGCCACGGGATCGGTCATGACCTTGGCGATGACCGCCGTGGCGGTCCCGAGAAAAGGCGGACGTCCCGTGAGAAGCTCGTAGAGAATGATGCCGGCGGACCACACGTCGCTCCGGACGTCCGCACTGGCAGCGTCCCGCAGCTGCTCAGGTGCGGTGTAGCAAGGAGTGCCGAAATACGAGTCTGAGTGGGTGAGACGAGCACCGCGATCGCTCTCGATTTTGGAGATGCCGAAGTCGAGGACCTTGACGAGCCACCTTTCGCCGACCCGACAGACGAAGAGGTTCGCTGGCTTGAGGTCGCGATGGACGATGCCGAGCGCGTGTGCTTCGGTCATGACCTCCGCCATCTGCATGACGAGGTCCGCGACCTGCTCGACGGGCAGGGGGCCCGATTGTTCGAGGAGAACCTCAAGGTCCATTCCCTCGAGAAATTCCATCACGATGTAGGGCAGACCATTCGGCAGTGTGTCGACATCGACGACGCGCGCCGTGTGAATCGACCTGAGCTGCGCCGTCGCGCGGGCTTCGCGCTCGAATCGCGCCAGCACTTCGTGAAAGTCGGGAACGTTTGGGCGCAGAACCTTGATGGCCAAACGCTGTTCGAGGCGCAGGTGGATCGCCTCGTACACGACCGCCATGCCCCCCTCGCCGATCTTTCGGACGACCTCGTATTTGCCAGCGATAAGGTCCCCCGGTCCCGGCAGGGCGGCCGGCTCGGGGGAACTCTGCATCGACGCAGAAGACGTTCGCCCTGAAGGTTCGCGTTCGTCGGCGGCGCCGAGCGCTCGAGTCATGGCCGACGATCCATACGGAGCAAACCGTAGGTGCCTTAAGCCTCTTCGCGTGCGCCGCCCACACTCCAAGGCCCTGCCCCCTGCAAGCTCGCTCCTCGTCGGCTGGCGACCTCTCCCCCCGGTGGTGCCGATTCGACTCTTCGCGCAGGCTGCCCGTTGCCGCAGCAGACCGCGCGCGGGCTTCCTCGGCGCCGCAAAGCGAAACCGGGCCCCGCCACGCTCGCCGGGACCCGTGTGAGGCGGCAGATGCGCCCGACTGGCGCGTCCGCGTCAGCCCCCGCGCCCGCCTCGGTCACCCATCGACTCCTCGGCGAAAAGCCTTTTCAGGCAAACCGCCCGTCAGACGCGGATTCGCTTCTTCAGCGCCGCAAGCTCTTCGTCGACATCCGAGGAAGCCCCACTCCCTTGGCCTACCTGCCGCTCGAGCTCGCGAAACTTGGCTTCCACGTCCTCGGACTTCTTTCCTTTTCCGAGCGCCTCGTCGACCTCGGCCATCGCGCTCGTCTCGGCCTCGCGGCCCTCGATCTTTTCTTCCATCCTTCTGAAGTTCTCGAACGCGCTCGAACCACCGCGAGCGCCGAGCTGTTCGCTTCCACTTCCGCCGGCCCGGGATTGCGCTGCTCGGGCGAGGAGCGTGCCTTTGCGCAATTTCAGATCGGCGAGTTTTTGCCTCATTCGCTCGAGTTCGTCTTTCATGCGTAGAGCCGCGTCGCGCTGTTCGGACCGCACCCGCTCGGCCGTTTCGAGCTCGCCGGACGCGCGCCTCTTCAGGTTCAGCGCCTCACGCGCCAGTGCCTCGTCGCCGCTCTTGAGCGCAAGCTCGGCGCGCTTGTCCCAACGGTCGATGTCCGCCTTCAGCTCGTCGCACTTTTTGCGCAGCTGCTTTTCGGCCGCAATCGCTTGAACGACCTCTTGCTGGCCCGATTTGATCTGGCCGTCCATCTCGTCGAGGTTGAGCTCGATGAGCTTCTTGTCGTCCTCGGCCCGCTCGAGCAGCGCATTGAGGTTGCTCTGAATGACCTTGCCCATGCGATCGAAAATGCCCATTTGGATCTTGCCCCGCTGGCCCGGCAATCTACCATGCTCGCCTGCGATCGCCCGGAAGCCGGTGCACACCGCGCCAGTCCTTCGAAGAAGCATCGAGACCGGAACGAGGACGAAGATGGCCCCGGTCGCTCGTTCGGGCTAACGCGGCCCGTCCGGCCTGACGCCAGTCGAAGAAATGCGGCCCGTCCGGCCTGACGCCAGTCGAAGAAATGCGGCCCGTCCGGCCTGACGCCAGTCGAAGAAATCGTCCGAGCCAAGTCCGACGGCTCGCGCGTCCGCCCAAGCGGGGTGGCCCGTTCAGATCAGTACTGCTTGCGCCACAGCAGGTCGAAGATGGTCGTCCCGGCGTTTCCCACCGTCGAGGCGAACGACCAGCGGCTCAAAAAGCGCCAGTCGATGGTCAAAAGGTATGTATCCGGATTAACGCCGGGAGGCGGCTGCCCGAGGACCACCGCAATCTGTAGCGAGATGTCGCGCGCAATCTGAACCGCCACCTCCGGCTTCGGAGCGGACGACTCCGACGTGTCGACATTGACAGAGATCGCTCCGAGCCCCCATTGGTTCAAGAGGTGGTTGAGCGGTTGGGCGGCCTGACCACCCACGGTGCCGATCGCACTGCTCGTCGTACTGGTCGAAGGGTTCTGCGCCTGCGATCCGTCGGGCGTGCCGAAGAGGAGAAGCTGCACGATCTCCTCTTGCGGCAAGGCGGGCTCGGAGCTCAGCGTGACCTTTCCTGTCTTGAGCGGCCCGAGGAAAGTCGCGGTGACAACCGTGCCGTCCTTGGCGGTCCAACCCGCCTTGAGAACGATTTCCGGATTGGACGAATCGTCTCCGACAAACGTGACCGTTCCACTCTCGACCACAAACGTCTTGCCCTGGACCGACAGATGCCCGCCACGCTTCAGCTGAATTTGACCGGTCACCTTGCTCTTGTCGCCGGAGAGGACATCGACCCGACCTCGCAATCCGATCGCAACGTCCGTGCCTCGCGTCACGAGCACGTCTTGCAGCGACGTCTCGATGTGGGTCGCCGTGGACGAACGATCGGTTTGCTTCGGTCGGGTCGGGTCCAACGGGACCGTCACGAAGGTATCGGTGCGACCGCGGTGCGCGCCGACCCGAAGGTCGTCGATGGTGCCGAGGCCGATCGCGCTGGTCCTCGAAGAATCCGGCAGGGCGACGTGCAGGTGGGGCACATCGACTTTGACATCGACCGCGTGCGCCCGATCGGCCTCACCGACGACCTCGATGCGCCCGTCCACGTTGCCGATCTCAGTGCCACCGGCCGTTACAGGGATCGGCGAATGGGCAGGGATGACGATGACGGCACGCGCAGACTGAAGAGAGGTCCCGTCGAAGCGCGCCGAGCCGTTTGCCTCGAGCCTGCCGCTCAGCCCCGAGGCGGTCAGTTTTTCGAGCGTAGCGGTTCCGTCCGGCGCAAAATGCACCTCAGCCGACACATCGTGCAGCTCGCCTCCGCCCGCGACGGCTTCGACGACGCCCCGACTCAACTTCAGCTGCCCGGAGAGGTTCGCGCGGCGCAATGTCGGCTCGAGCACGAGATGGGTCGTCCCGTCGAGCCGACCGTCGAGCTCGTCGACCGTCCCCTGGAGGAACGGTACGAGGACACCGATGCGAAAATTTCTCAGGGCGAGAGTCATATCGAGTGGAGAGCCTGGGGCGATGACGGGCGCGATGGCGGCGCCCCAGGTGGATGCGGCCTTGACATCCGACTGAAGCGATCCGTCGCCTTGATCGATCCACACGCGGCCGCTGAGCTCACCCGCGTCCGCATCGGCATCAATGCTTGCAGCCTTGTACGCGAAGGAGCCGACCTTCAACTGATCGAGCGCCAGAGACACCTTTGCCCGGGCGTTTTGGTGAAGGCTCTCAACCGTCACCTCGCCGTTCACAGACCCCGAAACGAGCCTCTCGTCCAACATCGGTACGGCTCCGAGTGGAAATCCTGAGAAGCGCGCACGCATCGACGCCGTCCACGGCATCGACGACGACTCGCCATCGCTCTCGAACATCGCAGCCGTGCGGGCTCGCACTTGTGCTTCCACGTCGAGCGCTTGGCGGCCATTTTCGCTGCCTACGAGGTGCAGCGTGCCGTGTTCGCCGTCGTAATGGCTCTCGGCGGAAAGCTCGAGAACTTGTGACCTCGACGTATGGGAAAATTGGGAATCCTTCAGCGCGAGGGCGACGTCGACCACCGGAGCGAGCACTGTCCCTCTGAGCGAGACGCCAGCTTGCACTTTGCCGCTCACGTAGTCTTGTTTGAAAAGGTCGGGCATCGTCCCGAGATCGCGCATCGGCGTGCGCACATCGAGGTCGACGGGCGTGGCGAGGAGCGCGTGGCGAAAACGCGCGCTGTCGGCGTACAAGTCATCGGAGGGAAACCGTTCGATGCCGAGCTCACCTTGCACGAGCAGCCCGCGCTTGTCGCGTAGCCGCGTCGTCAACTCGACTCGGCCCGAGTCGCCGTCGAGGCGACCGTCCAGGTCGAGATCGATGCCGGCCAGCCGCCACGGCGGGGGTGTGACGACGAGCACACCGTCGATGTCGCGGTGCATGGCCGTCTTCGGCGCGAAGAGCAAGTCGGCCGTCGCAACGTTCAGCGCCACGTCCGGCGTGAGGTCTCGTCGGCTCTTCCGATTGAGGCCCATCTTGAAAGCCACGCGGCCCTGCGCCTCGTCGAACGGTCGATCGTCGGCCGGAATCAGTGCGGCGACGCGCCCGACGTCGGCATGCCCTTCGATCTGAGCCGAACCCCACAGCTCTCGCCAAGACGTTTCGAGAACCGGACCGCTCCCGCCGAGCTGGAGATCATGGGCGCTCGCGTCGATCGAGCCGAGGGTGCCCCCTTCGGCGTGTACTTTGCCCGACAAGCTGCGGCCAGCACATGTCACGTCGAGATGCGCGGTGATGGGCGGCGCCGAGCGAATGGCTGCATCGGACAGGTCGGCGCGCGCGTACCCGCGGGCGCCGGAGCGGTCGAGATCGATCTCTGTATCGACGGCGAGAGTCCCCGCCCTCAGATCCCGCTCGAGTGCGGCCAAGCGCCCCACCCGCCCGAGGTCGATCCCGTTCGTCATCGCCTTCAGGCGGACTTTGCCGGCCGTCATCGCGAGGCTGGCGGTCAGAGGATCGCCGACACCTTCGACCTGCATCCCGTCGATGCGGGTCATGCCGCCGCCGACCGTGACGCGGCTGGCCAAAAGGCTCGCGTTCTCTCCGGCACGCGTCAGATGGGCGCGCAACCCGTCGATCGACAGACTCGGTCGCAGCGAAAGTTGCGTGCTGAGATCGGTGTCGGGCAGGTCCGGGCCGCGAATCTGCGCATCGACCCGCGCCGAGCTCGCGCGGCCCCGGGCAAACAAACTCGCGCGGGTGAGCCGCTTTCCGGCTGCGGTGATGCCGCGCGAGCGCGCGGTGACGTCAAAGTCGGGATCGCCGGCGGCTCCGCGCACTGCGGCTTCGAGCGACAGGAACTCCACGCGGGTCGGCCCGAACAGAAGCCGTTCAGCACGGGCTTCGACGTTGCCATCGACGTCCATGCTTCCCAGGTCGATCGTTCCGCGCCCCGCCACGTGAAGGCGACCCGAAGCGCGATGTCGCAAGACCGGGACGTCGGCGAGCTCTGCGACGTCCGAGTGCACGGCAAAGTCGACTCCGAGGTCCCTCGGTCCCCGCGGCTCGACCTGCACCGCGATGCCCGTCGGTGCCGAAGGCTCTTCGATCGTGAGCGCGGCGCGCGCGTGGACGTCACCGTTCGGACGGCGGGTTCCGGTGCATTCGACTTTGAAAGGTGGAGTGTCATAGTCACCGATGCGTCCGCCCCCGACGCGCATTTCGAACTTGCCCATCAGCCCGCCGTCCATCTTGACGACGGCATCGACATGGCCCGAAGCATCGAACCGAGTCGCAGGGGCCGACGATGCGAAGCGCTGGGCATCGATGTTCACGAGGTCGAACCCGATGTCGGCGCTTTTTTCTTGCCCGAATGCTGCGGTGCCCGACATGTCGAGGGCGCCATGGCCCAGCGAAGCGTGGGACGCGAGGGCGACGTGGGAGAGAGCGCCATGCGCCTCAGCGTGAAAGGCGCCCCGCTCGTCGGGCGCCGCGGCCGGCAAGAGCCTGCGCACATCGGTCGGATCGATGGCCGGCGCGTCGAGCGCCGCGTCGATCCGCCCATCGCGGAGTTCCGCGTGGATCGCATGTTCGGAGCGACCCAGGACGCCCGACCAGTCCGCCCGGACCGCCCGTGGACCGTCCGGGAGCGACGGTATCAGCACGTGTCCGCGGAGCACCCCTCGGAGGTCGGCTCCCTCGGCCATGCGTCGGGCGAAGAGGCCTAGGCGACGGACATCGCCTTCGAGGCGATCGGGCGCCGATATCAGTGCGCCTTCGAGGTCGTCCACGTCCGCGTCGATCGGAGGGGCGCCCGCCATCGTTCCGTGCACCCATGCGCGGCCGAGGACGATGCGATCGATTTGCAAGCGCAGCCCGCGGGCGTGGGGGCTCGGCGGCTCGGGCGGCCCGGCCGGGCCAAGTGCTTCGGCAATCAAGAGGCGCCCGTCCGCGTCGGAGTCGAGGTCGACCTCGCCTCGATCGACTTCGACCGAAGCGATGTGAACGAAAAGCGGAGCCTTGGTGTCCCACAAGGCCGAGCGTACGAGACTCACGACCGGCCAATGCGCACGAGCCCCTCGCACGACGAGGACCGGGACGCCGCGCGGGTCCTCGACCGTGACGTCCGCGCCTGCGATGCCGGTGAGCCCCAAGGCCGCGATGCGCTCGCATACGATCCGCCCCTTGAACGACGACGCGAGAACCGCATTCATCTCGCGCGTGGCGAGCGAACGGGCCGCTCGCACGCTCAGATGCACGAGCAGCCCGCCAATGAGACCCAGGGCGAAGGTCAGCACGATGCCGGCCACCGCGCTCGCGCGCGTCGCCAAGCGCCATGCCCAGCGAGCGAGCGACAATCGGTGCGGGCTCGGTTCATGCCCGGTTCCCCGTACGAATGGGCCATGCTGAAACGGCTTGCGCGCAGTCATCAGAAGGCCTGGCCGATGCCGATGTCGAGCGCGACGGGTAAAATGTTGAATATCTTGGGCGGCAGACCGTTGACGGGATCGGCGGCTGACGCGTCCACCTCGCTCTTGAACCCGAGGACCTGCAGCGGCTGAATGCGATAGCCGATATCGACCCGAATCGGGCCGACCGGCGTGTTGTAGGCGGCCCCGAGGCCGCAGGACAGATGCAGATACTTGAAGCGAAGGTCCACTTCGTTCGGCGAAACGTCGCCCATGTCGCAGAAAGCTGCGCCCGAGAGCGGGCCCGAGATGTTCGTTCGGAGCTCGTTTTGCAGCTCCCACAAGGTGAAGCCGCCGACCGGCAGAAAACACTGGGTCGCGTTGAAGCTCTTCTGCGTGGGATCGCAGCTGAAATACACTTGCTGGGAGGCCGTCGCCGGGTTGAGAAATGGGACGACGCCGTGGGGGGCGACCCCCAAGATCGGGTATCCACGGTTCGTTGCAGGGCCGCCCGAAAAGAACCCGCGGAAATACATGATCTCGACGTCGCGCTCGAGCGTGGCTCTCTCTGCCTGCTCGGCGGCGGTATTCGTGGCCGCTCGGCTCGAGTCGAGCGTCGTCGTGGCCGATTTCTCGAGCTCGCTGTTCCACGCTTTCGCGTAGTTGGACGACCAGAGAAAGCCCACGGACGCACGCGTCGCAAAGGTCAGGCCATGGGCGATGGGTACGTACGTCCGCACTTCCGGCTGAACGCGCACGTCGGTGGCCGACCCGCCGAAGATCCCGCCTCCGATCTGAAAGATATTCCCGATGTAGACGCCGCTGTGCGGATTGACTGCGTCGTCGCGAAAGTCGAAATGTGTGACGAGCTCCGGATACGATAACGCGATTGTCTTCAGGGCAGGATCTTGCTGCTCGACGTACGCAAATGGATCTTCAAGCTGGAAGGTATAGCCGAGCGCAACGTATAAACGCTTCCAGAACGTCCGATCGATGCCGATGGGGACCTTGACTTCCCGGTACCCGACGACTGGTGCGTCAGGCGGCGGCTTGAGCTCAACCAGCATCGGATAGATGTTGAACTCAGGGCGCACAAACGCGGCGGTGCGTGCCTCGATGAGACCCGGTTGTCGCAGCTCGACCTTGAGCCACGATTCGGGCAGCGGCCGAAACGTCCCTGCCCAATTGGCGATACGGTAGGGGTAAAGAACAATTCCCGGTTTGGCCGTGACTTTGAAGTCGCGCAGTCCGCCGAAGAGATTGCGATTCTCCCAGCTGGCCGTCATATGGACGTCGGTCTTGATCTCATCGAGCTCGATGCCGCCCCCGAGGGTTATCTCGCGGAGGCGCAGCGGTTCGACCTCGACCGAGAGGGGAACGCGTGGGTTCTCCGGTGCTGGAGTGGCGAGGTCCGGAACGATGTGGACGGAGGCAAAGACGCCGAGGTCGAGAAGCGCTTGGGTGGCGGAGTCGATTTCGGCGGTCGAATACCTCTGGCCGGGTCGAATGTCGATCGCCCGGCGCAACGGTGCTTCCTGCATCTCTTTCGTGCGGGATCCAGGTGGATCGAGGCCCTTGAACGTGACGGGGCCGAAGAAGGCGCGTGGGCCTGGAACGACCTTGAATCCATAGTCGACGACGTGGGCGCCGACGTCGGCCTCGGCGTCCGACGTCACGGCGGCGTACGCGTACCCGCGATCGGTCAGCGCGCGCACGACCTCGTCCTTGGACTTCTTGAACGTCTCCTCGTCAAAGCGCCTTCCTGGCACGATGGCTCGAACGGCGGCCCATTTCGCGGCATCGGCGACGTCCTTCGGCACCGACTCGAGCCCGACGACGGTCACGTGCCGATTGGTCGCGGGAGGACCTTCATCGACGACGATTTCAAGCCTCACGTGCTTCGGACGCGTTTCGATGACACGGGCCACGCGGGCGTGGGCGTCGAAGAATCCCTTGGACCGATAAAAGCGCTCGACGCGCGCCATGTCTTGCTGAAACGTCGACTCGTCGTAGACCGAATAGTCGAAAGCAATGCCCTGAAAGAGGAAAAGGAACTTGGCAGACGCGTCGGTCGCGAGACTGTCCGCGATGTCTGCACCGCTGACCTGCTTATTGTCCACAATGGTCACCGAATCGACCGCTGAGCGTCCCGGCGGAATCCGGCTGCAACCCAGGCCGAACGCCGCGAGCGCCGCGAAGCACGTTCGACCGAAGAAGGCTTTACTCGTTTGGTAGCGTGGTCGATCGCGGGTCTCTTTTGTGCAGGACTTACCTCCGCGAAAGATGTGCGACTGCGTTCGGAGCCCATGCGTCCCTCTGCTCGCGGCCTGGCTCGCGCTCGACGGGTGCGGGCCATCGATTCCCCATCCCCCATACAGTCCGCAAGGGCGCGACGCGCTCGTCCTCATCGATTTCGCCCCGCCCCCGGGCCGCGTCGAGCAGGTGCCACGCCGGCCCCACGGCGCCAACGCGTGGGTGGACGGGGAATGGATTCGCCGGCGAGCGCGATGGTATTGGCTCGTGGGTCGCTGGGTGGCGGTGCCTCCTGGGTGGACGTACTCCCCATGGGTGGTCGTTCGCGCCCTCGACGGGACGGTCTTTTATGCTCCGAGTCTGTGGAAAGACGCCTCGGGCCGTGCAACGGATGCGCCATCGCCGCTTGCTTTCGCGACGGCGAGTGCTCAGGCAGTCGCCGGCCCCGAGGGCAACGTCGAACCGACGGGGCGTAATCTGCGGACGGCACCCGCCCCGCCTGTCCTGCAAACGTCCGGCCCGCCCGCCGCTCCCCCGGCTTCTGCGCAAACCTCGGCGCTGCCCGCTCCGCCGCCTGCGTCCCCTTTGCAGCAGACGTCGCCGCTGCCCGATACGGTCGATGCGGGGATGCCGATCACCCCCAACGAGGACGCCAGCGCACCGAACGAGGACGCCAGCGCACCCGGACCACCCAGCGGCGCACCTTCGACCCCGCCCGACTTCTCGCCGTAGTGGCGCGGCGAGCCGGCGGGACGAAAGGCGCCCACCGTGGCCGAAAGCTACGCCTCACTGGGCCAAAGCCAAGCCTCGCGCAACGCCGACTCGAAGGAAGGACGCGCGCGCTCGCCCTTGAGAAGGTCGACGGACTTGGTCGTTCCGGGGCGACGCTGGGGAGGATAGACTTGGATATCGTCGCTTCGCCGAGCACTCTGTCGTTCCGAGGGCGGGCGGCGGGTCCCAAGGCTCGGGCGATGGCGAGCGGAGCCGAGGCCAATCGCGACGACGAGCCGACGAGCCGAGCCGACGAGACGAGACGAGCCGACGAGACGAGACGAGCCGACGAGACGAGCCGACGAAAGGATGACAAGCCATGGCCGTGTGCAAGCAATGCAAAGAAGAAGTCGATGCGCTCGTGACCGTCCAGATTGGCGGCAAAGCAAAAAAAATGTGCGAAGAATGCGCCGATCGGGCACGCGAGCAGGCCGAGGTGGCCGAAGAGAGCGAGACAGTCGTTCAGAACATGATGGGCTTCAAGGGCCGCAGATAGGCGATTTCACGAACCTGTGAGGCCGACCCCCGAGCCGGCGCATCAGGCCGGGGCAGGCGGTGGGGGAGCGTCCGGGGTGACAGCTAGCGCATCGGCCCAGGCTGGCGCGGCCGTCCAGAATCACAGCTGACGCATCGGGCCGGGTGGCCGGCGCCGCCGCCCAGAACCACAGCTGCCGCGTCAGGCCGGGGTGGCCGGCGCCGCCGTCCAGAACCACAGCTGCCGCGTCAGGCCGGGGTGGCCGGCGCCGCCGTCCAGAATCCAGAATCACACCTGGCGCATCGGACCGGTAGGCGGTGGCGGTGCAGGTCACGGCTGGCGCAGTCAGGCCCGGGGGGTGGGCAGGGGCGGCCGTCCAGAGTAGTAATCTGGGCCTCGGAAAGGCGAGGGATCCTGTGGCCGAAACACCTTCCAGCATGCTCCCCTTGGGCACGCCCCTTCCCCCCATCGTCCTGACGAACGCCGTCGACGGGACCCTCGTCGATGTCGGCGAGCGGTCGAAGGGTACGAAGGGAACGCTCGTCGCCGTCATTTGCAATCACTGCCCGTTCGTCGTTCACATTCGTCAAGAGCTCGTGCGGGTCGCCCACGAGGCCATCGATCACGGCTTGGCCGTCGCCGCGATCAACTCCAACGACGCCAAGGCTTATGTCCAGGACGGTCCCGATGCCATGGCGCGCCTGGCGCGAGCAGAGGGCTGGCGCTTTCCGTTCCTCTTCGATGAAACACAAGATGTTGCACGCTCCTTGGGTGCCGCGTGCACACCGGACCTTTTCCTTTTCGACGCGCAACAGAAACTTGCCTACCGCGGTCAGTTCGACGACAGCAGGCCGTCGAATCGAAAGCCTGTCACTGGCGCCGATCTGCGCCGTGCCATAGGAGCGCTTCTCGACGGTCGCGCGCCCAGCGCGGACCAACACCCGAGCGTCGGGTGCAACATCAAGTGGCGTCGCACCTGAAGCGGGTGCTTTCGCCGCCCTTGCGGCTCGCCCCGCCACGTTCTGCCCGCGCCAACTCGGTCGGAGGAGCGGGCCTGAGGCTACCGATTGAGAATGTGAATGGCCTGGCCCAACCCGTTGAGGCTGGCCTCCATCATGCCTTCACCCAACGTCGGGTGGGGGTGCATGGTCAGCCCAACGTCCTCTAGAAACGCATGCATCTCGAGGGCCAGGGCGCCCTCGCTGATGAGGTCGGTTGCTTCCGGCCCGACGATGTGGACACCCAAAATCTCGTGCGTGGCCTTGTCCGCAACGACCTTGATGAATCCATCGGTTTCGTTGACGGCCATGGCCCGGCCGAGCGCGCTGAACGGAAACTTCCCGACTCGGATGTCGAGCCCTTTTTCTTTGGCCTGCTGTTCGCCGAGGCCAACCGTCGCGATTTCGGGATCAGTGAAGATCGCCGCAGGAATCCCCACCCAGTCCTTCGCCGCTTTGTGGCCCGCAATGACTTCGGCGACGACCTCGCCTTCTTTGCTCGCCTTGTGAGCGAGCATCGGAACGCTGGAGCAGTCGCCGATGGCGTAGATGCCGGGCACATTGGTCCGACCGAGCGAGTCCGTGGGGACGAAACCGCGCTCGACCCGGACCCCGATCTCTTCGAGGCCGACGCCAGCCCCGTTCGGCCGCATCCCCACGGCGACGAGTACGACGTCGGTCACAATCGTATCGGTCTTTCCGCCGCCGAGATCCAGACGCACGGCGAGCGAACCATCCTTCTGCTCCTCGTATCCTAGCGCTTTGGCTCCTTTGATGAGCTTTGCGCCATGCTTTGTGTAGGCCTTCTCGACGACCGCCGCGAGATCGGCATCGACACCGGTTAGAATGGTCGGAAGCGCCTCGACGACCGTCAGCTCACTGCCGAGCCGTTGGTAGGCACCTCCGAGTTCCATGCCGATGATGCCGCCGCCGATGACGAGCAGGCGTCGGGGGATCTCTCGGAGACTGACGGCTTCTTTCGCGCCGATGACCTTCTTTCCGTCGAACTTGAATGTCGGGATCTCGATGGTCGACGAACCCGTGGCGATGACGATGCCTTTCGTCGCCTCGAATGTCTCGGTCGTTCCTTCGCGTGTCTTGACGGTGACGCTCTTCGGACCGACGACGTGCGCGTCGCCGTAGACGAGCTCGACGCCGTTGCCTCGAAACAGCCCGCGAACGCCCCCGACCAGCTTCTTGACGATGCCGTCCTTCCAGTCTTGAAGTCGGTTTGCGTCGATTCGCGGGTTGTCGACGAGCAGGCCGTAGGCCGGACCGATTTTGACCTTTTCGAAGGTATGGCTCGTGGCAATGACCGCCTTGCTCGGAACGCACCCCCAGTTCAGGCAAACGCCGCCAATCTCCTCCTTTTCGACGCAGAGCACCTTTTGCTTGAGCTGCCCGAGACGGATGGCGCACACATATCCGCCGGGACCGCCCCCGATGACAATCGCGTCGTACGTCTTGGTCGCCATGCCCGTTACCTCGTCTCATGCCTCGTAGGCGTAATGAGGGTTTTTTTCAACTCCTCGAGCTCTTCACGAAGATGCCAGGGGATCTCGGCGTACACGTCTTCGACCAGCGTGGCCGGGGCGGGCCGAGACAGCGGTTCGACCATGTCGATGGCGGCGTTGATCTCGTCCGCAAGGGCCGCGTCCATGGTCGCGTCGGAAGCCTCGGTCAACAGCCCGAGTCTTACGAGGTGGCGCCGCAGGCGATCGAGCGGATCCTTGGCCGCCCACGCGTCGACCTCTGCCTGAGATCGGTATCGCGTGGGATCGTCGCTGCTCGAATGGGGACCCATCCGGTAGGTCAAAGCCTCGATGAACGTCGGCCCCGCACCGCTTCGAGCACGCCCGATCGCCTCGCGAAGGACGGCATAGACGGCCAGCAGATCATTGCCATCGACACGCACACCCGGGACGCCGTACGCCCGAGCCTTGACTGCAATCGTTGGCGATGCCGTCTGACGAGCCGTCGGAACGCTGATCGACCAGTGGTTATTTTGGCAGACGAGCACGCACGGCGCGCGCCAGACGCCGGCCAGGTTCATCGCGGCGTGGAAATCGCCGTGGCTCGTCGCTCCGTCGCCCAGAAATCCGATTGCCACGGCGGTCGACTTGCGAGCCCGCATGGCCCACGCAGCGCCGACCGCGTGAGGCAGCTGCGTGCCGATGCACGAAGACCAGCTGACCTGGTGAACGGAGCGGGCCGAGGGGTGACTCGGCATTTGCCGCCCCTTGAGCAAATCGGCTTCATTTCCGAAGAGCTGGGCGAGAAGGCTCTTCATCGGAAAGCCGCGGACGAGCATGACGCCCTGCTCGCGCAACGCGGGGAAAACCCAATCGTCCTCGCGCACGACGAGTCCCGTCGCGACGGGAACCGCCTCTTGACCTTGGGCCGCGCCGTAAAATCCGATGCGACCCTGCCGCTGCAGCGCGATCATCCGCGCGTCGAGGCTCCGCAGCCGTCGCATTTCTCGGTACGCGCGAAGGACTGTCTCGGCAGGCAGTCGCGGATCGTTCCGCGGATCGGCGCGACCGTCGTCACCCAACACGCGAAAGAGTGCGACGTCGGTGTCGTCATCACGCAGATCATCGGCGGCTTCCCGCCCGGCGCCTTCTCGCGTCACTCGTCGCCCCCCTCCGGAGCGTCGGCAGGCGCATCCGATCGGCCGTCGTTCGACGCCGCTCCGTCGCTGGGCTGTCCAGCGTCGAGAGGGGGGGCCGCGCTGCAAAAGAGCCGAACCACTCCGATGTAGAAGTCGTAGAAGTCGGTGGTGGCGCAGATGGACGCGTCCCCCGAGTCCTGGGCGCCTAGACATGCGGTTGCGGCCGAGGAGAAGACCGCACAGCCGCCGTCATCCGCAGTCTGGGCGCACTCATCGTACGCCAAACCCGAGGGAGAATTGGTCACCGGACAATTGGCCTCGCAGGCCGCTATTTCGCAATTGGACTGCGCCTGAACGGCTTTCGCACATTCGATGCCCGCCGCTGGATCGCTCGCCGCCGTAGCCAACTCGACGCAGCCGGCCCTGTTGGGCCGGGCCACGCCGGAGACGTCGACGACGAGCGGACCGTACGCCGCGGCATGGATCGGAGTGGCAATGCAGGCCGCGCATGCGCTGTATTCGGACTGAACGCCGAGGCAAGCCGCAGGCGTGGCTGCAGGTCCGAGGCAGGCGTCGTAGTAGAGCGTCACCGGGTCGCCGCCGTCCTGCGCGACGCACGCATCTTCGACGATCGCGGGACGATAGGCGGGGGCGACGAACGTCTCGACGTCTCCAGGCAAGCATGCGCTTGCGTCGACGGACGCATCGCTCGGGGACGACGTACGCGCCGCCGCGCCGGAATCGAGGTTCGCGCCGACGGTACCGAGCGGTGCCGGAGAAACACGGCCGCAAGCGCCCATGGCCAGCGGCCCGAGGAACGCCGTGACGAGTAGCCCCCGCGGCCCTGCGGAGCACAACCCCCCTGCGACTGCGACCGCGCGAAGCCAAGACAGGGCCAAAGCTCGGCGCAGTATGGCATGATCGGTCTCGGCCCGCGACCGATGAGCGTCCAACCCACGCGAAGGCGCGACGGGAGGGGGTGGGGCTGGGGCCACTTCGGAGCGGGCCCTCAGGGCGTCGCCGGCAGGCAGTCGGGGCCAACGACGCCCATGAGGGTGCAGGTCGTCGTGCCCGGACACACCTGCAGTGGAGCGGCTGCATCGCCCGTGGCGGCCCCGCCCGCGCCACCCGCTTCGCCCGACGAACCCGCCGAACCCACCTGATTCGTGGGAGCGGCGCCTTCGGCGATGGCGGCGTCGCCCCCAAGAGCCATCGATGCTGCGGCATCGGCACCCGAAGCATCGACACCGGAAGCATCGATACCGAAAGCATCGCCGCCCGAGGCGTCGTCGCCCGAAGCGTCCGATTCGGCCTCAAGGGGAGCGCCGCTGTCCGGTGTGCCGGCGTCGATTGATGCTGCCGCGCCGGAATCCGCAACTTCCGACGTACAAGCCAGCGCGCACGTCCCGACGAGTCCCTGAGCGGGCGCCGCAACCGGGTAGGTCGTGCTGGTGCCCTGAAATGCAATCGTCGACCACTGACCGGTGTCGCAAACCCAACCGGCCGGACACGCCAGACCTCCGATGACACAGGCCGTCGAACAATAACCGGTGCTCGCCGGGTCACTGCCGCTGAGCAGGCAAGCACACGGCGTCGCGGCGTTGCATGGGTCGCCGATGGCGGACGAATTGGCCCGGAGCTGCGTCGTGCAAAAGCCGAGGTCCTTTTGGCAAAGGGACGTGCTCGCGTCCGTGTCGAGCGCCGCGCAGTCGGAGTCCTCTTGGCAGCTCCCCTGGCAATACCCGAAACCCTGCGGAACGCCGTCGACGAGCTCGTCCTCGTACGCCGCAAAGACACACGCATCGTGTCCCACGCAGCCTACGGCAGGCGTGCCGTCCGTCCCGAACGTGCATTTTGGATAACAAATGCCCTGATTCGTCTGGGGGTTCATGAGATCCAGGGGCACGCAAATCCCCGGCGATGTCGAAACGTCGGGCCCGTCGCAAAAGTGGACGTTCTCGCCGTTCGGATCGGATGCGAGCGGGGCCGGGTCGCAATTTCCTTGTCCAGCGGGCGGCAGCGGTTTGAGACAGATGGGCGTCGGCCAGTTCTGGACCGAGATGCCCGTCACCGTCTGCAGGAATGCCGGGTCATTCGAACAGGCGTCGGTGCCCGGCCCACCGGGCGAGTGGCAATCCGCATCCGTCGTACACGGCTTGCCGGTCAGCTCATCGTCTGTCGCGGTACCCGTCGTGGCGCCGTCCGATCCGCCCTCCACGCTGACCGGCGATCCCTGCCCAGTGGAGTTGCTGCCGCTCCCGCATCCGACGGCGGTCGCGGCGGCCGCGGCGCGGACCACGACGAGGACTAGGGCTCGTCTCGTTTTCATCGAAAGTCTCCACGAGCATCAAGCTCGCTCGGGCACGCAATCCCGACGCGCTCGGGCGACAAGTTCAAGTTTCAAGTCACAGAACTATACGAGCGTACCCTACGGCGGCTATCGCGACCCGTCAATTGGCACGCGGCTCGAGACATTGCGCGGAGCGGGCGTCGAAAGCGCGACGACCTGCAACGCGACGACGAGCGCCAAGAGCCAGAGCTCCCCTTCTCCCAGCCGCTCGGCCCAATCGTGAAGTCGCGACAGCTCCAGTCCCGCCGTCCCGAGCCCACGAACGGCTCCTCCGGCGTGGAGCGCAGCGATGCGCGGCGAGATGCGCGATCCTTCGATGACCGCCAGCGCGGCCGCAACGACCGACAGCGCGGCCCGTGCACGATCGACACCCGACAAGTACGTCCCGAAAAGCGCGCGGACGGCCTCCGTCGCGAGGAGCACCGTGGCGCAACCCATCGCCAAAACGTCGAAGCGCCGGAACACCGTCGTCATGGCGTCCGCGCTGGCCGGGAACGGGACCATGCTGAACACGACGGGCGCCGCCAACGCGCCGAGCGCCACGAGACCGCCCATCCACATCGCGATGGCGATGAGAGCCACGACAGAGCCAAGCCGCTGAACGAGGAGGGCCATCCGGTCAATCGAGCGCAAGCCGGACGAGCGCTTCGCGAACGAGATCCGCATCGACGGAGCCTTCGAGACCTTGCAGCAGCGCCCGCGCCTCGCCGATCCGGGCCCTCCCGGTTGCGACGACCGCCGCTTCTCGCGTTTCGCGGCGCCACGAGCCGAGGTCAGCGACGATGTCGGATCGCGCCTTGGCGTGGCCCATCCGCGCCAGAGCTGTCCGCGCGTGCCACGCGCAGCTCGCGCGATCGCCGGCGCCCCACGACAGAACGGTTCGCAAGACGCGCCGCCGCCCCCAGACCCGACGTTCGAGGTGCGGGATCGCTTCCCGCAGCTCGAGCTCGCCAACGAGCTCGACGCACGCCTGCTCATCCTCGAGCTCGGGCGTCGTTCGCCGCTCGGCCACGACGTCGAGCACCAACGCGCGACCGCACGACCGGCCGAGGCGGGTGAGGTACAGCGCCGCGACCACCGCAACGGCCGCATCGGGGGTGCCGACGAGCTGCTCGGCCCGTTCGGCCACCCGTTCGTCGCGCAGCGGCTCTCCGTCGAGGCCGTATTCTTCGGCAACGCGCATCGCGATATAGCGAATCGCTTCGTCTCTATCGTCGAGCGCGTGGGCGACGGCCGAAGCGACGGCCGCGGCATCATCCTTCGCGACGCGGGCGAAGGCGATGACTCCCTGGTAGCGAACTTCGGGTCGGTCGTCGCGTAGCGCCCGCTCGAGACGAGGGACAGCTCTGCGATCACCGATTTCCCCGATGGCCGAAAGCGCCATCTGACGCACATGGGGGTCCGCGTCTTCGATGGCCACGAGAAGCGTCGAGAGAGCCTCCTCGGCCCGCAAATCGGCGAGCGCCATCGCCGCCTCGGCCCGAACGGACGCAGCCCCGTCGTCCTGCAGCGCGCGTTCGAGGAGCGGGATGGTACGCGACCGGGTCGTGCCGCTGCGCATCGCATGCTGCGCGAGGTCGCGGATCGCCGATTGCCTCGTCGCCGCCCTGTCGGATGCGACGTCGCGGAAGCTCGCCTCGAGGCTTCGCGGCAGAGGCGAGGGCGAGAACATCACCGGCAATTTAGCACGATGGGCCCCGACGCCACGGAGTCAAGGTGAACGCACGAGCGCCCGGCCGGCGACGAGCATCGCAGCGCTCGTCGCAAAGACCGACGCGGCTCCGACGATGAGAACGTGCGGGGCCCGAAGCATCGAGGCCACTCCTTGATCGAGGACGCCTCCAAGCGAGACCCCGTCGCGGGGGCCAAACCCGACGAAAGCCAGCGCGGCTTCACCCACCACGACGGCCGCCGCAGTCGAGCCGAGCTGCACCGCGGCCACGGTCAAGACGTTGGGAAGGACATGGCGGGCGAGAACGGCGGGCGGGCTGCGCCCGAGGGCGATGGCGGCTTCGACGAATGCGACGTCCCGAAGCGTCCGGGTCTGAGCGAGCGAAAGGCGGGCGAAAGGGGCCCAAGCGGTCAGCGCGAAGACCGCGCCGATCGCAACCCGTGACGGCGTCCGCACGGCGCTGAGTACGGCGAGCGCCAGAATGAACGTCGGGAAAGCCTGGACGAGGTCGCATGTCCGCGCGACCGCGCGCTCGAATGCGCCGCGAGCGAGGGCCGCCGCGGCGCCGAGCGGCGTGCCGATGGCGAACCCGATGGTCGCCACGGCCAGGGCGAGGGCCATGGCCCGGAGCTCTGCAGAGGCGACGAGGGCCAAGAGGTCGACCCCGGCTTCGCCGCACCCGAGGGGCCGCACCGAGGACGGCGCGCACCAGGCTCGGATGGGATCGAGTCGTCCCGGGACCGATGGATCGCACCGCGCGGCCAGGGCGCTGAGACCGGCCAGTGACGCCAATGGGATGAGCTCCGAAACCCGGCTCCTCATCGGTCGCCTCCGACTCGCGGATCGACGCAAGCATGCACGAGCGCACCGCCGGCTTGCGCGACGACGAAGAGAAGACCCGACGCGACGATGGCGCCCTCGAGGACGGGCAGGTCTCGGCTCGCGTAGGCTTCCAGAATCAACGTCCCGAGGCCCGCCCGCTCGAAGAGTCGCTCGAGCACGACCGCGCCGCCGAGGAGCGCTCCAAGCTGTGCGGCGACGACGGTCACAATCGGTCCGACGACGGTGGGTAGCGCGTGGACAGCCCAGACCCGCCACGGTCGCGCCCCTTTTGCACGCGCCACGGTCAAAAACGGCATCGTCGCGACCTCCGCGAGGGCGGCCCGAGCCACTCGCCCGACGTGCGCCGCAAGGGGCACGGCGAGCAGCGTGCCGGCGAAGGCCAGTCCGGCGAATCCCGCGTCGGGGTCACCCGGAAGAGGGACGAGCCGCGTTTTCACGGCAAGGGCCCAGGTCGCGACCGGCGCGAACGCAAGCAGTGGAGCGGCCGCGGCGGCGAGGAGAACATGCTCGACCGAAGCTCGCGCGCGCACAGGCAGCCAGGGACCGCTCGCAACCAGCGCGGCGCCGAGTCCCACGACGGTTCCGCTGAGCACCGCAAAAGCCGCGAGACTCCCCGTCGGCACAAAAGCCTCGGCGACACGCGCCATGGCCCGGGTTCCAGGCCGTCTGAAGGAATCGCCCAAGTCGAGGGTCAAAAGACCGCGAACGAAGCGCGCGTACTGGGCCAAGAGCGGCTCGTCGAGATGCAGCACGGCGCGAACCCGGGCGAGTTCGCCCGGGCTCGCTTCGTCGCCGAGCACGAGACGCGCCGGATCGCCCGGCAAGCACCGCAGCGAAAAAAAAACGAGCGACGCGAGAATCCAAACGACCGCGGCCGACTCGACGGCGCGAGCGACGAGCGCGCGCGCCGCCCGCGCCGAGGGCGTCCGGCTACCCCGCGCCCGCCGCATCGAACGAACCTGCCTCGGCGGGCACACCCTCGGG
>JBEKFX010000042.1:0-62998 GCA_050013115.1 Polyangiaceae bacterium
GGTCTGGGGACGGACGGACCCGCGCGATCGGGCAGGGAGGCGGGATGGGGCTGTGCGCGATGGGGGCGCGCGGGCGGGACGGGCGGTACGCGATTGGGTCGCGGGACGGGGCCGTGCTCGATCGGCGGGGGACGCCCGGACGCGCGCGCGATTTGGAACGTGCGAGTGGTCATCGGTGGGCTGCCTCGCGCATAATGCGGAGCATGTCCTCGCCCCCCCCAGAGGGACGACCACCGGATCCGCCCGCGAAGGCACCGGCGGAGGTGCGTACATCGCCGTCTACGGCTGTCCCGCCCGTTTCGCGTCTAGGACGGCTCGCGCGGCTCGGCGCACTTGCACCACGTGCTCTGCCCATGGCTGCGGAGGCCGTGCGTCGGGCGGTGGGGGGCCCCCGAACGGAAGACGCTGAGGCCGAGGCCCGCCGTCGTCTCGTCGAGAACGCGAAGAAGACCGCCAACGCGATGCTGAAGACGCTCGGGGAAATGAAGGGACTCCCCTTGAAGCTCGGGCAAATGGTGTCGTACATCGACGGGCTGGCTCCTCCTGGCTACGAAGAGAGGTTTCAGCGGGTCCTTGTGCGCCTCCAGCAGAAGGCTCCGCCCGTATCGGCTGACGCGGCCATTCGGGTCATTCGCGGGGAGCTTGGAGCGGATCCCCGTGAGATCTTCGCCGAGTGGGAGAGCGAGCCGTTCGCGGCGGCAAGCATCGGACAGGTCCATCGTGCGGTGACACAGGCCGGCGAGCGCGTGGCGGTCAAGGTGCAATACCCCGGAATCGACAAGGCCATCGAGAACGATCTCAAGAGTCTGTCGCTTCTCGAATCCATGATCGCTCCGATCGGGCGCAGGTATCAATCCAAGGAGACGCTCGACGAGCTCCGGAGCGTTTTCCTCGCGGAGATCGACTACCGCGTCGAGGCCGATGCAGCCGATACGTTTCGCCGGATCCATGCCGAGGACGAGGAAATCGTCATCCCCCGGGTCGTCCACTCGCTCTCGAGCCGTCGCGTGCTCACGCTCGAGCTCATGGGCGGGGTGGACTACACGACGTTCTGCGACACCTCGACATCCGACGAACGCAACGCAGCAGGCCAAACGCTGGCGCGCTTCATGTTCAGAGGCCTCTGGCGGTACGGCTTTCTCTACGCGGATCCCCACCCCGGCAACTACCGCTTCCTCGGTGGCGGCCGCGTCGCATTTCTGGACTTCGGCTGCCACAAGCACATGCCGGGGTGGCTGGTCGCGGGAATGAAACGATACGTGACCGCGCTGCAGCGGGGCGATCTCGAAGACTTTTATGGCGCTTGCGTCGAAGTGCTCGGGTACGACCCATCTGATGCGGAGAGCTGGAAGCTCTACACCGAATACACCAAGCTCATTTTGCAACCGCTCGTCGTCGATGCACCGTTTCGGTATACGAAGGAGTTCGCTCGCGAGAGCGTCGCGTTCCTCGTACGGGGGGGACGCGAGATCGTGTTCAAGCCGGACGAGAAGTTGCCCAATCTGCCGACGCCCGTGCGGATGCCCGCCGACTTCACGTTCGTCAATCGTCTGCAATGGGGCTTTGGGAGCGTTCTGGCGGGGCTGCAAGCGGAGGCGAATTGGAGGCGGCTCGTCGAGCCATGGTTATACGGTCCTCTCGAACCGTTGCCGACGACGCCGGCCCGGAGGCAGCCTTCCTCCGTGCGCTGATCGGCTTGAGACGTCGCCCGGCCGGACATTCAGGCGGAGGCCGGCGGCTGGGCGGGCCGTCCTCACCGCCGGCGTCAGGCCCAGTTCTCGTTGCTATGGTGGGTCGCGATGGCCCCTCTCGATGCCGCGGCACCGTCGTCTGCCGGCGACGCCGTGAGCTCGCTCGAGCCGCATCCCAATTCGGCCTGGGCGCAGGCATTCGTGGGCGATCCGGCACGGTCGTATGGTGATGCGCGCTCCGAGAATGCTGTCGTCCACGGCGACAACCTCAACGCGATGCGTCGCCTCGCGGAGACCGGCTTCAGGGGGCGCTTTCGGTGCGTCTACTTCGACCCGCCGTTCAACTCGGGCCGTCGGTTCAGCGAGTACGACGATTCCGTCGCACCGGAGACGTGGCGAGCGCGAATGTGCGAACGACTCGGTGCGGCTCGACCGCTCATCGCCGAGGACGGGGCGCTTTTCGTCGAAATAGACGATACGGAGCTCGGTCCGCTTCTCGTTTTGCTCGACGAGGTCATGGGTCGGGAGCAGCGAATCTCGACGATTACCGTCGTGCGGAGCGCAGCAACCGGCCACAAGGCGATCAACCCGGGTCCGGTCAACGTTGCCGATTACGTGCTCGTCTATGCCAAAAACCGGGCCCGCTTCCGGGGCAAGCCACTTTTCCGCGAGCGGAGGAGCTACGACGAGGCTTATGGCACCTGGCTCGAAAACCCGCAGGACCCGCCGGATGGCTGGCGCTTTTTCCCGCTCGCCACGCATTTAAGGCGCACCCTCGGGCGTGTCCTTTCGCGAGAGGAGATCGCCAAGTACGCCGTCGCGCACGCGGGACACGTCGTCCGCTTCGCCCAACCTCGATACGAGGCCATCGGTCGTGAGGCACGTCGGCTTGTCGACCGCTCGCGTCTCGAACCCGACCGGGTGTTTCGGTTGACGCGCGGCGGCCGAAAGGATCTGCTCGTTCGAGGCGGGCAGCGCGTGCTCTTTTTGGCCGACAAGGTCGTGAAGCGCGAAGGGCGCTCGTTGCTCGTCGAGCCGCTGACGAACGTTTGGGACGACATCGGCTTTCAAGGAATTGCCCGCGAAGGCGGGGCTCGCTTCATCCGCAACAAGAAACCCGAAAAACTCCTGTCGCGCATTCTCGCGATGTCGACCGACGAAGGCGATTGGGTGCTCGATGCGTTTCTTGGCAGCGGGACCACTGCGGCCGTGGCCCTCAAGATGAACCGTTCGTGGGTGGGCATCGAGCTCGGCGACCACGTCGACGACCTCTGCCTTCCCAGGCTGAGGCGGGTGGTCGACGGGCAGGATCCGACGGGTGTCACGCGGGCATTCGGGTGGAACGGTGGGGGTGGCTTCCATGTTTGGACGTGAGGGTGTGCTGCCGTTCGCGCTCGGACTTGCGCTGACGTGCGGCAATCGAGGTGCAACGCGAACGCCGGCCGCCTCCGCCTCGCCCGCGGTTGGGTCCTCGGCTTCGCCCGTGTCAACGCCATCGGCCGTGGCCGCGGCCGCGGTGGCGATGGCGTGGCCGGCGCTCGTGCGCGACGAGCAGTGGGACGCTGCCTGGCACGCCCTCGAATCTTTGCCGAAGGCCGAGCAGTCTCGGCCCGAAGTCCGATACGTTCGGGCTCGCGTAGCCCTCGCGAGAGGACAGCCGGCGGCCGTCCTGCCGTTGCTCGAAGGACTGGAGACGACGTTGCCTCTCCTCGCCGCGGACGTCGAAAGGCGGCGAGCCGACGCCAAGCTGGCCGTCGGACCGTTTGCGGAAGCCGGCGAGTGGTTCGCAGCGCGGGCAACGCCCGGCGCTCAGCTCGATGCCGCGCAGGCCTTCGAGAAGGCCGGAGACGCCCGGCGGGCGCGTGGCGCCATCGAGCGTGTGCTGGGCAGCGACAAGCACACACGCGCCCAAGAAGCGGAGGCCCGGGCCATACGCTTGCGGCTGGTCGATTCCCCGGGCGAACTCGAGCGATCGGACGTTCGGTGGCTCGCGACCGTCGGCGCGGATTTGCCGGCCTCATCGGATGCGCTCGCGCAGCTCGCCAAGGTCGATCCATCGAATCCGCTGCGGGCACCTGAGCTTCTGGTCCGCGCTCATGCGCTGTCCGAAGCGGGTCGGACCGAGGATGCGCTGCGCGCCATCGATCTTTCCGCTTCGGCTCCCGGGGCCGACAAGCGCGCGCGGAGCGAACGTTTGCACGTCCGCGGCATGGTGCTCTTTCACGCGCGCGGTCGCGCCGGCGAGGCAGCGCGGGTCCTTTTCGAGGCCGCTGCGGCGGGAGGGCCGCAGGCGGCGGAGGACGCCTTCCATGCGGCCCGTGCGTTGTCCCGGGCCGACCGCGACGAGGAGGCGGTCGTCTCCTACGAGGACGTCGAGAGCCGCTACCCGAAGTCGCCCTGGGCGGAGCGTGCCGCGTATTTCATACCGTATCTACGCATGCTGCACGGTGACTGGCGAGAGTGCGCGCGCGGCTTCGCAAGCTACCTCCGCGTCCATCCGACCGGGGATCAACTGCGGGAAGCTCGCAGCGACGGGGCGCTCTGCCAACTGCTCGATGGTCAGGCCAAGGCAGCGCGCGTCGAGTTCGAACACCTCGTCGAGGACGAACCGGATCCGATCGTCAGCGCCAGGATGGCCAACATGGCGGCTCTGGCTGCACTTCGCGACGGCGATGCGACGCACGCCGTCGCCCGCTGGACAGACGTGGCGCGCTCGCGCCCCCTGACGTGGCCTGCGCTCGTTGCACGGGCCCGGCTCGCCGAAGCCGGAGCGACCATTCCACCTCCGATCGGTGCCCCGGAAGCGACACTCGGTCCGGAGCCGCCGCCTCTCGTCGTGCCGCTTCCTCCGCCATCGGACTTGCTCGAGCAGGTTGGACTCCAGGAGGACGCGGAGGCCGCTCTGCGTGAGCGCGAAGGCGCCGTCACGGCCGGGGCAGCGGCTCGCGCGTCCGAGGCACTCTGCGTCGCGTACGGCGAGATCGGTCGGGCGCGGCGTCGGTTCCAGATCGCCCAGTTTCTCCCCGCATCTCTCTTTCAGACGGCCCCGAGCTCGCGCACTCGGTGGGCGTGGGATTGCGCGTTCCCCTCGCCCTACGCCGATGCCGTGCGGGAGGCCGAAGCCACCGAGAGGCTGCCCCACGGCCTTCTTTGGGCCGTCATGCGCCAGGAGAGCGCGTTCGACCCGGACGCCGTGTCGCCGGCACGGGCGGTCGGTCTCATGCAACTCCTGCCCGAAACCGCCCGTTCGATCGCCGATGAACTCGACCTTCCGCGCGACGACGCGCGGTTGACGAGCCCCTCTTACGCAATCCGCGTCGGGGCCCATGCGCTGCGCAAGTTGCTCGACACCTTCCATGGGAGCGTGGCGCTCGCGGTCGCAGCCTACAATGGCGGCGTCGAATCGATTGACCGTTGGGCCTCTCGTTCGCCGGGCATGCAGCTCGACACGTTCGTCGAGCGGATTCCTTACGCCGAGACGCGCGATTACGTCGTGCGCGTCACGGGCAACTTCGCCCGTTACGCGTACCTCGAGGAGGGCGACGCAGGGGTGCCGAGCGTGAGCCTGCCTCTCTGGAATCCGTGATGCTTCGCAAGCCGCCGGCCCCGCCTTCGGAGTGCGCGTGTCAGCCGGGGGATGCTCACAGATGCTGGCGTCGACGGCGATCGAGCGAGCTGTGCCGTTCGCATTGGCGGCCCGTCTTTCGGTGCCCGCGAGACCGGAGATGCCCCAGGATTCAAGGTCGGCGTCCAAGGATGCTCGAGAGAAATGCGCGCGCCTCGCGGGGCGTGCCAACGCGCAGACGGGCGCCGAGCGGTCGGTAGCCGACCACGACAGTGACTGCGTCAGGCGGCAGAGCCCGGAACGCGTCTTCGTCGGTTCGGTCGTCGCCCATCGCCAGGATCGCCGGCAGCCCATCGTAACGAGCGAGAATGCGTTCCACGGCGCGCGCCTTCGTCACGCCACGCGGCCTGACTTCGATGACCTTGGCTCCGACGAGGATCTCGGCGGCCGCGCCGCTCAGCATTCTCTCGAGGGTACGCACGATCTCCTTCGACCGGGAGGCTCCGAGCTCGGGCTCGGCCATTCGCCAATGCCAGGCGAGCGTCACCGTTTTCTCTTCGATCAGTGCACCCGGAGTGATTTCGGTGGCCTTCTCGAAGATGCGGCGGACGTCCGGCAGCCAGGTCGCTTGCACCTCCACCATCGGAGTCCAGGGCTCTTCCGGCGTCATGCGCGACCAATAGCCGTGCTCGGCGTGCAAGCCGAGCGGCAACTCGCCCAACCACCGGTCGAGAGAATGACGCGAGCGACCGCTCACGATGTGCGTCCGAACCCCCCGCTTCGATGCGAGCGCCCGCAGCAGGTCGCGAAGTGGCGCGTCCGGGGAGGCCAAGTCGGGAGACCGGGCGAAGGGCACGAGGGTCCCGTCGTAGTCGAGAAGAAGCAGCAGGCGCTCGGCTTCGCGAAGGTGCGTCGCGGCCGCCTCGAGATCCGTCGGTTCGGTCAACGTCGCATGCGACTCGGCCGGTGGCTCTCGCATGCCTCCCAGCGCTTCGATGAAACTCGCGGCCCAATGATGTACGTCGCGCGATGCGATTCGCTCACGCAGCGCCCGCATGCGCAGGCGCCGTTCCTCGCGGGGCACGGTGAGCGCTTCGTCGAGCGCCCCGGCCATCGCGTCGATGTCGTATGGGTTCACCTGCGTTGCCTCGCCCATTTCGGCGGCGGCACCCGCGAACTCGCTGAGGACGAGGACACCGTCTTCGTCCGATCGGCACGTCACGAACTCCTTTGCGACGAGGTTCATACCGTCTCGTAAGGGCGTGACCAACATGACGTCCGCGGCGCGGTAAAGGGCTACGACTTGCTTTTCCTCCATCGACCGATGCACGTAGTGGATGGGGACCCAGTCGACGCTGGAATAAGCTCCGTTGATGCGGCCTACGAGCTCTTCGACCTGCCGACGAAAATCCTGGTAGCTCGGGACGGCATCGCGCGAGGGGACGGCTACCTGAACGAGCCGCACCTTGCCTCGCCAACGCTTTTCGCGATCGAGCAGTCGTTCGAAGGCGAGCAGCCGGCGCGGAATGCCCTTCGTGTAGTCGAGGCGATCGATGCCAAGAAGGATCTTGTTGCCGCTGGCCTCTGCGCGAATCCGTGCGGTTTCGTTTGCGACGTCCGGACTCTCAGCCAATCGCCGAAGGGCCGGGGCGTCGACGCCCATCGGAAAGACCCCGACCCGAATGGTGCGCCCGTCGAGATCGATCCGGTCTTCGGTTGTCGGAATCCCGAGGATGCGCAAGACGGTCGTGCAAAAGTGGCTACGGTACGTATAGGTATGAAACCCTACGACGTCCGCCCCGAGCATGCCTTCGAGCACCTGTTCGCGCCAAGGCAGCGTTCGCATGACCTCGGAGGCGGGGAAGGGGATATGTAGAAAAAAACCGATGGTTGCATCTCGGACGAGGGCCCGCAGCAGCCGTGGCAGAAGAGCGAGCTGGTAGTCATGGACCCAGATGAGGTCTCCAGGTCGCCAGACACGCGCGACCGCCTCAGCGAACTTCTCGTTGACGGCGCGATAGGCGTCCCACTCTTGAGAGTGGGGCGGAATGCGGTCGAGAAGATAGTGAAAGAGGGGCCACAAGACCGCGTTCGAGAAACCGTCGTAGTAGTTGGTGACCTCCGCCGGCGTCAGAAGAACGGGCTCGCACCGCAGGGCACGCAGGCGATCGTCGAATTCGCTCCGTTGCGCCTCGGTCATTCCGGAGATGTCGCCCGGCCACCCGACCCACACTCCGCCCGACTGCTCGTGCGGGCCTCGCAGCCCGGACACCAGGCCGCCGCTGCTGCGCGATACCGTGACGTCGTTCCCATTCACCTTGACCGTGACCGGCAGGCGATTGGAGACAAGGATCAAACGCGCCATCGATTGACAGACCGGCTCGGAGTCGCCCCCCACGTCGCTCATTGCACTTACGGTGCCGGCGCCCGGTCGCGCCCTTTGCCGTCAGGGCGCGCTAGCTCCTTCGAGGCCTCGCAGGTTTTGCAGGGCCGCGCCCGGCTGCGCGTGCGGGCGTGCGCGACTGACACACCGCCCGGTCGTGCACTCGGTCGCGCGCGCACCATGACGGGCTGCCGCGCCCGCTGGTCTCGCTTTCAAGGCGAGGACCTCGTCGATGTCGCGAGCGCCGGGACGGCCTTGGGCTTCACGGCTCGGGTGCGCCGGCAAGGCCATCGCGGCGTCCGGATCGGGGAGCAGACTCGGCGCTCGAGGCCCCTGACCGTGCCGAGCTCATGGCAGCCCTTCGGGGCCCGCGGCTTGGCCGGGTGCTGGGTGCTTGGACGTTCGGGCCGCCACCGTTCTCCTTGCGCTCTCGGTGAGGACCCGCGTCACTTCTTCCATGCCCGTTGCGGCGGCGAGTGCTTCGCGGGCGCGGGCGTCGAACGTGGCTCGGGCGATCGACGCGAGGATACGAACCTCATCCTCGTAAGCCCTCGGCGGGATGAGAAGCAAGAAAACGAAGCGGGCGGCCCGTCCGTCCGGCGCATCGAAGTCGAGACCATGCGGCGCCCGCCCGAGCGCCAAGAGCGGCCGCCGGAGTCCCTCGACCGCGGCATGAGGGATGGCGACCTCGTCGCCGAGACCGGTCGGCGCCACGAGCTCGCGTTCGAGCACGGCATCTCTCGCGCGTCGCTTCATCCCCGCGAGCAGGGAGCCCAGTGCACGGACGAGCTCGCCGATGGCATCCGTCGGCGTATGGGCATGAAGCTCGCCGACGAAGGCACCTCGCCGGAGAAGTGTGACGACATCCTCTTCTCCCTCCCTGCGGTAGAGGAGCCATTTCATCGCCGGGCCGCTCGCGACGGAGGTCACGAGCGCCATCACCACGAGGGCGACGAAGATGCGATCGCCGACCAACCCGGCCTCGCGGGCGAGATCGGCCAGGACGATCCCCATCGCGCCGCGGGCGTTCATGCCGAAGGCCACCGCCAGGGCTTGGCGCCAACGGATTCCGCTGATTCGAGCGCCCGCGGCGCAACCGAGCAGCTTCGGGAGCGTCGCGACCACGAGGACGAGGAGGGAGATTCGCGCGTCGAACGACGAGGCGAAGTCGACATGGAGCCCGATTGACGCGAAGAAGACGGGTGCAAAGACGTTGACGACGAAGCTCTCGATGGCGAGGCGCGTCCGCTCTCGGACGCGGGCGGAGCCGCCGACCGCGAGCCCGACGACGAAGCCTCCGAAGACGGCATGAAGGCCCATGGCTTGGGTTGCGGCCGCGCCGAAGAGCGCGAGCAAAATGACGAGCGAGAGCATTCGCCCGGACGCGGCGGCGCCCGATCGCTCCAAACGAGCGAGCGCCGCGTCGATCAGGCGAGGACCTACGAGCACGAGGGCGGCGGTGAACAGTGACCCTAGCCCGATGGTCACGAGAAATGACGTGACGTCGATCCGCGCGCCCCGCACGGGCCCGAGCAGCAGCGAGAGCGCGAGCCAACCGACGACGTCGTCAATCATGGCTGATGACATGACGAGCATTCCGACTTCGGATTTAAACAGGCCTAGATCGCGCAACGTCTTGGCGATGACCGGAAGCGCCGAGACGCTGAGCGCAACGCCGAGCAAGAGCGCGACGGTCGCCCGGCGCGACGGGTCGATCAAGTCCGAGCTCGGGAGCCAGAACCCCAAGGCGATCCCGCACGCGGCCGGAAGAATGATCCCGGGCAATCCCGTGAAAAGCGCATTTCTGACCTGGCGTCGCAGGACGCCCACGTCGATTTCGAGTCCGACAACGACGAGGAGAAGCACGAGCGCCACGGTCGTGTAGCCACCGATCATCGCTTGGGGCGCGGGCCTTCCGAAGAGCCAGTTTTCGGCCCGCGGCGCGACGCGGCCGAGCGCCGTAGGTCCGAGCACGATTCCGGCGGCGAGCTCGCCCACGACGGCCGGCACCCCGACGGCCCCCGCCAGCTCTCCGAGCAGCCTCGCCGAGCCGAGAAGGAGCCCGAGGGCAAGGAGAAATGCGACAGCATCGTGGTCGGTCATGCGGGTTCGTCTACGCTCGGGACGTCCTCGTGGTAGGAGTTGCACGCCGTGTGGGGCCTGGTCGTTGCCGCGCTCTGCGTTGCTCTCAACGGTTTCTTCGTGGCCGCGGAGTTTGCTCTCGTCAAAGTTAGAGCAACCCAGCTCCACTCGAGAGCTCGAAAGGGCGAGCGGAGCGCGATCGTAGCCGAAACGATCGTCGTACGGCTCGATCGCTACCTTTCCGTGACGCAGTTTGGCATCACCCTGGCCAGCCTCGGCCTTGGCTGGATCGGCGAGCCGTCGTTGGCTGCGATCCTCGACCGAGTCGCCCGGTCCCTCGTCGGGTCGCCCGCCGCCGGCTCGTTTCATGTCTTGGTCGCCGTTCTTGCGTTTGCGATCTTGACCTTCGGGCACGTCCTTTTCGGCGAGCTCGTTCCCAAGCTCGTAGCCATCCAACGTTCGCAGCAGACGGCGCTGGCCGCGGCGATACCACTGCGCGTCGTCTATCTGACGTTTCTTCCGCTCCTCTGGATGCTGGAGCGCGCGTCGCGATTCATCTTGAAGATCGTGGGAATGTCGCCAGACGTCGCCAGCGTCGAAGGTCGTTTCAGCGAGGATGAGATCTTGTCGATCCTCGCGGCCAGCGTCGCACGCTCCCCCCGAGGTCGGGCGCTCGCCGAGTTGCTCGAGCGCGTCATGCGCTTCTCTCAGCGCGCCGCGCGACATTCGATGGTTCCTCGGGTGGACGTCGTCTCGCTCCCGATCGGGACGACGGGGGCGGAGGCTGCCGCGTTTCTGCGGAGCGCTCAATACTCACGAGTCCTCCTGACGGTCGAGCGATCCCTCGACGAGGTGGCCGGATACCTCTACGCGAAAGACTTCCTACTCCAAGCCGATGCGCGCAGCCTGCCCAATCTGCGCGCGCTGCGGCGCGATGTGCTCTTTGTGCCCGAGGTGCAGAGTGGAGTCGATGTCCTTCGCGAGATGCAGCGCAAACAGGTGCCGATCGCGGTCGTCGTCGACGAGTACGGCGGGACGAGCGGCCTCGTGACCATGGAAGACCTGCTCGAAGAAATCGTCGGGGAAATCCGAGACGAATTCGACGAGGAGCCGCAGAAGGTGATCCGGATCCCGGGCTCGGAACCGATTTGGGAGGTCGATGGCCGGGCGTCGATGGAGGACCTGAAGAGCGCGGGGATTCCGGTGCCCAAGGCCGACCTCGGGGAGACGGTCGGGGCGCTGGTCGTCGAGCTTTTGGGACGTTTGCCGCGGGCCGGCGACAAAGTGGAGCTCGCACCGGGCGCTTCAGCGCAAGTGACCGGGATCAGCCGTCGAAGGGTGACCCGTGTTCGGGTCCAACTCCAGAAGCCGGACGATGCGCTCGAAGGAGACCGAGTGCCGCAGAAACCATGAGGGCACTCTTGGGTGCCGTACCTCGGATCGCGATGCCCGCGGCCTTCGCGCTCGTCACGCTGATCTGCACATGGCTCACGGTCGCCAAACTTCGGGTTTCGACCGATCTGTCCGCGCTCTTCCCCGATTCGGGTGAAGCCGCTGCGCTCGCGCGCTGGACGCGCGCGTTCGGAGGACGCGACCCGGCCTTGCTCCTCGTCCGGGGTGATCGGCCGGCGGACGTCGAAGGCGTCGCCAAGGCGCTCGCCGAGGTGCTCAAGCACGCGCCATCGATCGACCACGTCGTCGACCGGGTTCCCGAGCCGGACTTACCGGTCGATCCGACTCTCGCCTGGTCGTGGGCCGGTCCGACGGCGCGTGCTCGGCTGGCCGACGCGATCTCTCCGGGAGGCATGCGGAGGCGACTCGCCGACACACGGGCGCTGCTTCTCGCGCCGGCCCAAGACGCCCAGGCCGAGGCTTGGCTTGCCCGCGATCCACTCCGTCTGAGCCAGATTCCTTGGGAATCGCGCACGGAACTGGCTGGCGGCGTCGGCGCCCTGCCAGGAAGCGCATTCACCGCAGACGGGGGGCGGGTGCGGCTCGTCGTCGCGCAGCCGCGCGGCAACGCTTTCGATTCCGACGACGCGAAGAGGACCGTCGACGACATCGAGCGAGCCGTCGCCAGCTCGACGCGTCCGGGCGTCCGCGTCGAGCTGGCGGGAGGACACGCCATCGCGAGAGCAACCGAGGAGATGCTCAAACGCGATCTCGCGGTGAGCGGTACGCTGTCGTTGGTCCTCGCTTCCATTGCGTTCGTCGCCACCTTCCGGCGCGCCCGAGCGCTCGGGGCAGTCCTGCCTCCGCTGATCGTCGGCACGCTGTGGACGACCGGGCTCGCGGCCCTCTTCCCGGACGGGGTCAGTGCCGTCGCGGTGGCCTTCGCGGCAGTCGTCGTCGGTGTGGGCGTCGACACGGGTGTCCACGTCTACGCGGCGCTCCTCGACGCGCGACGCGCCGGCTACCGCGGTCGCGCGGCCATCAGGCGCACGCGGGCAGCGACGGCAGGACCCACTCTCACCGCGGCGCTCGTCGCAGCCTTGGCCTTCGCATCGTTGGGTCTGAGCGGCCTCCGCGCGATGCAGCAGCTCGGAATCCTCTGCGGGGCGGGAGAGCTGCTCACGGCCATCGCCATCGTCGTCATCACGCCGGAACTGGGCGCCTGGCTCGAACGGGGGCCGCCTCCTGCGGCCAGAGACTCGGTCTGGGTCGGATGGATTGCGCGCGCGACCGCGACGCGGCGTCGATCCATCGGTGCGCTCGTCGGCGCCGCGGTCCCTCTCTTCGTTCTCGCGATCGTCGGCTGGCCCCCGGCGGCCGACGCCCTCGTCGCCGTTCGGCCGCGTTCCATGCTGCCACTGCGAGCCGAGGCCGACGTGCAGACGTTCTTCGGCGGCCACACGGGCCAATGGTTCGTCCTCGAGGTCGATGCTGCGGCCGATTCGGCGCGTGCGCGGGCCGATCGGGTCGCCGAGCGGCTCGAGATGCTGCGGTCGATCGGCGACATCGAAGGGTTCGATGCGCTCGCCACGTTCGCTCCCGCAGGACCCACGCAGCGCGCGCGACTCGCCGAGCGCGATGCCTTGGACCTGCCGGAGCATGTGGACGCGCTGCGATCAGCGCTGGTCGATGTCGGCTTCTCGGTCAAAGCGTGTGCGGCGGCCCTCGATGCGTTCGCGCACCCGTCCGCCCCGCCGCCGCCCTCGTCGGAACCATCCGCCGATCTGTCGTTCTTGTTCGCCCGGCACCTCGGTCGCGACGGCCGAGAAACGGTCGTCGTGACCTACGTGCGCCCGACAGGGGATGCCGCGCGTGACGAGCGCGCCCACGCGGCCATCCTTGCCGCCGACCCCCGAGCGGAAGTTACGAGCTTCGATGCGATCGATCGCTCTCTCCGAGAGGCCATGCATCGCGACATCTGGGTCGTCAGCGGGGTGTCGCTCGGCGTCGTCGCCGTCGCGATGCGCCTGGCCTTGAAGAGCGCCCGTCATGCGCTCGTGGCCATCGCCACGCTTGCGTGCGAGATGGGTGCGGTCGGCGCGGCGATGCGTCTTATCGGCATCCGCTGGCACGTCTACGACGCGCTCGTTCTGCCCGTCCTTTTCGGGGTGACCATCGACGAGTCGATGTTCTTGCTTCACTCAGCTCGCGCGCAGCCGATGGCCGACGCGCTCCGGGACCAAGGGCCCCTCGTCGCTGCGACCGCCCTGACGACGGCCGCCGGCTTCGCCGCGCTGTTGGCTTGCCGCTTCGACGGGCTTCGCGACCTCGGTGCAGTCGGCGCGATCGGCGTCATTGCGGGCTTGGTCGCTGCACTCGTCGTCGTACCGGCGGCCGTACGAGTCGTGAAGGGGTGACCGTCTCGCGCGGGGAGAGGACCGGGCCGCTCGCACCCTGAAGTTCGTAGGAGAAATGTCTCGCCCCGACGGTTCTCGCTTTCGCTGGAACGAGTGCACGGAGAGGCCCGAACCGCACGTTCGCATCTTCCGCTCGCTCGTGCCCGTGCCGGCCGGCCAATTCGAAGTCATGACCGTGCGCTACGAGCGGCAGTCCTGAATCCCCAGCGTGGCGGGCCGGGAGGTTGCGAACACGCTCCGCCCACCTTACGTACGCGATGCGATCTGCGATGTCCGGCTCGACGCTCACCTCGACGTTTCTCGAACACACCGGCCTCTCGGTCGATGAGCTCACGTCGGAGCTTGCGGCCGATCGACCGGAATCGCTCGAGCCGCTGCCGTCTTTGCTGCCCGCCGAGGGGGTCGTCGCTCGTCGCGTGGGCGACGTCGTCGCCCTTGCTCGCAAGCTCAAGGAAGGAAAGCTCGACGTCGCCGGCGCACGCGGTTGCGCCGCCGCGGCCGTCGCCGCAGCCATCGCCCGCAGCGGCCGCCGCGTCGTCCTCGTCACCGAAGACCTCGACCGTGCGCGGCGTGCCGCCGACGACGTCGGCTTTCTCGTGCGCGGGGCCGTGGACGAGGACGCTGAAGATACCGGGGCCGGCGATGTCCTCGTCTTCGCGTCGAACGAGTCGTCGCCTTACGCCGACGTGAGCCCCGATCGGCGGGCGGCGATGAGCCGCATGGCGACGCTGCACCATCTCGCGCACGAACGGCCATGGGGGGTCCTACTCGTTCCGGCGAGCGGTCTCGTGCGCCGGGTCGTCCCGCGGCGCGAGGTGGCCAAGTGCGCCGATCGGATCGTAGCCGAATCCGAAATCGACCGTGAGTCGCTCATCCGGTCGCTCACCGAGGCGGGCTACTTGCGCGTTCCGGTGGTCGAGGATCCGGGGAGCTTCGCCGTCCGCGGAGCCATCTGCGACATGTGGCCCCCCTCGAGCGACTCGCCAGTGAGGGTCGAGCTCTACGGCGAACTCGTGCTCTCGCTCAAGGAGTTCGATCCGCTCGAACAAAAGACAAAGAAGGACGCCCCCGATCTGAAGCAGGTCTGGCTGCCGCCGGTTCGGGAGGCCATCCTCGACGCGGGCACGGCGGCCCGCGCTCGTACGCGGCTCACGCAGCTCGCCGAGGCGATCGACTGGCCAACCACGAAGACCCGTGCGCTCGTTGACGACGTCGTCAGCGGCCGCGCCTTTTTCGGCGCGGAAGGGTTCTTGCCCGCTTACTACGACCTCGACGCCCTTCTTTCCTACGTGCCGCGCGATGCGGTCGTCGTGCTCGACGATCCGCCGAGCCTGACCCGCGCGATCCGGCAAGATCTCGAGCGCGCACACGCCGACGCCCAGCACAACGGGCCAGGGCCTCGCTTCTTGGTCGAGGCCTTCTTTCTCGGAGAGGAGGAATTGGCACGTGACCTCGGTGCGAGGCCGGTGCTCGCCGTGCACCGGACGGCCGTCTCGGGCGGCGCCGAGGAAGGCCTCGGAGCGTTCGAGAGCGCCGCTCCGGACGCGCTCGACCTTGCGGCGCTCGATCACGAAGACTTGACGCGTGCCCTGAAAGTCGCTCGTTCGGCGAAAGGCAAGACCGCCGGGCTTTCGCCGCTCGTGCGCCGGCTCGACTACTGGCGCGAGCACGGGTTGCGCGTCTTCCTGACCGCACGCGCGCAGACCCAGGCGGAACGCCTCGTCACGCTCTTGCGCCATCAAGGCATTGCATGCCGGGCTCGCCTTGGCTCGTTCGACCCGGGCTGGCTCGAGCAGATCGAGCGTCGCGACGAGGTGCAGGTCGTCGTCGGCCCCCTCGCGAATGGCGTGATCCTGCCGGCGGACGGGCTCGTCCTCATCACCGAAGAAGAAATTTTCGGCTCGCGCTCGCGAAGGCGTCGCGAACGAACGCGCAGCGGCGACTCGGCTCGCCCGTTTCTCGAAGACTTGCGCAATCTGTCGCCCGGCGACTACGTCGTCCACGGCGAGCACGGCATCGGGCGCTATCTGGGGCTCGTACACAAGGGCGTGTCGGGCGTCACCGTCGACCTCATCGCGATCGAATACGGTGGCGGCGACAAGCTCTATCTACCGGTCTGGAGACTCAATCAGCTCGAGAAGTACGTGGGTGGCGAAAACGCCCAACCAAAAGTCGACAAGCTCGGCGGCAGCACCTTCGCTCGAACGAAGGCCCGCGTCGCACGCGAAGTTCGCAAGATGGCGGACGAACTCTTGCGGCTTTACGCCGAGCGCCAGGCGCTTTCGGGCGAGCCCCTGCCGGACGCTGGCGACGATTATCGGGCCTTCGAGGCAACCTTTCCGTTCGACGAAACCGCGGACCAGGCCCGCGCGATCGACGAAGTCAACAAAGACCTCGAGTCCCCCCGTCCGATGGACAGGCTCGTCTGTGGAGATGTCGGCTTCGGCAAGACGGAAGTCGCCCTGCGGGCGGCGTTCCGGGTTGCGATGTCGGGCCGGCAGGTGGCCATCTTGTGCCCGACGACCGTGCTCGCGCAGCAGCACTTTCGCACCTTCGAGGCCCGGATGGCGGGCTATCCCATTGCCATTCGGGCTCTTTCTCGCTTCCAGACGAAGAAGGAACAAGAGGAGGTCGTCGTCGGCCTGAAGGATGGGAAGGTGGACGTCGTCGTCGGGACCCACAGGTTGCTCTCGAAGGACGTGTTCTTCAAGCACCTCGGGCTTCTCGTCGTCGATGAAGAGCAACGGTTCGGCGTCGCCCACAAGGAGCGAATCAAGCAGCTTCGGGCCGAAGTGGATGTCCTCACGCTAACGGCAACGCCGATTCCCCGGACCCTGCAAATGGCCGTCACGGGCTTGCGCGACCTCTCGCTCATCACGACGGCGCCGCTCGACCGCCGCGCGGTGCGCACCATCGTGACCCGGTGGGACGAGCAGGTCGTTCGAGACGCCGTGCAGCGGGAGCTCGCCCGAGGCGGCCAGACCTTCTACGTGTACAACCGGATAGACAAGCTGTACGAAAAGGCGCAGCGATTGCAGGACCTCGCTCCATCGGCGCGCGTCGCGGTTGCCCACGCCCAGATGAGCGACACGGCCCTCGAAGAAACCATGCTGGACTTCGTCGACGGTCGCTACGACGTTCTCGTGTCGACCGCCATCATCGAGAGCGGTCTCGACATCCCCCGAGCCAATACGATGATCATCGACCGCGCGGATCTCTTCGGGTTGGGGCAGCTTTACCAGCTGCGGGGTCGTGTCGGACGAAGCAAGGAGCGCGCGTACTGCTACCTCGTCGTGCCGCCGCCGAACGCCATGACCGAGGAGTCTCGGGCGCGAATCGAGGCGCTCGAGCGTCACACGGAGCTCGGCAGCGGCTTTCAAATCGCGTCGCTCGATCTCGAACTCCGGGGTGCAGGCGATTTGCTCGGCGGCGAGCAATCGGGCAACGTCGCCTCGGTCGGCTTCGATCTCTTTTGCCGGATGCTCGACGAGGCCGTGCACGAGATGCGTGGCGAGGTCGTGGTCCACGAGGTCGACCCCGAACTCAGTTTCGACGTGGAAGCCCTGCTGCCGGATGGTTACGTCACGGACGTCGGCTTGCGCCTGTCTTTTTACAAGCGGCTGGCGAGCGCCGTTGACGAATCGCACGTCGCGGAGATTGCAGCCGAAATGGAAGATCGTTTTGGCGCTCCGCCGGAGGAAGCCCGGCGTCTCGTCAAGCTCATGTCGCTGAAGACCGAGCTCCGGCGAATGCGCGCTCTCGGATGCGAGGCGAACGCTCGTGTCGTGACCTTGCACCTACGCGACGACACCCCGCTCGACCCCGCGAAGATCACGGCCATGATTCGTCGATCGCAGGGCGTCTGGCGACTGACTCCCGACATGCGCCTGTCACGTCGGTTCGAGGAGGGGGCCGGGGACGGCCTCGCCAATGCGGAGGCGGTGCTGTCGGAGCTCGCCGCCAAAGTCAAGGAAGGGTGAGTTTGATTTGCATATTTCCTTTGTCAACCGAGCCGCGTCATCATGTGGATCATGAAAAACCCGGGTCAACGGTCGCAGCGCTTCACGGATACGGGGCCGTCTTCACAGCGAAAGCAGCCGGTGGTCGAGCCGAACGTCGAATTTTTGAAGGCCTTCGCGGACGCGCTGCGAGACATCTTGCGCGACGAGCACGCACGCGTTCACAGCTGATCCGAGACGCGGAGCCCCGTGACGCTGAAGAACAAAACCATCTTTGTCACAGGCGCGAGCCGTGGGATCGGCAAGGCGATTGCGCTTCGTGCGGCCCGCGACGGCGCGAACGTCGTCATCGCGGCGAAGACGACCGAACCCCACCCGAAGCTCGAAGGGACGATTTACTCGGCAGCAGAAGAAATCGAAAGCGCGGGCGGCCGGGCGCTGGCCTGTGTCGTCGATGTGCGAAGCGAAGACCAAGTCGGCTCGGCGGTCGCGGCCGCCGTCCATCGGTTCGGCGGCATCGACGTGCTCGTCAACAACGCGAGCGCGATCAGCCTGACAGGAACGCTTGCCACGCCTATGAAGCGCTTTGACCTGATGCAAGAGGTCAACGCCCGGGGTACCTTCGTCTGCTCGCAGCAGTGCTTGCCGCACCTCATGAAGGCGGGCAATCCGCACATCTTGACGTTGTCTCCCCCCATCCGGTTGGAGGAGCGCTGGTTTGCTCCGCACCTTCCGTACACAATGGCCAAGTTCGGGATGAGCATGTGCGTGCTCGGGATGGCTTGCGAGTTTCGCGGCGCCGGCGTTGCCGTCAACGCTCTGTGGCCGCGGACGGCGATAGCCACAGCGGCCATACGAAACTTGCTCGGCGGCGACGCGGCCCTCCGCGGATGCCGCTCTCCGGACATCGTTGCGGACGCGGCTCATGCGATTCTCACGCGTCCAAGCCGAGAATGCACAGGCCAGTTTTTCATCGACGAGGACGTGTTGCGGGCCGAGGGCGCAACGGATTTCCAAAAATATCAGTTGGTTGCTGGGGCCGAGCTCATCGTGGACTTTTTCCTTTGACGATGGACGCCGACGAAAAGCGCGCGATGCGCCGCGACATCCTGGACGAAGTGGGAGCCATCCTTCGCGACGAGTTCGCGGCCGAGACCTGGGGTAGGGTGCTCGTCGAAGTCATCCGTGGACCGAGTGGGGAGCCGGCGGTGGCGGGGATCGACGTCGAAGAGGTCATCGGCGACGAGGCCCGCGTCGATGAGGCCTTCGGAAGCGAACGCGCTCGTGCGGTGGTTCCCGTGCTCGGCAAGGCGGTCGAGGCCCTCTGCGCCCTCGACGACCTCGATCTCGAACACGTGCGCGGCGGAACGTTCGTTCGGACGTTCGACGGCGGATTCGCCTGGCTGGCTGCCCTCGTTCACACCCCGAGCGCGCGATTCGATCGCGAACGAGACGACGTCGTTGCGCGCATGCGATCGAAAAACCGCACGCTCGCCGAGCGCTACGGGTTTCCCGCCGAAGGTCGGCTCGTCGTCGACCTCGCCGGGGAGGCGATCGAGTTTCAGTCGAGCCGAGGCTCGCTCATCCGCGCCCGCGCGACCCTGCTTGGCACGTTTGCTCCCAGCTCGCGGACGTGGGGCTGGGGTGGGTCCAACCCGCATGCGCCGGAGGAGGTCCGTCGAGCGGCATCGTCGGTCGTTGACCAAGTCCTCGACCGCGACATGTGGGAGCTGTCGACGCCCGTGTTCCCGACGGATGAATCGACGGCGTGGGCCATCGCCGCGTTCGTGTGCGATCGAGGCGCGGGCGACGGCGTGCTCTGCAGTCCAGAGGCCGAAGGGCTCGTCTTTTTCCTTCTCCGTGACGTGCGTGCGCAGTGACCCGTGTCACGAGCAAGCCCTCGAACCGAGCGCCGGCTGCATGGTCGCTCGATCAGTGGGTTCTTCGACGACGCGCCGTCGCTACCAAGCCGGGCCGCGTGACCCCTGGCACGTCGTGGGCGGCGAAATAGGCGCGCAGCACCTCGCGCGCGACCACGTTGGCCTTCAATTGCCACGTTGGACCGTTGACGACGAGAACCGCCACGGCGACCTTCGGAACGTTTCCCTCGCCGCGCACGGGTGCGAACCCCGTAAACCATGTGTAAAAGCGGCGGGTTTCGGCGTCCGTCAGTGTCCCGGTCTTCCCAGCGACGGAAACCGACGGCAGAAACGCGCCGCCACGGGCGTCGTGGAATGCCTTCCAGCACGTCCCCTCGCTCAGCGTGTGCTCCATCATGATAGAGAGCCGATCGGCCGTATCGCGGGTGACGGCGCGGCGTCCGGTCGACGTGTCGGGGGGCGACCAAACGAGCGCGCCGGAGCCCGACACGACCTTGTCGACGATGGTCGGCCGAATGCGTTCTCCCCCTCGCGCGACGATGGCGCTGAGCTCCGCGGCCTCGATTGGCGAAAGCGTCGTGTTCCAGAAGCCGGCTGCGGTTCGCGCGAATTCGAGCGGTTCGACAGGGACCCGGAGCCCGCTCGGCTGGACCGGGACGTCGAACGCCGGCGATTCGCCGTACCCGAACCGGCGAGCCATCGCTTCGAGCTGTGGTGGGGTCAAGTAATCATTGGCCAGTCGGGCAAAAACGGTGTTGATGCTCCGTCCCATCGCCCCGGCGAGGGTGGTGCACCATCGGTCGCGGTGCGGATCGCCGACGAGGTCGACGCTCGAAATGCGTTGCTCGCCGCCCGAGTAACATTGACGGGTGTCGGGTTCGAGGTGGGCGTCTTCGAGGAGTGCCGCGGCGGTCACGATCTTGAACACGCTCGCGCTCGGAGCCTTGGCCTCGGCACATAAGTCGCGGGCATCGCCTCGCTCGATGTGGCTCGCGTAAACCAGCAAATGCCCAGTCGCCACATCCATCAACACGACAGCCGCTTCCGGCAGATGGTGCGCCGCGAGGAGCGACACGGCGAGGCGCTGGAGGTCCGGATCGAGCGTCAGGCGAGCGGTTCCGCCGTCGACTGGCGCGAAGAATCCGTCCGCGTCGCTTTGAATGCGAGCCAGGTCGAGGCCCGGAACGGCTGTCGATTCGGGCTGGCGCGGCGCGTCGTCGCGTATGACGAGCGTGGCATGGGCGATCGTCGGCGTTGCGTCGCTCGGAGGCGGGGCATGGGCGTGGCGCGTCAGGCGAAAGAGCACGAACGCCGCGGTCAAGATCGACGCGGCGGCCGCGACCCAGATGCGACGCATGGGTACGATGTGCCACGTGGCGAACGGCTGGGGCAAGAAAGGGGCGCTCGCGGTCCGAGGTTCGATGAGGCATAGGTGAAAAGAAGGCGAGACCAGGAGTGAACGGAAGGCGCAGGCCAGGGTCAAGGAAAGGCGTAGGTGAACGACGCATGAGGGCGGCGAGGCGTTGGCGATGGTCTGGCGCGGCTCTTTTCCTGGCCGTGGGTGCAGTCGAGGAGGTACACGCCTCGCCGCCGGGATCCGCACGAAGTCAGCCAGGCGTCGACGTCGACGTGGATCTTGCCCGCGCGGTCGTAGTGGCCGGCGGTGTGCAAACGCCCATCTTGCTCTTGCCCGGCGAGATGCCACCGGAAAACGAAGTCGTGATGGAGACGGTCCACATCGGAGAAGGCAAAGAGGTCGTTCACGTGCGCGTGCCGGCACGGGGTTCCGACGAGAAGGGGCCAGCGTGGGAAGCCCTTTTCGCGCCGAAGGCCGCGCAGCCTCTCTTTGCCGGCAGGACGGGATTTTCGGCCGGTGACCCGGGCGAGCGCACGGGCGTGGCCGTCCAGATCGTGCCGAGCGCCGAAGCGAGCTACGTGCTCGTGGGGGACCTCCGCGAGGACCTGCGACTCTGCGGGCAGGAGACCACGCTGCTGCACCCGAGGGCGCTTTACCCTGCGTCGATGACGCTGCGTCCGGCGACGGTCCAGCGGCTCAACGCGGACCAGCTCGAGCACGCGCAGTCTCTCGAAACCACCGATCAAGGCACGGTCCTCCAGCCACCGATGGCGAAGCTTCTCGTCGCGCGCGGCTCGAGCGTCGATGACGCGCTCGGCACCGAGCTGACCGACGGAGATCCGAAGACCGTCTGGCGTGAGCTCCGCCCGGGGGCCGGGCAGGGCGAATTCGTCGTCATGGCCTCGCCGCGCGAGGTCCCCATCGCGCGCATGGCTATCGAGCTGGCGCCGAAGGCGGGTCCGTCGGCGTCGGTGTCGGCACCGCGCACGTTCTATCTCGTCACGAACGACGCCACGTTCGAAGTCACCCTGCCGGACGAAGCCGCGCGCAAACCCGGAGAGGCGTATCAAGTCGTGTTTCCTGTCCCGATCCGGTCGTCGTGCGTGGCTGTCGTGCTCGGCTCGGCATTCGCGGCGGCGGGCGCGCATCCGGACGTCGGTCTCGCCGAGATCGCTGCGTACAGTGAGTTCGACACGCCAGGGGCCACGCTCGAGGACGTGGCCAAGCGGTTGTCAGGCGAGCGCGCGGTTGCGGCCGCGCAGGTCCTCGAGCGGTCGGACCGCAACGTCCTGAACGCCGTGACGGCGGCCTACGACGCCCTCGATGGGCGTGGACGGGCGCTTGCCGTCGATGTCGCCGCGAGTCTGCCGAACTGTGCCGACGCAGCGCCCCTGCTCGTGCGTGCGCTCTGCGAAGGTGCCGGCGAAGCTGCGCGCAAGGCGCGCGAAAAACTCGAACGTTGCCCTCCGGCGACGCCGACGCTCGCACGCGTCGTGCGTACCGATTCGCGGGCCCGCGCCTGCGTCGCGCCCCTTCTCGCGCTCATGGCTCCTGCGGAGGCGCTCGAACCCATCGCCGATGCGATGGCGACGACGCTGGAGGTCGAACGCGAGACCCGCGCCGTTCTTCGGCGCGCCTTCGGCGAAGCGCTCCAGGCTGCCCCTGCCGAGCGCCTCAAGGCGCTGCTCGGCGATTCTCGACGTCCTGCCGCCGCCCGGCTCGAGATGCTGCGTGCCGCCGGCGAGCGCGCGGCCGACGCGGCCCAGCAAAGCGAGGCGCTTCTGTCGGAGATTTTCGAGAGCGCGCCCCCCCTGCGATCGAGGTATCTCGCTCTCGATCCGCTCGGTGTGCTGGCGCGAGCGGGGGACGCCGTCGCCGCGGCCAAGATCACGGCATTGCTCACACGCGACGCCGATTGGCCGGTGCGTGCCCACGCGGCCGAAGTATCTCGGGGGATTCCTTCCGCGCAGCGTGCGCTCGCGAACGCGGTGGGCGATTGGGAGCCGCGGGTGCGGGAGGCCGCGCTGGCGACGCTCGCGTCCCAAACCTCCCTCCCGCCCGAGGCCGGGCCTCTGGCGGTCGCGGCGCTGAAGCAAGATCAGTGGCCTTTTGTCCGGACGGCCGCCATTCAAGTGCTTGCGGGCGCACCGCCCGGCCTTGACGCGGACGCCGTGCTTGGGGAGGCGCTCGGCGACCGGTCGCCCGGAGTTCGGGTTGCGGCCGTGACGGCGCTCGGCCGACGACATGCTGCGGCCTGGCGCCGCGCGATCCGTAAGCGGCTGGACGACACGGACGAGGCCACGGAGGTTCGCGCCGCGGCGGCCGCGGCTCTCGGTGGCCTCTGCGATGCGGATGCGGCCGATCGATTGACCGAGCTCGCCCGACGTCTCGGCCGTCCCGATGACGATCCCGACGCGGAGCCGATGGGGCTGGCGGCGCTCGTCGGCCTGGCTGCGCTTCAGCCGCCCGACCTTGACCGACGATTGGCGCCGCTCTTGGCGCCCACCGTGCCGCCGCCCGTGCGGCTGGCGGTCGAAAAGGCGTTGTCGGCGCGCTCCGCCTGTCGCTGAATCGGCCCTCGACGCCGTCCGGGGCCGTCGCTAAGAATCTCGTGCGATGACCGAGATCAAACGCATTTCACCCCAGGAGGCGAGCGAGAAGCTCGCGGACGGCTGGACCTACGTCGACGTGCGCACGTCCGAGGAATTCGCAGCCGGGCATCCGCAAGGGGCCGTCAACGTGCCCATCGCCCACGCCGGGGCCGGAGGGATGGTGCCCAACCCCGACTTTGCTCGCGTGATGAAGGCGCTATTTCCGCTCGACGCCAAAATCGTCGTCGGCTGCAAGGCGGGTGGCCGCAGCCTGCGTGCCGCCCAGGCCCTCGTCGCGGAAGGGTACGCCGAGGTTCTCGACCAGCGGGCCGGATGGGATGGCGCGAGGGGGCCCTTTGGGCAATTGGCGGAACCGGGTTGGTCTCGCCTTGGGTTGCCGAGCGAGACCGGGGAGTCGCCCGGCCGCTCTTGGGCCGACGTAAAGGCCGGCGTCCGGTAGCGGCGCATTCGCATCGTGCAGGCCCCGCGGCTCAGGGGGTCTTGGCGCGCTCGTAGTCGGTCGCCGCGCGCTCGACCACCTCGAGATCGCGAGACGCTCTTTCCGCCTCCGCCTGGAGCTCAGCGGTAAATATCGTAAGGCCCCAAATGCCGTTCTCGCGTCGGCGGAACGGGTAACGAGTTCCGCGGGCGGTGACCACGGTCGCACGATCGCCCTGGATTTCGACGTGAGCGGACCCCGACAGATCGCGCTCTAGGCGAGTGAGCCAGCCGCGTCCACGGGCCAGCAAGGCGAAGGCATCCGCCCCGTCGGGTGCGGCTCCGATTGCGCTCCACGCGTCGAGTAGCTTCCGGCCCTCTTCGGGGGGATAGCTCGAGCGCACACGTGCGCAGGCGCTTCGCCGGGCGTCACGAATCGTGAAGGAGGCCCACTCAGCCTCCGTTTCGAGATATGCAAAGGCATCGCGGGGGCGGCGCTCACCGACCGCCAATGCGATCCGGGCGTAGGCGCCTTCGGGGGTCGAGTCCGGAGGAAAGGGGCGGCTGTTGAGGATGCGAGAGCCCGTCCAAATCAGTCCGATGGCGGTCATCGCGAAGACGAGCAAGGGCCAGCGGGTCACCGGGCCAGCGATAGCATGGATGAATGCGTGCCCCGCCGGCGCACCGCGACGACCTTCTCGGCGTCGGCATCACGGGTGTACGGCGTCGCGCGGTCGGGCGTCTTGTGGCGTCCCGGACCCGGCCCGTAACAAGCCATCGATAGGACAATCCAATGTGGCTCGCGTCCCAAGTCGTCGTCGTCGTTCCCGCGTGGAACGAGGCCCCGCGCATCGAGCGCGTGCTTCGCGGGCTTCCGGCGTGGATCGACCGGGTGGTGATCGTGGACGACGCCAGCGCGGATGGCACGGCAGAAGCTGCTGTCGCCGTCGGCGATCCGAGGATTTCAATCGTGCGGCACTCGAACAATCGGGGCGTCGGCGCGGCGATAGCGACCGGGTATCGATCGGCACTTTCGATGGGGGGCGCAGCCCGTGATGCCTTCGTCATCATGGCGGGGGATGGCCAGATGGATCCCGACGACCTGCCGGCTCTCGTCGATCCGCTGGCCGCCGGGCGGGCAGACTACGTCAAAGGAACTCGATTCCCCCGGGGTCCGCGCGGCAGGCCGCGCGGAATGCCGCCCGCCAGGTGGCTCGGCGGGCTGGCGTTCTCGGTGGCCACGTCGGTTGCCGTGGGCATTCGCGTGAGCGACAGCCAGTGCGGCTACGCGGCGATCTCACGGGAGGCATGCGTCGCACTCGATCTGGACGCGCTCTGGCCGCGATACGGCTACCCGAACGATCTGCTGTCGCAGCTCGCCTTGCGCGGCATGCGCATCGCCGAGGCGCCGGTGCGCGCGGTCTACGCCGATGAAGTGAGCCGGCTCAAGGTGCGCCACGTACCGGTCATCGCGGCCATCGTGGCGCGCGCAGGTTGGCGTCGGCTGGGCACCGCCGTGCCCAAGACGTCTCCGCCGCCCCGGAGCGATCCATCGCGACTCACGGCCGCTCCGCAAGTGCCCGCTCGAGGATCGCGGGTACATGCGCCAGCGCGTGATCGAGATTGAAGAGGCGATCGAGCGTGCGGGAATCGATCGTCCTCGATACTTCGGGATCGGCTGCCAGAAAATCGCGGAAGCGTCCTTCGCCCCGCCACGCGCGCATCGCATGGTGTTGCACGATGACGTAGGCGTTTTGGCGGGGCAGTCCGGCCTCGACGAGGGCGAGGAGCACGGCCTCACTGAAGTAGAGCTCAGCCGCATCGTCCAAATTTCGCCTCATGTGTTCGGCATAAACGACGAGCCCCTCGACCAGTTGGACGGTTCGGTCGAGCATGAACCCCAACGTCGCGGTCGCGTCGGGCCCGATCATGCGCTCCACCGACGAATGGGAAATGTCGCGCTCGTGCCATAGAGCGACGTCCTCGAGCGCCGGCACGACCGCGGCGCGTACGATTCGCGACAGCCCACAGAGGTTTTCGCTGAGGATGGGGTTTCGCTTGTGGGGCATCGCGCTCGATCCCTTCTGGCCCGGCGTGAAGGCTTCTTCGGCCTCGGCAACTTCGCTTCGTTGCCAGTGCCGGACGTTGGTCGCGAGCCGTTCGATCGCTGCAGCGAGCAGGGCCAGAGCCGTGAAGTAGGCCGCGTGCCGGTCCCGCGCGACGATCTGGGTCGCGACAGTTTCGGGCTCCAGACCGAGCATGGCGAGTGCGCGCTTTTCGACGAGCGGCGAGAGATGCGCATAGGTGCCGACCGCACCGGCGATCTTTCCAACCGCAATTTCACGTCGAGCGGAGGCCAGCCGGGCTCGACCGCGGGCGACTTCGGCGTGGTGCCCGGCAAGAACCAATCCGAAGGTGATCGGCTCGGCGAATATCCCGTGACTGCGCCCGATCATGGGCGTCTTGGCGTGTTCGCGCGCTCGCTGCGCCAGCGCGGCGAGCACCCTGTCGGCGCGGGCGAGCAGCTTGTCGGCGGCATCGCGCAGCAAGATGGCAAGCGAAGTGTCGAGCACGTCGCTCGATGTCATCCCTCGGTGGAGCCATCGGGCCTCGATTCCTGCGAGCTCCTCGACATGGGTGAGAAAGGCAATCACATCATGTTTGGTCGTCCTCTCGATCTCTTCGATGCGCGCAGGATATAAGACGAGCTTTTTGCCGCGGATCGATGCGGCCGTTCCCGCAGGAACGAGTCCTTCGCTCTCCATGCTCTCGCATGCAGCCAATTCGACCTCAAACCAGACTGCGAAGCGCCGTGCGGGCGACCAAAGCTCGGCAAAGTCGGCAGGTGTGTAGCGGGGAATCACGCCTGGCCGAGTACCACACCTCTCGGGCGGCGACCGCTGGAACCCGAGCCCGACGCGTGCCGGGTGGTGTGGTGGCCGGCGCCCACGCTCAAGCCGCTTCTTCGCGCATCTCTTCGAGCCGGGCCCGCAGTTTACCGCAAGCGCGCTCTTCGATCTGACGAACCCGCTCCTTGCTCACACCGAGCCGGGTGCCGAGCTCCTGAAGTGTTCGAGGCTCGTCCGCCATCAGGCGTTCTCGTACGATGAGCCGTTCGCGTTCGGTCAGGTGCCGCAGCGCGGCGTCGACCGCCGTGCGGGCGCGACCGCGACGCTCCCGCTGGGTCGCGTCGTCTTCCGGGCTCGGCAGCCCCGAGGCGAGCCGGTCCACAATGGCGCCGTGTTCGTCGGTTCGCGCGTCGAGACTGGCCTCGCGAGCCGCGAGAATCGGCAGGAGCATCTCCACCCGTTCCGGCTTCATTCCGCTCGCGGCCGCAAGGCTCCCTGCGTCGCTCTCGCGGGTGAGCCGGTAAGCGCGCAGGGCGCGTCGCTCCGCCTTCGTCGTTCCCAGGCGAACGACTCGGTAGCCGCGTATCACGTACTCGCGAATCTCGGCTCGGATCCAATAGGCCGCGTAGGTCGCCAGCCGACAGTCCTTGTCGGGGTCGAACTTCCCCGCAGCGCGCAAGAGGCCGATGTTGCCCTGCTGGACGATGTCCTCCAGCGGCACCCCCCATCGACGATATTCGACGGCGACCGAGATTACGAACGGGAGGCACGCGGCCACGAGCCTGTCGCCGGCGCGGCGATCGCCCGTGCGAAAGCGGCGAGCCAGCTCCCTCTCGGTTGCGCGATCGAGAGGGCTCATGTTGACGACGCTCTCGCGATACGTCTGCAGCGCTCGGCTCTCCGGCGAAGGCATGGTTGCTCCTTGCTTCTGCAGCGGGGAGGTGCACGGCGGGTGCCACGCGCGATTTCGGGCAATCCGCGTGACCCAGGCATCGATTGCGCGCAAGCGTGCAGCCCCCCGGCTGGCCCGAGCGCAGCCTTTTCGCGTTTGGTGAGCCGTCGCCCCGAGCGGCATTCGGGCGCGGGCTCAGACGTCCAGAGTCAGCCCCTCATGCGCAGCGATCACGTTCGGAAACAGCGCCTTGGCGCGTCGTTCTTTCTCTCGCACGGCCGCATCGTTTTGCATCGGATCGTGATGGAAAAGGACGAGCTTGCGTGCCCGGGCGGTCTTGGCGAGCCGTACCCCTTCCTCGAACGTGCTGTGGCCCCAGCCTCTCTTCGAGCCGCCCGTTCCTGCCGTACCGGCGTATTCCTCGGGTGTGTACTGGGAGTCGTAAACGAACACGTCGGCATTCCTGGCTAGCTCGACAAGTTTGTCGTCGACGCGGCCTTCGTAATGCTCCGTGTCGGTGGCGTACACGACGACTTTGCCGTCGTGCTCGACCCGAAACGCGTAGACGCCTTGCGGGTGGTTGCCGCTCGCGTTCGTCACGTGGGCGCGGCCGCCTCGGCCGTCGTCGATATCGACACACTCGCCCTCGGTCAGGTCCCTGAACGTCATCGTGGCCGCCATCGCGGTCAGGTGAACTGGAAAGTTCGGATGATCCATTTGGCCGGCGAGTGTTTCGCCGAGCGTGCGCGACACGTTATTGCCGCCATAGAGATGAAACACGTTGCCCGCCACGAAGGCCGGCTCGAAAAACGGAAACCCTTGGATGTGATCCCAGTGGACGTGGCTAAAGAACATATGGGCCGTGAGCGGCATCTCCGTCAGGAGCCTTTTGCCGAGAAGCCGTAGCCCCGTGCCGCCATCGAAGATGATGATTGCGTTGCCTGCGCGAAGTTCGACGCAGCTCGTGTTGCCTCCAAATTTCACCGTGCTCGGCCCGGGCGTAGGGATGCTTCCACGAACTCCCCAGAAGGTAATTTGCATCCTTTCTCCGTGGCTCGCGAACCGCCTCGCGCGTCTCCCAAGGCTACTCCGTCGACGAGAAGAAAGGTATGCCTTGTCCTTGCGGCAGAAGACGATGCGACGGTGTGGGTGGGCCGGAGCGGGGAGCAGGGTTGAACGGCGCGGCCGAGCACCGCGCGGTCGACGGAGTGAGGCATGCGGAGCGCGGACGGGGCGAGCGATGATGGCCCCATGCGGATGGGATCGCACGGATCCTGCGATCCGGTAGAGATGGCCGAAACGAGGATGCGGAGGATGGGCCAAGGAGGTGCGGCGATGGGGCGAACCCCAAGGCAGAGTAGATGGGGCCGAAGCGAGCAGGCTCGGGGGATCGGACTGGCGCTGGGACTCGCTTTGGGGCGAAGCGGTGAGGCTGCCGGGCACCCGAGCCTCGGGGATCTGCGGTGCTAGCCGCCATCGTCGTCTTGGGGTGCGCCGTTCGCCTCGGCGCCGACGGGCGTCTTCGACCGGGGGCGCTCGAGCGACGGCTCGAGGCCGCCCTCCGCGCACGCGCGACGGGCGGCACCGACGACACGGTCTTCGTCGTCAGCGGCGGGCGACGGTGGGGTGAGTCGCTCGAGGCGGACGTCATGGCGCGCGAGTTGGCCTCTCGCGGTGTGGCGCCGGCCACCGTGGTTTGCGAGCGTTCTTCCCTCTCGACGCTCGACAACGCCCGGTTCTCGGCGGCCATCCTCGAGCGACGGGGCATCGTCTCAGCGGCCGTCGTCACCTGCGCCTGGCACCTGCCGAGGGCCCTCGAGCACTTTGCAAGGTCGGGCATCGACGCAACCGGCTTTGCGGCCCCGGAGGATCGGACGCCATCGACGGGGGTTCGTCTATGGCGCGAGAGCCGCGAGCGCGTCGTCGGGTGGTTCGAGCTTCCTCGGGGGCCGGCGCGCTATCGTCGGCTCGAGGGGAAGCACTCAGACAGGCCGGTCCGAGCGACGGGCGCGATGGCGCCGATCGTGCGTGTCGAGGTCGAACCAAAGGTCAAGGTGTAAAGGCATGCTGCTCGCGATCGACGTCGGCAACACGAACATCGTCTACGGCATCTTCGAAGGGGAGACGCTGATCCATAAATTCCGTGTCGAGAGCGTGCGAGGCCGTACGGCCGACGAATACTGCGTCGCGCTTCTCGCCATGCTGGCCATGCGCGGGATCCAGCCGGCCCGGGTCGATGCGGCCATCCTGGCTTGCGTCGTTCCGCCGCTGACCGATCCGATGGTAGAGCTCACGCGGGCGCTCCTCGGACACGACCCGATCGTCGTCGGACCCGGGATTCGAACGGGAATGGCCATCCTTATCGAGAATCCGCGGGAAGTCGGAGCCGACAGAATCGCCGATGCCGTCGCCGGTTACGACCGCTCGAAGGGCGGGGCGGTGGTCGTCGACTTCGGCACCTCGACGAACTTCGACGTCGTGACCCCGAAAGGTGAGTACCTGGGCGGAGTCCTTGCCCCCGGACTTCAGATCAGCGCCGATGCACTTTTCGTTCGAGCCGCAAAGCTTCCCCGCGTCGAGATCGTGAAGCCTCCGAAAGTCGTGGGGCGCAACACCATCCATGCGATGCAATCCGGTATCGTGTATGGATACGTGGGACTCGTCGATGGCCTCGTCGAGCGAATTCTTGGAGAACTAGGCTATCCGTGCGAGGTCATCGCCACTGGGGGCCTCGCGTCGCTCATCGCGCCGTTGTCGAAGACGATCAGCGCGATTGACGAGGATCTCACGCTGGTTGGGCTGCGCATTCTGTACGACCGGAATCGGCTCTGACGGCAAACGGCCGACGCGACGGAGCTCGCGTCGCGCCGGGAAGGGCCCCCTTCGGCCAGACTGTCGGCCTGAGTGTCGCGCAGCCGAACCGATCGGCGTCGGCGCGACGCCGAGCGCTTTGGCTCGGGCAGGCCCGCTCTTTTACGCTTTGGCTTGCGATGCCGCCGCCAGCTGCTGCTGCTGCTGGGCGAGCATCTGCGAAATCGCGCGAGACCTCTCGATCGCGAACTGCTTCACGTCGCGGCTCTGGCTCGTCGCGAGCTTGTTGAGAAGTGCAGTGATTTTTTGCATGTCTCGACGCTGAAAGAGCGCTTCGAAGTAATTGTGAGCAATCCGAACGTCTCGCTGCATCAAGCCTTCGTAAGGTGCAAGAAGCTTGATGACTTCGTCGATCTGGTTGCCTTGGCCGTAAAGGGAGGACAGGCAGACGAGGGCGAGCGGATCGCCGGGAGCCCGCTCGACGGCTCGCTTCGCATAACCGACGGCTCGCTCACGGGCCGCGTCGTCCTTCGCGTCGGTGGCATAAAAGCCCTGCAGCGCGATGTACGGCGCCGCCGACTTCGCGTTGACGGGGGCGGCGGCGAGCTCCTCGACTTCGCGGAGCATCTCGTCCTCGCTCGTGGCCTCGCGGATGGTGTTTGCCAAGTAAGCCCAGGCGTCAACCGAGTTGTTGTCGATTTGAATGGCTCGCTCGGCATTCTCCCGTTCGCCTTTGCGATCGCCTTTTTCTTTCATCACGCGCGCGAGCTGCAGGCTCGGGAACGGTGAGTCCTTGAGCAAGTTTTGAGCGCCGCGGAGCGTGGCCTCTGCCTTGTCGAGCTTTTTTTGGGACAATTGCGCCACGCCGAGGCCGAGCCAGTCTTCGCCATCACCCCCGAGTGCGACGATTTTGGAAAGGACCTTCTCCGCGCGTTCGTGGCGACCGTACTTCATGAGCTCCTGCGCAAAGACCCGTCCTCGATTGAGGTCATCCTTTCCGTCGGTCCAGTGCTTCTCGAGCCCGCTCAGCAAGTCTTCCAGGCCGATGGCGATGGGACGGCCCTGATCGTCTTGCACTTGTACGGCCGGTCCGTTGAACCCGAGGAGCTTCCAGACCTCTTCCATCGTGAGCGCGACGGGACCGTCGACGATCTTCTTTTCGACCGGCGATCCGTTCGGATTGATGGGCAAGAGGATAAGTGCATTGCCCGGTACGCCGTTCGGAAACGCGGTCACCGGAGCGAGGATGGCCGCGCCGCCTTTGAGCTGAATCGCGGGACCGCCGCCGACGGGCGGCGTGCCGAGGTTGCTGGGCGTGTTCGACATGATGGGACGCTTCTCGTAGCACGAAATTCGCCAGCGGAGCCGGCCGTTGGCGGGCGCTCGACCCACGAGAAAGGCTCACATTTTCTGTTGCGCGGGGAAGGTTCCTCCGGCAGTGTCCGGCCCCGCTCTGCCGCCCGCCAGCTCGCTCTGAGCGGGTGACGTCAGCCCCCAGCCCAAGAGTCATGACCCGCTTACCCCTCCTCGCTCTCGTTGGCTTCTTCGCCTTTTTTACGCCTGCGGCTTCGGCCCACGCGGACGACACCATCAAACGGCCGGGAGCGCATCCTCTCTATTCCGTCGAGCTCGAGCCGCACGGCCTCTTCGGGTGGGGCGACACGTATGGAACAGCCGGCGGCTTCGGAATTGGCGGACGCGTGGGAATCCCCATCGTTCAGAACGGCTTCGTGCCGACGATCAACAACAGCGTGGCCATCTCGTTCGGCCTCGATTGGGTCCACTACGGTTGCTACGACAGCCTGGCCGACTGCTCGGCCGACTTCATCGAGGCGCCGGTCACGATGCAGTGGAACTTTTACGTTTCGCAACGCTGGAGCGTTTTCGGCGAGCCGGGCCTCTACATCTATCACGGGTGGTATACGACTTGTCGCATCTATCCGGAGAATCTCGCATGTGGGGCCGAGCCCGAACAAACGGGCGTCCTCCCTGCACTCTTTCTTGGCGCGCGCTTTCATTTCAGTGACAAGGCCGCGCTCACGATGCGCGTCGGTTATCCGACGCTTTCGGTCGGCGTGAGCTTCTTTCCCTAGTCGCTCGCCGTAGGGCTCGGCCTTCGCCGGCCGCCCATCATTGAACGGCGCGAGAGGGCCGACTCACGGGCAAGTCAGTCGCTCGCGGTACGACTCGACCTTCCTGCCGCCCCCGATTGAACCGCGCGCGAGAAGTCCGGCTCGTGGGCCAGCGGGCCGAGGCCCTCACGGATGGAGACGCGGCAGAAGGAGGCAGGCGGGCCGCTGGGCCCCCGCGGATGGGAAGCGGCGGAACGATTGTGAATAACGAAGATCGGAGCGGCGAATGGCGCCGGCCATCCGGTCGTCTTAGAGTTTCCTCTAAAGATGACGGTCGCCATCTACTTGGTCGCCATTCTTGGGCTTGCGGTCCTTATGATCGTTCATGAGGGCGGGCACTTCCTCGCGGCGCGACGGTTTGGCATGCGCGTCGTGCGCTTCAGCATCGGCTTCGGGCCGACGATCTGGAAGCACAAGCCCAAGGACAGCCCAACCGTCTATCAGGTCGCGCTCATCCCGTTTCTCGCGTACGTCCAGATCGAGGGGATGAACCCCTACGAAGAGGGCGATCCGAAGGACCCCGCGAGCTACGCCAACGCCGCCCTGCCGGCGCGCATCGTCACGATCGCAGCCGGTCCGCTGACGAACTATTTTTTCGCCTCTGTCCTCATCTTTTTCGGCTTGCTCATCGGCGGGAAGGAAGTTGCGGACTCGAGCAGCATGCGCGTCATCGTCGAAGCCGGTCCGGCACAGACGGCGGGGATGCGCACCGGCGACCGCGTTCTCGAAGTGAATGGCCACGCCGTTCACACTTGGGAAGAATTGCGGTCGTCGGTGAGCGCGCATCCAGGGGAACCGGTGATTGTCGGCATCGACCGGGAGGGCGAACGGCTCGTCGAGACGGTGACGCCCGTTCCAAGGGGCGACAAGGACGAAGGGCTCATTCACGTCCGGATGCCGACCCACATCGAGCCCGTCGGTCTGCTCGAGGCGGGTCGAATCAGCGTCATCGCGCCCCCCGTCTTCGTCTACGACAACGTGCGTGCCATTGGGCGGGTGATTGCGGGCAAGGAAAAGCTCCAGGTCAACGGTCCGGTGGGGATCGTGCGAGAGACGGCCAAGCAGGCGAAGGTCGGCCCCGGCGTCCTGCTTCAGTTCCTCGGCATGCTGAGCGCGTACCTTGGCGCGTTCAATTTGTTGCCCTTTCCTGCGCTTGACGGCGGACGCCTGCTCTTTCTCGGAGCTGAAGCCGTTTCTCGCCGCAAGCCCGACGCCAAGGTGGAGGCGCGCGTCCACGCAGTCGGACTCCTGATGCTGCTTACCCTCATCGCGTTCGTGACGGCGGCGGACGTGATGGCGAAGTAGCTGCCTGCCGTTGCGGCGGGCACGGAATTCGCTATCGCCGAGGGCGAGGGGGCCCGCCTCGCGCGCCGGGAGCGTCGCCTTCGGGCTCACGGGGGAAAAAGCACCGGCCCCGGCGGTTACGATTGGGAGGCGGGCCGAGGGTCGACGCGCCGAAGCAAGCGCCGGGTCAGCGTCGAAGCAAGCGGCGGGTCAGCGTCGAAGCAAGGGCCGGGTCAGCGTCGGAGCTTGGCCGTCATTTGGGCCCCCAGCTCGGCGGCGCGCTTGGACGCGGTTTCGACCGCGTCGATGAGCGTCCGTCGGAGGCCGCCGCTTTCGAGTGTGTGCAGTCCCGCGATGGCCGTGCCACCCGGGCTCGTCACCATGTCCTTCAACCGGCCCGGATGCTCGCCCGTTTCGAGCAGGAGTCGCGCCGAGCCAAATACCGTTTGCGCCGCCAGAAGGAGCGCCGTGTCGCGGTGGAGTCCGACTTTGACGCCGCCGTCCGCCAGTGCCTCGATGATGAGCATGACGTAAGCGGGACCGCTGCCGCTCAGGCCGGTCACTGCGTCGAGTAGCGCCTCGTCGAGAACGACGACACGGCCGACGGCCTCGAAGAGTTCTCGGGCGATGCGCACGTCATCCTCGCTGGCGTGGGCGCCCGCGGCGATCGCGGTTGCGCCGGCCTGAACCGTTGCCGGGGTGTTCGGCATGGCGCGGACGATGCGCGAGTTGGCTGGGAGTCTCGATTCGAGCGCCTCGATCGGCACACCGGCGGCGACCGAGACGACGAGCTGGGCCGGCCGAACATCAGGGCCAATCTCGCTCAGGACCTTGTCGATGGCTTGGGGTTTGACCGCGAGCACAAGCACGTCGCTTTCGCGGACGAGTGCATGGTTATCCCCCGTGACACGGATGCCGTGCTGGGTTTTGAGCTGCTCGAGCCGTTCCGGTTTGACGTCGCTTGCCTGGATGCGCTCGGCGGGGAGAACGCGGCCGTGCAGTAACCCTCGAATGAGTGCGCCGCTCATGTTGCCCGCACCGAGGAAGCCCAAACGTCGTGTCTTCATGCCCACCCCCTTGCGGAGCTCGCGAGCGCCGCGTCAACCCAGCCGCCGACGAGCTCGCGAGCGCGCGGATCGTCCTCGCCGAGGTCCGCTGCGAACTTTTCCCAACGGGCTTGAAGGAGCGCGCGCCGCGAAACGCTGGGGTCTTCGAGCAGGGCCCCGGCCCACGCCACCCCGAGGATCGCGAGCCGATCGGACGAAGCGAGGCCGCTATGCCGGCGCGCCAGCGTCACGGGCGCACCCTGGCCGATCGGGGTGAGCGCTTCGCTCCGCCAGCGTCGGGGAATCATCAGCGCACCGACCAGTGCGGCAAGGCGAACTCCCTCCCCGGGCGCTCGGTCCGACAGGACGAACCGCACGGCGTCGAGCGCCGCGGCGCCGACCTTGCTACGCGACTCCACGCGCTCCTGGGCCTCGCGTCGGGCGGTCTCGACTTCATCGTCGCCGACGCCCGCCTTTTGGGCGAAGACACGGATGGCGTGATCTTCGCGCGGGTCGATGCCGTCTGCGGCGGCCGCCCACGAAGCACCGCGCACGATGGCGCGGACGACGGCCAGATCGAGCTCTCCATAGATATCGAGTGTCTCGGGTGGCACCGGCGGCTCCGCGAGGAGCGCGCCCGCGTCGTCATCGGGCAGGCCCAACGACGCGACGACCGCGGCGAGGGTCGTCCTCTCTTCGGCGTCGAGGGGCCCATCTGCGGCCAGGACCGCGCGGAGGACGCGGACCGCCAGTCCTCCGTAGCGCTTTACGCGCGCGATGTCCCGGTCGCTCGGCTTGGTCGAGAAGAGACTTCGCAGGCCGCGCGCCCCGATCTCCAGCGTGACTTTCTCTCTCACGACCTCCATCATTGGAATCCACGAAGGCGGAGCGATGGGCGCGAGGGCTCGCGTCATGTCGATGACCCAGGCGTCGAACTGGCCGAGCATTCGAGGAAGACGGGCATCGCCCTGGAGGGCGGCGCCATGGGCGACGGCGCGACGTTGAAGCAAGCCTTCCAATGCGTCGGCGTCGTGGACCCCCGACGCGAGCGCGAAGAGCGCATCCTCGGCGAGCGCTCCGGCCAGGCGGGCGAGCGCCGCCGATGTGGCGGTGGCAGGCGGATGGTCCGGCACGGCCCAAGGACCCTAGCGCATCCTTCGCGGCGCTCTCCTCGAAAAAAACGGCATCCGTCTCGGTTGCGCGTCAGGGGGGCGGCATGGCCATCGAGCGGGTCTCGTGCTCCACGCCGTCGCGGAGCAATGTCACCCGAAGCTGTTCGATGGCCGCGCCCTTCGTGGCGATCGGAATGCGCATGTGGACGTCCCCGAACCGGCCCGGGAGAAGCAGATTGGCGCGGTTCCACGTCGACGCGAGATCAGGCGAGGCGAGCGAGACGCGCCACGGCCAGCGGACCGATCCGGGCGGATTCGGTTCGATCGCCACCCGCCAAGCGCGGGGCAAATCCGGATAACGGTGAGCGGCGGTGAGGGCATAGGGCGTCAGCGCCATGAACGTCGAGCCGTTTCCGTACGCAGGACCGTTCGGTCCGACTACGGGCGGTTGCGTTGGCGTGTGAGCCGGCACGTGAACGGTCAACTCGATCACAATGCCCAGCGGCCCGGCGACGACTCGTGTGTCGAGCCAATGGGGGTCTTCGTCGGGGGCGATGACACGACCGTCGGCTCCCAGCCGGAGCGACGCAGGCCCGCAGGGCGTCCGCGCGTCGTCTCCGGCCAGTGTGGCGCATGCTCCACACTGGCAGCCGTCGCACACCGGCAACTCTGCGTCACCGACGAGGCCGCGATCTTGCCGAAGCCATTGCTCGAGCGTGATCTCGTCGGGGGTGCCCGGACCGCTGGCGAGCCACGCCGCGTGATAGCGAGCCGCGGCGCCGTCGCCGATGAAGCGCAGGTGCCACGGCTCGTTCTTATACCCCGTCTTCGGGTCGATCGGCACCGGGTGGTCGGAGCGTGCGAGGCACCGCGACCCGTCCCGCCGATCATCGGGATCGATGGGGTAGGCGACGACGAACCCGAAATGCCAGGCGTTCTGGTCGAGCCACGTTCCTCCACGCGTGCATCCGAAGCCGTTTCGGAATACGCCCTCGCCGGTCTTGGCCCCGATCGCCGCCCAATCACTCGTGAAAAGATCGAGCGTCGTGCCGAGTTGATGCTGGCTGTGTCCGGGTAGCGCGCTCTGCTCGGTCGCCTCGCAGAACCCGCCGGAGGCCTGGTGCGCCCAGCTCGCGAACACCCAGCACTGCGTGCCGAAGCCGCGGAACGCCGACTGCACATGGCCCTCCATGCCCTCGGCGTGCATCGCATCGAGCATGCGATGGATCGCGGCGGCGGCTTCCCGCCGCAGGCAGTCGTGCGACGCTTCGCATTCGGAGGCGCTGCGCGGGCGGCCGTCCTTCACGTCGACGAGATCGCGGGGCGCGTAGGCCGGAGGGAGCGCCCCTGTGGGAGACCGATTGACGAGCGCGAGCCAGTCGTCTCCGTCGACGAATGCCACCTCGGTGTCCGCCGCGGCGAGATAGGCCTGGAAGCTGCCGCCGCGACGGACCGAGGGGCAGGTGTAGCGACCAAAGGGGACGGGAGGGCCAAACGGTGTCGCGGTCATGGCCGGTGGCGCTGCAGCCACGCTTGGCGCGGCGTCCGGTGCCGTCAAGGACCCCGCGAGGGCTGGCTCGATGGGCGCCCCGGCTTCCGCGCCCGCCGCGGCTCGCGCGCGATGGCAGCCGGTCGCCGACGCCACGGCGAAAAACACGGCCATGCAGCCTTTCACAGGTCGATCTGATACCGAGCCGGGTCGTTGCCCGCGACGCGGACCACGATGCGCCGTTCGCTCAGCTGCACGACCGCATGGGCCTTGGCCGGCCGCCCGGGCTCGTCGTCGTCGAGGTTTTCGATGAGGCTTTGCACGGTGATGTAGGGAATGCCGCGGACAACGTCGAAGTGGTTCCAGTGGAGGTGTCCGTTGAAGACCGCCCGTACGCGGCCCGATTCTTCAAATATTCGGCGTAGTTCAGCGCGCTCTTGGACGAGGGCCAAGTGCGCTCGCCCGGGCCACCACCGCGAGTCGTCGAGCGACTGTTCGGTGGCGGAGTGATGCATGAAGGCGATCGTCTTTCCCCGCGCCGCGCCCAAGTCGTCCTTCAGCCACTCGATTTGTGGCAAAGGGATGCGAATTTCAACGTCTTTTTTTTCGATCGTATGGAGCACGACGAAGTGCCATCCCTCGAAGTCGAAAGAATAATAAAGGGGCCCTGTGCGGCGCCAAAAGGCGTTCAGGTCTTCGCGGTTCAGGTGGACGGTGTCGTGGTTCCCGGCGACGTTGACGAGCGGCGCCACCGCGCCTCGGAGGATGCGCTGGCATTCCGCGTAGCGAGCGAGGTCGGCCTCGCGCGAAACGTCTTCGATGTCATCGCCGAGGTTGACGACGAGGTCGGGCCTCACCTCTTCGTTCATTTGCTGAACGAAAGCCCGGGCGAAGTGGCCGGCAAGATGCGTCATCTTACGGAGCTTGCCCCCGTAGCGCGCTTCAGGGCCGAAGTGCAGGTCGGTCACGATGCCCAGCGTGAGTTCCCGCGTCACGGTTCGATAGAGTGCCAAAAGGAACGGGTGCCGCGCAATGAGCGTCGACCGGCCGGAAGGGATGTGGCGTCACGCGCCTTCTGGAGCCTCGTGTCTTTCCGCAGGCAGGCGTCGAGGATGGGAGGCGGTGGGCGGCGGCGCGAGGGGGGGGGACCCCGCCATGGATCGGGTCGAGGCGGGCTGCTCCGTCTCGTGGTAGTCGTTTCGCATGCGGCCCATCGTGATCGGGGCAGGTCGGGGTAGCCGGCTGGGTCCCGAGACGGACGAACTTCCGAAGGCGCTCGTCCCGGTCATGGGACGGCCGATGATCGACTGGATTCTATCGGCCCTCGCGGCGGCCGGGTTCACGAAGAAGGACGTCGTCTTCATCTGCGGGTACCGTGCCGAGGTCGTCCGCGCCCGCTATCCGGAATTCACGTTCGTCGTCAATCGGGATTGGGAACACAATAACATTCTCGCGTCGCTGATGTGCGCGCGGGATCATCTGAACGGCGGCTTCGTGTCGACTTACGCGGACATCGTCTATCGTGGGTCCGTCGTCCGGAAGCTCGTCGAGTCCAAAGACGACAAGGTTCTCGCATGCGACACGGATTGGCGCCGTCGTTATCTCGATCGTTCGCTGCACCCGGAGAGCGACGGCGAGAAAATGAGGGCGGAGGACGATCGGATCGTGGAACTTTCGCGACGCATCCCCGCCGACCGGGCCAGCGGTGAGTTCATCGGCGTCACCAAATTCAGTTCGAGCGGAGCGCTCGAGCTCGCTTCGGCATTCGATGTCGCCCGTGCGCAGCATGCGGGGTCCGTCTGGCGCGAAGGGCGGACCTTCGAACGCGCGTATCTCATCGATCTGTTCCAGGACATGATCGAGCGAGGATCCGCGTTTTATCGGGTCGACACGAACGGCGGGTACATGGAAATCGACACCCGCGAGGATCTTGCCTGCGCCGAGAAGTGGTGGCGGGAGTCTCGAGCCGAATGACATGCCCCGGCCCGAGATCCTTCTCGAGGGCGTGACCAAGCGCTTCGGGTCGGGCCTTCGGCGTGTCGGGACCGCGCTCGACCACGTCACGCTTGCCATCGATCAAGGCGAGATCGCCACCCTGATCGGACCGAGCGGGTGTGGCAAATCGACTCTGCTCCGCATCGTGGCAGGTCTCGAGGCGCCGGACGATGGCCGGGTCTCGATCGCCGGTCGATCGATGCACGACGTGCCGCCTCAGGATCGCGACGTGGCGATGGTCTTTCAAGGCTACGCGCTCTATCCCCACATGACGGCGCGGGAAATACTTGAATTTCCATTGAAAATGCGCCGCGTGTCCGCGGCGGGTCGGGCGCGTGCCGTCGCCGAGGCGGCCGAGATCCTTCGCATCGAGCGCTTGCTCGACCGACGGCCTGGAGACATGTCGGGCGGAGAGCGGCAGCGTGTCGCGATGGGCCGGGCGCTGGTGCGCAAGCCGCGTGTCTTTCTCTTCGACGAGCCGCTGTCCAACCTCGATGCGTCCCTTCGTGGCGACCTGCGCCTCGAGATCGGGCAGCTTGTCCGCAGGCTCGGCGCCACGGCGCTCTACGTGACCCACGACCACGTCGAGGCGATGACCCTGTCCGATCGGGTGGTCGTCATGCGGGGCGGGCGCGCTTTGCAGATCGGGACCCCACGAGAAGTCTACGAACGTCCTGCGACGTCGTTCGTCGGCGCTTTTCTCGGCGCTCCGCGCATGAACGTCCTTGCTGCCCGGGTCGAAGACAGGGCCATCGTCGCCGGTCCGTTCCGGTGGCCCACGCCGACCGACGGGCTGCCGCCGCACATCGACGTGGGCATTCGCCCCGAGCATGTGGAGCTCGGGGACTCGGGCGAGGCCGGCGAAGTCGTCGTGGTCGAACCCCTCGGCGCCCAGTCGCACGTTCTCGTTCGGGTCGGGGCCCTCGAGCTTCGCGCCCAGTCTCCGGGATTCGACCCGCGGCGCCCCGGCGACGCGGTGCGCGTTCGCATCGAAGCCTCGCGTCTCATGCCCTTCGAAGCCGAAGGGGAGATGCGCCGGATCGGCTAGCGTCCGATGGCCCGCGCCATGCCGTTGTCGCGCCGCGACGTGATGCGCGCATCGATCGCGTCGCTCGCCGGGCTCGAAGGCGGATGCCGGCGCCGCGACCGAGCCCGGCGAGACGGCGGCCGGGTCGTCGTCGAATTCTGGTACGCGTTCGGCGATCGGGTACGAAAGACCTTGCTCGATCTCGTCGCACACTTCAACGAGAGCCAGGGCCGCGTCCTCGTTTTGCCCGTGCACCAAGGAGACTACTTCGAGTCGCTCGCCAAGCTACGGACCGCGATAGCCGCCGGCGGGGCACCTGCGTTGTCGCACGTCGTTCTCGAGGTGCTCCCTTACCTCGCGCGGGCCGCGGTCCTCGAGCCGCTCGACCAATACGACGGGGCCCGGTCGATTCCGTTTCTCCCGTCGCTCACCCAGGCCGGCTCATTTCGATCTCCGCCAGGGCTGCCCACGTTCGGCGTCCCGTTCAATCGATCGACGCCGATTGCTTTTGCCAACGGACGAGCCTTCGCCCAAGCGGGCGCCGCGCTTCCCGCCACGTGGGAGGATCTCGTGCGGGTCGCGACACGCCTCACGCTCGGCGAGGGCGACGGCGGTCCGCGCTGGGGCTTCGAAGTCCCCATTTCATGGTGGTACTGGGTTGCGATGGTGGGCCAGGCGGGCGGAACCCTGGTCGACGGGGCGGGGCGAGTCACCCTCGGAGGGGAGGCCGGTGAGAAGGCCCTTCGATTCTGGCAACGTCTCGTTCGCGACCTTCGGGTCATGCGACCGCCGCCGGGCCGCGACTACCAAGCGTGGCAGTCGACGAACGAGGCTTTCCTTGGGAACCGCGTCGCCATGATGTGGAGCAGCACCGCCTACGTTCGCTACCTTGAAGACAACGCATCGTTTCCCGTCGTGGCCGCGCCGCTGCCGCGCGAGGCTCGCACGAGCGTCCCGACTGGGGGGACGATGTTCGTCCTTCTCCGCGCCGCCCCTGACGACGAGAAGCGCGCGGCATGGGAGTTTGTTCGCTGGATGTGTGCTGTCGAGCAGACGACGGCCTGGTCGAGGCTCACCGGGTACCTCCCGGTCACGACGGTTGCCGTGGACGTCCTTCGGCAGCGGCGCTGGTACGAAGTCCACCCCAACGATCGGGTCGCCTATGACCAGTTGGCGTCGGCGGAGCCGTGGCCGTGGGACCCCGAGCTCTTTCGCATCGAGCGCGACATCGTCGAACCACGCCTCGAGGAGGCCGTCCTCAGCGGCCGTGACGCCCATGAGGTCCTCGACGAGGCGCGTGACGAAGCCGCGAGGCACGGTTGAGGCCCCGGTCGCCGTGGCACCCGTGGGCCATGGTCGGGCCGTCGCTCGTCCTGCTCGTCGTCTTCTTCATCGTGCCGATGGGCGTAGCGTTCTGGGAGAGCTTCTTTTCGTGGGACCTGCTGACGCCGCCTGCCTTCGTCGGTACGGCGAATTATCGGGATCTCGCCGCCCACGGCGAGCTCGTGCGGATCGCGATGCGTACGCTCACCTACAGCGTTCTCGTCGTCGTCGGATCGATGACGGCCGGCCTCGCCCTGGCCTTGCTGCTCGACCGGCCGGGCCGCGCATTCGCTTTCGTTCGTGCGTGCATCTTCAGCGCGTACGTCGTCAGCTGGGTCGCCGTGGCGCTGCTCTGGATGTGGATGCTCGATGGCAACGGCGGCCTGATGGCTGGGGCGCTGTCCGTCCTTGGGCTTCGCCACACGTCGCCATTCGGAGACCCCCGGTGGGCCTTGCCAACGCTCGCCGTCATCGCGGCCTGGAAGCTGACCGGATACGCCATGATCGTTTTTTTGGCCGGTTTGCAGTCGATTCCGGCCTCTCTGCGCGACGCGGCGGCGCTCGACGGAGCCGGAGCGTGGTCGCGCTTTTGGTACTTGACGATGCCTTTGCTCGCCCCGACCGCCGCATTCGTGGCGACGACAACACTCGTCACGAGCTTTCAGGCGTTCGATGCGGTCCGCATTGTCACACAGGGCGGTCCCGCCCGGGCTACGGAGCTCTTCGTCTACGCCATTTACGAGGAAATTTTCTTGGACCTGCGCGTCGGCCGCGCCAGCGCCCTCACCGTCGTCTTCTTCGGGCTTTTGCTCTCCGTGTCGGCGCTGCAGCTTGTCGCGTGGCGTGCTCCGAGGTCGCCCCGATGAAGCCGCTGCGCATCGGCGCACTCGGTCTGGCGGCCTGTGCCGCCGCCGCCCTCTGGCTCGTGCCGTATGCGTGGATGGTGATCACTTCGTTCAAGACCCTGCCGGAGCTCGTGGCCCATCCGACGGCGCCGTGGCCGCAGCACTGGAGCGTGGAGGCGTACCGTGAAGTGTTCGCCGCCATGCCCGTCGCTCGATCCATGGCCATCACGATCGCGATGGCGGCCATGATCGCGACCTTGCAGGTGGCTCTCGCGTTGCCCGCCGGCTACGCGCTCGCGAAGCTCCGATTCGTCGGGCAGAGGTTTGCGTTCGGCGTCGTGATCGCGTCTTTGATCGTGCCTGCGCAAGCGACGTTCGTTCCGGTCTTTCTCATGTTTGCGAAACTCGGGCTCGTCAACACGATGGCGGGCCTCGTCCTGCCTTTCGCGGCGAGCGCGCTCGGCACCTTTCTCGTTCGGCAGGCGCTGCTCGGCGTTCCCGACGAAATCATCGAAGCGGCGCGGATGGACGGAGCGGGCGAGTGGACCATCGTCTACCGGATCTTGGCTCCGATCCTCGCCCCGACCCTCGCGTCGCTCCTGCTCGTGAGCTTCGTCTTTCATTATAACGATTACTTTTGGCCGCTCGTCATGACGACGGACGATGCGGTTCGCACCTTGCCGCTCGACGTCGCCCTCCTGCGGGAGCAGGGAACAGGCGTGCGCTGGCACATCGTCATGGCGGGCAACGTCGTCCTTTCGCTGCCCGTTCTCGCGCTCTTCGCAGTCGCGCAAAAGCAAATCGTCCGGGCCGTCAGTGGCCGTTGAGCGGTGATCAAGCCGTCGAGAACTCGACGACACCCGATTCGTACAAGTCGCGCACGAGGCCGAGCGCGTCGTCGCGCTCCATTCCACAAAGATCGACGATCATCTCGAGGTCGATCGATCCGTCCATCAACGAAATGACGAAGCCGGCGCGGTGGTCCAGCGGCAGCCGCTTCAGCGCTTCGCTCGACATCGTCACGCGGGGCGCCCCCGCCACGGTGCGGGCCCAGCCCTCGTTCGTCAACGGCTCGAGGTGAGGCCGGGTGGTCAGGCGAACCTGAGAGGGGTTCGTGTCAGCCTCGTCGGGTGGCAGCGCGCACTCGTCGGTCCGGCCGTCGATGGCTCGTGGCGCGGCCGGCACGCGATGGGCGGACACGCGCTGATCCGATTCCCGGGCGAACTGTTCGACATCGAACGCTGGGGCCAGCGTCGGTCGATCGCTCGGCCGGACAACCATGCTCTGAGATACGGACCACAACGTGCACGACCTTCAGCCCGGGGTGCGCAATCGTGCTCTGGGCATCCTGCCACGCCAACCGACGTCGGGCGGTGTAACCCCGTCGCCCGGGTACGGGGTATCTGCGGGGAAGGGTCGCGGGTCCAGCCGGTCCGGGGTGGTCCGTTTTGGCTGGGTGCGTGGGGGCGGCCTGTCGTACGTGGAAGGGTCGCGGGTCAGCCGGTCCGGGGGCCGGGGTCGTCAGCGCTGGACGGGCAGGCCCTCGGCCTCCCAAGCCAGCAAGCCCCCTTCGAGAAAGGCTACGGGAGATCCTTGCTCCGCCAGTTTGTCGGCGATGCCCTTGGTCATGTCGCCGCCTCGACAATAAAGAACCGGTTGTCCGGCGAGCATATGGAGTTCAGCAAGGCGACCTTCGATCTCGTCGAGCGGGATGTTGACCGCGCTCGGGAGGTGAGCTCGATTAAAAGCAGCGGCATCGCGCGTGTCGACCGGCGCGACGGCCTTTGCGCTGAGAAGCTGCCAGAGCTCGGCCGGCTTGAGCGCACCTGCGGCCCGCGGGAAAAAGGGCTCGACGAGCTCCTGCATCTTCTTTTTCCGAATCGCGCCGACGACGCCATCCTGAATGCGGCCCTCCGCGACCACCATGAAGGTGGGCACGCTCTTGACGCCGAGCTGCTGTGCAATGACGGGAGACTTGTCGACATCGATCCGCAGGACTTTGACCTTGTCGGTGTTTTCGCGTGCAAAGGCCTCGACGTCCGGAGCGATGGCCTTGCACGGCTGGCACCAATCGGCGGTGAACTGGAGCAGAACGGGGAGCTCGCTTCGCAAGACTTCGCGCTCGAAATCGCGCTCGGTCACGAACGGGACGCCCCCGCCCGGCTTGGACGGCGCGCTCCCACCCGGCCCCGCGCCCCTTCCTTTGCTGCTGCTGCCGCCGAATCCGCCCAAGATGGTCATGGTCCCCCGATCTATACGCACGCCTTGTCGCTCGTCGAGGCCCCTCGGCCAGACCTCGAACGCTCGCGCCGTCCGGACCGGACCTTCACCGCTCCGGGTGCCGGCGGGTAACCTGGCCCTCGGCTCGTCGCAGCCCGCCCGAGACTCTCGCGGCCGTCGCCCCTTCCGTGCACTCTGTTGGTTCCCTGGGACAATAGGCGGTAGAAGAAAGGAGCGCGCGGAGCCGACCGTGACGAACGAGGACGAAAAGGACACCGACCCGTCGACTCCCACGGCACGCCGCAGCGGCCCGCCGCCCCGCGCGCACGGGACCGATCCGGGCGTTGGGCCGCCGGGCGAGCGGCCCGCCCCCGCCGGCCGTCCGCTCGGCATCGTCGTTCCGCCCCCGTCGGTGCCGCCGCCTGCGCAGGCTTCGCTCGAAGCCGGAGGTGCCCGCAAAGACTCGGTCGAGCTGCTGCTCGAGGGCATGGCGGGGCCGCGGCCCGACCGCACGAAGACCACCCGGCAGACACACGGGGAGGCTGCCGCGGTCTACCATACCGAGCACGAGGTGCATCGAGGGTGGCCCTCGTTCGACGAGGAGCCGAAGGTCTTGGTCGAGCGCCCGCCCACTCCGCGGGCCATTCCTTTGGCCGCGAGGGCAAGGAGAGTCGCTGCGCTGCGCTCGACGAACCCCCCCCTCGGGGCTCAGGCGACTGTTTCGACCGGTCGCGGGCTGAAACGGCGGATCGTGACGGCGCTCGTCGCCGGACTTCTCGTCGTCACGGGCTTGTTTGCTCTTCTGCCGCTGACCCTTTCGGCGCCCGCGGGCGATTCGGCCGCCCCCACCCTCTCGACTTCAGTGGGAGAACCCCAGAGCACGATCCGTGCGACGACCGATCGTTCGGGTTTGGCCATTTCGGCTCCCGCGAGCGCGATGACGGTCATGGAGCCCTCGGTGACGACCGCGGGGACGGTGCCCGCCGCTGTCGTCGCTGAGCGGCCGTCGGGAGGTGCCCCGATGGCGCCTCCTTCCGCTCCGGCCGCGGTGCCGGTTGTGCGCGCGCGCCGGTCCTCGGTCCAATCCGTCCAAAAAGTGGTTATTCCGCCTGCCGTCAGCACGAACGACGTCGGCGAGTTCAAGACAAGCTTTTAGTCCTTTGCGCTCTCCGGGCGAGGCGGGGTAGAAGACCGCACTGCCGATGCGAGCTCGCTGGCGATGGCGCATATGGGCCGGGGTCGTGATCATCACGAGTCCCGGCCCGGCCCGCGGGCAGGATGATCCCGCCGTTCACGATGCCCAAGCGCGATTCCAAGAAGGCCTCGCCCGTGTGCAATCGCGCGATTTCGAGGCCGCGCGCATTTCTTTTGCGGAAGCGTATGCCGTGCTGAAGCGGCCCGCGATCCTCTGGAACCTCGCGCTCGCGGAGGAAAAGACCGGCCACGCGCTCGACGCATTGGTTCACTTCAAGCGGCTCTCGCGCGACCCGGCGGCGCCGGGCGCCGATCGCGAAGATGCTCGCCACCATGCGCAGGTTCTGATGGCCGCGACCGCTCACCTCGACGTGCAGGCACCGTCCGGGGCCGTCGTGCGGTTGGACGGTGAGGTCGTGCGGCTGGACGGTGAGATCGTGGTCGGCGGTGCGCCCGTGGCCGAGCCGCTTGATGTGGCGGCCGGTCGCCATGTCATCGAGGCGCAGCTGGCGCCATGGTCGCGGTCGATCACGGTCGACGCACCGGTGGGGGTCGTGACGAAGGTCGCGCTGGGGAGCCCCCCTCCGGCCCTTTTGCGGCCTGTGATCGTGGGTCCCTCTCCGGCGGCGGCGCCTCCGGCGGCGTCTGTCGACGCTCGCGAGCGCCCGACCCACGAAGCAGGGCCCGCCTCGGGGGCGCGCACGGCGACCGTGGCGGCGATGGGTGGCGCGGGCGCCGTTTCGCTCGGTGCGGCCGTGTACCTGGCGTTCCGATCGCGGACCCACGCCAATACGGCCAGCGGCATTCGCCTGGGCCAAACTGGTTCGGCCTGCACCGCGAACCCGAATGCCCCCGCATGCGCCGACCTCAGCATTGCGATTCAAGAGCAAAACCGTGATGCAACATGGTCGAATGCGCTGTACGTGACCGGAGGAGCGCTGGCTGCGGGCGCCGTCGTGACCTGGTTCGTGTGGCCACGGGGGGCCAGCGGATCGACAGCGATCACCGCCCGCGCGATTCCAACCGTCGGGCCGGGCGAACTCGGTGTGAGCGTTGACGGGCGCTTCTAGCCCTGTCACGAACGTCACGGCCCGAGCGCCCGCTCGAGCGTTTCCATGCCTACGCAAGAGACTCTAAGAAATTCGCGGGAGGTCGGAAGACGATGCGCCTCGGGCTGATATGGGTTGGGATCGTCCTCGGGATCTTCGAGCTGGTCTTGGTCTGCGGGTGCGGCGAGCAGAGCTTTTCCGGCTGCGCTGCGAACCTGACGTGTCCCGGCAGCTCCGATGCGTCGGGGGAGGGCGGACCCACGTCGGCTGACGGGTCGGTCGATGCTTCGCTGAACGACGCGGAGGCGGGCGCGACCGATGGCGGTGCAGCCGAGGCGGATGCCACAGTGGTCGACGCCGACGCCGGGGAGGCCGATGCCGGCATGGGCGACGCCGACGGCGGCGCAGCCGATGCCGATGGCGCCGTCGGGTGCGACCTGACCGCTTCACCGCCGAGCGCCTGCTCGGTCACGGAGGCGTACGGGATTTTTGTGTCGTCGACCGGAACCGACACGGGCGCCGGCACGATGGCGAGCCCCCTGAAGACGATTTCAGCCGGCATCGCGGCGGCTGCCACGAAGGGCCTCTTTCGTGTGTACGTGTGCAACGGACAGTACGCCGAGGAGGTCGTCGAGGCATCGGAGCCGGGGGTCAGCCTGTTTGGAAACTTTGCCTGTGCGGCGTCGTCCGCCTGGACGTACGTCCCGACCGACGCGGGGCCCACGGTGACCGTGACCGCGCCGAGCTCGCTTTACGCCCTTCGCATCGACGCGACGACGACGCCAGTCTCCATCGAGGACATCGCGTTCGTGTCGCCCGACGCGGGGGCTCCCGATGCCGCGACAGGCGTCTCGAGCATCGCGGCCTTCGTGAGCCATGCGGCCTCGGTGACCTTCGCGCGCGTTCTCATTCAGGCGGGGGCGGGAAGCGATGGCTTGGCCGGCGGGGCGCCCCCGACCAACTGGTTTTCGACCGATGCGGGCGATTTGGCTGGGGCCGACCCAAACGGCGAGGGCGGGGCGGAAGGCAAGGAATGCCGCTGCCCGGTGTTCGGCGACACATGGGGCGGGGCCGGCGGTTCGGCCGGGGACCCTGCGGGTGACGGCGACGCCGGAACCGCGAGCCCGGCGGCCACGCCCATCGGCAGCCACAATGGATCGGGCGGAGGGGGCTACAACGACACGACGGGCTATTGCCTCCCAGGATTGCCCGGTGCCGATGGTACGGCGCAAACTGGTGGCGGTCTTGGAGCTTCCGTCTCTGGCGCCGTCACGGACGCGGGATGGACGCCGGGAATGGGGAGTCCTGGAGCGCCTGGAGGGCCTGGGCAAGGAGGCGGCGGAGGAGGTGGAGGCATTCAGTCCGGCGGCGGCGGCGGCGGTTGCGGCGGCTGCGGCGGCGCCGGTGGCCCGTCTGGCGGCGGGGGTGGCTCGAGCATTGCGCTCCTCGCTTTCGGGGTCACGGTCCACGTTGTCAATTCACAGATCGTCGCCGGCCCAGGAGGAAATGGGGGCGCAGGGGGCACGGGCCAGAGCGGGGCCTCTGGCGGTGGCGGCGGTTCCGGAGCGTGTGGTGGCGGGCAGGGTGGAAATGGGACCGGGGGCGGTGGAGGGGGTGGCGGTGCGGGGGGCCTTTCGGTCGGCATCCTTTACGCGGGCTGGTGGTGCGAGCGCGGTCGGAAACGACAAGGCCGCGACGGGGCCGTCCGGGACGATGGGGCTTTCCGGGCTTTCGGAGGCGCAATTTTCGCCCTAGCGTGACTCGGGACCGCGCTTGCCGAGCGCACGGGCGCGGCCGCCGCGCCCCGGGTTTCGCGGGGACCGCGCTTGCCGAGCGCACGGGCGCGGCCGCCGCGCCCCGGGTTTCGCATGTCGATCCGCTCGCTCGGTGGTCCTCGGTTGCGTCGGATCGGTGTTTGGCAACATGTGCTGCGTGCTCGCCGATGGGGAGCATGGTCCGCCCCATTCATTCTTTGCTGCCGCCCGCCCATCGTACCGTCGCGCCCGGTCCGCCGACGCCCCCCCGCGGCATCGGCGACCTACCCGACCCGTCGCGTCGACTCGCCGGCGGCTCGTCAGCGGGAAGTCCGTCGTGCGGGATATCGAGATCGCTGCGAGCCGGCGTGCGCTCGAAGCCGTCGACGGCGCGGCCGCAGGGTTCGCGCTCAACGGTCCGTGAACCCCGTCCCATCCGGTGGCTGGTCTCGCTTGCGCTCGTGCTCGACGCGTGTGCCCCACCGACTCCGAATGCACCCTCGGTCCCGTATGCGTCGGGCACGGCCGCAGCGCTCGAGACGGCCCTTTGCTCAGGCCGGGCGGGTTGCTCGATCGAGAGTCAATCGCCCGAACGTATGGATGGTCGCGAGCGGACGAAAGTCGTCGCGTCTGTGCGCTTCCCGCCGAGCGCGGCGGGCGCTTGCGTGCCGCGCGAAGCGTGGCTCGCTGAAGTCGATCCGTCGAAAGGGCCCCCCAGGCGAAAACAGCTCCTCGTCAAAAGCTGCATGTCCGGTGCGGTTTCGTCGCCGCGCGTCGAAGCTTCGGGGCCGTCGCGCATTCGATACGTTCAGCCCCGCGCGCGCGATGGCGACTCGGTCTGGGTTCGTCCCGACGCGTACGACTTTTCGCTCGACCCGGTCGGTCTCGTCCGGATCGAACGGGCCCTTCCTCTCCACGACGCCGAATACTGGGATTGGGCCGCCTTTGCGGGAGGGACATGCCACCCGGAGACCGACGGTTCGTGTTCCACGCCATCGCTCGCCCTGCCCTCGGTCGATCTGGCGAGCGACCCGTTCACGGGATCCGGCTGGAAGAGGACGGCACTCGAAGGGTGTGCGCTGCGCTTCGGTGCGGACCCGATGGGGCCGTCGCCCGAGGCGACGCCGCCGATCCCCGGCGCTTCGGCGACCGTGCGGGCTCTTTTGGGCAACGGGGCCCTTTACATCGAAGTCTCCGACGACCGCTTCGTCACCTACGGCTCAGTCCGCGACCGACTGATTGTCGAATTTTCCAATCCGCAGGCGCTGCCGGAGGAGATGTCTTCTTGGGAGCTCAGGATGGACGGCACCCTGAACGGCAAGCTCGGCACGGGCCGTCGTTTGGTGGAGGGCCGCGCCGAGCGGGCCGGCCTCGATCCGACGGTCCGTCGGTTCCGTCTGACGGGGGTTTGGACCGAGAGGGATACGCTGGTCCGCATCGGCTACGAAGATACAGACGATGGGTTGACGGTTCACCCGTTCGCGTCGGCCGCTGGCTGGGGGCCGGTTCGGCCGGTATGGGCCGACGAAGCAGTGTGCGTGACGAGCGGGCGCTCGCTTCGTGTCGTTCGGACGCAGCCTCCTCACGATCCGGGGCGCCCACTCGTTCGCAACTGACGACTCCCGCACGACGGGCCGCGTTGCTCCAAGCGGCCCGAGCCTTGCGGCGATGGGACGGACGCCTCGCCGCGTCAGGTCGTCTGTCCCTTGCCTTTCGCCCGGCCGTCGGTCTACGCCATGGCCAAGAGCCATTTCGCTTGGCCCGCGTCAGCGGAGGCGCGGACCGTCGGTCGATTTCTTCGTGGTCGAGGACATTGCTGCGTTTGCGTTGGAGCAAGGATCCATGCCGACCTGGCGTTCGCACGATTTCCTTCGTCTCGGCCGCCCGATGGGAGTCCCGTTCGGTTGGACACCCGCCAGTGGATCCGACGTGCGAGGGGGGACGCATCGATCCGCTGCCACCGGGGCGATGTCCAGGGTGGGGGCCTTCTTGCCGGCCGCTGTCCGCGTCGTGCTGGCCCTGTGGGCCGAGCATTGCGGCGGGAACGGTTTCACGGGCGGGGCCGAGGGCGACGCTTCGTGGACGTCCAAGCCTCCCCTGGATGGCGCCGCCGTGGCGGATGCAGCCGATGCCTCGATACCCATTTATGTTTACGCCCCGGTCGAGGCGCCCTCTTGCGATGCGGCGGGCTCGTCCCACGAGTCGGGGATCGGCTGTCCCTCCGAAGGGGGCGAGGCCCCCGTCGACTCGTCACCCTGCGAAGTGGCCGTCGATTCGGAGGGCGGACCGCGCGTGGGCTGTTCGGGAGCCGGGGCCGGCGTCGATGGGTCGCTCTGCGACGCGTCGGGTACGTGGGACGGCGAGTCGGGCTCCGGCTGTCCGGGCACCGCGCCCGATTCCACATTGGACGCGTCTGATGCATCGCCTCCGTCACCCTGCTCTGCGACCGGGTCCTCGGCGGCACAGCCAGTCGTCGGCTGTCCGGCGGACGGGACCGACGCCGTCTTCGTGTCGCCCCAGGGTGATGACCTGAACGGCTCGGGCACCGCGGACCATCCGTATGCGTCGCTCAGTCACGCGCTCGCGAACATCAACGGTCGTTCGAAGGTGTTTCTTTGCCAAGGTGGCTATTTCGATCAAGCGACGATCGCGATTCCGGTCAGTCTTTACGGCGGCTATTCGTGCGAGCAGGCCTCTTACATCTACACGGGTGGGGCGACGCAGGTCGTCGGGCTAACGAGCCCCGTTCTCACGGTCGTCAATCTCAGCAACGTGACCCCTGTCGACATCGATGATCTGGCGTTTGCCGCCATGGCTCCGACCGGGCCGGGGGCCGACGGGGGCGCCGCCGCCGGGCCGGCCGGCGCCGCCGGTGCCGGCCCTTCGAGCATCGCGATGATCGCCGTGAACTCCGCCGTCCGTCTGACCCGCGTCGCGTTGGTCGCCGGGCCCGGCGGGGACGGACCGGCCGGCGCCTCCGCGCCGGGGAGCTGGGCCACCACGGCGCCGGACGGTGGCCAGGGGGGGTCAGGGCCCATCAACATCTGCCCCAACGGCGACTCGTCGGCAGGGGGAGAGGGTGGCGGCGTCGTGATTGGCGAGCTCGCCATTGAGCCAGGTCAGGCCGGAACGTGCACGCCGGCCATCGCGTCCTCCCAGGTGTCCCCACCGGGAGCCGACGGGCTCGGCGCCACCGGTCCAACGACCCCGAGCCCCCTGCCGGCAGACCGCGGTTCGGACGGTCCGCCGCGGGGGATCGCCGCACCCTCGACGGGTTTCGGGAGCGTCACGGTGGCCCCTCCGGCCTGGTGGCCGAATTCCGGAAGCGACGGGCTGGCGGGGCAGCCGGGCCAGGGAGGCGGCGGCGGGTGCAGCACGGAAGTCCTCGAGGGCGACACGGGTGGTGCGGGCGGTTGCGGTGGTGCGGGCGGAGGAGGTGGCGGAGGGGGCGGGGCCAGCATTGCGCTGCTCAGCGTGAACAGCACGGTTTCTCTGTCGGCTTGCACGCTTCAAACGGCGCTCGGCGGGCGAGGGGGCGCGGGCGGCGCAGGCCAGGCGGGGCAGCTCGGGGGCCTTGGAGCGTTCACCACCGCGGCGGCCTTCTCAGCAGCCGGTGGCAATGGGGCCGGCGGATCGGGAGGGGCGGGAGGGGCCGCCGGACTTTCAGCCGGAATCGTCTACGTCGGTTCGATGCCGACGGCCGACTCGGAGTCACGGTTCGTGCAGCCATCGGACCCCGCCTGCAACCTCGGGGGAGCCGCCGCAACGGCCGGGTGTCCGGGGCCGGGCGGTGCAGGAGGATCGGATGCCGGCTCTGGGTTTGCCGGTCCAAACGGGGCCGGAGGTTTCCCCGGGGACGGGGCGACCGTCGTGCCCATCCTGGGTCCCCCTTGGGACGGCACGCCGCCCCCTTGATTGGACCTCGAGCTCCTTTCGGCCGGCATGCATTTATTTTGAGCCCGGGAAGCAACTCCTGGTTTGGCGGGCCGACAGGCGATCATGACCAAAGCCATGATCGAACGGTTTGCTGGGCTATTCGTGTTGCTTCGATTGGGTCTTGCCGGGGCGCCCACGGGGTGTGCGCGGGCCGACCCAAGCGGTTTTTCGGATCCCCTTGCCATGGTCGACGCCAGCCCGATGGCGGCCCCGTCTTCGGCCGTCGCGACGGCCGAAGACGGGGCCGCTCCATCCGACGTCGCTCGAATGGCGAGCGAAACGGCCGAAGACGGGACCGCGCCATCGGACATCGATGCAACGGCGAGTCAAGTTGGCGTGACCGGCGGCCCGCCGTCCGATGAATCGGACCGCGCGGAAGCCGCCTGCAGCGCGGGTGGGGCGAATGCCGCCGACGGCGGCGTCGGAGTGGACGCCGACACGTCCGACGTCGCCCTTCCGACCGACTTCACGGCCGCTCCGATCCCATCGCCGGGCGACCTCCTCGTCACCGAAGTGATGTTTGTGCCCACCGCCGCCATTCTCGGTCAATGGTTCGAAGTGTACAACGCGACCGATGGCCCGCTTCTTCTCAGCGGGCTCACCATTCAGGATGGCAACTCGCAAACGCACCTCGTCGGGGCGGTCCCGCCGGTGGTCGTGCCCGCGCGATCATATGGCGTTTTCGTCCGCAATCGGACGGCCGCGATCGAGAGCCTGATTCCCGTCGATTCCGTCCTTTACGACTACGGCGGGGGTCTCCCCCCGGAAGAAGGGATTCAGCTCGACACCGGAAGTGCCAGCGCCCTCTCTCTTTGGAATGGATCGAGCGCGATCGTCGACATCCATTATGGGTCTTGGGGCCTGGCATACGTCGGGAACAGTCTCGAGCTCTCGACGCTTCTCGTCCAAGCCAGCGACGACTCGGAGGGTTGGTGCCTCGGCGAGACGCCATGGTCCCCCGGTTCGGACGACGGAACGCCGGGAGCCGCCAACGACTGCTTTTAGATTTAAATGATTCAGCGGGCTTTTAGTTATTTTCGGCGGGCCCGAAAAACTTCGGATCGAGCGCGTCGCGGGCCGCCTCACCGAGGAGATTGAGCGCGATCAGCGTCGTGAGGAGCCCGGCTCCGGGAAACACGATCAGCCACCAGGCGCCGAAATGCGTCCGTGCTTCTCCGAGTGACTCACCCCACGACGCCACCGCGTCCGGCGACCCCATTCGCAGGAAATCCACGGCAGCCTCCATGAGCACGATGGACGCAACGCCGAATGCCGCAGCGACGAGCGCAGGGGCGATCGTGTTCGGCAAGACGTGCCGTGTCAAAATGCGCCCCGGGGATGCCCCGAGCGCGCGCGCAGCGGTGACGTAGTCTTGACCCAGGGCGACAAGCACGTCGGCTCGCACGAGGCGCGCGAGCTCCGTCCACCGGGTGAGGGCGATCGTCCAGAGCAACGTGGCCGTCGTCGGTCGGGGCACGAGCGCACCGACGACGAGCACCAGCAGAAGGGTCGGAATCGCGGTCAGCGACTCGACCGTTCGCGATACGACGGCGTCGACCAAGCCGCCGAGAAAGCCCGATGCGGCTCCCAAGCCGACGCCGATGAGAACGAGCACAATCGAGCCGCCGAGCCCGATGCTCAATGCAGTACGGGTACCGTGGACGACGCGTGCGAAGAGATCCCGTCCGACCGCGTCGGTTCCGAAGGGGTGGCCGCGCGTGAATGGCGGCGAAAGGACGTGGCCGGGCTCGTCGATCTCGCCGGGTCCTTGCGCGATGACCGGCTCGATCGCCCAGTCTCCCGCCGTTCGGCTTTTTCGCATCTGGGTGCACGTCGTTCCCGCCAGCCCCGCGGGATGGATGAGGTTCGGGAGCAGGTAGACTTCACCCCGGTAGCGACAGGCCAGCGGAAGGTCGCTTGCCAGAAAGTCCGCGAAGACCGCGACGAAAAACATGGCGGCGAGCAGCATCAAACCAAGATGAGCCAGTCTGTGTCGGACGAGCCGTGCCAGCGCGATCCGCGTCGCTGTGGCGTAGGGCGCCGCCGCGCGTCGCACGTGGACAAGCGACGCCCGCACGAGGCGCGCGCGGCCATGCTTGCGCCGCGACAGGTCGAGCGCGTCGTGCGATTCGGGAAAATCTGGAGGAGGCCGTCTGCTCATGGCACCGTTTCTCGAGAACGGATCAACACTTCGCGGACCCGCGGATCGAGCAAGCCATACGCGAGGTCGCTCGCAACGAGCCCGAGGGTCACTGCGACGGCCGCCGCGAGCAAGACGGCCATGAGCCAGGCCGAGTCGTGCGACTCGATCGCACGCAGGGTCTCGAACCCGGCGCCATGCAGACCGAACACCTCTTCGACGACGAAGGCTCCCCCGAGAAGCGTCGGCAAGTGCATCCCGGCGACGGTGACGGTGGGCATGAGGGCGTTTCGCAGCGCATGGACGACGAGGACGCGCCAGGTTGCCACGCCCTTCGCGCGCGCGGTTCGGACGTAGTCCTGGCGAATGACGTCGAGCATGGCCGCGCGTTGCCAGCGCGACAGCGTGGCGGTCGAGCCCGCAGCGAGCACCGCCACTGCGAGTGCGACTTGCGTGTAGCGTACAGGGTGCCACTCGGTCGCCCAGCGCAGGATCTCGGCCAGCGCAAACGTGGGTGTCGCGTAAAGCACAAAAAGCACCGCCGAGGCTGCCAAGTCGATCGGATGACCGCGGCGCCACGCGCCGACAACGCCGATCGGCACCGCCAGGAGCAGGCTAACCAGCATGGCGAGCGCGCAGATGAGAAGTGTCAACGGTGCCAGCGCGCGCAGTTTGTCCGACACCGGTTCGCCGTCAATGGCGCTGACCCCCAGCTCGCCGCTGCCAATGCGTCGCAGCCATTTGCCGTATCTCGTATCGGTGACGACGGCAATCGCCCGCGACGTGCCTTCGACTTCCACGAAGTCGGTCGCGTACACGAACCACCACTCGCGCCAGTCCGCGAGGACTCGCCGCACCTCATCGTCGCGCGCGTCGCTCTCGAGCGAGCGGCCCCGCTCGGCCGCGTGGCGAGCCAGGCGTGTGAGGCGCGCCAGCGTGACGGGGTCGCGCGTCGACGCCATGGCCCTTATCACGGCCTGCAGCGCCAGCGTGTCCAGGGCGACGAGATCGTGCTCGCGTAAATCGCTCCCGTGCTCGACGAGGCGGTTGACCGCCCTTTCGACGGTGGGCCTCGTGAAGTCGAGCGCGCGGTCGTCCCAGAAGCGGGCCCAGAAAAGCGTCGCGGAGTCGGGATCGGTCAGGTCTATACCGTTCGAGATATCCATGCGCCTTGCCAGAGGTGCGAGGGCCACGGCCACCCGGCGGCGAGCGTCCGGAGCGAGCGCCTCGAGCTGGGGCAGCACGTAGGGCAATGCCGCGCCGCCGAGCCGTACGAGCTCGCGCGCGGCCGCCTGCCCGCGCGGGTCATCTGCGGCCACGAGGGCCATGGCTCGGCGCGCGCGCGCGCGAACGTCTTGCGGATCCAGGTTCACGAAGGACGGCACGTCCAGAAATCGTGCGCGTCGCGCCTGCTCGAAGCGCTCCGCAGCCTCGCGGCCTTGCGCTGCATCGGGGGGGGCGGGTTCGGGCGCAAGGGTCGTCACCAAGAAGAGCACGAAGCTCGCGGCGAGCAATGTCGGAATCGCCCAGAGAATGCGGCGCAAGGCGTATCGGAACATCGCGATGCGTTATCGCACGGCGCGATGGTGCGGCGGTGTCCTCTTCTTGACAGGTCCTCGGGGGCCTTGCGCGCGGGGTCCGGTCCGAGCCATACGCCTCATGCATGGACTTGCCTGATTTGCGCGTCCGCGCGGAGCGCTGGATCGCCGACGACGTCGACCCGACCACCCAAGACGAACTGCGCGCCTTGCTCGCCCGCCCCGATCTCGCTTCGACCGACGTCGCCGACCGGTTCGCAACCTCGCTCGAGTTTGGAACGGCCGGGCTGCGCGGGCTGCTCGGGGCCGGACCGAACCGGATGAACCGCGCGGTCGTCGCCCGCGCTGCGTGGGCCATCGGGCGCGAAGTGCGGCTGACCGTGCCTCGAGCGGCGGAGCGGGTCGTCGTCGTCGGGGGCGACGCGCGCTGGATGAGCCGGGAATTCTGCGACGACATCGCTTCAGTCCTCTCGGCGATCGGGTTGCGGGTGGTCCTTTTCCCGAGACCGGTACCGACTCCGCTCGTCGGATTCGCGCTCAGGCGCCTCGGCGCCGCAGCCGGAGTCGTCGTCACGGCCAGTCACAACCCGCGCGACTACAGCGGCTGCAAGGTCTACTGGGAGAACGGGGCGCAAATCGTCCCCCCGATCGATGCACGCATCGCAGCCTTGATCGATCAGGCCCCCCCGGCTCGCCATGTGCCCCGGCTGTCGTTCGACGCTGCACGGGCGCGGGGGCTCCTCGCCCCTGCGCCCGACACGATCGACCGCGACTACCTCGCGGCGATCGCTGCGTTGTCGGTCCATCCGACCGAAGGCGACCGGCGGATTCCGATCGTCTACACTCCGCTCCATGGTGTCGGGGGGCATCACGTCGTCGCGGCGCTCCGCGCTGGGGGCTTCAGCGCCGTCGCGACCGTGGCTGAACAGGATGCGCCCGACCCCGCGTTTCCGACCGTGGCTTTTCCGAACCCCGAAGAGCCCGGGGTGATGGACCACGCTTTTGCGCTTGCAGCAAAGCAGTGCGCGGAGCTCGTTCTTGCAACCGATCCGGACGCCGACCGCCTCGCGGTCGCCGTCCTGCGCGAGGGCCGGTACCTGCAGCTGACGGGCAATCAGGTCGGCGTGCTCCTCGGCCATGACCTGCTCTCGTCGCGCGCTTCCGATCGCCGCCGGGCCGTCATCACGTCGATCGTGTCCTCACCGATGCTTGGACGGATCGCGACGGCGATGGGCGTCCACCACGAGCAGACTCTGACCGGTTTCAAGTGGATCGCCAATCGCGCCATCGAGCTCGAGGCGCAAGGCTACGAGTTTGTCTTCGGTTACGAAGAGGCCATCGGTTATTCGGTGGGAAACGTCGTTCGCGACAAGGACGGCATCTCGGCCGCGCTGCTCGTGGCCGAGCTGGCGGCCGTTCTTCGCGCGAGGGGCCGTACCCTCTGGGACGAGCTCGAGGACATCTCGCGCCGGTGGGGCGCCTTCGCGAGCACCCAGGTCAACGTCGTCCGCCCGGGCGCGAGCGGGATCCAGGCCATTCGCGCGGCAATGGACAATCTTCGCACGTCCCCTCCGCTGCGGCTCGGCGACGACGAGGTGGTCGCGGTGGTCGACTATGTCTCGCGCGTCCGAACGGACCGGGCTGCCGGGACCGCGACGCCGCTTCGGTTGCCTTCGAGCCTCGTCGTCGGACTCGAGCTCGCATCCGGTGCACGCGTTACGGCCCGGCCGAGCGGAACCGAGCCCAAAGCCGAGATTTACGTGGATGTCTGCGAGCCTGTCGGTCAGATCGAAAGTCCGGAGGCGGCGATGGGGCGAGCCGCGGCGCGAGCGGAGGCTGTGGCGACGCTTTTTCGTGCGGTCGTGCCGCTTTAAAAATCGGCCCTGCTGGGGGTCGCCTCAGCCTCACGCGCCGTCGGACGGGCGCTTCGCCCCGGCAACGCTCGGCCATCGTTCGCGCGATCGGGCCGCAATCGGCCGCGCGGGGGGCCGGCTGCCGTCAGGCCCCGTCGTCGATATCGAGGATGTCGTCGTCGCCCTCGTCGCCCTCGAGGACGTCGTCGCCCGCGCCGTCGGGCGTTCGGGAGGTCAGGGCTTCGAGTTCGTGGCAGACGTCGTTGCCGTCGAGCACGCCGTCGTCCTCGTCGTCGGGCGTTCGGCCGGTGAGGGCTTCGACGTGGTGGCGTTCGTCGCGTCGGTTTCTTTCCACGATCTCGAGTGCACGGTCGTCGCCGATCAGCCAGCTTGCGGTCTCGTATGTCCGGTGGGTGAGCTGTTCGCTCCCGAGGAGCGCTTCGAGGGCCGCTCCCGGATCGAGCTTGCAGAACGTTGCGGCGAGCTGCACGAGGGTCGATCGGTCGACGTCCGCGGCGCGAACCGGCTCGAAGTCCGCCCCGTGCGAGCGGACGAGTTGCGATAATTCCTCGACGTGCCGTCGGTGATCATCGCGAAAAGAAAGCATCATTCGGCGGACCTTTTCACTGGCCGTGGCCATCGCGGCCGTCTCGTAGGCCGCGGCCGACTCCAGGTCGAGCTGGGCGATGGCGCCGAGCGCTTCGAGCTCTTCGCGATCGATCGTTTCTTGCCCGGCCGGGGCGACGTCCTGCGTCCCGTCCTCCCGATCGAAATCCTCGTTTTCGTCCTCTTCGTCCTCTTCATCGAGGTCGCCTCCGCCGTCGGGCGCCTCGGCGCCCAGGACGGCCGCGTCGCGTGCGCGCTCGATCCAGTGATGGCTGACGCCCGGTACCTTTCGGACTTCGTCCCAGCTGCGGAAGGGGCCGTGCTCGCTTCGGTAGTCGAGGATGAGACGCGCGCGCCTCTCATCCATGCCTTCGATCGCGCGCAACTGCCAGGCGTCGGCCGTATTCAAGTCGATGGGGTGCGATGAACGTGCGGGCATCATCTCCTCCGCGGGCTTTGGCGAGGTCGAACGCAGCCCCCGTGCCGGATCCCGCCGTCCGGTGCGTGACACAGGGACGCAAGTCGGGGTCGTGCCGGCCATGTGAGGACTCGACCCATGTCATCCGTGCCCCACGGCCTTCCTTCTTCGCTTGACGGATCGTAAAGAACGGGGCATCGACGTCGGCGCCCTCTGCAGAAGGGGGGGCGCCGCCCATGCGCCGACCTGCAATCGCCCTCCCCCCGATGGTGCACCGTGGCGCCGCCGCTTGCATGCACGTCGCTTGGCGTTTCATCGAAGGCGCGCGCCGGTTGTCCGCCCGCCATCCGAAGGCGACGGGACGGCTCAAGCTTTTCATCGTCATCGGCGTCGTCGTCGCGGTCTGGGGACCTTTTCTCGCGTCCCGGCAGGTGGATAACGAGCTGTCGGACTGGTCTTACCGGAGCGACTACGAAGGGTATGGCCTTCATGCGATCTTCACCGATCGACAGTTTCCCTTTTGGGTGACGTCGCCGCGCTTTCAACAATTTCGGGTGAAAGGGGTTCATGACTTTTTCGGCAATCCAGAGACCGAGGTCCTGTCGCCGGTCACCCCGCTGTCGAAGCTCTTCGGTTACCTCGTCGCGATCAAGATCGACTTCATCGGCTGTCTCGTCGTCGGGGTGATCGGTTGCCAACGTCTTCTCCGCGCCTTCGGAGCGCCAGGATCGTTCTTGGCCACACTGCTCCTTTCGCTCTTGGTGCTTTGCAACGGAGCACTCGTCGCTCACGTTCTTGTCGGGCACACGCAGTTCATGTCGACGGCGATGTTCCCGATGGCACTCGCGCTCTTTATCGAAGCGTGGAATCCGCGCCTGCCGCCGCCGCGCCGGGCCCTTCGCGCGGCCGGGGCCGGCGCGATTTTGGCCGTCGCTTACTACGCAGGCAATGCCCATCTGCTCTTGCACTTTCTTTTGCTTTTCGTGGGCCTCCTCACGGCCATTTCCGCATTGTTCGAACCGCGAGGGTCGTGGCCCATGGTGACGGCGGCCGCGGTGGTCGTGTTGTCTTTTGTAGCTCTTTCGGCCTTCAAGCTATTCCCGGGCCTCGCGGACTTCGGCGCCTATCACGCCGGCTACCTCATTCGCTTCGCCGGCTGGCGCGATCTGCTCGATGGCTTGGTCGTTCCCTGGCGCATGATGGGTGGGGATCTCAGACACGAACGCGCGATGTACATCGGATGGGCAGGCGTGGCCGTGATCGTCGCCGCATGCGTCGGCTGGAACCGGAAAACGGTCCCTCTTCTCATCGTGGCCCTCGCCGTCACATGGCTCATGTGCGTCGCCGATGGCAATCGCATGTTGGCCTGGCCGCTCATCCGGACGCAGGGCGCTTTGACACGCATGCGCCTCTGCGCGCTCCTCGCGCTCGTCACCGTCGCTGTCGTGCGGATAGACGGACTGCTCTCGTGGGCGCGGCATCGTCACCGGAGGTGGATTCGCACGTCGATCGTGAGTTTGGCGCTCGTGCTGGACGCTTCCCTCGCGGTCGACCTCGCTTGTCGCAATGTCGCGGGCAGCGTGCAGCACGCATGCGGGTTTGCGCTGCCGGTGGCTGATCCTCCGTTCGACGTGGCCCCCCGCCTCGAGCCGGAGGACTCCGCGCGCTGGACCGTGGAGCCCACGATGGTGACGGCGAACGCCTACCGATACGACTTTGCCCAAATCGGTTCATCCGAGTCGACTTTGCTGGTCGCGCCGGAGATTTCGGTGAGCGGCCATCGGTCGCAACTCAAGATCCGCGGCGACGGCGAGCTCACCTCGAAGGACGGCTCGTTGGCTGTGCGCCCTCGGGGATCGAAGGGACAGTTCACGCTCTATTTTTTCGATCCGGTCGTCTGGTGGGGTTTGGTCATCAGCGCGACCGCCTGGCTGGCCCTCGGAGCAGCCGTCGGCGTCGCGACGGTGCACCGGCGGCGCCCTGCTCTGGCTCCCGACGGTCCGTGACGAGCGCTCGCGGGCGTCGCGAGCGCACGGCGGCTGGGCGCCGAGACCCCTGCGACTCGGCGCGCGCGTCTCCGGTGACCCGCGACACATGCTTGGTGCCTCATGCCGCGCGGGACGGCGTCCCCCCCGAGGGCCATCGTGGCGACGCGCCTCGGGCGACCCGGCGAAGGATATCGACGATCCGGGCGTAGTTGCGCCGCGCGTCGTAGAGATCCAGTGCGCGCTGTCTCGCCGCAGCGCTCATCGCCGAACGAATGGACCGCGAGTTCAAAAGATGAGTCATTCGGTCGCTCAGTGCGTCGAAGTCCGACGGAGGAATCGTAAAGCCTGTCTCGCCGTCCGCGATGAGCTCGGGGACGCCGCCGACGCGCGTCGTAATGACCGGGAGCCCGACGGCGAGGGCCTCGACGCATGCAAATGACGAGCAGTCGCCCCGGCTCGGCAGCACGAAGACGTCGCAACTCCGAGCGAGATCGAGCAAGGCTGGGCTGTTGTTGTCCAAGCGATGCACTTCGACTCCAGGGGTCACGGGTACCGCTTCACGCGTCACGACATGGATCTCCCAACCTCGCGCTGACGTCGTTTTGGCCCAGCGGAGGAGCAGATCGCCGCCCTTTCGCACGAAGTCGCCGCCTACGAACAGGAAGCGGACGATCCCGTCGTCCTCGCGGACGCGAGCAGGTGCCCAGATGCGCGTGTCCACGCTGACGGGAATCACCTCGACAGTGGACTCGGCGACCCCGTAGTCGAAGAGGAGAGAGCGCTTGGCCCACTGCGACATGGCGATGATCTTCACGGCGGCGCAAAGGGACCGCCGATTCAAGGCCGCCTTGGTCCGCTCGACCCACCGGGATTGCACCTTGTGTCCGTACGCCGCGCCGATCTCGTCGAAGCCGCGCGGCGTTGCGTCCATGGACAGGACGGTCGGGGTGCGGCGCATGAGGTCGGTCGAAAAAAGGGCGAGCGAATCGGTGTGGATGAACAGGGCATCGAGCGGCGCGATATGGCGCGCTCGCTCGATGCTCGCCCGCGTCCTTAGACCGAGTCTGAGCCCGGCCACGGGGAGCCGCTCCCACACGTCGCGTCCGACGGAATGGATGGGGAGCCAACGCGCTTGCAGGTCCGCGTGCTTGGCCACTTCTTGCTTGAGGTTCATCTCGTGGGTTTGATGCCCCCAGCCCTGCATGACGACGAAGCCGACTTGGACCATGACGAATGCCCTCGCCCACGCTTCGTGTGCAAGAACCGCCTCAATGAGCCCGAGGCGAAGGAGGGTGAACAACCGGATGGTGCGCGTTCGTCGCGGGCGGAAAGACTCCGGGGGCGACCTGCGCGGCCTCGCGCGGCCCGCAAGCGGGGCAGCACGGAGGAGCGAATCCGTTCGGTCACGCGGTCGCGCGATGGTGACGCGTTCCGGCTGAGGCTTTCCATCGAACCCCATGGGCGTGTCCACCCTTGGGCTTTTCGCGGGAGCACCCTTGGGCTTTTCCGTGGGAGCACGGCGATCGGAGTGAACACGCTCGCGCCAGGACCCCGACCAGGTCGCGGCCCCGGCCGAGCATCGATGCGCTCGCCCTCGGCACATCGATCCTCGCCCTCCGCGGGCTCGGGACCCCGGAGCTCGGGGAAACGGGGCGTGAGCCGGAGCGATGGCTCGGGACCCCGGAGCTTGGGGAAACGGGGCGTGAGCCGGAGCGATGGCTCGGGGACCCCGGAGCTTGGGG
>JBEKFX010000043.1:0-47218 GCA_050013115.1 Polyangiaceae bacterium
CGCGGCGGTCTCGAGCGCTCCGTGTTGGACGGCCCGGACGCCGACCCGCTCGCCGATGGGTGGGTCAGCGCCAGCACCATGCGCCAATTGCGCGATCCCGAAACGCTCGCCCTCATGCCGCTCGTCGAGGACGAGATTCGCAGAGCCCTCGACGCCCTGCCGGCGGAATTCCGTCTCGCGGTCGTGCTTTGCGACGTCGAGGAATTCTCATACGAAGAGATCGCCCAAATCATGGGCTGCCCGATCGGGACCGTCATGAGCCGCCTGCACCGGGGACGAAAACTGCTGCAGCGCGCGCTCTATAACCACGCGCTCGCCCTCGGGATCGTGAAGGGCGAGGAACAGGTCGGGCAGGAACCGCACGCTGAAGAGGGGTCCAAGACGGCGAGCCTCGACGCTTATCGCGCGCGAAAGCGCGGTGCCGCATGACCGTGCACGAGTGTCGGGATCGGGCGCGGATGCTCGGCTCGTACCTTGACGGCGAGCTGGAAGCGTCGAAGCTCATCGAAATCGACGAGCACGTGGCGCGCTGCGAAGGTTGCCGCGAAGAGGCGCAGCTTTTGCGAGCCATGCGCGGCTCGCTCAAACGAGTCGTTCGCAGTGCGGCGCCAATCGGCTTCCGAGAGCGAATCGGCACGGCGATGATCGCCGAGCGGGCTCGCGAAGAGGCGCGCGCCGATTCGGGCGCGGTGGGCGCCGGCATGAGCATGCTGGGTTTGCCTTCGACACGGACACTCGTGCCACTGGCCACGGCGGCCGCGATTGCGCTGGTATGGGGAACCGCGACGCGCAGCGCCTCTTCGCCCGTCAGCGAGACGCATGCTGGTTTTGGCGATGACCTGCTGGCGGAGTTGGTCGCCGAGCATTCGCAACCTCTTCCCCCCGAGGCAACGAGCGCGCATGACGTTCGCGGCCTCGAGCGTTGGGTCGGCGTGCCCGTGCGGCCGGGTAGCTTCGAGCGGGCAGGGGCTCGCCTCGTCGGCGGTCGCGTGTGGCCGTTGCGGTCCGAGAGGGCGGCGATGCTCCAGTACGTCGTCGGGTCCGGCGAAAACGCCCGTCGCATCAGCGTGCTCGTCTACGATGCGCAGAAGATCCAGGTCGGAACGGCGAACCTGTCTCCCCGTGAAGTGGGCACGGCCGAGGTCCGTGTCGGTCGCGAGAAGGGCTACTCCGTCGCCGCGACGCAGCGGGCGGGCGAGGGATATCTCGTCGCGAGCGATTTGAACCCGGACGAGACGGCGCAGCTCGCGGCAATGGTCTACGACGATCGTTGACACGCCCTGCCGGACCGAACGATGGAGGCGCGCGCGCCGCCCTCCGCTATGCTGCGGAGTCCCATGCGCTTCGCCTACGTCATGGACCCGATGGATCGGGTCGCCCCGGACAAGGACACGACCTTTGCGCTCCAAAGGGCCGCGCAGCGGCGAGGCCACCTGGCGCTCCATTGCGAGCCTCGTGACGTCTACGTCGACGGCGGCGACGTCTGGGCCTCCGTTCGAGACTTGCGGGTGAGCGACGCACGCCCGCACTTCACCCATGGGGCCCGCTACGACGTCCGTTTGGCGGAGGTCGAATGCGTCTTCATTCGCAAAGACCCCCCGTTCGACGCTGAATATCTGTACGTCACGCTGATGCTCGAGCGCCTTCGCGGGCGCACGCTGGCCGTCAACGACCCGCGCGGCTTGCGCGAGGCGAACGAAAAGCTCTACACGCTCCACTTTTCGGGCCACATGCCGCGAACGCTCGTGACGAGCGATCGCGATCGAATTCACGCGTTCATCGCCGACCTCGGTGGCGCCGTCGTCAAGCCGCTGGACGGCGCGGGCGGCAGCGGCGTCATGGTCGCATTCAAAGGTGACCGCAACACCCGCTCGATCGTCGACTACATCACCCAAGAGGGGCGCCGTCACGCGATGGTGCAGGAGTTTCTCCCTGCCGTGCGCGCTGGCGACAAGCGCGTCCTTCTTCTCGACGGCGAAGTTCTCGGCGCGATCAATCGAATCGCCCGCGACGACGACGTGCGCTCGAACATCCATGCCGGCGGTCGCGTCGAGCCGTGCGACGTCACGCGCGAGGAACGCGATATCGTCGCGGCGATGGCGCCGCGCCTCGCGTCCGACGGCCTCGTTTTCGTCGGTCTGGACTTCATCGGCGGAAAGCTGACGGAGGTGAACGTGACGTCCCCCACGGGGATCCAGGAGCTCAGTCGGCACGTCGGTCGTGACGTGGCCGAGCAGGTCATCGCATGGGTCGAACGTCATGTGGTCGGTGACCACCCCATGCTCGGAACCGTCCCGCTGTCGTGAACGATGGCGCTGACGGTCGTCGTCCGATCCCCCCCGTCCGATCCCCCCCGTCTCACCTTCGACGGAATGCAGCGCATCGTCATCGGCCGAGGGGCGGGCAGCGACGTGCGTTTGCCCGACCCGAGCGTCAGCCATCGGCACGCGTCGATCCGTCCTCACGGAGCCGATTTCGTGGTCGTCGACGAGAGCAGCACGAACGGCACGTTCGTCGGCGAGGTGCGCGTGGCTCCGCAGACCTCCCGCCTGATCCGCTCGGGCGACGTCCTCCGCTTGGGGCGCATCTACATCGAGGTTCGCATCGAACAGCGTGCCGTTACGCGTGACGTCGCCGCGGCAACGCGCGATCTCGCTCTGGCGCTCGTCGCGAGAGCCATGGCGGCGGCGGGCGAGGACAGGACTCCGCGCGTACGAGTCGTCGAGGGCCCCGATCAGGGCGTCGTGCTCATGCTGTCCGAAGAGGACCGCGGGTACGTGTTCGGACGTGCGGCCGGCTGCGACGTAGCCCTCTCGGACCCTGACGCCTCGCGGGATCATCTGGCCGTCGTCCGCCGCCCAGGCGGCGTGTTCGTTCGGGATCTCGGCGCCAAGAACGGGTCGTGGCTCGGTGAAATGCGAGTGCCTCCGGCGCAGGAAGCCCTCTGGCGTCCCTCCTTGATGATCCGCATCGGGCGTACGGTATTGGCCCTCGACGAACCGCTCGGCGAAGCACTCGCGCGCCTCGAGAGCGCCCCGGACGACCAGGTCGTCGCGTCCGATGTGCCGCCGCCCGCGCCCGCCCCGGAAAGGGAATCTCCCGGCGATCGGGCCGGCGGACCACCCGCGTCCGGCGCCGAGTCGCCGGGTGCGCTGGAGCATCCGGTCAGCGACGTCGGGGCATCGCGCGGGCGGTGGTCGGCGGCCGATTTCGCCGTGATGACCGTCGCACTGGGTATCCTGACGCTCAGTCTCGCCGGCCTCGTCTGGCTTCTCCGCTCCTGAACCGCGGCGACCACCGACCGCGGTGCGCGCGCGGCGCCCCCGGCGCGACGGCGGCGAATGCTCGCGCTCCTCTGAACCGCGGCGACCATCCGACCCGATGCGGTGCGCGCGCGGCGCCCCCGGCGCGACGGCGGCGAATGCTCGCGCGGCCATGCCGACCCGCGACGTGGATCACGCGACGTGAATCGCGCCCCCTCGGTCGCGGGGGCGCGGATGCTGCGGTTTCGCTCATTCCGGCTTGTCGGACGAGTCGGGGGCCGCGGGTCCCGGAGCGGTCTGGGCGTGCTGATCGTGGTTCGTGCGGGTCGCGGGAGCTCGGCGTGATGCGCCGGGCGGATACGATTTGACGAGACCCTCCGACGGTACCGCAGCCAGCATTTGCTCGAGCTGGGATGCGCTCTTCGGGCGCTCGTTCAGCCGCTTTTTCAAGCACTTCATGACGGCCTGATCGAGCCCTTCGGGGATGGGAAGGTCCGGGCGCCGTTGCCGCATCGAAATCGGAATTTGACGCTGATGAAGGTCGAGTAGCTCGCGGCGGCTCTGGGCGATGATCGGCAGTTCGCCGACGAGAGCCTCGTACATCATGACGCCGAGGGCGTAGAGGTCGGTTCGCGCTTCGACTTGGGCGCCGATGCACTGTTCGGGCGCCATGTACTCGGGGGTTCCGAGCGTGTAGCCGGCTTGGGTCAGCGACTCTGCGGTCGCGAGCTTGCTCATCCCGAAATCGAGAACCTTCGCCACGCCGTCCTCGCACAAGAAGATGTTGCCTGGCTTCAAATCGCGGTGGACAACCCCCTTTCGATGGGCGGCATCGAGCGCGCGGCAGACGTGAATGAAGATGGAAATCGCCAAGCCGGGGGCGAGCAGCGAGTCGCGCGCGAGCTTGTCGGCGAGCGATCGCCCGAGGAGTCGATCCATGACGACGTAAATGCTGCCGTCGGCCATCTGATCGAGGTCGAGGACCCGCACGACATTCGGATGTTCGACGTGAACTTGGATGTACGCTTCTCGGCGCAGTCGCGCGATCTCGCCGCCGTCGCGGGCGGCCGCGCCGCGGAGGACCTTGACGGCCACTTCGTGGCCGAGCGTCACGTGTTCGGCGGCATAAACGACCCCGATGCCTCCGGACCCGATCTTGCGAACGATGCGGTACTTTCCGCCGAGGACGGTCCCCGTCAGGTCACCGGGCGCCCCGCCCCCTTCGCCGCGCAGCTCGAGGCCACGCTCGAGCGCCGCGATTCGGTTGCGTTCGAAGACACGCTCCATCCGCTCATCGCGCGATCGGTCCCACATGAATCCGGCGCCGCCGCCGAGGGCCGCCCCGAGCCCCGCGGCGAGGCCGCCCGCGAGCCCACCGCCGGCCAATGCCACGACGCTTCCGCAGGCGGCGGCGGCTGCGACGGCGCCAACGAGGGCCCCCTCCCGCGACGATCGGTCCTTCCAGGTCACATTGTAGATGCACGCGCCGGCATCGTCGGCGAGGCACTCGGAATGCTCGACTTGCGCTTCAGCCAAGCCCCAGATGAGCGGCAGACTCGACAGCTCGCCGAGCCGCGCGTCGCAAAGAAGCTCGTCACCGCCGAGCTCACCCCGCTCCGCCGTATCGTCGTTGCTGTCGGAACGCGGCCGATAGGTCATTCGCACCCGGTGGAGGCGCTGACCAGGCAAGGTGCCCCGTGCGTGCGGTTCTTCGATTTCCCAGGTCCCGACGCGGGTGATCTCGCGCGCGTTCTGCGCAAGATACCGGTACGCGTCGATCGGGCGGGAGCTCGCACGCAGCATGCGCACGAGCACCCCGAGCGCCTCAGGGTGCGTCGCCCAGTCGCCCCTTCGGCGAATGGCATCGCGTCCGAGCAGCTCCGCGACCGCCCGCAGCGCGCGTTTGGCAGCGAGCTGGCTGACCCACCCCGTCTCGTTGTCGATGGCTGTCGGATCGATCCCGGCGGTCGCGAGCAGCTGGCGAACGGCCCGTTCGCCTTTCTCCGTGCGCACCCGCAAAAGGTAGGTCTTGAGCACCGAGGCTCGGAGCTCCTCCTTTCCCCCTTGCCTCACGGTGCCGCGCGATCCGGGCGGAACGGTGACGAGCATCTTTCGCGTTAGCGTACGCCTCGCGCTCGGCCAAGGGAAGGTCGGTCCGTGCTCAGCCGCATGCGCCCCTTTCCCTCTATTGCCCGCGTTCTCCCGATGGTCGCCTCCCCGGCGGTTTGATCCTCGCCCGATCGTTTGCGCGCCTCAAAATTCGCCCTTCATGCCGAGTCCCGCGTAGCCGGGCGCCAGAGCGGGGCCGATGGCCGCCGAGCGATCGCGAGAGCTCCCTTCGAGAAAGTGCCACACGAGACCGGCCGCGACCAATGCGGCTCCGCCCCCGAGCGTCGCGCCGCCGGCCGCAAGCAGATCGCGTCCGCTGTTTCCTTTCGACCTGGCGCTCGGCACGTTGCAATCGTTGCGCACCGGGCAGACCGACGACGCGCTCGACACGTCGCCTTGCCCCAGTCCGTAAATCACGGCGCCTGCCACGATGGCGGCCGCGCCCACACCGACGACGATCCATGGTGCGGCCCCATGGCGGGCTTCGGGCGCTCCGGGCGGCAGCGGCGCCGCGGACGGGAGACTTGCCGCCGGCGCAACCGATGAAGACGTCCAAGCGCTCGACACCTCCAGCGCACTCGCCGAAGGCGCGGCCGGCGCAACGCCCGCCGAAGTCGTGGGCGCCGATGGCGGCGGCGGCGCTTCGCGTGCAAGCTGGTCTTTCAAGTTCTTGATGCGACGCTCGACGACTTCGCGATCGGGCGCGCTCGGCGCGCGCGAAAGATACTCCTCGAGCGCGCGGATGGCTTCGCCCTTGTCACCTTTGCGCTCGTACGCAGTGGCGATGGCGGGCAAGATCGCATGTGTGCTGCAATCGATCGAATAGGCGTCCGTGAAATATTCGATGGCTTTGTCGTAATTGGACTCTTCGAGATATTGCTTGCCGCTCAGAAACACGGTGTGGGCTCGATCGACGTCGGCTTTCGTCACTTTCGAAGCATCGCACGCAGCCGGGTACGGGGCTGCCGGGTGCGGCTGGGCAAGGGCCGGCAGCGCGATGACGGCACTCAGAAAGCCGAGGGTCAACGGCATACGGCGAAGATCAAGCATTGCCGCAGCATAGAGGGACTCGTTCCGATCACCAACAATCGATGGCCGATGACGAGGGTGGCCGACTTTCGCTTGGCCCCTTCGCCGCCCGCCTGCTTTGGTTCGGCCCTCGGACGCTGCGGCCCCCGGCTTCGACTAGCGCGCCTCGGCGCGCGCCGCGCCGGGCCATGGCTCGGCCGCGAGCGGTCCGTGCGGCATGTCCTCCCCGTGGCTTTTTCGCTCTTGCATCTCGTACTTGCTCGGGCACTTCGCGAGAACGCTGGTCGCTTCAAACGAATCGTCAGCGCGAAGCTCGCCTTCGACCGTCACGCCGACGTCGATGTCCCTGACGTCGCGAAACGTGTCCGGAACGACGCATTGGGCAAATCGAACAGGCAATTCGACGCCGTTCTTGCTGATGGAGAATCGATATTCACACGGCTGATCGCGCTTTTCGAGCGATCCATGGACGAGAACCCCTTCGGCCCGAACCGGTCGGCCGACAAACTTCGCCTTTTGCGAGAGGAGCTGATCCACCGGCTTGGAGTAGATGGCCTTGTCCTGCATCCCGGTGAGAACGAGCGCGGCGATGGACACGCTGCCCATGGCCAGACCGACGGCGACGAGCGGCCCGGTCCAGCGGTTGCGCGGGGTTTCTTCGAACGCACCGCGCCGACGCCGAGGCACGGGCGTGTCGGTTACGTGGCCTTCGAGGGACGCGGGCGCATGGTGCTCGTCGGTCATGGCGTCGCCTCTAGGGTAGCCTTGAGCCCAGGCTCGTCAAACGTCGTCTTCCGGCGAACCCACCCGCTGCCGCGGAGACCCGCAAGGTGTACACTGTCCTCCGTGTCCAGCGTTCGGTCACGGACCTCGACTCGGGAAAGGGCGAATCGTTCGCGAGCGTTCCGCATCGACCGATGACCGACGTCCTTTCCCTTCCCGTCCTCGTGCTCAACCGGCACCTCCTTCCGGTGCAGGTTACGACGGTGAAGCGCGCGGTCGTGCTCCTTTACGGGCACGTCGCCCTGGCGCTCGACGAGAGCGGGGAGTCGCACGACTTCGAGCTCTGGCGTGGGCTTCCCATCCGGGCCGACGACGACGTCATTCCCATCGTCGGTGGCGAGCTTCGCGTGCCGCGCGTCGTGCACCTTTTGCGATACGACCGGACCCCCCGGGTCACTGTACGGTTGACGCGCAGAAATCTCATGTTTCGGGACGCGCATCAGTGCCAATACTGCGGAAAGCGGCCGCCGCTGAGGGAGCTCAACATCGACCATGTCGTCCCCCGTTCGCGCGGCGGTGACGACTCCTGGGAGAACCTCGTCACGGCATGCCGGCCTTGCAATTTGCGCAAAGGCTGGAAAACGCCCGAAGAAGCCAACATGCGCCTCGCCCGCCGTCCCTTCAGGCCCAAATGGACCATGACGGCGCAAATCCTGCTGGGGAGCGGGTGGACGTTCAAGGAGTGGGAGCCGTTCTTGAAGGTTGCAAGCTGATCGGGCGATCGGCAGAACCGGCGGTCGTCTTGAAGGTTGCAAGCTGATCGGGCGATCGGCAGAACCGGTGGTCGTCTTGAAGGTTGCAAGCTGATCGGGCGATCGGCAGAACCGGTGGTCGCAGCGGGTATTTCCGCCGAACGTACGGCAATCGGCTTCGCGGCTCATCGTAGTTTGGTGAATCCATTGCGGACGGTCCCGATGGCCGAGGGGGGACGGTGCCCCTCGGGGCGTGGGCTTGCGGTCGGGCCCGGCGGCGCTCGACTGGGTTCATCCTCCGCGGGCGCCGGCTCGAACGATTCGGCCGTTGGGGGCGTCGCCGCGACGGCCGAGGAGGCCGGGGGGGCGGGAACCGTTCGGGCGACGACGCTCGGCGCCGGCTTCGTTCGCCGGCTCGTCATGCCGAGCGTGACGAGCACCCCAACCAGGATGCCGAAGATGGCCGTGCCGATCGTCTTCCATGCGACGCGGCCGAAGCGCCAGCCGCGCGGGCGCGCGGCCCTCGGCCGGATCGCGTAGTGGCTGGTCGGAGCGGCGGGCGCGAGCTCCGCGAGCAATCTGGCGGAAGCGTTCGTGGCCTCTCCGGCCTCCCGGTTGGGGAGACCCGATTGTCGGACGAGATCCGCCAGCTCGGCCGTCCCGACCGCGGCACGCACGCAATCATGTCGCGCGCCGATACGCGCGCCGAAGACCGCTTCGACGAGCCGAGCGACGTCGGCGTGCGCGCCGACGTTGTCTTGCCCCACGGCGGCTTCGATGGCCTGCGCGAACTCGAGGGCCGTGGAAAAGCGCCCGCCGAGGTCGCGCGCCAGACCGCGCGCGATGACGTCGTCGAGCGAGGGGGGAATGTGCGCCCCGATCCGCCGCAGCTTCGGGATCGGCGCCGTCATCACCTCATCGAGGAGGTCGACCATCTGTTCGGCCCGAAAGAGCCGCCGGCCCGCAAAGCACTCCCACAGCACGACGGCGGTCGAGAAGACGTCGCTCTGCACGGTGCAAATCCGCCGTCGGTCCACCCGTTCTGGAGCGAGGTACGCGAGCTTGCCCTTCACCTCGTGGGTGCGCGTCGTCTGAATGCGATCCTCCGCTTTGGCGATGCCGAAGTCGGTAATTCGGGATTGGCCGTCGATGCCCACGAGAATGTTGTGCGGGGAGACGTCGCGGTGAACGATGTGAAGTGGCTTGCCCGTTTCGTCGACCAACTCGTGGGCGGCATGCAGACCGGCGAGCACATCGAGCAGGATGCGCACCGCGACCCTCACGTCGAGTGCGCGGCCCATGGCGGTCAGCTCGCGCCGCAACTCCGACAGCGAGGCCCCCTCGATGTAGTCCATGACGATGAACGGCACGCCTCCTTCGAAGCCCAGCTCGCGAACCTTGACGACGTTCGGGTGGGTGATGGCCGACGCCAGGCGCGCCTCGTCGACGAGCATGGTGACGAACGTCTTGTCGGCGGAAAGGTGCGGGTGGGGCCGTTTGATGGCGACGAGTGGAGGGCCTTGTCTGCGGTCTGCGACCCTTGCGAGATAGACGGTCGCCATCCCTCCGGATGCGAGTTCGGCGAGCAGCTCGTATGCGCCGAGCCGGGCCGGTAACGCCGGCGGTGCTTTCGGAGTCCTTTCGCCAGAATCGGAACCCACTTCCGGACCCGCCAAGACGTTGCAGAAAGCCAAGCATGTGCGCGCCCCTTCGTCGAGTAAGGACCGCCGTGGGCTGCGGGTCGACGGCAGGGCCAGCGCGGAACTACGTTGGCCCCATGCGAACCGTCGAATGGCCCGGCCTGCTCATCGCTGCTTGCTTGGTTGGCGCAGCGTGCGGAGGCTCAGAACCCGTCGCCCCGAAGACTGCGGTTGCCCCGCAACCATCCGCCCCCGCCGAGCCACTCTCCGCCCCCGCCGAGCCACTCGAGGCAGGCCCCCCGACGACGACGAATGCGCTTCCCGAACCAGGCGCCTCGGCCGCCCGCCTCGGCGAGGCTTCGTCGCCGGCCGCTTCTGCTGGATCACGCTCGAGCTCGACGGGACCGCGATCGCCCACGCGCTCGAGCGACGGACACGCCCGCGAGGTGGGCCGAGGTCCGGCGGACATTCGTGCGATCGTCATCGCCCACCGTGACGACGCGCGCGCTTGCTACGACCGTGCACTGAAGGAACACCCGGGTCTCGAAGGCGATCTGGTCATACGGTGGACGATCGATCCAAAGGGGAACGTGACGCAGGTTTCGCGCGACGATTCGCGCAGCCAGATCACCGAGCCCGCGGTCTCCGACTGCGTTGCGGCGGTCATCGAGAAGCTTCAATTCGCGGCCAGTCCCGGCGGCTACGAAACAAAGGCGACCTATCCGTTCAACTTTCATCCGCGTCCTGGCGTCGCGAACTCCCCATGAGGTCGGGGTCCCCAACCCAAATCCAAACCACCTAGACAGAGGTCGGACGACAACCCATATGTCGTGTACCCGGCGACGGCCATCGAGTGCCGATGCTCGCCACATTCGACATTGGCTCGTCGGAGCGTCGAGTGCCGATGCTCGCCACATTCGACATTGGCTCGTCGGAGCGTCGAGTGCCGATGCTCGCCACATTCGACATTGGCTCGTCGGAGCGTGAGGAGGCCGGGGGGCGTTCGATGCCGGCCCAAGCGTGGGGCCTTTGACGGCGGTCAGGCCGTGCCTTCTGCACGAAGGCGCGCTGCTGGGCCCCCATGGCCAGGGCGCAGGTTTTTGCGCTCGCGCCCACACGCCGGTCCGTCCGAAAGAGCGTGGCCGACAAAAGAGCGACGGGCGCTTCTCGTTTCCGAAAAGCGCCCATCGCCCACCGAACCATGGAGCCCGCCGGTGCAGTTGCGGGCAAGGCGCGGCTCACAAGGAGCACGCGCCAAAACAAGCAAGTCGAATCGCTACTCTTCTCCGTCGTCGGGTCCATGGCTCGACGTCGGAGCACCGCCCAAAATGGACGGCACGCCGGCCGGCGGAGCCGCCTTCGAAGCCGCTTTGGAGGCGGCCGCGGGGGCCTTTCCTGCTGACCGAGGCGCCGCCTTTTTCGCGGGCCGTTTGGCGGCTGCCCGTTTTGCTGGCTTCTTTGCGGCCTTGCGCTTTGCCGGCTTCTTGGCGGTCTTTGCCGCCTTCTTGGTGGTCTTTGTCTTCTTGGCGCCCTTCTTTGCTTTCTTTGCGCCCTTCTTTGCTGCCATCGGTGTCCCTCCTGTTTGATGAGGTGAATCTGAGATGACGTATATGGTCACCTACGTTAGTTGTCAATCGAAAAAATTTGACCTCGCGCCGAGGTTCGCTCCGTGGGGCGACTCGAGGAACCGATCGAGCGCATCACTTGACCCTCCTGGAGGCGATCGATACCGTCGCTCCACTTCTCGGAGTCTGCCCCAGGAGAGATGACCGATGCATAAGTTGACGCTCCGGATTGCCTTGCTTTTTACGGTGTTCCTTACGTCTTTCGCGCTGGTTGGCTGCGGCCACAGCGAAGACGAATGGCAGCAAGCGCAGCGGGACATCGCCAAGCTGAAGGCCGATCTCGACGCGTCGAACAAGCGCCACACCGAAGATGAACAAAAATACGCCGACGCGCAGCAGCAAATCGAAGACCTCAAGGCGAAGCTCAAGGACCTCGGGGTCGGCTTGTCGCGCTCGGAAGAAGAGAAGTCGAAGCTCAAGCAGGCCATGTCCGAATACGAGTCTCGGCTGAAGCAGCTCGACGACATGAAAGCGCGCTTTCGAGATCTGAAAGCGCGGCTCGACAAGCTGACGAGCGTCGGACTCAAAGTTGTCGTGCGCAACAACCGAATGGTCATCCAGCTGCCCGGCGACATCCTCTTCGATTCCGGCAAGGACACGCTGAAGCCGGACGGACGCAAGATCCTCAAGCAGGTGGCGGACGTGATCCGGGGCGATTCGACGCTGAGCACGCGGAATTTCCAGGTCGCGGGCCACACGGACAAGGAGCCTTACAACGGCGCCTATTACGATAACTGGGGCCTCAGTTTAATGCGCGCGCGGACCGTTCTCACCTTCCTCGTCGCTCCCGAAAAAAATCCGGACACGAAGGGCTTGCCGACGGGGGGCGGACTCGACCCGGCCCATTGGGCAGCCGCCGGCTACGGTCAGGAGGACCCCGTGGCGGGCGCCGTCAATCAGCAAACCCGCGAAGAAGAGGCCAAGAATCGGCGCGTCGAATTGGTCTTGCAGCCGAACGTCGAAGAGATGCTGAACTTGAAGGACCTCGCGGACTGAACCGCGGATCTTCGCGCAGCCCCCGAGCTCATCGCGGATGCGCATTGCAACCGTCGACATCGGGACCAATACGGTCCTTCTACTTATCGTCGAAGCTCGCGCCGAAGGGCTCGCTCCGATCTTGGAGCGGGCCTGCATCACGAGGCTCGGCGAAGGCGTCGACCGAACGCGAGAGCTGGCTTTGGCGGCCATTGAGCGCACGAACGCAGTTCTCTCGGAATACGCGGCCCTCGTCGGGCAGCACGCGGTCGATCGCGTGGCCGTCGTCGGCACGAGCGCGATGCGCGACGCGCGCGGCGGCGCGGCCGTTCGCGATCACGTGTGCAGCGTCTTCGGGGTCGAACCGCGCGTATTGACCGGCGGTGAAGAGGCGCGCCTTACGTTCCGCGGAGCCGTGAGCGGCTTCGACCCACCCGCCAGCGGGGAGGTCGCGGTGTTCGACATCGGGGGCGGCAGCACCGAAGTGGTTTTGGGACGCGTGCCGAGTGGCTCGGTCGTCTCTTACGCCGAGAGCTTCGACATCGGGAGCGTCCGATTGACCGAACGGATCGTCAAGCACGATCCGCCTTCGACCGATGAGATCGAAGCGATCGAAAGGGCGGCGCGCGCGGCCTTTTCGCCCGTCCCGGCGCTTCGAGGACCGGAGCCTCCGGTCGGAGTCGCCGGTACCGTGACGACGCTCGCCGCCGTGGCCACCGGGCTCGCGCCCTATGACGGCGCTGCGCTTCACGGTCGCGTTCTCACGCGAGCCGCCCTCGCAGAGGTCGTCCGCCGGCTGGCCGACATGGACGGCGAGACCCGGCGGGGAGTGCCCGGAATGGAGCCGAAGCGTGCCGATGTCATCGTCGCCGGGGGGCTCGTCGTACTCGCGCTGCTCGACCACTGGCAGGCGGACGCGCTGCGGGTCTCCGATCGTGGCGTGAGATGGGGACTGGCCGAAGAGCTCGTCGCGTCGCCGTTGCCGGGCTGAGGGTGTTCTGCCCCCGGTCGAGCTGAGGTGGGTGTTCTGCCCCGGTCGTGTTACAAAGAAGTTGACAAAAGGGGTATGCGCCAACTAGAGTGCATGTGGCTGTTTTTCTGACTCCGGCCCGACCGAGCAAGCTCGCTGTCGCGGCGCGACCCGGAATGGAATCCGGGGACGCTCGGTTTCGACTCCACGCCCGACCTTCGGGTCAAGTCATCGCGAGTCGATCTGTCGTGCCATCCACAGCGGAGAGTGCTTCGCATTGAAGCCTCCGTTGGAGGGTTGTCTGAGCGCAATACTGCAAGGGAGACGCTATGCAAGCTGCTACCGAAGTCAAATTCAAGGTGGGCGACAAGGCCGTGTATCCTGCTCAGGGGGTCGCGGAGGTCATCCGCATCGAGGAAAAGGACATTGCGGGCAGCCGGCAAAAATTCTATGTCCTCCGCATTTTGGACACCGACCGGAAGATCATGGTCCCCGTCGCCAATGCAGGCGCGGTCGGGCTGCGTGAGGTCATCAGCGAGCAGGAAATTCGCGAGATTTTCGACATTCTTCGTGAGCGTACGATCGCCTTCGACAATCAGACGTGGAACCGGCGTTATCGCGGGTTCATGGACAAGATCAAGACGGGCTCGATCTACGACGTCGCCGAAGTTCTCCGCGACCTCTATCGCCTCAAAACGGACAAGCAGCTGAGCTTTGGTGAGCGACGGATGCTCGATACCGCACGCTCGCTGATCGTCAAAGAGATCGCGATTGCGCGAAAGCAGACCGAGGATCAAGTCAAGACTGAAATCGAGGCCATCTTCGTCTCGAACTGACAAACCTCCGGCTGTCGCCGGCCGGCGCACGTGCGAAGTGGCCATTCCGCGCGCGCGGACGTGCGCCGCATGTCCTCTCAAGAACTTGCGTGCACGAAACGCAGAATTCGGGCGCCTCACCCGCTTTGGATTCAAGGCGGGGGCGCGAATGCGTCGACTACGTCGTCGTGGCTTCTTCGAGAATGCCGAAGTCCCAAACTTCGCCCGCTTCGCGAAGGCCCGCCACAGCCGTTTCGACGCGACGAATCAGGTCGGGCGCCGTGATGCTTGCACCCCGAACGCCGATGGCGACCCGACCGGGCGACTGCCAGACACGCGCCGCCACGACGCCCTCCACGCCGTACACGAGCTCGAGGGTCCTTCGAAGTCGCACGGACAATTGCGGCGCGGCTTTTTTAGACATCGAACATGACCGGCTACCATGGGGACGACGCCCCCTCAAGGCCGGTACGCTCGCCGACTTGGCCCCGCGCAAGCCGTGGGCGCCGAAGGCGCTGCACCCGCGGTGAACGCGGACGTGGTTGTGCCGCAATGGGCCACATACGGATCGCCGCGTCTCGGCGGGCAGCGGCGAAGAAAGGGAATTCGGCCGGTTCTCGGCGCTTGAGTCATGGCACCCAACGTGCTGACGATTGGGTGGGCACATGCGAACGTCGATCCGGCACACGTTCCGCGCGACCGTCGGGGCGCTTTTTCTGCTGTGCGCGGCGGGATTTTCGGCCTGCACGGAGTATGCGAACCAGGGCCGGCGTGAGCTGAATCCTCAGCCGCTCCCGCCCGACAACGGCGCGGTCGGCGCCAGCGCGAGCAGCGGGACGCCGAGCCCCAGCAACGGGGCCGGGACGAGCGCCGCCTCCGCGAGCTCTGAGTCGTTCGGGGGCACCTCGAGCGAAAGCGGCACGGAGACGTCCGAAAGCTCCGCGAGCGGCGCGAGCGGGAACGCCTCTGCGGGTGGCGGCGGTCTCGGGCCTCCGTACAGCGGGGTGGACGCCAGCGCCTTCGGGGACGCCAGCGAGCCTCCGGGGACAACGTCCGGAGACGGCGGCGAAGAGGGCGACGGCGCCGCCGACGCGCAGGCGCCGCTTGATGCCCCGGTCGATGCGGACACCGACGCGTGGACCGACGCGGATCGTTCTTCGGACGCCGACGAGGATGGCCACGCGGGCCATCGACGCGGCAGCCGGCCCGAGGTCGCGCTGCCCGAGGCCACGGGCTCCGGAGAATCCGATTGAGGCGCTTCGCATCGCCCGCCCTCCTCGCCCTCTTCTTCGTCACGGCCCTCGCGGCGAGCCGCTGCGATTTAAACCCCCAACCGTTGCCCCCGGCGCAGCTGCAGAATGGCTCGAGTCCGACGCTAGGGCTGGACGGCGGCGGCGCACCCGGCGCCAATACCGGCGCCGGCGCCGGCGCGAGCGCCGTCGCCGACGCTGCCGGCAGCGGCCCGGCCGGACCGAACCCCGTAAACAGCTCCGCCGACGGAGCAGCGTCCGCAGAGCTGTCGGCGGCGGATGCAAGCGGCGGCGTGCAGACCGACGCCGAAGCCGTCGATGCCGCGAGCCTCGACGCGGCGAGCGCCGACGGAGCCTGCGCGGCCGACTCGGGCGCTGGCCCGAACCGAGCCGCGCCTCCCCCCTCGTGCGATGCCGGGGTCAGTGCCGAAGCCGCGACCGACGCCTGGCAAGAGGGCACTTGGCCCGAGGATGGCGGCGCCGAGGTGGGGACCCCCTAAGGGCGCTTGGCCGCGACGTACTCCTCGAGCACGTTGACCATGAAGTCGGCCACGATGCCGTCGGTCACGCGCAGCCGGCGTGACAGGTCGCGGGCGATGTTGAGAACGATGAGCGTGTAGGACTTGAGATCCGAACGATAAAGCGAATCCATGTCTTCGCTCGTCACTTTGAGAAGCCGCGAAGGCGCCAGTGCGCGCACCGTGGCGGAGCGGCTCTGCATGTCGATCATCGACATCTCGCCGAAGCAATCGTTCGGTCCGAGGATGGCGACCCGCGTGTCGCGCCCGCGGCGGCTCCGCTTGGTGACCTCCATTTCGCCGTCGAGCAGCACGTACATCTCGCGGACCGTTCCCTCGCCTTCGCGGAACACGAGGTCGCCGGGTCCGACACGCAGCGTCTTCAAGGTCCGCGTCAATCGGTCGAGAACTTCGTCGCTGAGGGCGCCGAAGAGGCCGATTTCGCGAAGCTTCGCGACGGTTACCGGCGGCTCATGCATGGTTGGCAACGGCGCCCTCGCTGGGTTCGACATCGTTGACCCTCCTAGTATACGACTCGCCTCGAGGGCGAGCCGGTCAAACGAGACTCTTCGTCAAGGCCATCCTTTTTCGGCCGAGCCCGCCCCAAGGGAGAGCTCGTCAGGCGAGACTTCGGTCCACACATCCTTCTTCGGGCCGAGCCCGCCCCAAGGGAGAGCTCGTCAGGCGAGACTTCGGTCCACACATCCTTCTTCGGGCCGAGCCCGTCCCGAGGGAGAGTCCGCGTCAAACGAGACTTTTGGTAAAGACAATCCTTCTTCGGCCGGGGCCCGCATAATCGTCGACCTCTTGCACGTTCCAGCCGAGCGCCACGTGAAAGCGAATCGACCCCTCGTGGCCGGGCGTCGTGATCGCTTTCATACGCAGGCAATGCGCCTCTCGGCATCCCGCGGTGAATCGATCGTAGAGCAGCCTGCCCACCCCGCGCCGTCGATAGTCGGGGTGAATGCCGACGAGGTGGACGTAGCCTGTGCGGGGCGCCGTAGGCGCATCCCCAGGGGCTTCGACAGCTGGAGCGGCAAATCCCAACAAGAACCCGATCATATCGACGCCCTGCTCGACGACGAGGGCCTGTTGACCGAGCTCGTAGAAAAAGATCGGGTGAGCAAACGTGCTGATGGGCCCGCCCCACCAGTGGTCGATCACCTCGACGATGCGGTTGAAGTCGCTCTTCGTGATGCGCCGCACGTTCATGACGGGTCCAGCGTCCTCGTTTTCGGCCACCGGCGCAACCGAAGCGCAAAAGGGGCCAAGGCGAGCGCCTCGGCGCCTGGCTCGCCCCCTACACCGCGCTTGACGCGAGAGCATCGTTCCGCCACCTGTTCGGGGCGTGAGTTCCTCTGGTCGGCTCTTCGTGGCGCCATCGATCCTGTCGGCTGACTTCGGCCGACTCGCGGCCGAGGTCGCCGCAGCCGAAGCGGCCGGGGCCGACTGGATCCACGTCGATGTCATGGACGGCCGCTTCGTCCCGAACATCACCCTTGGTCCGCCGATCGTCAAAGCGATCCGCGCGGCGACGAGCCTCACGGTCGACGTTCACCTGATGATCGTCGAGCCCGACAAGTATCTCGAAGACTTCGCCCAGGCCGGTGCGGACGTCCTCAGCGTTCACGTCGAAGCTTGCACCCACCTTCACCGCACGCTGCAGCACATCCGGCACCTCGGGAAAAAGGCGGGTGTCGTGCTCAACCCGTCGACTCCGGAAGAATCGATCCGCTATGTCATCGACTCGGTCGACCTCGTTCTCGTCATGAGCGTGAACCCGGGTTTCGGCGGCCAGGCCTTCATTCCCGAAGTGCTGCCCAAGGTCCGTGCCCTTCGTCAGATGATTGATCGATCGGGCCGCCCGATTTCGCTCGAGATCGACGGCGGGATCGCCGCGGACACCGCAGCCCGGGCCACGGAAGCCGGAGCCCGCGTGCTGGTCGCCGGCAGCGCGGTCTTTTCGCACCCACCGTACCCTGACGCGATCGCCGTCTTGCGTCGGGAGGGCGAACGAGGCATCGAGTCCGCTCGATGAAACATGCACTTTGGCTCGGGGCGGCCGTGAGCGCCTGCGCAGCGCGGGTCGTTTCGCCGTCCCCGACCCCGGTCCCCACCGCCGATCCGCCGCGCGCCGCCGCGTCGGTCCCCGCGCCGGTCGATGCGGGCCCTCTACCGAGCCAATCGAAAGAAACACGAATCGTCGCCCGCATGCTCCGTCGCGTCGAAGCGGCGCGCGGGCTCGCATCGATAAAGCTCGTTCCGGGAGTGAGGCTCGCCCGCTCCGATCTCATCGCCCAGGTCAAAGCCCACGTTTCGCGCGAGCTTCCGCCCAAAGCGATCCATAACGAAGGCTTGGCCCTGCAGCTGTTCGGGTTCATCCCCACCCGCTTCGACTACGAGGGCGCCGAGTATCGCCTCCTCGAAGAGCAGCTCGCCGGCTACTACGAACCGTCGGACGGCACGATGTACCTCGCGAGCGATCTCGCGACCGAAGACGCCAACGCGACCTTGGCGCATGAGCTCGTGCACGCCCTTCAAGACCAAAGGTGGCACCTCGAGGAGCGCTCGAAGTACCGGCCCGGCGATGGCGACCGATCCGAAGCCTTTAGCGCGCTGGCCGAAGGCGATGCGACGAGCGCGATGTTCGACGTGATGATTGCCCGCGCCGATCCTCACGGCGGAAAGACGGCGATTAGCATCCCTGACCAGGTTTTTGTCGAGCAGATCCGCGCCGGGATGAGCCTCGGTCCCGGCGCCGACACGCCGCGTGTCATGCGATCTTCCCTCGCGGCGCCGTACATTTATGGCACGCTCTTCGTGAATGCGTTGCGGCGCCGGGGCGGATGGGCGGCCGTCGATGGCGCGTGGGACGATGCGCCGACGACGACCGAGCAAATCTTGCATGTCGAGAAGTGGGACGTCCGCGAGCCGCCGCAGAAGGTCACGCCGCCCCCCTTCGCCACGCTCGGCGGCGGATGGCACGTCGAAGACGAAGACAGCGAAGGAGAGCTCGGGGCGCGCATCGCGTTCGAAGAATGGATGGATGCGACGACGGCGGCCACGGTAAGCAGCGGCTGGGGAGGCGACCGCGGGGTGCTGCTCGCCAGCGGCGACGCCGCCGCGTTCGCCTGGCGGCTTCGTTACGACGCCGGCGCGACCCCCTTCGAACTGTCGAAGCGCGCTTATGAAGCACTCGACCAGGGCTGGGACCAATCCCTCGGGCCGCCGAACACGCGTGCCGCGGCGTTCGTCTGCCGCGAACGGGCGGACCGAGGACCGATCGCCATCGGCTTGGCCGCAAACGACGTCATCATGGTCCTCGGTCCCGCGAAGACGAGCGGCCCGTCGTGGACGAGCGCGTCCTCGTGCGCCAAGGCGCGACAGTGGGTGCGAGAGATTGCCGCAGCCGCGCCGTGATCACCGGCTGCGGCGCGTCTGAACGGCTTCGCGGGCCAGCTCGTCGGCGCGCTCGTTGAGGGCCACGCCTTGGTGACCCGGCACGTAGACGAGGTGGGCCCGGCGAGCTTGCACGGCCCTCTTGGTCCGTTCGACGAGCTCCTGATTGGCTTTGGCCTTCCACCCCTTCTGCAGGACACCGATGGCATATTGACTGTCCGTACGGACGACGATGGCCTTGGCCTCCGTCGGGATCCATTCGACCGCGCGGAGAATGCCGGTGAGCTCCGCGACGTTGTTCGTGGCCTGCCCCAGGTATTCCGATTTTTCCAGCATCTTTCCGTCCGGTGCGACGAGAACGACGCCGCACCCAGCCGGTCCCGGGTTTCCGGAACACGCCCCGTCTGTGAACGCGACCCAGGCTCCGGCGGGTGCGGCGGGAGGGGTCGCAGCCTCGACACGGGTGGCCCGCTTGGCCGCCGGCTTGGCCGCCGCGGCCACGGCCGGCATGCAGGTGGCGTCGGCGAGGAGGGGCGCCCCCGGTTTGACCTCGACGTTTCGGGCCGCCGCTTGGTACGCGCGCCCGTCGTTCGGCTTGTAGCGCACTTCCACGCGGCCGCCTTCGGCGGCGAGGGTTCCGTCGTCGAGCGCTCTTGCGAGCACCCGCTGGCCGCGCAAGGTCGCTTCGATCCACGGCATGCGCCCCGTCTATCACGACCCGCAGGCCAGTGCCGCGGCCGGCCCTAAAGTGCTAACCTGCGCCCCCGCATGACCACCTCGAACGCCCGACTCCGCCCGATCGTACTCGTCATTCTCGACGGCTTTGGTGAGCGCGACGAGCAGGCCGACAATGCCGTGCGTCTTGCAAGGACGCCGACCCTCTCGTCCTTGCTCGATCGCTGCCCGCACGGATTGATCGGCACGAGTGGTCCAGACGTCGGGTTGCCGCCCGGCCAAATGGGAAACAGCGAAGTCGGGCACATGAACCTCGGAGCCGGCCGCATCGCGATGATGGATATTTCGCGCATCGACAACGCGGTCTACGACGGCAGTCTCGCGAACAACAACGTCATCCGGACCCTGTTGCGTCGCGCCAAGGACGCCGGAGGCCGGCTGCATCTCTTCGGCCTGGTCAGCGACGGGGGCGTCCACTCCTCGATGGTCCACCTCTTTGCCCTTATCGACGTCGCGAAAGCCATGGGGGTCCCCGTCGTCGTGCACGCGTTTCTGGACGGCCGGGACGTTCAACCCGGAACGGCGCCGAAGTACCTTACCGACCTCGAACGAAGACTTGTCGGTGCAGGCCGCATCGGGACCGTGGCGGGCCGCTATTGGGGAATGGACCGGGACAACCGCTGGGAGCGCGTCGAGAAGAGTTACCGGGCGATTGCCGAGGCGGCGGGGCCGCGGCGGAAGACGGCCCACGAGGGGGTCGAAGCGAGCTACGTCGCCGGCAAGACCGACGAATTCGTCGAGCCCTTCGTCGTCGGAGACTATCAAGGCATCACCCCCGCGGACGCGGGTCTTCACTTCAATTTCCGGCCCGACCGCGCCCGCGAGCTCACGCGGGCGCTCGCGGTGGCCGAATTCGCGCACTTCGCACGGGCCGAGAACCGCCCGCCGCTCGGAGAGCGCTACGGCTGCATGACGACCTACGACGGCTCTCTCGGATTGCCCATTGCCTTTTCGAAGGAAAGCTATCCAAATATCTTTCCCGAAGTCGTGGCGCGTGCCGGACTCACCCAGTTTCGGTGTGCCGAGACCGAGAAATATGCCCACGTCACGTACTTCTTCAACGGCGGCCGCGAAGAGCCCTTCGCCGGTGAAGACCGGGCGATGCTCGCGTCGCCCAAGGACGTGGCCACCTACGACTTGAAGCCCGAGATGGCGGCCCGAGCGGTCGCCGACGCCGTCGAGGGCGCCATCCGCAGTGGCAAGTACGATTTCGTGCTCGTCAACTTCGCCAATCCGGACATGGTCGGTCACACCGGCATGCTCGATGCCGCGATTCACGCTGTCGAAGTCGTCGACGACGGGGTCGGCCGGATTGTCGCCGCCACCCGATCGATGGGCGGTGCCGTGCTCATCACGGCCGATCACGGCAACTGCGAGCTCATGAAAGACCCGGCGACCGGCCAGCCGCACACCTCGCATACCCTCAATCCGGTCCCGTTCATCTACGTGGCAGACTCGGACGCCTCCGCACGCATCCGTTCCGGAGGCCGCCTTTGTGACGTCGCGCCGACGATGCTCGAGCTGCTGCACCTTCCCCAGCCATCGGAGATGACAGGTCACTCTCTCATCTCGCGCAGCTAGCCGTCGAGGCGTCGCAGGTGTCGGATTTGCCGGCGATCGAGGGATATCGCGTCCTCGAGGAGCTCGGCTCGGGCACGCTCTCCTCGGTTTATGCCGCGGTGGACGAGGCGCTGGGGCGGACCGTCGCGCTCAAGGTGCTGCGAAGCACCATCGCGCCGTCGTCCCCATTCGCCAGCCAGCTCGAACGGGAGGCGCGCGCCCTCGCCGAATTGTGTCACCCGAACGTCGTGCAGCTGCTCGGATTCTCGAAGACCGACGTGCGCATGCACCTCGTTCTCGAATACGTCGACGGCTTCAGCCTCGACACCCTGCTGAAGCGGCGGCCGATGACTCGGCCCACCGCGGTGGCGGCCATCGGCGCTGCCCTGGCCCGCGGACTCGCGCATGCGCACGACCGGGGCGTTGTGCACCGCGACATCAAGCCCGCCAACGTCCTCGTCAGCCGCCGCGGCGAGATCAAGATCTCCGACTTCGGCATCGCCCAGCGGGCGCGCGACACCGAAAAACCACCGGCCGTCTGGCCACTGCGCGTCGACGACGCGTCGTCTTTCGGGACGCCGGCCTACATGTCGCCCGAGCAGATTCTCGGCGAGACCGTCGATCCACGGAGCGACATTTTTTCGCTGGGCGTCGTCCTCTACCAGCTCGTGTGCGGATCGCGCCCCTTCGAGCGCGGCGGAGAGGGCGACGGACGCCTTTCCGCCCATCGAATCCGCCGCGATCCGCCCGTTCCACTTCACCGACGCGCCCCCGACGTTCCGGCCGCGCTCGAACGCATCGTCATGCGTGCCATCGAAAAGCTGCCGGCGGACCGATTTGCGTCCGCCGCGTCCATGGCCGAGCAGCTCGAAGCCGTCGCGGTCGACCGATCGGGGCTGAGGGCCGAGCCGTTGGTCGTCCGCGCGCTCGAGGAAGCCGGGCTCGTGACCCCTTCGGAGGGAGATCCCGCCAGAGCGCCGCTTCGGGCGAAGCGGGCGTCACTGCGCCGTGCAGTCGGCGGGCTTTGCCTCCTCGGCGCCGTCGCCGTCGCCGGCGGAGCGATGCTCCAGGCGACGGCGCACGGCCACGGAGAGTCCGCCGGAGCCGCCCCGCTCGAACTCGTGCCCGCGTCGCCCGGTTTTCTCAAGGTGCTCGCCACGCCCTGGGCGGAAGTGTGGGTCGACGGCCAATGGATTGAAACGACGCCGTTCGCCCGCGCCATTCCGCTCACCCCGGGAACGCACTACGTGACCCTCGTGCACCCGCACGCGCCCGTCGAGAAACGATCCATCAGCGTCGTGCCCGGAGAAACTCGAATCGTCGACGTCGTCATGACCGTCCCCGAGCTGGCGCCGCAGCGCGACGGCCAACGCGTCCAACCGAGCGCCGAAAGCGAGAAGCAACCTTGAAACGCCGCCCCTTCGTCGCCGCCCTCGTCTTTGCCCTTTTCGCTGGCGATGCGGGGGCCTTTACGCACATCGTCAAGCCGGGCGAGACGCTCGCCCAGTTGGCCGATCGCCTGTACGGAGACGCCAAGCTCGAGAAGGTTCTCGTCGGCGCGAACGCGCTCGACGTGCAAGGGGGCACGGTCATCGTGCCCGGCATGCGCCTCGAAGTGCCGGCACCGGGGCATCACACGATTGCCCAAGGCGAGACGTGGACCGATTTGGCGCTCGGGTGGCTCGGGACGACCGACATCGCACGGGCCGACGTGCTCGCGCGCGCGAACCGCTCGGTCCCCTGGGTGCCGCCGGTCGAGGGCCAGGAGGTCGAGATCCCCGCCGTCGTGACCTACATTGCGGGGGACGGCGAAACGGTCAACACGATCGCCGAGCGCTTCTGGGGCGACCCGAACCGCGGCTGGGAGCTCGACCCGTACAACCGGCGCGAAGGCGTCTTCGTTCGACGAGGCGAGGTCGTGCTCGTTCCGATGCCCCGTCTGCGCTTGACGGAGGCCGGCAAGGCCGAAGCACGCCTCGCGGCGGCCCGGGAAGGCGCGAGCGGGGGGATGTTGCTTGAACAGCAGAAGCACGCGGACGGAGAGCTGCCGCAGCTCCTATCGGACGTGCGCTACGGTCGTTACGCCGAAGCCATTGCGCGCGGAAACCGAATCATCGGCAGCGGCGCCCTGACGCACCCGCAGCTCGCGATCGTCCATCGTGCGCTGCTCGAAGCCTACGTCGCGGTCGACGCGCGTCCGGCCGCGGCGGCGGCCTGCGTGGCCTGGCGATCGAACGATCCTCTGGCGGCGCTCGATCCGGTGCGGATCTCGCCCAAGATCCTTGCGGCGTGTGACGCGCGCTGAGGGCCGCCCGCCAGCGCTACCAGAGGTCCGGAATGGGCCATGGTTCGCGGCGCCACGACCAGGTGCGGCCTTCGAGGGCGCGTGCGATGTCGATCGGGGCGGCCGCCCGGGGACTCGCCGCGAGCCCGAGAGCTTGGGCCAAGCGGCCTACGATGCGCTTCGCCGAGAGCCCGGCGCTGCGCAGATCCGAAACCGTGGCTCGCGGCGTGCGCTTTTCGATTCGCGTTCCCTGAGATGTCACGACGAGTGGAAGGTGGGTGTATCGGGGCGGCCGGCCTCCGAGCACCCGCGCAAGCCAGACCTGGCGAGGGGTGGACGCGACGAGATCCGATCCGCGGATGACGTCGGTCATCTCCATCGCGAGATCATCGACCACGACGGCAAGCTGATAGGCGTTTGTGCCGTCGCCACGGCGGAGCACGAAATCGCCGACGTCGCGCGCGAGGTTCTGCGCGATCGGGCCGAAGACGCCGTCGTCGTAAGAGACGATGGCATCGGGGACGCGCACGCGGAGCGCGGGGGCGCGCTTCATCGGGCGGTTCGGCTCGCGGTTTCGGCAGGTTCCGGGGTAAACCGAGTCTTCTCCAGCGTGGGGCGCACTCGCGGCGCGGGCGATCTCGAGGCGCGAGCAGTCGCACGGGTAGACCAGCCCAAGACCCGACAGTTTCGCGATGGCCTCCGCGTACGACGCGAGCCGCTCGCTCTGGCGCACGATAGGGCCGTCCCAGTCGAGCCCCAGCCACCGCAGGTCTTCGATGATCCGTGCTTCGGAGCCGGGGACGACCCGGGCGCCGTCGATGTCTTCGATGCGAAGCATGGCGGATCCGCCCTCGCTGCGGGCGACGACCCAGGACGCGATCGCGGTCCACGCGCCGCCCACGTGAAGGTCGCCTGTCGGCGACGGAGCGAACCGCGTACGCGACGTCAGCCCACGACCTTTGGCGTGGCGCCGAGAATCCACACGAGCAGCGCCTTCTGTACGTGAAGCCGATTTTCGGCCTGATCCCAGACGCGGGAGTTCGCACCTTCGAGCGTCGGGGCGTCGATTTCCTCCCCGCGGTGAGCGGGCAGACAGTGAAGCACGAAGGCGCCCGGCGCGGCCGCCTGCAACATGCGCTCGTTCACCGTCCAGCCTGCGAACGCCCGGGTGCGTTCGCCGGTTTCGGACTCTTGTCCCATGCTCGTCCAGACGTCGGTGTTGACGACGTCGCACCCGGAGACGGCGTTGACGGGGTCGTGGACGCGTGTGACCCATCCGCCGGCGCGAGCCAATTCTTCGGCCGGCGGACCGTAGGCCGCGGGTCCGGCGAGGACCAGGTGGAAGCCGAACACGATGGCCGCTTCCACCCAGGAACGGGCCATATTTCCTGAACAGTCACCAACGAAGGCGATGCGGCGGCCGGCGATGTTGCTCCGGAGATGTTCCTCGGCGGTGAATACGTCCGTGAGCACCTGGACGGGATGGCCGTCGTCGGAGAGCGCATTGATGACCGGAACGCTGGCCGCGGCCATCTCGACGAGCCGACTTTGGGCCGAGGTCCGATACACGATGGCATCGCAGTAGCGCGACAGCACGCGGGCCGTGTCGCCGATCGGTTCGCCGCGACCGAGTTGGCTTCCCTGCAATCCGAGGACGACCGGGTGTGCACCGAGTTGCGAAATGCCGACCTCGAAAGAGACGCGCGTGCGGGTGCTCGCTTTCTCGAGCAAGACGGCGATGGCCCGACCGGCCAAGAGGGAGCGGCGGAGTCCTTTGGGCTCGTGCTTCAGCTTGGTCGAAAGCATCAGCACCTCGCGGGCCTCGCGCAAGGAAAGGTCCGTCAACTGGAGAAAATCGCGCTTCCCGTCGCTCATGGTCGGCTCTCCAGCCGCTCGCCGAACACCCGCTGCGCGAGGAGATCGAGCGTACCGTGGGCGGCCGCTGCGGCGTCGAGGCCCTCGGCGCGATCGCGAAGCCAGTCGAGCTGCGCGGCGACGGCCCGCGGCCCGGTCCCCCCGACGCTCTCTTTTGCCCTGACCGCCGAGGCTGGGTCGAGCGCCCGAAGCGCGTCGGCGTCGAGAGCCGTGTGAATCGACTTTGCGCGATCGACGCCGACGGAGCGCAAGGGAATGCCGGCGTCCACGGCGAATGCAACGAGAGCACCGACCGCCTTGTAGGCGTCTCGGAAGGCGACGCCGCGGCGGACGAGGGCCTCGGCGAGGTCGGTCGCCTGGGTGAAGCCATCGTCGAGCGCGCGCCTTCCGCGGTCCGCATCGAACTCGACGTGGGGCAGCGCGAGGCGCACGACGTTCGCGCAGCCGCGCGCCAGAGGGCCGGCCTCGAGCACCGGCAGGCGATCCTCTTGCTGGTCGCGATTGTACCCGCTGGCCAGCCCTTTCATGAGCGTCATGAGCGCCACGACGTTGCCAGTCGCCCGCGCCGATTTACCTCGCACCAACTCGAACACATCGGGATTTTTCTTCTGAGGCATCATGCTCGATCCCGCCGCGATGGCACCGTCGAGGCGGATCAGGCCGAACTCGCTCGTCGCAAAGTCGACGACGTCGCTGGCGATGCGACCGAGCGCCAGGACGACGCGCGCCGACGCCCATGCCCAGTCCAGCGCAAAATCGCGATCGCCAACGGAATGGAGGGCGTTTTGCGTCGGCTGCCACGGACTGAAGAGGCGCGCGACGACGGCGCGGTCGATGGGCAGCGAACTTCCCGAGCACGCCCCGCTCCCGAGCGGCATCTCCAGATGATCGACGGCAAACACGACCACATCCGCCGCTCGCGCAATCCCGACGGCCCAAGACGAGACGAGGAACGCCGCGCTGATCGGCTGAGCACGTTGCCGGTGCGTATAAGCCGGGAGCAGCACGTCTCCTTCTCGCGCCGCGCGGTCGGCGAGCTCGCGGACGAGGGTCGCGATGTCTCGCGTCAAAGCCGCTCCTTGACAGCGCACGTGGAGCCGGAGGTCCAGCGCGACCTGGTCGTTGCGCGACCGCGCGGTGTGCAGGCGCGCGGCAACCGACCCGACGCGCTTGCCGAGCTCCGATTCCACCGCCATGTGGACGTCCTCCTCGTCGACGGGCAGCGAGAGCTCGCCCGCCACGGCCTCCGCGTACATGGTCTGCAGGGCGTCGCGCAGGATCCGTGCGTCGGCGGTCGACAGAATGCCCGTTTGGGCCAGCATCGTCACGTGGGCGGCGCTGCCGATGAGATCTTCACGCACGAGCGCGTGATCGTGCTCGAACGACGAAGACCACCCAAGGAGCTCCTGCAGCATCCCCCCGCTGCCCGTGGCGCTCGTGCGAGCGATGCCAGCCATGGTTTGCGTTTACTGCCTTCGCAGAGGGCGCGCCAGCGCCGGGAGCGCGGCGGACCGGACGCCCACGAACGGCACCGCCTTCGGGGCTATGCCTCGCCGCTTCGGGCGTGTATCTCAGGCGTCATGAGCCGGATTCACCGCACGCTCCCCCCCCAAGGCACCCGAATCGGCATCGCGTTTTCGGGCGGCCTCGATACCCGGTGCGCCGTCGCATGGATGTCGCGCCAGGGGCTCGACGTCTACGCCTACACGGCCGACCTCGCCCAGCCCGACGAGACGAACGTTTCGGACATCCCGCCCGTCGCGACCAGCCATGGCGCCAAGCGCGCTCGCCTCGTCGACTGCCGCGAAGCCCTCGTGCGCGAGGGGTTCGTCGCGATCCAGTGCGGCGCGTTTCATTTGTCGAGCGGCGGGAAAAAATACTTCAACACGACCCCGCTCGGACGCGCCGTCACGACGACGGCCATCATCCGCGCGATGCGCGAGGACGGCGTCAACGTGTTCTCCGACGGCAGCACGCACAAGGGAAACGACATCCAGCGCTTCTTTCGATACGGGGTGCTCGTCAACCCCTCACTCGAAATCTACAAGCCGTGGCTCGACACGGCGTTCGTCGACGCGTTCGGCGGTCGAAAAGAGATGAGCGAGTATCTCGCCTCGATCGGCAAGCCGTACACGATGGCGTCGGAGAAGGCGTACTCGACCGACGCCAACGTACTCGGTGCGACGCACGAGGCGAAGGACCTGGAACGCCTCGACCGGGGCATGCGAATCGTCGCGCCCATCATGGGTGTCGCGCACTTTCGGCCCGAAGTGGCCGTCTCGCCCGAAGAAGTCACGGTCGAGCTCGTGCGAGGGGTTCCCGTCGCGTTGAACGGCGAGAACTTCGCCAGCGGGTTCGACTGCTTTCGCGCGCTGAACGCGGCCGGCGGTCGGCACGGGCTGGGCATGAGCGATCAAATCGAAAATCGCGTGATCGATGCGAAGAGCCGCGGGGTGTACGAGGCGCCCGGAATGGCGCTGCTCCACATCGTCTACGAGCGGATCCTCAGCGCCGTACACAACGAAAATACGACCGATCTCTACTTCTCGCTCGGTCGACGTCTCGGCCGGCTCCTCTACGAGGGTCGATGGTTCGACCCCGAGTCGCTCATGCTGAAGGATGCCCTCACGCGCTGGGTCGCACCGGCGGTGACCGGCAGCGTGACCCTCGAGCTGCGCCGCGGCGACGATTACACGCTGCTCCGAACCGAAGCGGAGCGAAGCGCGTACGATCCCGACAAGCTGTCCATGGAAAGGACAGCGAGCGCCTTCAGCCCCGAGGATCGCATCGGAGCCCTCGAGATGCAGTCGCTCGGAGTCCTCGACAATCGGGAGCTGCTCCTTCACTTCGCGAAGGTTCTCGGCGGGGGCGGTGTGGCCGACATGCTGCTCGGTGCGGGCGAGCCGAAAAAGGGCTGATCGGAACGCACCGAGCCCGAGGCTCGGTGCGCACTAACGCTGAAGCAACTGTCGCAAGGCCGCCATCGGATCGAAGCCGAGCAGAGCGGTCACGTCCTTGCCGGTCGCCGCTGCGATCCGTGCGCGCATGGAGCTGACGAGCGGCTCGAACACCGAGAGTGGCGTCAATCGGCCGGTCAGCGCACGCAGTCCGCGGAGGGCATAGTGAGCGCCGTCGAAGCCGATCGCGACGCCTACGGCAACCGGCATCGGGGCGATCAGCACATCGCGCACGGCGACCGCCCGACTCCACGCTCCGGCGCGATTGTCGGTCTGCAGCGAACGAAACGTCGACAGCTCGGCGAAGCAGCCGAAGCCGAGAGGCGCGTAGCGCTCTTCGACCGCTCGTGCGAGGTGGCGGTAGTCGCGTCGCCAGTCGCCCGACAGGAGTCCGAGCTCCGAGCGGAGCTCCTCTGGCCCGGCGACGACATCGAACGCGTTGCCCCGCCGGCGCGCAACAAACGAAGTCCAGAGAAGGCCGCTATCGAAGAGTCCGAGAACGATGGTGCGCCCGTCGCCGCAAAGCGCGTCGAGTGTTCGGTGCACGACGGGCGAGGTCGGCAGGGGGAGCCCCCGCAGCCGTTGAGGCCAGGTCATGATGGCGCCCTCGGCAAGCATCTCCCGAATGATGGCGATGAAAAGGAGCAACTGCGCGGTCAGGTCGTCGCCTCGCCGCGATCGTGCCCCGAATCGCTCCATGACCTCGTCGAGCGCACCGAGCCGCATGCTCATGGCCCAGCTCGCGTGATGCAGGCGTGCAAGTTGTCCCAACGCCGAAGGCTGCCCGTGGCGAAGCGCGAGCGCCCGAGCGTCCGCGGGGTTCTCCTGGCCGCCGGCATCGAACGGGTCGAGCCGCCCGTGGCGCGTGTGTAAGAGCTTGAGGACCTGCCCCTCCTCGTGCACGATGACGATTCCGCCGCGCGGGAGCGTGGCTTCTCGATCGGGGGTCGCACGGGGTGCCCACAGACGCAAAAAGCGGAGCCAGTCCTCCGTCGTCCAGCCCTCGAAGCGCACGTCGGGGGTGAGCAAAGCCGCGCGAGCATAGCAGCGGCGTGCTATCGGCTGCACCGGCCGCGTGGACGCCGAAGAAATCTTCATTCGCTTCGTCTGGCCGCTTTATCCGGAGGATGCGCGCGCCGACCTCGCTTCGGCACGCTCGGTCGACGCCAACCCGGGCAAAAACCCAAGCCCCCTTTTGCATCTCGACGACGCCGCACACCGCTTCGTCGCCCAGTCGAGAGCGCTCTTCGGCCGAGATCTCGGCCTCGACCGCAGCGATGCGAGCGTTTACCGGCTCAGTACGGCACTGACGATCGATCGCCGCAACGCCTGGGCCGCGAGCGGCCGACCCGGTGATCCCGACAACACCCTCTTCAACGTGATCGTGCACGGCGCCGCGTATGTCGGCGCGTGCATCGTCGCAGGCCACGGTGGGGTATGGCGCGTCCGGCGACCGCTGTGGGAGAGCTTCGTCGGACTCCACTCGCACGCCGGCGATGCCGATCTCGCGGTATTCCAATGGTGGCTAAAGTCCCTGAGCGACGAGGCGATCGGGGAAGAGCGGCCGTCCGGCGCACGGCTGGCCGACCGATACCGGACGCATGTCGAAGTCCCTCGGCGCCGTCCCGACGGCGATCCCTTCGTTCGAGGTGAGCGCCTCCTGCCGCGTCTGAAGAGGCCCGCCTACGACCGGCTGCACAAGTACCTGAGGGCGCATCTCCCCGAGATCAAGGACCTCGGTGCCGACTTTCCGGACGCGGCGCGCTTCGCCGATTTTTCGTTTCGCTGGATGGATGCGCTCGTCGTCGGCGGCGGGCGCAGGGTGGTCCTGGCAGGCGCTTCGCCCCACGGAATCCACCTCTTTTGGATGGGGGCGAACGGGTTCGAAAAGAGCGCGTTCGTCGCCGGCGACGCCATGCCCGAGCCCATCGTCCGCGTCGGCTCGGACCGCATCACCGTCATGACGACCAACCATGGCCGGGTGCAGGCGTACGAAGTGCTTTGGTGGGGCCCTTAGCTTGGGTGGGGCCCTTAGCTTTGGTGGGGCCCTTACCTGAGCGACCGACCCGCCGAAATCCCGGTCAGACGATCGGTTTCACACCTACGGCGACGACCACCAGCGGATGCAGAGATCGTCGCTCGAATGGCGCACCGCAAGCTCCGGCGCGATGGTCGACGTCGCGTTCGCTACCGTCTTGGCCCCGGCCCTGTCGCTCACCACGACCGAGAGCGGGAAGGGATCGGCTTCCGGGCCGCAAAGCGTCGCCTCTACGCGCTCGACGGCCGATCGGGAATCGAGCGACCCGACCTCGATCCGCCCGAGCGTCAGGGGCGATCCGGACGAAACCCCCAGACGGACGACGACGTCGCGCATGCCGTCCGTGGCCGGCGCCGCCGCTGGCAGCAAGCTTCGGAGGCGGAGCATGATCCGATCGGTCGTCATGTACGCACGTCGCAGCTGCGACCCTCTGATTCGGACGACGCACCCGGCCATTTGCGGCGGCCCGAGAAGAGGGTGGACGGCCGGGTCGCGCCGCGCAGCCGGCACGGTGACCACACGATCACCTTCATCGGCGCGTGGGTCGAAAGACGCCGACGGGGCGGCGGCGACGAGGTGTGCGTCGACGGCGAGGGGAGTTCCGGGGGCGCCGAACGCCACGTACATGTCGAGGTCTTCGAGCGGACCGTCTGCGCGAGGCAGGACCACGTCTTCGACGACGACCAGGTGATCCCGACCGACATCGACGCGAACCCGGGCGACCCGTGGCAATATCGCGAGCGGCGGGACCGCGGGCGCTGGGGGCGCGCGCCTTTGCGACGGGGCTGAATGGGTTGGCGCTCGCGCCGGCAGAGGCTTTTCTCCCGCTCGTCCGAGCACGGCGAACGAAAAGATGGCCGCGAGAATTTCCTTCACCCGAGGGCCTCCTCGAAGGCGCGCGCCAGCGCATCGGCCTCGGCCACCGGGGTGCGATGGTCGCTCGGCTCGAACGCAGGCTGCGTACCCTCGGTGCGCATGGCGACCCAGGCCCGTGGATTTCGAAACCAGTCGACGTCGAAGCGATCGCGCAGGTCGTTGCGCAAGGCGCGGGCCCCGAGCAACCCCAAGAGCCGTGCCGGCTCGTCCTCCCGCGCCGCGGGCCAGGCGCCGCACCATCGGATGTCGAGCGGGGCGCCAAAGAGCCGTGTCCCGATCTCCTCGAACGCGTCGCGAGAAGCGATCCCCACGTCGTCACCGAGCAAGATTCGTGCGGCATGGAGCCTCGCGTCGAGCAGCGCCGATCGCGCGAGAATGCGCGCTTGCGAAATGGCCGAGCGACGGACAAGGCCGAGGGCGCGAACGTGAAATTCGGGCTCGGCCGCGAGGGAACCGAAGACGAACCCGAATCGATGCGCCGCGACGAATGCCGGGTCGCGTGCGAGCGCGAAGGGGAATCCATGGGGGGCGGTGGCCAGGCGCACCGAGTGGCCGAACGTAGAGAGAGCTCGCGCGAAGCTGGAAGCGCCGACGGTCTGCGGGAGGGCGGGCAAATCGATCGGCAGGTCGCCGCGGGCCGCCCCGAACGTTTCCTCGAGCCAGCGCGGCGTCAGCCGGGCCGGCCACCCCTCGCTCGCGTCCCGGCTGAGCGCCGCGTGCAACGTGGCGGCTGCATCATGCCTCTCGTCGCGCAGGGCATCGCGCCAGACGGCGCGCGACAGATCCTCGGTGGCGTCGAGCAGACGTCGAGCCGCCTCACGGAGAACGCTTCGGTCGAAGGGTACGAGCATCTCCCATGGGTGGAGAAAGCCCATCCGCCGGGCGACCTCGACGCGGCGGCTCGCTCGCGTGCGAATCGCGTCGGCGAGGGCGGGACCGGAGTCGCCCGCGGCTTCGAGCCACAGACGCGATTCGGCCACCCGCTTCGACGCGAGAAAGCCGCGCCACGCGTCCCGCCAGCTCACCTTCTTTTGGGGAGAGCCTTCGAAGCGCCCGCGGCCGACGTGGCTCTCTTTGGCCAGAGCGAGATCGTCGCGCATCAAGACGCGAGATTGGAGGAGAGCGCCGACCCATCGGCGAAGGGCGTCGCGCAGCGGCGCATCGACCGTGCTCGGCGCCTGTCGACCGAGCGCGTCCCAGGTCGACTTCGTGCTCGTGTGACGCAGTCCGTCGAAAGGGTCCTCGAGCAGGCCTTCTTCGGGCAAAGTGACGATCTCCGCGCGCCAGCGCGCGTAGGCGGCGGCGGCTCGCCTGACGTCGCGGTCGAGCCCGAGCAAATCGTCGATCGAGTCAGCCATGGATGGTCGTCCGCCTCCTGCCATGAGCTCGCCGCCCCAACCCCTCGACGATCGCCGCTTCGCGATCGGCCAGTCGGTCGAGGCGAGCCGCGACGGCTTCGCGATCTCCGCCGGCGGCACGCACGGCGAGCTCGACGAACGATCGGTAGTGGCCGGCCTCGGCCGCAAAGAGCTCTTCCCAAAGGGACCCGAGCGCGGCGTAGACGTCGCGCGCTGCACAGGCCCGGGCGAGAAGCTTGAAGCGCTCGCACGAGCGGGCCTCGATGAGGGCCGCGACGAGAAAGCGGTCGACCTTGGGCCCGATCTTGGGGTCGTGGGGCAGATCGTGCGGAGCGCGGCGCAGGTCCGCCGCGTACGCGTCGACCGGCGGCGGACCGAGCGCCGCCGCACGCGCAGAAAGCTCAGCGAGCACGCGCTGAAAATGATCGATTTCTTCGCGGGCCAAGTCCGCGAGGACCACGGCCGTTTCGATGTCGCCTTGATCGCGAGCAGCCAGCGACAGCGCGTTCGCCGCCGCCTTCATCTCGCAATGCGCGTGGTCGACGAGCAAAGCGTCGACGTTCGTCAAGGCCTCGTCCGCCCAAGCGGCGTCGGTCGGTACCTTCAGGCACAGCATCGGGCGCCCGTTCTAGTACGGTCTGCCTCACCCCGCCGGTTCGGCCGAAACTTATGAACGGGTGCGAGCCCCGAGCGAGGCGCCGGCCGCTCCGGACGGGAGGGCGATCGCCACGCCGAGGAGGGCAGCCGGCATGAAGCCGAACGCGATCCACGACGCGACGGCTGCGCCGAGTGCGGCCGCCATCCCGGCCGCCGCGCCGCTCCGGACCGCGAAGCCGCGCGGCCCCCAGCGGCCGACGAGAAATCCGCCGGCGAGTGCAGCAATGGCCAGGCCAAAGGCCGAAAGCCCGGCCAAGATGAGGGGAGCCGAAGGGGAGGCCCCCGTCTCGGACGCCGCCGTCCACCGCACGGCGAGAGAGAGAGCGATCGCCGCCAAGGGCAACCAGACGACGACGATCGCCAGGGTTCCGAAACCGACCCATTGCCAGGCCGGGCGGGCGAAATCGTCGTCACCGCCGCCGGGCGGAGAAAAGAGCGGCAACCGGCGCTTCGCGTCCATCGCCTGGCCACAGTAGCGTGGCATCGAGTTGTTATCCCGCACTCGCGTGATACGAGAAGCGCGAGTGACCCAGGTCGCGCTCGTTCCGTCGGCCGCCCGAAGCGTCGTGCGCATGCGCGTGCGCTTTGCCGAGACCGACCTCATGGGGATTGTCCACCATGCCAACTACGCCGTGTATCTCGAGGCGGCCCGGGTGGAATGGCTGCGCCGCCGCGGAATGACGTACGCCGACTGGGCGGCGCGCGGGCTTCACCTGCCGGTCGTGGACATCACCATTCGATATCGGTCTCCCGCCCGCTTCGACGACGAGCTCGACGTCGAAACGACGTTGGGCGAGCTCCGTGCAGCGACCGTCCGGTTCGACTACCGAATCCTGCGCGCGATCGACGGGACGCTATGCGCGGAGGGCTCGACACGACTCGCCCGCGTCGATGACCGGCACCTCGTCCGCCGCTTTTCGCCAGAGATCGTCGAGGAGCTCAAGCGACCCGAGATCCCCTTTCATGAGCCGCACACCGGACGGTGACGGGCCCTGCGACGGCGCGCGGCCGAGGCGGAGCGTCACCGCCGCGGCCCCGCGCGCTGCGCCTTCGCCCGGGCGCATCGGGGCCGCTCTCCGTCGATGTCCCCGCGGTGGCATCGAGGTCGCCGTCACCCGGGACGGCGGTTGTCGCGTCGGGTTCGGAGCGATCGGGCGCGGGCTCGTCGGCGGCAGGTACCCCGGTTTTCTTCTTGCCCTCGCCGCGCTCCTGCAGCTGACGGAGGCATGCACGACGCCTGGCTCCCCGCGGCTCCAGGGAACCTGGCGTGGGGTTCGATCCGAGGGGGTGGCGGCCGATGTGGCACCCATCGCCAATGCCTTTGCCGTGGGGATGGAGATTGATGTTCGTGGCGACTCGATGACCTTGGTCACCGCAGGACAGCGGCAGACGGGGCGCTACCGTGTCGTGCGCGAGGAGAGCGGAGCCGTGGTGGTCGTGACGGACCTGGACGGCCCAAGCGTACCCCAGACCTTTGCCTTCGCCGACGAAGACACGATGAAGTGGGCCGTCCTCCCCGGCAAAGCGATCGTTTTTTCCCGCGAGTGACCTTCAGCGGCGCAAAGGCTCGCGACCGGCCCTCAATGTGAGTGTCCGATCGCCGCGGCGGATCCCGAGAACGACGTCCTCGGCGACCGGCCCGCTCAGGCGCAGGCGCGCGTCGGCCATCGAGTGCACAGCGACCCCATCGACGGTCAGGAGCACGTCGCCTGGAGCGAGTCCGGCGTATTCCGCCTCGCTCCCCTCGACGACCGATACGATGACGACTTCGACCGGCGCGGCCGTTTCACCGAGCGTGAGGGCGACGCCGCCGCCGGCTTCGCCCTCGCCGGTGCGGCCCGCATCGCCCGCGAGGTCGATTTTCAAGTGGAGATCGGCGGTCGTCCGACCGGCGACGGCATTCACTTCGAGCCGTCCTCGCCCGAGCTCCGGCGCATAGGCTTCGAGCGTCACGGGGCCCTCGGGCAGGCCGGACAGGACGAAGCGCCCGCGCGCGTCGGTCGTCGCGAAACCGCTCGAGTTCGAGCCGACGAGGAGCCAAGTCGGCACGTGATCGCGCGCGACCCGTGCTCCCGCGACCGGGGCGCCGCGCGAATCGGTCACGTCTCCCGACGCGATCGCCTCGGCCGAAAGCTCGACGGGGTCGATCTCGAACGGGCGTTCCCCGGCGCTGTCGGGGATCGCCGTTGGCGTCGTCACCGGCGCGAAGCCGGGGGCCGAGACGTGCAGCGTGGCGGGTCCTGGAGAGAGATCGGAGAGCGCGAAGGCGCCCCGGGCGTCGGTTCGAGCGTGTCGCGCGCCGAGATCCGAGTAGAGCGTGATCGCAGCGTCCGCGACGGGTTCGCGGCTTCGCCCCGACAGGACGCTGCCCATCGCTCGCTCTCCGGGCACGAGATCGATCTTGAGCGAATCGCTGGCGGCGTCGGCCGTCAAAACGCGCGCCGCGTGGGACGGCGCGCGCACTTCGACGCGGAGCGGAAGACCGCGCGCACCTCGGATCTGGGCATCGCCGTGGGCGTCGGTGAAGACGGTGGCGCGCAGCGGCGCCTCTGGGGCGAGCGAGGCGACCGTGACCTGGGCGGCATCGACCGGCCACCCCCGCTCGTCGACGACCGATACGGCGAGGGGGTCTCGCGGCGTGGGCAAGCGCACGGTCACTTCCTGGCGTCCTCCTTCAGGAATCGAAATGGCCATGCGCGTCGTCGTTGTGTCGTCGTCTTCGGCACTGGCGCGCAGTTCGAGGTCCGCGGGAAGCGCAGCGAAGGCGAACGTACCGTCGCTCGCGCTGCGCGTCGTGCGCTCGATCGTCCCCCGCGCCGCAGAAACGCTGACCCGCGCACCCCGAACAGGCCGTTCATGTGCGTCGAGCACCCGTCCTTCGAGCGATCCGCCAGCATGCATGACGACGTCGACGCGCGCCTCACCGCCCGGTTCGAGAGAGACGAACGCGCTCTCGCCGTCGACGTACTGCGGATGGTGGACGAAGACTCTCACTCTCCCCGGGGGTGCGGGTGCGGCGCGAAAGGTTCCGTCATTGCGCGTGACCCAAGGGTCGGGCTCGATCGCCGTCCGCGCCATTCCAGCCATCGGCGCCATCGGGACGATCGGCGATCCTGCTGCGGGAATGGGAGGGACGGGGCCGGGCACGACGCCGAGCTGTCCGGTCGCAATGAACGGCGCAGGGCCCGTCAGGCTTGCGTCAAACTGTGCATTTTGGAAGTTTTTGCGCTGCGGATCCTCGAAGACCGGGGCACCGTTGACGTCCGTACCCGCGATTTGGATCGTGGCGCCGTCGACCGGATCGCCTCGGCCGTCGATCACGCGGCCGACGATCACCCCGGAGCGGACGAGCGCGATCGGCATCTCGTTCGTCGGCGGGTCTGCGACCGCCATGGCGCCTCGGGCGACGAACCCCTCGGCCCGGACACCGAGCGTCAACAGGCCCGCGGCGACGGGGCCCATTCGGGCACGACCCGCCGCGTCGGTTGTCGCCTCGATCGGAAAGGGCGAGATTCCTGCTTCGACCAACGTCAGGCGCGCGCCTCGGATCGGGGCCGAATCGCCACCGTCTGCCTCGGTCACGTGGACACGCACGAAGCGGCCCTGGACGAGACGAAGGTCGACGACCCGCTCTTCGCCTCGACGGACGACGACGCCGAGCTCGATCGGCGAGACCTGCTCGCCCCGACTCGCGCGCAAGGCGTATGCGCCCGGCGTGAGGCTGGAGATGCGCACGTGTCCACCGTCGTCGGTTTCGGCCGAGCGCGCGGGCCAGAGCGTCGCGCCCGCGACCGACACGCTGGCGCCCTGCGCAGGCTTGTCGTTTGCGTCGCGGACCCGGACCGAAAGGGCGCTGAGCTTGTGCACCGTGAGAGAGACCGAATCGAAGTCGTGTTCGGCGTGCCCGATGGCGTCTTCATAGGTGGACGCGCGCGCTTCGATCTGCCAAGGACCGGGGCCGAGTCGCGTCACGTGGGCGATTCCGTTGCTGGCCGTCCGGGCGCCGATCGGCAGGGGTTCGCCCGGCGCGACGATTTCGACGTCTGCTTCCGAAACGGGTGCACCGAGCTCGTCCTGCACGAGCACGTCGACCGTGTGGGCGGCACCCAGATCCATCTCGACCGACCGGCGGGCATCGAGGACGGTCATCTGCGTCGAGGCACGGGCGTGGTCCGGCGCGTCGGCGAGGATCCACACTTCACCGGGCGGGATGTCCTTCAACTGCGCGAGACCGTCAGCGCCCGTCGTCTCGGCTCCAGCAACGCTCGCGCGTCGTTCGACGATGGAGAGCGCACGCACGCGGGCGCCGGCAAGAGGCCGTCCGGTCGCTTGATCGCGGACGGCGACGTCGATCGTGGCGTTGCGATGGGCCGCCCCGTCCGGCACCGGGTCCGACGTCTTCGGAAAAGGGAGCGAGCGCAGGCGCGCTCCCGGAATGCCGCCCAACGCAACGACCGTTGCGGCGATGGTCGCCGAGGCACGCGCCCAAGAGACGCCGACGCGGCCGACGCGCCCGGCGCGAAAGAGTCGGGCCAATTCGAGAGCACCCACGTCCGCTTCCGATAGCTATCGGTGGCAACCCGTGGCGGCGCCAGTTATTTCCCTTGCCGCCCGCCTTCACGCCGCCCGCCTTCACGCCGCCCGCCTTCACGCCGCCCGCCTTCACGCCGCCCGCCTTCACGCCGCCCGCCTTCACGCCGCCCGCCTTCACGCCCAGCCCCACGCAGCGGCCCAAAGCCGGATTGGAGCGGGCCCGAGGCGCCTCGGTCTTGCCGAGCAAAGACGCGGCCGTGACCTGCTACGATTCGAGGGTGAGGCGGGGCCGAGGCAAGTCGCCGGTGACGGCAGGGGCGGCGGCGGCGACGCTCGTCGCGGCCGCGTACGCGCCGCTGAGCTGCGGGACCCCCGCGGAGCCCCCCGAGCTCGGCGATTTCACGTTCAGCAGTTCGGCGCCCGCAGCGAACGGCTCCGGCGCGTCCGCTGACTTCAGCGCGACGCCGAGCGTACCGACCTGCAACCTCGGGCCCGACGGCGGCGTGTGCGCGTGCGTCGACGAGCCCCTCGTGACGGACGCCCCCAACATTTATTTCGTGCTCGACCACTCCGGCAGCATGGCCGATGTGCCCGAGGGTGGCACCGGCGCCACCAAGTGGGAGACGATCCTCAAGGTCATCGACAACCTCATCACGGAGCTTGGGCCGCGTGCGAACTTTGCCGCAGCCGTGTTTCCGGCGGTCAATGACATCGACCCGTGCGGCTGCTCGGTCGGCGCCGAGGTCTTTCCGCCCACCCAGGGAAATGCGCCCGCGGGCACGCCGGGGACGACGCTGGTGAGCTGGGACAAGACCTTCGCGTTCATTTCCCCCAATGGGGGAACGCCGACCGCGGCCACACTTCGTCAGCTCCTGCCCTCTCTGCAGTCTCTTTCCGCCCGGTCCCTGCCGGCGCGCACCTACGTCATCCTGGCGACCGACGGCGGCCCCAACTGCAACAGCACGGCGACCTGCTCGGTCGATGAATGCCAGCCGAACATCGCAGCGGTGGCCGGGTGTCCCCCACAAGGTCCCGCCAACTGCTGCGTTGAAGCCATGGATTGCGGCGGCTGCTCGTGCGCCGAGGGGTGTACAGACACCGACGCATCGAGCAGCGCCGTGGCGGCCATCGCCGCGGCGGGGATTCCGGTCTACGTCATCGGTGTGCCCGGGAGCGAGCCGTACGCTTCGGTGCTCGACGATCTGGCCGAAAGCGGCGGGACCGCGCGCCCGTCGGACGCGGGGGTGCCCGCCTACTACAACGTCACGAGTGCAGACCAAGCGACGGAGTTGGCGGCGGCGCTCGACTCCATCGCTGCACAAATCACGGCGACCTGTTCGCTTACGCTCAACGATGTGCCGCCGGCGCCGGACCTCGTCAACGTCTTCATCGACGAGCAGCCCGTCCCTCAGTACGGGGGCGATGGCGGCCAACCGAACTGGTCGATCGACGGCACGCAGGTGACCCTGCTCGGCGACACATGCAGCAGCATCATGAGCGGCCAGGCGCTCGACGTTCGGGTCGTCGCGGGCTGTCCGACCGTGCTGCATTGACGGGCGAAGACCGGTCCATTCCTTCGCCGACGCGGCGAGCAGACCAGGGTGAGACCCTTGCCGTCGCCGATGACGGCAGGCCGCGCCGTTCCGGTCGTCCGCCGCGGTGAGAGTCGGTCAGGTCATGAGCAGTTCCGCGACGGCACCCCGCTTCGAGGCTTGACTGTTGACCGATCGGCTCGCGGATACCTCCTCGACGCTGAACCCTTCGCCGTAGAGCCCCCGGACGAAGTCTGTCGAGGAGTTCGAGATAAGGACCGTCACGCCTCGCTCTTTCAAGCTTCGCGCCACGTTACGGAGTCGCACTTGCTCCTGAGGGCCGAAGCCGCTCGACGTGTAGGCCGTAAACGATGCCGTCGCCGACAGGGGATCGTAGGGCGGATCGAGGTAGACGAAGTCTCCCGGCCGCGCGCCCCGCAGGCCGTCGTCGAAGTCGGCGATTCGCAGTTCGACCCCTTGGAGGGCCTCCGAGCATGCCCGCAGGTTCGGCGTATCGCATATGGTGGGATTGGCGTAGCGCCCGAAGGGGACGTTGAACCGGTTGCTTCGATTGACGCGATAAAGGCCGTTATACGCAACCCGGTTGAGGTAAATGAACCAGGCGGCCACTACGGCATCGGGCCGGTCGTCGATGTCGCAGCCCCGCAGGCGGTAGAAGAAATCGGCGTCGTGGGGATAGGTCTCGAGTAGGGCAATCACCGCGTCGACGTCGTCTCTCACTCCCTTGTACGCGCGAATCAGTCGAGCGTTCGTATCGGCCAGCACGGCGCGCGACGGCCGGAGCGCGAAGAAAAAGGCGGCCCCGCCGAGGAATGGCTCGTAATACCGGCCATATCGGGCCGGGACGTGATTCATGAGGGCGGGCAAGAGCTGACGCTTTCCCCCTGCCCACTTCACAAACGGCCGCGGCGCGTCCACAGTCGGGAGAGTAGGGGCGAGAGCGGGGCCGCCGTCAACGGGTTCGGCGTCCGGCCGACATCCCGTGCTTGGTCCGGTGCGCCGCGTGCGCCGCTCCCGACCGACATTCATGCATTCCGGGCGGCCGCGCTCGGGCCGACGCATGCCATCAATGCAGCGTGTGCCAACGACCTTCGTGCTCCACGACGGGGATCGACGGGACGCGGGGCGCCGCGGCCTCTTCCGGGGGGACACCGGGGGGCGATTCACGCGCCGGCGGCGTGCCCTCGATGTGTGCCGCGGCCTCGGCCTCCTCGAGAGCCCATTGGGCCAGTTTGGACTTATCGCGTCGCCTTTTCTTGACCCAGGCGGCTGCGGCCAGTCCGGTGATGAGCATCCAGAGCAGTCCGCCCCCCGTCAGCGTCGGGATCAGGCCGAAATGGCGACCGAGCTGCTCGTGCCACTCGTACTCGAGCGTCCTGATGTCGGTGCCGTAAGCGTCCTCGAGCGCCCGGTCGAAGGCGACGCCCGCACGAACGCGTTGGACGAGCGAGCCGAATCGCGCTCGATCGTCGCCGCGCATCAAGAAGCGAACGACGTCCGCCGACTCGGCGTACGCCAGGCTCACCTCGGCTCCGTCGCTCGGAAAGGCACGATCGAGCTCGTCGAGCGGAATGAAGCGCTTCGCGAGGCTCGCCTCGGCCAAGAACTTCCATCGGGCCATCCAAAGCTCGCCGGATTCGTGGATGGCGAGGCCCTCGTCGAACCATCGCGGAATCCGATGGCTGGCCGCGGCGTCGGCCAGGGCCAGATGCGAGAGCTCGTGGCGAAAGACCTCGACAAGGTCCGGGACTTCCCAGCTGTCGGGGACCTGAAGCGAGATGAGGATAAGGTGAAGGGAAGAGTAGGCCACCCCCGTGGCATACGCCGGCGGCGGGTCACCGCGTGGGGCAAGCTCTGCCATTTGTGAGGGGCTCCTCGCAATGCGCACGAGTACGCGGTCGAGGACCTGCTGGCCGAGATCGTCGCAGATGCGGGCCCGAAACTCTTCGGCTTCGGCGACGAGGGGCTCGACCCGCGAGCGCACGCTGGCCGGGAATTGGAGAATCAGCCAGCCTGCGTCGATGTGATCGAAGTCGCTCGGCAAGTCTCCGAGTGTCGCGGCCGACGGTTGCACGACGATGCCGACGTCACGCGGCGGCAGCTCGCCCGCCGTCTCGACGTCCGCGCGAGCGAGACCCCCGGCGGCCAAAAGAACGGCCCAAAGGGCAAGCAGCACGAACGTGAAGCATCGCTTCATCGGGCGGGCACCTGCAATTCAAGATGAATCGCCGAAGTCCCGTTGTCGCGGGTCAAGAAATAGGTTGCGCCGGCGGCCGCCGCCGCGAGTCCAATGGCGGACCAGAACCAGGGTGAACCGTAGAACGGCCGCGCCTCGGTCCCCCGCGTGGGGCGGGGTACGTCGCGCAGCGCAAGGCGCGCCGCCTGGCCCGATGGCGAGAGGCTCCCGAGCGAACGGCCGAGCGAGTGGACAGCCCCAGACCACGCGAGCGTTGGGCCGGGGTCGGGGCTGTACGTCGCCGCGTCGAAGTCCCGGGTCTGCGCGAGAAATACCCGCGCGATGGGCTGACCCCCTTCGAACCGGACGACCACGACTGCGCTCACCGCGAACCGGTGGGCCAAGTCGGCGAGGATGGCACGGGAGGGTGGATCTTCGCCCCGAATCGCGGCGACCGTATCGGCGAGGTCTCGCAGTTCGGCTGGCGCGCCGGGGGCGGCGGGTTCCCCACAGAGGACGCGGGCGTGGGCCTCGTCGAGGTCGGTCGCCCGCAGCGCTGCGTCGGCATACACCGCTTGGGCAAGTGGCCAGGCGGCGTCGGTGGTCGCCGGTCCGGCCACGACCGCCACGCCCTGCGCGAGCGAAGCCGGGGCCGCCTCGGCGGCGGCGACCCCGACGGCCGCGACGGGGGGCCGGGCCCAAGCCGACCGCGGAGCGATGCTGCCGAGCAGCAGGCCCAGCGCGAGGATCAGCGGCCTTGTACCCATCGAGTGGTTCCGTCCTCGCGCATGGCGCAAACTAGGGCATTCTCGGACGGTCGCGGTTCGCTCTAGCATGGCGGAGCGCTCACGGCCCTGGGAAGACATCCGTCACGACGGAGAACGCCGGGGCCTCGTCATCGATGGCGTCTCGGAGAGGCGTGTCGCGCAGCGTCAGCGCTCCGAGCGCCAGCAGCGTGACGGCGATCGGTGGGCCGACGAGCGCGAGCGCGCGCTCGGTTGCAAAGGGAGGTCTCGCCGCAAATCCCGCCGCCAGCGAAAACGCGAGGACGTCGAGAACGGTCGCCGCGGCGCCAGCGGACGCCGGATCGCGCGACGCCTCCGAGAGAAAGCGCAGGCACACCCAGCCCACGGCAGCGGCGGTGAGGGCGGCAAGCACGATCGCGAGCAGGCGGCGGACGGCCGCGCTCGTGTTTCGCAAAATCGCGAAGATGCGCGCACAGACGACGGCCGAGCCGACCGCGATGGCGACGGCGCCGAACCCGTAGGTCACCCCCGCGAGCGCGTGCTGGTGCGTCGTCGCCCGCAGGATGCTGCCGAAGATCGAGAGGGCGACGAGCAGCCATGCGAGCCAGAGCACCACGGCATAGGCCCGCAGCTCGACGCCGACGCCCCCGAACGCCCGCAGCCCCTCACGCGCACTGCGGAGGACCAGAACGCACAAGACCATGGGAACGAATGCTGCTGCGGCCAGCGCGACCCAGACGCGGATCGTTCCCTCCGTGGCGGAGACGAGACTCGATACCCGCAGGGTCGCGGGAATGACGCAGGCAAAGGAAGCCGCGGTACCGGTTCCGACGGCCGTGCCGAATCGAAGGACGGTGGAACCCTGGACCGATGCGGGGCTCGGAGGTAGCGAAGGCGTGGCAAACATCGCGTCGGGGCAGGCAATGTAACAATGCTTCAAAAGCGGTCCGGCGAGAAGTACGGAGGCAGACGAAGAAAGCGTTCTGCGCGCACGAGCGCTGCCGTATCCCGGGCTTCGAGCCACCCAAGGCGCGCCGCGTGGAAAGGCCGAACACCCCCGAAGGCGACCGCCGACAGGGCGGCCCGGCTGAGGCGCACATCCGGTTTCGGGCGCGTCCGCAGCCGAGATCGGGAGGCCGCTCGGACGACGTGCGCGCGACCGCCCTCGGCGGTCACCGAGAACAAGTCGCCGGCAACGTCCAGGACGAGCGTGCCCGCCTCTCGCCAGCCGCGTTCCCGCAGCGCTCGCGCCACGTCGACGACGCGGACCATCGGCCCGAGGGTCAGCACCCCGAAGGGGTGCGGCGCCTCGGCGTCGGCGTGAAGGCCGTCATCCGGGTCGCGCAAGGCATAAACGATGGGATCGTCGTCACGGACGTCCGCTCGAACGTGCGTGACCTGGTCGCGCTGCGCCGCGATGGCGGCCCACAGCGCGCGCGCCGCCCGATCCGAGCGAGCCACGAGCTCGCGCACGACGAGCGTCGTAGCCAGAAATGGTTCCGGTTGGACGACCTTCCAGGCCATGTAGCCCTCGACGCCCTCGCTCCCTTCGACGACAAACCATGTGCGATCCTCGGACGAGAGGCGGGCGTTCCATTGCCGCGGGCTCCGCACCAACATGCCGGTACCCGTTGCTCCGACCGCCTCCCAGCAAAGGGCCATCGACCTGCGATCCCTTGCTTCCGCCGCTCGCAGCCGCAGTCCGGTGCTCGATGGCGCGATGAGCGCCCGCGCCGCGAAGCGCAAGTGTCGCGCCGGCGTGGCGGCCGCGTATCCCAGCCGCTCGTAGAAGCCCTGCCGGAAGGGGTAGAGAATGGTCAGAGAGAGTCGGCGCGCATGCGCCACGTCGTGAAGGTGGGCGATGAGGCGGGACGCGACCCCACGCCCCCGCGCCTCGGGCGCCACCCCGACGCTCGCAATGGCACCGACCGAAAGTGCGCGGCCTCCGAACCAGGCCCGAAGGGCGAAAAGAAACGAGTGGCCGACGACGAGACCATCGTCGACGGCGACCCACAAGTCGTCGAGAGCCCCGTTCGGATTCGCGGTGAAATTGCGAGCGCGCGTGTCGGCCCGCCGCTCGTCCGGATAGGCGCTCGTGTGGATCGCGACGAGGCGCTCGAGGTCCGTCGTCAGCGCGGGACGGAAGGTCAGGGTCATCGAGCGTGACGAGGGTACGTCATTGGGCGTTGCGTTCGGCGCGCTTCTCCGCTCACCTGGCTGGCCTCGAGCAAGCCCATCGTGCTACGGCCCGAAGCGCCATGTCGACCCGTGCGCCCGAAGGCAGGGACACCGAGGCAGGGCGGCTCGGAGGGGCTCGTGCCGTCTTCGTCGCTTCGCTCGGCCGAAAGTTGGCCGACGCGCGCGATCTGCTCGCAGCACTCGGAGAGGACCCGTCTTCGAAGCCGCCACGCGACGAGCTCCGGCGTCGCCTTCACGCCCTCGGGGCGGGTTCGCGGCTCTTGCAATTCGAGGCCCTGGCTCGCTCGCTGCAAGAGGCCTTGGCCGTCCTCGATGGCGCCACCCGGGTCGGGTCGGTGCGCGAAACCGAGCTCGCCTTTCTCGCCGGTCTGCTCGACGATCTGCCAGCGCTTGCCTGGGGCGAGGCCGCGCCTCGCGCGGTTGCACCGCCCGTTTCCGGAGCAGCAGAGGAATGGGCCGGAAGGCAGACGTTCGCGTCCGCCCTCGTCGTCGGAGCCGGCGCTCTGGTCGACGCCTTGGTGGATGACGGTGGGCTTCGCACCCGCTCGTTCGAGTGCGAGCGGACCGAAGACGTGGACGGTGCGCTTCAGCTCACGAGGGCCTACGCGCCTGACCTTGTCCTCGTCGACGTCGACCTGCCGCGGGCAGCCGGCCTGGTCGAAGCGCTGCTCGACGACCCGTTGACCGAGCCCGTCCCGATCGTCGTCGTCGGAACGTTCCGTAGCCCCGAGGAAGGGGCGCGGTACATCGCCCTCGGGATCGCGAAGTTTTTGCCCAAGCCCGCCTCGCCGGAGACCTTGAGGGCGGTCTGCGACGAAGTCCTCGACGCCCGGGAAGGTCGAACGATACGCCTCACCTTGGGAGAACCGACGATCGAGCAGCTCGCCGATCGCCTGGCCGACGAGCTCAAGCACGCTTTGACCGACGGCATTCACGGCAGCGCGCGATCGTGCCGCGTTCCATTGGGCGAAGGAACCGAGGTGCTCGGCGCCCTTTGGGGCGCGATCGCGCGCGTGCAAGAGATCGTCACCCGGCGAACGGGGGGCGCGGTTCGCTTCGGGGGCGATGCGCCGGAGGGCGCGATTGCCCTCGCGCCGTGGCTGCACCAGGAGGCACCCGGAACCGACCGAGTCGGGCGCGGGCGCAGTGCCGCTGCGGAGGTCCGGCTTCAAGGCCGGTGCGTCGTCGTCGCCGACGACGATCCTGGCGTCACATGGTTCATCTCCGATCTACTGCGAACCGCGGGATGCGAAGTGCACGAGGCGCTCGACGGGCGCTTTGCCTTGGATCTCGTGTTTCGCGTGCAGCCCGAACTCGTCGTCAGCGACATTCTCATGCCTGGGCTCGACGGGTTCGGTCTGAGTCGCGCGCTTCATCGCGACGTCGCCCTGCGCGATACCCCGGTCATCCTGCTCTCGTGGAAAGAGGACTTGCTTCAGCGAGTCCGCGAGCTCGGCGCGAGCGCGGCTGCCTACATGCGAAAAGAGAGCGATTCGCGCGCGATTCTCGCTCGCGTGCGCGAGGTCATCCGGCCGCGGGCACGCATCGAAATGCGCTTGCGCGGCGACGGAGAGGTTCGAGGCCGACTGGACGAGCTGTCGCCCCGCCTCTTGCTCGAGCTCGTTTGCCTCATCCGCAGAGACGCGCGCGTCGCGGTTCGCGACGCGACGTCCCTCTACGAAATCGAAGTTCGTGGCGGAGCGCCCCGCAAGGCGACACGGACCGGAAGCGATGGAGACTACCAGAGCGGCGAGACGGCGCTCGCGAGTCTGCTCGGCGTTCGGGCAGGCCGCTTTGTCCTGACGACGACGACCGAGTCGGTACGAGGCGACCTCGCCGGGAGCCTTTCGGACCAGCTCGCGCGTCCCATCGCAGCGGCGCGCGGAGCGCTTGCGGCGACGACCGGCGCAGCCACGATGCTCGTCGAGCGGATCGGAATCGCCGCGTCGACGCTCGAAGAGTTCCTCCGAGTGACTCCCGACCCGGCGCGCACGGTCATCGCCAGGCTGGCCGAGGGCACTTCGCCGCGCCAAATGGTGCTCGATGGCGTGGTGGCGCCTGCGCTCATCGAAGAGGTTCTGGCGGACCTTGCCGCACGCGGGGCCATTCGCCGGGTGGAAGGCATCGACGGCGCAGACTTGCTGACGCCCGCGGTCGAGGCGGCGCTCGCCGTCCTTCGCGGAGCGTCCCTGCATCCGGCCCGGATTCCGCCGAGTTCCCGTCCGAGCGCGCCGTCGTCGGCGCCATCGGCGCGACCCCGCCCGTTGGAGGTCAAACCGGCACCGCCCCCTTCGTCCCCTCCGACGTACGTCGCACTCAAATGGAGCGAGCCGCCGGAGCCGCTCGTGGGCGACGATGACGATTCCGCCGGCGCACCGTCATCGCTCGAGGACGCCGTGATGCGCGAGTTGAGCGAGCGTTCGCCCGGCCCCGGCCCCGCGCTCGGTCAACCGCCGCCGATCGTGGAGCCGAGCGAGCTTCGTGCGCGCTCTTCCAATCCGCCGAGACAGGACGACCCTGGGGTCCAAGGCATCCCGTCGATTCCCCCCGACGCCATCGTGCCGGACGCCTCCGGGTCGGACTTCGCGTCCCATGGCGACGGC
>JBEKFX010000044.1:0-46074 GCA_050013115.1 Polyangiaceae bacterium
ATCCGCGCGCGATTTTCCCTCCGGGTGATCCGGCGGTACTCGAGCTGCTCAACGCCTGGGCCACGAAATGAGGCTTTGTGGCCGGGCGCTTGCGGTGGCGGCTGCGATGGCCTCGGGAGCACCCCACGCCTGGGCATCTGGAGCGTCGGACCAGGGCGAGGTAGAAGCGAACGCATTCGCGCGCGTTGTCGTCGACGTGGCGGAGTTTCATAGTGGTCCTGGGGTAAGCTATCGGGTCATTGACCTCGCCCATCGGGGCGAGACTTTCGCCATCGATGGACGCCCGGGGACGGGCTTTTGGCTTCGCCTGATGCTCCCCGACGGACGCACCGCTTACGCCCTCGGTGATGAAGTGCAGCCGTTTGCCGTCCGCCCGCTTGAATCGGGGGCGCCCTCCCGTCCTGGTTTTTTTGCACCACCGCCCCTGCAGGGCTCGCGGGCGGGCTTTGCCATGCTCGGGGGCCTACTCAGCATTCCGGTGACCGGCGGGGGCGTTCAGCGATTCGGCTACGTGGAGGCGCGCGCATCGCTCGTGTTGCACGAGACCGTCAGCCTCGAAGCATTCGCGGGCGACGGGCTGACTACCGATGGAACGCAACTCCTCTACGGGGGTGGCCTCTCCATCTACCTTGCGCCGACATGGCCGATCTGCCCCTTCGTTGGCTTGTTCGGCGGCGGGCTCAGTATCGTGCCGAACCCTGACTCCTTCGTTCTTGGCCGGCAGGATTTTTTTGTTGGGCGCGCCGGTGGGGGTGTTCTCTTCGCGCTGCGCAGTCGAATCCTCGTTCGCCTCGAGGTGACGGACCTATCCGTCTTTTCGCCGGAATCGTACAAGAACGCGCAAACCTATGCGGGCGGCCTCGGCGTCTACTTCTGAGGGAGTGATGAACGACCGGCCGAACCTTCTGTGCCTCCTTGTCATTGCATGGGCATCGAGTGCGTGCGCAAGCGTTGCGCCGCAGCAGCGCGCCGTTCTGGCCGACCCGACCATGCAATTTGACGCCGAGAGCCGCCACGAGGCCGCTCTCCGTCACGCCCTCGATAACCGCGAGGGTTCGATGGGAGGCACCGGCGTATCGGGTGGAGGCTGCGGGTGCAACTGACGCGACTCAGATCCGCGGCGGTCTTCGTGCCGGCGATCGGCATTGCGTTTGAACCCGGAGCGGTCGCGCAAGTGGCTGAGTTCGACACGTCACACTCCGTCTACTACGAGGCCCCAACGCGCACGCACATGCTCGTCTATACCCCGTCGGCCGACGTTCAGGCGTCGCCCTGGGCGTGGCTCGACGTCAGCGCTGGTTGGGAGGCGGACGTCGTTTCGGGAGCCAGCGTGGCCACGAAAGCGGGCTCCTCGTATGCGGCCACTCACGCGGCCGACGTCATCACGACGGCCAGCGTCCGCGATTTTCGGAACATGGCGCGCGGCGAATTCACGCTCAAGGGCGACGTGACCTCACTGACGGCTGGGTACGCCTATTCCACGGAGCACGACTATCGCTCGAATTCTCTGCACGTCGGCGCCAGGACGGACGCTTTTCAGCACAACACCCAGTTTTCGCTCTCCTATGCACGCAACTTCGACAGCGTTTGCGACAGGGTCCAGACCGAGACCGATCCCACGCGATGGACCGCACTCGAGACGTCGGTCGGTTGCTTTACGAACGATCCCACAAGAACGACACGGTCGATCGACATCGACGCGTTCGAAGCGAGCTGGCAGCAGTCGTGGACGCCGGTACTCGAAACGCAGCTCACGTACACCGCTGAGCTCATCGACGGGTTTCAGAATGATCCTTACCGCAGCATCGTCCTCGGCGAGGACGTCAAGGCTCAAGAGCACGAGCCGACGGACCGTGCCCGCCAAGCGCTCACGGCGCGTGCCGCTTGGTACCTGCGTGGGATGAAGGCGGCACTCCGAATCTCGATCAGAGCTTATTCCGACACCTGGGCCATCAGGAGCGGCACGGTCGAGGCCGAAATCGAGAAATCGCTCGGGGAGTCGGTTCGCCTGATGGCGCGTGGGCGGCTTTACGACCAGACCGGCGCGGTATTTTGGAGTGATGACTACACCGGCGGTGGGCCTCCCCTCGGGCCACGCGGACAATATTGGACGGGGGATCGCGAGCTGTCGCCGTTCTGGAGCTGGCTGGCGGGATTGAGAATCGTTTGGGTGCTGACACCTTCTCACGGCAGGCTGGCGGGCGTCTTTGACACGCTAAAGCTCGTCGGCTCCGCGAACGTGACGGGATTCACCTATGAGCAATACACGCTCGGCGGCGTCCCCATCTCCGATGCCCGCGCCTACGTCGCAACCTTGAGCATGACTGCGAGCTTCTGAGGCGCCCCGCGATCTGCCTGCGCGCTCGCCCCCCCTCTTGCCGAAGAGCGGCTCGCGCCTGAGGATCCAAGGGTATCCCGCCGTTTTTCGGCCCCGGCTGCCGCCGAAATCGTCCGAGTGCGACTTACGCCGAGCGGCTTAGAGCCGCGGCTGCGAGGAGGGACGGCCCGCCCGAACTCCACGGGCGTCCGCAGCATCAGCCCTCGATCCAGCGCTCCGGATCGTGCGAGCCGGGGCCGCGCCGAGCCTCGAACACGTTACTCGTCTTCAGGATCGGGCCCTCGCAATCCGTGTTTCTTGGCCATGTCGTGGAGGTGCTTCCGGTCCATCTTGGCTTCTCTGGCTGCTGCGCTCACGTTGCCGGCGTGGCGTGCAAGAAGCCACCGCACATAGCGCCGCTCGAATTCGCCGTCGTACTTGGCCCGCGTCTCTCTGTAGCTGCGGCCCGGCTCGAATTGGAAGGCATCCCCGTTCAGGCCACCCGAAACCGGAAGCGATACGAGGTGAAGCTCGCTCTCGCTGGTTGCCCTCGCGAGATAGACGGCGCGCTCCAAGACGTTACGCAGTTCGCGGACGTTGCCGGGCCAATCGTGTGCGGCAAGGCTTTGCAACGTTTCTTCGCTCACGGCGGGCCACCCGCTCGACTTCAAGATGTGCGCGACCAGCATGGGGATGTCGTCGCGTCGCCCGCGCAGCGGCGGGACCGTGATGGGTACGACGGCAAGGCGAAAATAAAGGTCTTCGCGGAACTTTCCCGCTTGCACTTCACGCTGCAGGCTGCGCTTGGTTGCCGCGATCACCCGGACCTCGGTCTTCATCGTGCGATTGCCGCCCACGCGACGAAACTCCCGGGCCTCAAGCACGCGCAAGAGCTTCGGCTGGACGTCGAGCGGCAGCTCACCGATCTCGTCGAGGAAAACCGTACCTCCGTCCGCGAGTTCGAAAGCACCTTGTCGCGCGGCAACCGCGCCGGTGAATGCTCCCCGCTCGTGGCCGAAAAGCTCGCTTTCGATGAGAGAATAGCTGACGGCGCCGCAGTCCACGATGACGAACGGCCGATCAGCCCTCTTGCTCTCGGTGAAGATGGCCCGGGCAAGGACGTCCTTGCCTGTCCCCGTCTCGCCTTCGAGCAAAACGGTCGCATCGGTCGGGGCGATGCGTTCGAGAATGCCGAAGATGGTCCGCATGGCGAGGCTTCGCCCGATGGCCGCTCCGAAATGCGTCTTGTCGCTCGGGAGAACTTCCACATTTCGTGCGGCCGGTCTGAGCACGATCTCGACCTCACCGACCTTGAGAACCGTGCCCGGTGCAACGACGGCTTCACTGACCCGCGCTCCTTGCACTCGGGTGCCATTCGTGGACGCGAGATCGCGAAGGTAAACGCCGTCGCTCGTGCGCTCGAGCTCGCAGTGGTGCCGCGAGACCGTGTCGTCCGACAGGACGAGGTCGTTGTCCTGCGCCTTGCCGATTCTGAGCTTCTCCCCAATCGCCCGTGTCGTCCCCTTGGCGTTGCCGGAGAGCACGATGGCGAGGATACCGACCTTGCTGGCGGACTTTTGAAGGGCGCGCGTCGACGCTTCGACGTGCTCATCGACCTCCGGCGATTGCCCCTCCGGCGTCATGGCCGCACCGCCGAGGCGCTCGGAGCGAGGTCCGCGCGCTTCCTCGAGGGCACGGCCGCCGTTGACAGATCGATGGATGCGGTATCCCCGTTCAGAGACACCTGGCGCTCGATGGTTTCCCGGCCGGTGTCGGTGACGAGCTCGACCTCCACGACATACTGACCGTCGCGTAGTAGAGGGGCATATTGGACCACGCGCGGCGCTTCGCCGTGCGGATAAAGGAAGCTCACCGTTTGCATCCACTCGTCGGAGGGGTCGTCGCCTCCTCTCCACCGCTCGTCGACCTCACGAACGTGGGCGGAAGCCTCGGCGAGGATGACCCGGACCCTCTGCGGCTTGGGCCACCGCGGCGTCAGAAACGCGACGAGGACCAACGCTCCGATCGGCAGTCCAAAGCGGCCGAGGCGCGCGATCGTCACTGTCGCACCCGCAGCGACCGAACGCGTGCGACGAGGCCGCGGAGGACGGGCTCGGGCAGATTGAACGGGGGCATCTTGTTTTTTCCGCCTTTGATCGCGGCAAGCAGATCCTCGTCGCTGGCGTTCTGGAGACGTGGATCCGTCAAGTCGGGCGCGTTCACCATCGGGCCGAGCTGGCCGTCACCGCGGCCTATGGGGCCATGGCAGTTCACGCACTGCTGACGCCAGGTGACATCGACGAGTTGCGCGAGCTCGCTTGCCGACGGTTGAGGCCCGGAGTGGCGCGGTTCGGGTGGAGCCTGTCGACCCCCACCCCCGTTTGTGATCGGCTTGTCGTCGGGTGAATGATGGTCGGTGGGCGTCCATTCACGTAGGGAAGCCGCGTCAGGGGCACGATCGCATCCGACTGAAAAGACAATCGCGCTCGCCAAAATGAGCGGTTGGACGAGCCCACCCCAGCCAATGCGCAGTCCGCTGAGTCGCACGGCGGCCAAACGTAGTGCCGTTGGGAGAATGTGGCCATCTTGCCGTAGGGGACGAAGGACGCTAGGTTTTTTCATGGGCGTGGACCGGCCCGCACGCACCCGCGTCGCATTTCCCCGGCCGCGACCCCGAGGTCGAAAATGTACGGCCATGCGAGCGGCGCCGCAGCACCGGGTCAAAAGCTTACAGTTCCCGACCTCCGAATGCGAAAAGGCGGTCCGCCACTCGCGGTCGTCACCGCCTACGACTTTACCATGGCCCGGCTTGTCGACGAGGCCGGTGTCGACGTCGTGCTCGTCGGCGATTCACTCGGAATGGTCGTGCAAGGGTTAGCAAACACGCTCCCCGTGACGATCGACGAGGTCTGCTATCACGGCCGCGCCGTCGCGCGCGGGGTAGTCCGGGCTCACGTCGTCGGCGACATGCCATTCATGAGTTACCATGTGTCGGCGGCGCAGGCGGTCGAAAGCGCAGGACGGCTCGTCAAGGAGGGCGCCTTCGAGAGCGTCAAGCTCGAGGGCGGCGAAGAAATCGCGGAGCACGTGTCTCGAATTGTCGGTGCAGGCATTCCGGTCATGGGCCATGTCGGGCTACTTCCACAAAGGGTGCACGCCCTTGGCGGCTTCAAGGTGCAGGGCAGGGGGCACGACGCAGCCGCCCGGGTCCTGTCGGACGCGCGCGCGCTCGAGTCGGCTGGAGCGTACGCGATGGTCCTCGAGGCCATTCCGCCGGATCTTGCAAAAGACGTGACGGCTGCAGTCGGCATTCCGACGATTGGCATCGGAGCGGGTCCGGCGTGCGACGGCCAAGTGCTCGTTTGCACGGACCTGCTGGGGCTGTCCCGTGGGCATGCGCCGCGCTTTGTGAAGCGCTATGCGGAGCTTGGCAACCTCGTGGTCGATGCTGTCGGTCGGTACGTCGCCGAAGTGAGGGCCGGCGTTTTTCCCGAAGTGGGCCACGCCTACAAGCCAAACGAGCCCGCGCCAGGGGCATCCGGTGCAGTCGACGCATTTCTTCGTCATTAGAGTTCTCCGGGCCATCGGCGCTCTTCGGCCCATGGCGGTGGCGCGGAGCTCCGCGGGGGCGCCCTGCTGCGCGTCGGGTTTCGCTCGTCCGCCGTGCTAAATTCGAGGCCCGATCATGAATGAACCGCAGCGCGAACGGTATGATCCCAGCGCCATCGAGCCGAAGTGGCAGCGCTTTTGGGACGAGCATGCGACGTTTCGTGCCGAACGGCGGGACGGGGCAAAAAAACTCTACGTTCTCGATATGTTCCCCTATCCTTCGGGGTCTGGTCTCCATGTCGGACACCCGGAGGGCTACACGGCGACCGACATCGTAGCGCGCTTTGCGCGCATGCGCGGCTACGACGTGCTGCATCCGATGGGGTGGGACGCGTTCGGGTTGCCCGCCGAGCAGCACGCCATCGCGACGAACACGCATCCACGCGACACGACCCGCAAGAACATCGCGACCTTCAAACGGCAGCTCAAGATGCTTGGCTTCAGTTACGACTGGTCGCGGGAAATCGATACGACCGATCCCGACTATGTCCGATGGACACAATGGATCTTCCTCAGGCTGTTCGAACGAGGGCTGGCCTATCAAGCCGAGATCCCGGTCAACTGGTGTCCGGCGCTCGGCACCGTGCTTGCGAACGAAGAGGTCATCGACGGCAAGAGCGAGCGCGGGGGATACCCCGTCGAGCGCATGCCCTTGCGACAGTGGATGCTTCGGATTACCGCGTACGCCGATCGACTCGATGCGGATCTGGCGGGTCTCGACTGGCCCGACACCAAGCTGAAACAGCATCACTGGATTGGACGGAGCGAGGGCGCGGAGATCGACTTCGCCGTCGTCGGCAAGCCCGTGACGATCCGCGTTTTCACGACGCGGGCCGATACGCTTCCAGGAGTGACCTACATCGTGCTCGCGCCCGAGCACCCGCTCGTCCGCGAGCTCGTCGGCCGGGACAATGAGCGAGCCGTCGCCGCCTACGTCGAGAGTGCGCTGCAGAAGAGCGACGTCGACCGGGCGGAGGCAAAGACGAAGAGTGGCGTTGCCCTCGGCGTGACCGTCCGAAACCCCATCAATGGGCAAGAGGTCCCGGTTTGGGTCGCCGACTATGTCGTGGCGACATACGGCACAGGCGCGGTCATGGCCGTACCGGCTCACGACGAACGCGACCACGCTTTCGCGCTGACCTACGGCCTACCCGTGCGGCAGGTCATCGAGCCCGCAACGGGAAGCCCGGTCGACATCGCAAGGCGAGCCTTCACCGAGGACGGACTAACGCGTTACGAACGATGGCTACCGAGCATTCCGGACGGAACGCCGAGCGTCGAAGCCAGAGCCCGGATCACGGCGTCGCTGGCGGAAATGGCCAAAGGGACGTCCAAGGTCACTTACCGACTTCGCGACTGGGTCTTTTCCCGGCAACGTTACTGGGGTGAGCCGTTTCCGATCTACTTTCCGGTCACCTGCGCTGGAGATCCGCGCGTCGCGGGTGCCGAGTTTCGGATTCATCACGACCAGCCCATGGCTGTCCCCGACCATGAGCTTCCACTGCGACTGCCGGACCTCGACGATTTCCGGCCGGGTCACGATCCCGCTGGGCCCCTCGCGCGAGCTGTCGACTGGCGATTCTTTCAGCGTGATGGGCGATGGTTCGCTCGTGAAACGAATACCATGCCGCAGTGGGCAGGCTCCTGCTGGTATTACTTACGATACCTCGATCCGCACAACCGTGACGAGGCGTGGAGCGCGAAGAGTGACGCGCAATGGATGCCCGTCGACCTCTACGTCGGCGGTAGCGAGCACGCCGTCCTGCACCTTCTCTACGCGCGCTTTTGGCACAAGGTGCTCTTCGACATCGGCGCGGTGAAGGACTCGGAGCCGTTCTTGAAGCTCGTGCACCAGGGCATGGTCCTCGGCGAAAACAACGAGAAAATGAGCAAGGCACGGGGCAATGTCGTTAACCCCGATGACATCGTGCGCGATTACGGCGCGGATGCTTTGCGCACCTACGAAATGTTCATGGGTCCGCTCGAGCAAGTCAAACCATGGCAGACTGCAGGCCTCGAAGGCGTACGCCGCTTTCTCGAGCGGGTCTGGAACGTCGGGACCGGTCCGGTCTCCGATGACCCGGGTGCTTATGACGATGCGACGAAGAAGCTCGTCCACAAGACCATACGAAAGGTGACGATCGACATCGAAGCGTTGCGATTCAACACAGCCATCAGCGCGCTGATGATCCTCGTCAAGCAGCTCGGCGCGGTGGATCGGGTACCGCGCGAAGCGGCCCGCACCCTGGCCCTCTTGATATCGCCAATCGCACCACACCTCGGCGAAGAGCTCTGGTATCGACTGAGCGACGCGAAGCCGAAATCGCTCGCAAACGAACCTTGGCCGACGTTCGATCCGGCCCTGGTGCACGACGATCTCGTCGAGATCGGTGTTCAGGTGAACGGCAAGGTCCGTGGCACGATCACGATTCCCGCTGACGCCGACTCGGACGCCGCCCGGGATGCCGCCTTCGCGGAGCAGCGTGTGCGCGCGCACGTCGACGGCAAGACAATTCGTAAAATCATCTATGTCAAAGGCAAGATCATAAACTTCATCGTGGGGGGGGAGTGATCGAGCGGGGCAGAACCCGAAATTCTCAATTGTCGGTTGCGGTGAGCACGGTGGCGTGGATCGCTTGCGGCTATCACGCGGTCTACGGCGGGGCCGGGGGGACGGCCCTCCACGTGACGCTCGCTCGATCGCTCGTCAGCGACGGCATCGCGAGCGACGAAGTCCTCGCGGGAATGCGGGAAGAGCTTGCCGTTCAGGGTTTGCTCGAATCAGGCGACGGGTATCCCCGCGCGGAAGTCGAGGTCCTTCGTGCGGATGCCACGAGTGAGGGCATCCAGGCGGCGGGGAGCGGCGTGCTCGCCCGCGGCACGGCCGTTGCCATGGTCGCTCGGGCTTGGGTCGTCGCCCAACGAAATGGGCCGCCCGCGCGTGACACCGGCGATATGCGCGCGGCTGTCGTAGTCGCGCTCGACGAGGCCGCCGGGGGACTCGATCCACGTGCGGCCGTCTTTCACGATGCTGACGCCCGTCGAGCAGCCGGGCGACGCTTGGGTCATAAGCTCGCGCTCAAATTAGTCGGGGCACCATCCAGCACCGACGAAGACCTGAACCGCCCCTGAGTCGGCGGACGACGGTCTGGATCCTGATCGTGCTACGCTGCCGGGCGCTGCATATGATCACGATTGGGTGTGCCGGCTTTCCCGTCCCTGCGACACGGTACTTCAAAGAGTTTCTCTTCGTCGAGGTCCAAGACACACACGTCGCACAGCCTGGCACCGGCACCATCCGGCGCTGGAGGCGCGAGGCGCCGGCGGGGTTTGCATTCGCGCTTCTCGCACCCCGCGAAATTGGGCAGGAAGGATTTCGGGACGGCAAGGTCACAGAAACGGCCCTTCGCAACCTGACGGACGTCGCCAAGGATCTCGACGCGCAGACGGCCCTCTTCGTGGCTCCCCCCGACTTCACGGCTTCGCGGGGCAACAAGGCTGCGCTGAGGGACTTCTTGTCCAGCGTGAAGAAGAATTTTTTGCGGATCGTTTGGGAGCCCCCGCCGGCATGGGATGCCGACGAGGCGCAAGACATGGCCACCGAAAGCGGTGCCATTGCAGCGCGCGATCCACTCGCCAGCGGAACGAGCCGCGCGCCCGTCGCGTATTATCGACTGCCCGGTCCGGCCGGTCACAAGAGCCGTTACGAAGATCCCGCCATCGAAAAGCTCGCTGCCATCGCGGGTGCTTCGAAAAATGAGGATGCGACGTATGTCTTCACGAACGTCGACATGTTCGCCGATGCAAAGCGCTTCAAGAAGGCAATGAGGCTTTAGGAGCGGACCGTCGTCGGAACGCCAGCATGCCGGCGACGGCCGATGCGAGAAGCCAGGGCCAGTCGCCCAGCACCTCGTACACAGTTTGGCTTTGCATCCAGTGAATTGTGCTGGACAGGGCCTCTTGGCGGAATGTGCGTCCATGCAGCACGACGCGGCCCACGGGGTCGACCACCGCGCTCACCCCGCTGTTCGTGCCACGAACGAGGTAGCGGCGGTGTTCGATGGCGCGAAACTGGGACAAGGCCAGGTGCTCCCACGGTTCGGCCGTCTCGCCGAACCAGGCATCGTTCGTCATGTTCACGAGAAGCTCGGGCTTTCCTTGACGCACGGCGTCATTCGTGAAACGAGGCAGGATGTCCTCGTAGCAAATGAGGGCGGAGATGCGGCGAGGCGTTCCCCGTACGTCGAGAACGAGCGGATCTAGCGAAGTGCCAGGCGTAAAGTGGCCGCTGTTCGGCGACCATTTGTAAAGAATGGGGAATGTGTCGCCGAATGGAAGATATTCCCCGAACGTAAGGAGATATTCCTTATCGTAACGCGAGCCGATCGTCCCGCTCGCGTCCGCTGCGATGGCACTGTTGAAAAGAACGTATGTGCGGGCGTCCGGCACCACCTTCACGATGACGGCGCCGAAAAGCGTAGGTAGCCCGATGCGCTGGGCCAGGCCGTGAAGCTCCACGCGAAATGATTCGTCGCGCACCGCGCGCATCGCGGAGGTCTCGCTCCAGACGAGAAAGTCGACTTGTCGGGCCTTCAGCTCTTGACTCAATTGCAAGTGACGCCGTAGGCCTTCGCCAAACTCGCTTCGCTTCTCGATGAGACCCATATCCGCCTGCACGATGCCGACGGTCGATGCAGGGGCAGCGCGCGCCGATGCGTCGATCGAGCGAATGCGGGCCGCTCCGTAAACGCCCGTGATGGCGAGGGCTGAGGCTCCGGCCCAAACCGGCCCTCTCTTCAGCGGGCGACGCTCGAAAAAAGCCAGGGCGATCTCGGCGATGGCCAGATTGGGGCCGACCAACGACAAGCCGACCAAGATCGGGCCACCGATGTCGGCGAGTTGCACGAGAGCAGGAACCGAGTGGACGGTTGCGGCGTAATACCAAGGGAAGAGCAACGGAAAAAGAAGTTCGCTGGCGACGAACGCCAGTGCAAAGGTCGCAGGCCATGGCCGTCCGCGCGCAGTGCCGCGGCCGTACAGCCAGCCGAGCAACGCGATGCGCCCTCCTTGATAAGCGCAGATGATGAGCGAAAAAAGGAGACAGACGGGGAGGGGAAACCCGCTGAATGTGCGCAGAAACGGCTGGAGCCATGCGAAGCCGCCGACATTCATGGTGATGCCGGCCACCCACCCGATTTGCAATGCACGGCTCGTCGGCTGGCGGTGCATCGCGACGATGAGCGGCACCCAAGCCACGAACGCGAGAGGCCACGCATCCACGCCAGGGAAAGCCAGCCAGTAGAGAATGCCTGACAGCACCGCGCCCCCGAACGCAAGGGGGGGCGAGAGTGGCAGGGCGCCCGCGCGTGGCAGGACCCACCCCATCAGGCGAGCGCCGCCGTTGTTCGTCGGCTCCCCCGCGGGCTGGTTCGAGGTCGTCGCCATGCTCTCGTCTAGCCTAACCGGTGCAGGAGCTCACCCATGGCAGCGCTTTTGGCGCTTCGCGAGCGCGGGGAGGGCGCACAACGAGGCGAGGGCGGCAAAGGCAGACCCAGTTCTAACCGGCGAAGGAGCTCACCCATCGCACCGAAGGTGCTCACGCATTGCACCGGCGATGTCGCAGCTCGTCCGAACGGCGTCTTTCAGGGATGGGATGGGGCGGCCGTCTCCTTGGGATCGATGGCGAGTAGCTCGACCTCGAAAACCAGCGTCGAATTGGGTGGAATGCCGGGACGTCCGCGTGCGCCGTACGCGAGAGACGGGGGAATGACGAGCTTGCGCTTCTCGCCGACCTTCATTCCGGCGACCCCCTGGTCCCATCCCTTGATCACTTGGCCCTGGCCAAGCACGAAGTCGAAGGGATGATTGCGATCGCGCGAGCTATCGAATTTCTTCCCATCCTCGAACGTCCCGACATAGTGAACGCGAACCTTGTCGCCGGCGGCAGCGGCTCGGCCCGTACCCTTGGCCAAGGTCTTTACGTTGATCGGCGCCTCCGGGGTGGCCTCGGCAGATGCTGCCTGGGGTGCGGTCGGGGCCGGCTGCGCCGCCGAACCTGAAGGAGCGGTCGCGATGGCGCTCGCCGGCGGCGCAGCGCGCGTTTCCATCGACACGGGCTCCGGTGTGGGGGGCTCTGTCAGCGACGTGCATCCCTGGCCCAGGACGAGCGGGGCGCCGAGAGCCATCGCGCGGAGGGCATGATAGAAGCGAAGGTGCATGGGAGGACTGAGTTACTGCGCCCCTGTGCTGGAAGTCAAAGGCTAGGCATGTCGCGCGTTCTTCACATCGAGGATGACCCGGCCAACCGCCTGCTCGTGCGCAAACTGCTCGCCGCCGAGGGCCACGAGGTGATCGATGCGGTCGATGGGTTGGAGGGCGTACGCCGTGCGCTCGCCGTTCGACCCGATCTCGTTCTTGTGGACTTGAACATTCCTGGGCTCGACGGTTACGAGGTGACCCTACGTTTGCGGAGCGAACCATCCCTGAGCGGCGTGCGCATCGTTGCCATCACCGCCGAAGGCGACCGGGACACGAGCTTCGCGGTCGGCTGCGACGGGTTCATTCAAAAGCCGATCGACGCGAGAAATTTTGCTTCGCTCGTTAAGCTCTACGTTGCCGGGCACCGCGAGCCTTACACTTCGAGTCCGGATGCCACGGGCCAACGGCTTCGCCTTCAGAGCCACCGCATCGTCGGCCACCTCGAACAGAAGGTCGCCGAGCTCTCGCAGGCGAACGAGCGCCTGCGCGAGGTCGAGCGCTTGAGGACCGAGTTCTATCGCAACATCAGCCACGAGCTGGCCACGCCCATGACGCCGATCGTCGGCTATTTACGCATGCTGTTGGACGAAGAGCTCGGGTCACTGAACAAGCCGCAGGCGAAGGCCATGCGCGCAATGGACGACTGCGTGCGCCGGCTGCGTGCAACGCTCGACAACCTCATTGACGTGACGGGGCTCGAGACCGGCAAAATGCGCTTCTTTCACCGCGAGTATGATTTTCTCGACACGATCCGGCGTGCGGTCGCTGCCTACGCGGACACCTTTGCCGACCGTCAAATAACGTTGCTCGAGGAGACGCCCCGGGGACCTCTTCCCGCCTACGGCGACCCAGATCGACTCGCCCGGGCGACCCATCAGCTGCTGGACAACGCAAGCAAGTTCACGCCGCCGGGGGGGACGGTCGGTGTTCGTGTGCGCGTTCTCGACGCGCACTACGAGGTCCTCGTGGCCGACACCGGCCCGGGCGTGCCGCCGGACCGTGTCGACCGTGTCTTTGACCCTTTTTATCAGCTCGATGGATCGCCGACGCGGGCGCACGGAGGCGTTGGCGTGGGGCTGGCCATTGCTCGTCGCGTCGCTCGCGGACTCGGCGGCGATGTCACGCTCGCGGGCGGAGTGACCGTCGAGAATCAGTATCTTGCCGGGGCTGCATTCGGACTCACGGTGGCGAAGCAGGCGCCCACCGTCGTCGTCGATTCCAATTGAAGACAGGCTCAGCGCCCGTGTCCCGGGTTTACCTGGACTGGAATGCAACGACCCCACCGGTACGAGAGGTGGTCGACGCCATGGCAGAAGCGGCTCGGTCGACCTGGGCCAATCCGTCGAGCGCGCATCGCGAGGGCCGCGCGGCGCGGTCCTGCGTCGAGCAGGCACGTCAGAGCGTCGCCGTCCTCGCAGAGTGCGATCCGCGCGACGTGGTGTTCACATCAGGAGGCACGGAAGCGAACAACCTGGCAATCCGAAGCGCCTTTGCGAGCCGGCGAGGACGGCTCGTGACCAGCCGTCTCGAGCATCCGTCCGTGACGCGGGTCGCCGAGGCTCTCGAGCGCCAGGGGAGCGCCTCTGTGCACTGGCTTCAGATTACCGAGCGCGGAATCATCGACATCGAGGACCTTGAGCGGACACTGCTTGAGGGCGGCGCCGCCCTCGTCGCCGTCCAAGCCGTGAACGGCGAGACCGGCGTGGAGCAACCGATAGACGCGGTGATTGCGCTGGCCAAGAGGGCCGGCGTGCCGGTGCACGTCGACGCCGTGCAGGCCTTCGGACGGCTCGCGGAAGTCGCCCGCGAAGCGGACACGCGGAGTCTGGCCGGCCACAAGATGCGCGGCCCCAAGTCCGTCGGTGCCCTCGTCTCGCGCCCGGGGGTACCCATTTCGCCGGTGCTTTTGGGCGGCGCCCAGGAGCGCGGCCTGCGCCCGGGGACCGTTGATCCGGTGGCGGCAGCGGGTCTCGCAGCGGCGGCGCGGCGGGCGACCTCTTCGCCCGCGCGTTGGCAAGCGGTCGGTCCGCTGCGCGACATGCTTGAAACTGGGTTGTGTGCCCTTGCGCCCGGTGCACGCATTCATGGTGCGGGAGCCAAACGCGCCCCTCACGTGACGAATGTCGCGTTCCCTGGGTGGGCGGGGCCGGAGCTCGTCGCCGCCCTTGACCTCGAGGGGCTCGCCGTCTCGAGCGGCAGCGCTTGCAGTGCGGGCACCGCCGAAGCGTCAGCGGCCTTGACTGCCATGAGCGACGCGAGGACGGCGCGTTCCTCGGTTCGGTTTTCGATCGGAGAGGACACGACGGAATCCGATATCGAATTTGCGCTTGCCGCCGCGACGCGGGTCCTTCATCGAGCCTGAGCCATCGTGTCAGCCTAAACGCTCGGCGGTCGTTCCGATCGCGAGGCTCAACGGCTCGCGGCGGCTTGCGCAGCCGGCGCTGCGTCCCCGAATGGAATCCAGAAGGCGCGAACCTGCGCACCGTGGGCGTACTGGGAATAACCAGCAAGTCCGAATAGAACGTTCCAGAAATAGCCGCTTGGGTTCTCGCCGTACGAAAAGAAGGGCAAGAAATGAAACTCCCAATCGGCTCCCCCCATCACCTTCTTTTGCACGTAGAGAGTATTGGCGGCGACCTGGGTCACGGCGTTGGTCTGCGAATCGGCGAAGCGCCAGTAGAGCGGAAATCCGATGGTGGTCCGACCCTTCGTATTGGCGAAATCCCAGAAAACGGGTGCCACGACCGTGTGGCTCGCGTCGTCGTTTCGACCTACATAGAAGATCGGGTGAAGATCGTTCTCCCACCCGTGCGTGCTCGTGGAAAATGTGAAGGAAGGGAACACCCACCAGGTTTTCGACTCGCCGTACGTTTCGAATCGGCCAATCACCGGAGTCAGCCAGTCGCGTTCGGCGGGGCTCTCGGAGGTGTAAAAGAACGGCGCCAATGCCGTCGTGCGTACGCCGAGGTCTCGATCGCGATAATGCCACCACAGCGGGACGATCGGCCCGAGCGCCGTGAGTGACGTCGCGCCGTTGCGGCTCTCGATATGGTTGTAAAAGAGCGAAAGGAGCGTGTCTGAGGTCCGCGTCACTTGGCGGTAGTAGCCAGGCAGGATGAAGAGTGATCGATCGGAATCGTGACCGTAGTGGAAGAAGGGGAAGAGGGTGGTGTGCTCTTCGGCGATGCCGGCATCCTCAGGTCTTCCGCGAATATGAAAATAGAGCGGCAGGACATCCAGCACCTCCCGCCGTGCATCCGACTGCTGGATCACCGGGCCAGCGACGGTCACCGAGGCGTCGTCGAGCTCGTGCGTGGAGTGGTAGTAAAGAAGGGGCGGAACGAGGGTGTAACTGACCCTTGCCCCCTCAATGTTGCCGTTGTCGCCATGAAAGTAAACGGGAGCGATGCCGAGGTCGAAGGATCGTTCCGTCCGGCTTCGGAAATAGGGGCCGACCAGGGTGAATGCGCCATCGGGGGCCCAGTGCGACGTCGTCAGGAGAAGCGGCGAATGAAAGTAGCCGCCGTGAGGACGCTTTCCTTCGAAGTAGAGGGGCGCCAACCAATTGTCGTGCTCACCCGGGGCTTCCCGGTGAACCCAAGGTCCGAGGACGAGCGTTTGGCTCTCGCCCAGGCGAGCTCGCCAGAAGGCAGGGAAAAATACGTCCCAATCGACCGCGGCCGAACGGCGACGGTAATAGAATAAACCGTAGAGGCCCTCCGTGTCTTCCGTTTTTGGGACCCCATAAAGCCCTTGTGTTCGGTCGCGCAGCCCGCGGGTCTGCTCGACAAAAAGGGGTGGCAGCAACCGCAGCCGGTAATCCCCTTGTCTTTCTTCGTAGTAAGGAAACCATCGGGTATGAGACAGAGACCCCTCGGGCGCCGGGGGGCCACGATCCCAATCGGTTCCGATGCGCGCCCGCACTTCCGGCGACAGCGACAGGGGGTCTGCCGGCGGAGCCATTTCGGGTTCGGTCCGTGGCGCACTTGCGGCGCGGTCCTCGGCGTCGTCGTCACTTGGAGCTGATTTCGGCTCGTCGCTCGGGGGCGGGGCTTGCCGTTGCCCGCGGCCTCCCCTCATCTGCGCCTGGGCCGGCGAGGGGGTCAAAGCCACGAAGGCGGCCCACACCGTGATGGGCGCGACCGAGCGCCGGAGAAGGCGGCGGTGATTCATGGTCGCTCCTGAGAGGGCGGCGGCGTTTGGGCATCGACGTTGCGACAAGCAGCCATGAGGCGATCGACGACGACCCGAATGGCCTGTTCGCGGTCGATCCGCTCTTGCGTATGAGCATCCAAATCCTTCACCTGTACGGCGTCTTCTGCGAGTTCACTATCACCGAGTATGAGAACGACCCGGGCGCCGAGCTGGTTGGCTCGCCGCAGCTGGCTCTTGAGCGAGGTGCCGCGCATGTCGACCTCGCACCGAATGGCCTCCTGTCTCAAGCGGCGGACGAGCGTCAGCGCGGGCCCCATGGCGGCCGCCCCAAGGGGCGCCACGACGGCGTCGACGACATGGCTAGGCACTTCGATCTGACTTGCGATGAGCAGGCGCTCGAGGCCTGCGGCGAACCCGATGGCCGGCACCGCGGGGCCTCCAAGATCCGAGACCATGCGGTCGTACCGACCACCGCCGAGCAACGTGCTGCCGGCTCCCAGTTGGCTCGAGGCGCCTTTGATTTCGAACAGCGTTCTCGTGTAGTAATCGAGGCCGCGAACGAGCCTCGGTTCGACAGTATAGGGCGTGCCGAGTCCGTCGAGGTAGCTGCAGAGCCGCTCGAAGTGGTCGCGATCCGCTGGATCGAGGCACTCGTGAATGCTTGGCGCATCGCGGGCGGCGGCCAGGTCGCGCTCGTCCTTGGAGTCGAGAATCCGAAGAGGGTTGGTGCTCAATCTGCGCTGCGAGTCAGGGGAAAGGCCGGCGGCCCTGGGCGTCAGGTATGCGGTCAGCCTCTCGCGATAGCGAGCGCGCGCCTCCGGACCGCCCAGCGAATTCACGAGGACTTCGACATCGGGCACACGCAGCCTCGAGAGAAACGCGACCAGCATGTCGATCATCTCGGCATCGCAGCCGGGGCCCTCGTCGCCGAAAATTTCCGCGCCGAGCTGGGCGAATTGACGGTACCGGCCACGTTGGGGCCGTTCGGCGCGGAACATGGATCCTGCGTACCACCAGCGTGTCACCGGTTCCCGGGCGTGCACGCCATGCTCGATGTAGGCGCGAACGGCGCCGGCGGTTCCCTCCGGGCGCAAAGTGAGTGCCTCGCTGTGGTGCTCGAACGAATACATCTCCTTTTCGACGACGTCGGTCGTGTCGCCCATGGCGCGAACGAAAAGGGGAGTCGCCTCGACGTACGGCGTCCGTACCTCTCGAAAGCCGTGCAGACTCATCGTTCGGGCGTACTCCCGTTCGAGCCGCTGCCAGCGCGCGATCTCGTCGGGGAGGACGTCGTTCATCCCTTTGACGGCTCGGAGCGGGGTCATGGAAATGCGACGATCACGGGCGAAACGGAAAGCGAGGCGGTCTTATGGCCCCGAGCCCACGGCTCGGTCAAGCCCGCGGATGGGGGCTGCGCTGGCAGTCGGCCCGGCCGCGCGCTACGCCCGGTGCGTGCCCGCCCCGTCCCGCCGTCCGCGCCGCACTTGCGCGCTCGACCCGGGGAAGGTGCGCGTGGGGCTTGCCATCGACGATGAACTTGGCTTTCTCGCGCATCCCCGAGGAACGCTCGATGCTCGCGACAAGCGGGGGCTTCTTGCGGCCCTCCGCACCCTGACCGAAAAGGAGAACATTGGGCGTTTCATCGTTGGCTTACCGCTTGACATGAGGGGTGGCGAGGGCCAGTCCGCCCGTGACGCTCGGTCGTTTGCGCACGAAGTCGCCGATGCGACGAGCCGGCCGGTGGAGCTCTGGGACGAGCGACTGTCCACCGTTCAGGCCCGCCGCTCGCTCTCGGCCTGCAACGTGACGGGGCGCCGCGCGCGCGCTCGGATCGACGAGGCGGCCGCCTGCGCCATTCTTCAGTCGTGGATCGACGCGCACCGCCGCCGTAACCCCGGCGGCTCATGACCCATCGTGCGAAAGGCCCCCTTGTCCGGCAGGGTGCGAGGCGGCGGACGCGGCGCCGCAGGTCGGTCGGGCCGCAGCTCGATGTCGCCACCGTCCCCTCGCGAGGTCCCGCGCTCCCCGCCTGGGCGGCTTGGGCCGTATTCACAAGCGGCCTGGTGCTCCTTGGGGGGTCGGTTTGGCTCTTCCTGGTCTACCCATCCGGTCACGGCCCCGGCATCGGCCGTCCCGTTGAGATCGATCTTGCGGAGCACACCGTTGCGAGCGAGCTGGCTGCACGTCTCGCCGCGGCGGGACTCGTCTCCCAGCCGAATTTGTTCGCTTTTTGGGTCCGTGTCGCGGGCGGCACCGACCGGGTGGCGGGCGGTCCGCACCTTCTTTCCGACGATTTGGGTTCCGGGGAGCTCTTGGCCCGTCTCGAGAGGGGGGCTTCGGCAAGGACGACGCGGGTGACGTTTCCGGAGGGTTGGAACCGCTTCGACGTCGCGCGGCGGCTTCAGGATCGCGGCGTCACCTCTCTCCGCCCCTTCCTCGAGGCCACGACCGACGCTGCGCTCCTTCGCGAGCTCGCGATCGATGGTGACAGCGCCGAAGGGTTTCTTTTCCCGGCAACGTACGATTTGCCCTTCGACAGTGACCCGCGCGACGTCGTTCGGCGGATGAAGCGCGAATTCGACCGGCGTTGGGACACTCTCGCCCGCACCCACGCCTCGACTATGACGGACCTGATGACCTCCGCTGATTTGACGTTGAGAGGGGTCGTGACCTTGGCTTCTCTCGTCGAGAAAGAGGCCGCCGTCGACGACGAACGACCGATCATCGCGAGCGTCTTTCTGAACCGGCTGCGCGACCCGTCCTTTCACCCCAAACGGCTGGAGTGCGATCCGACCGCGAGCTACGGCTGTCTGGTGGCGCCCGACCGGGCCGCGTCGTGCGTGGCATTCGCCGGCAAAGCGACGGCCGCGATCGAGCATGACCCGGACAATCCCTATTCGACCTACACGCATGAGGGTTTGCCACCCGGGCCCATTGCGAATCCCAGCATGAAATCGATCGAAGCCGTTTTGGTTCCGGCCCGGTCGCGGTTTTTTTTCTTCGTCGCCAAGGGCGAACGCCGGCACGCCTTTTCGGAGACCTATGAGGCCCACACGGAAAATGTGAACGCCCTGCGGCGCTCGCCGTGAGGAGCCGCTTGGCCCGACTTCTGGTATCCGGGGCGCATGCCAGCGTGGTCGATGCCCGCATTCGGCGGCGCCTTTTTCATAGCCGTTCATTACTTGCTCGTTCGGGCCGCAGCCGGTCGCATCGACGACCGGCTCGGCGCGTTCGTGCTTGAAGCCACCGCGGCCGCGGGCATCGGGGCGAGCCTCCTGCTCGTACCGCGACTCGGAACCGTCGTGACCGCGCCCATCGGCATCGTGGCTGCAGTCGCCAGCGGTCTCGCCATTTCAGTGGCGAGCGTCCTCCTTTTGCGGCGCTTCGGCGGGGCGGCCCCGTTGCATCGACCGGTACGATCGTTCTCGGCGGTGGCGTCGCGCTGAGCGCGGTCGTCTCTCCGCTCGTCTTCGGCGACGGGTTTACCCCGCGCCGCGTGGCTGGCGTCGCGTTGGGGCTTGCGGCAATGTGGGTGCTCGGGGGCGAGTCGTGATAGAGGGTCCGTTCGGTGTTCGTTGTCGGCGACATTGGCGGAACTCGCACACGCCTCTCCCTCCTGACGCGCGCGGGTCGCGTCGTGCGGCGCGAAACGCTGGACAGCCGAATGTTTCCATCGCTCGAGGCCGCGATGGGGGCATTCCTGTCCCACGTAAAACCACCCCCGAAGCTGCAGGCGGCCGCCTTCGGCATCGCAGGCCCAGTCGTCGCTGGTCGGGTCGTGACCACAAACTTGCCGTGGACCGTCGATGCAAAGGTTGTGGCTCGCAAGCTCTCGATCAAGCGCGTCACGCTACTGAACGACCTGGTGGCGCTGGCGCTTGGCACGCTGGGGGTATCGCGACGCAAGCTGCATATTCTTGGCGATGCCGGGGCGCCGAAGCGAAAGGGCGCCAACGTCGCCGTGCTCGCCGCAGGGACGGGGCTCGGCGAGGCCTTGCTCTTGTGGGACGGAGACCGCTTCTTACCGACGGCGACCGAAGGGGGTCACACGGATTTTGCCCCCCGGAATGACCTGGATATCGAGCTCCTTCAATTTCTCCGCTCGCGCTTTGGGCACGTCAGCTACGAACGAATTCTATCCGGCGACGGCCTCGCAAACCTCTACGATTTTTTTCGCCAAATCAAAGGCGTCGAAGAGTCGTCCGCCAATACGCGAGCCTTGGAATCAAGCTTGGATCGCAACGCGGCCATTTGCGAGCTGGGGATCGCGGGCAAAAGCGAGGCGGCCGCCCGCGCCGTCGAGCACTTCGCGCAAATCTACGGCGCCGAAGCCGGAAACCTGGCCCTCAAGAGCCTGTCCATCGGCGGCGTGTTCATCTGCGGGAACATCGCGGCGCGAATGAAGCCGATTTTCGACCGGGGCGTGTTCCGGCGGGCCTTTGCCGACAAGGGGCGCTTCACGTCCTTGATGGAAAAGATACCGGTGGCCGTGGTCTTGGACAGCGACGTGGGGCTCGCAGGCGCCGCTCGAGTCGCCTTGAAATCCTAAGTTTTCGGACTCATCGGCCGGCGGCGGCCTCGTCGACGAGCCAGGTCGTTTTTCCACGCGCGCTCCGTAAGAGACGCGCCGGAGTCGCGTGCAAGTCGCCTTCTTCCCGAAAGACGCGGTCGAGTGCCACACGCTTGTTCGATCCGACCGCAAGGACGAACACTTTCTCCGCAGCCTGAAGGATCGGCGCCGTCAATGTCAGCCGCGGCTCCCGCTGCGCGGCGCCAGGAACGGCAACGACCCACCGATCTCGAATGTCGACGGTCGCCTCCGCCGGAAAGAGCGACGCCGTGTGCCCGTCGTCTCCAACTCCGAGCACGACTACGTCGAGCGTCGGGGTCCCATCCCGACCGGCGGGCACTTTTTCGCGTAGGAGCGCTTCGTAGTCACGAGCGGCACCCTCACGCTCGGGCCTGTCGGCAGGCATCCTGTGGACGAGCTCCACCGGAACCCGCGCCACGTCGAGCAACGTCGCCTTGGCCCAGCGGTAATTGCTCCGGTCGTCGGTCGGGGCGACTGCGCGCTCGTCGACCCAGTAGATACAGATCTTTGTCCAGTCGATCGCCGGCTCGTGGGCAAGCAGGTGATAAGTCTCACGGGGCGTATTGCCGCCCGACAGAGCCAGTGTAGCGACGCGTGAAACGGAGGCCTTGCGCAATGATTCGGCAATCCGAGCGCTCGCTTGCCGTGCCACGTGCATCGGGTCGCGCTCGACGAGGAGTTCGCCCGGAACGGATAGAGTACCCATGCTCCTAGTTTACTTCGTGGACGAACTCTTCGTCGCTCACTTCGTCGGCCCAGGTGACCGCTTCAGCCAGCGCGTCGTCGTGCTGTGGCCGGTGCAGCGTGCGGTCGAGCAGGCGGGCGGCGTCACGTGCGCGCAACCGCATCCGTTGTTCGAAGCGCTGGGTGTCTCCGCCCGAGGTCACGTTCACACACCAAGTCGCGGCGTCCGTCTCGGCTTGCTCGCCTCGGGCGACCTGACCTCGCATCGCAACCCCACCCCCGCTCGCCTCGATCTCGAGGCCGAGGAGCGTCCCTCGAGGTGCCCAACCGACCGATTGTGTACGAAGGAAAGTCTGGACACTGCCGCCATCGGGGCGCACGAGACGCAATTGGCCTGCGAGCGAGGCCGCCTTCCAGCCGAGCCGGGTGGCCAACCAGCCGAGGAGGAGCGCCCCCTCCGGCCCCACATGGCCCTTCTCAGGGGCCGCTTGCGCCAGGCTGATCCTCGTGACCCGCTCGGCGAGCGGGCGAAGTCGAGCCGGGTCGAACATGCGTGCGCACAGCTCTTGCCATGGAGCCATGCGCGTCCAAGCCAGGTCGGCGATGCCGGGGCGATCGTCGTCCGGACGCGAGCGAGCCCATCGTACGGCGTGCGAGAGGCTCGACAGCGAGCTTTGGCCGGCGTCGAGGACGATGCGACTGGCCTGCCGGGCGAGCGGGGCGAACGCAGGATCATCGACATGCACGCGCGCGAGCCACACAAGGGTCATCGGCACATCGGGAGCGCACAGCGCGTCGACACAGCTCGGCAGTCGTCGGCAAATGGCCCCGCGCGCCACGAGGCTTACCCGCTCCGAGCAGACAAGTGGAGCTCCGCCCGAGGCCGGCGAGCACACGGCGGACACTTCCGCCCGCAGTTCGTCTTCCCCGTCGGGGTCCAGGCCGACGACGATTGCGCGCGCGGGAATGTGCTGGACGACTTGCTCCAGCGCGGGCTCGTATTGCCTGGCCAGCGTGGGCGTTGCCGCGATCACGACGAGGTTCATCGTGCAAGCCCGCGATCGGAGCATTTCACCCGATGCCGGCGGCGCCCACAGTGCACGGAGCTCTTCTTCAGCGCGGGCCAGGATCCGACTCGCCGCGACACTCACGGCTTTCTCCAGCGCCGTCCGTCACGCGCGAGAAGGTCATCGGCCTGTTCAGGGCCCCAAGATCCGGCGGGGTAGAAGGGAGGGGGCGGGAGATCGTCGGCGGCGCACGCTTGGAGCACCCGATCCATGTAGGCCCACTGCTCCTCCACTTCGTCGCGCCGCGTGAAGAGTGTTGCATCGCCGCGCATCGCATCGAGGAGCAATCTCTCGTACGCCTCGGGTGTGTTGGACCCGAACGTCGCTCCGTAACGGAAGTCCATGGCCACGTCGCGCAGGATTGTTTGCTGCCCCGGTTCTTTCGAAATGAAGCGCAGCGCAATCCCCTCGTCAGGTTGTATGCGAACCGACAGCACGTTAGGTGTGATACCGCCGTCGCGGGCCCGAAAGAGCGTATGAGGAACTTCGCGAAATACGATGGCGATCTCTGTGACACGCCTCGCCATTCGCTTGCCCGCTCGAACGTAGAACGGTACGCCGCTCCATCGCCAATTGTCGACGAACACGCGCATGGCCACATACGTCTCGACCCGTGAGTCGGCTGAGACGTCTGGCTCTTCGCGATAACCGGGAACGTCATCGCCGTGAAGGATGCCGGCGGCGTATTGGCCGCGAACCACGTTGCGCGCCACCTCGCCTCGTTCCATCGTCCTCAGGCTTCGCAGTACTTTGACCTTTTCGTCACGGACGGCATCGGCCGAAAGAGCACTGGGTGGCTCCATGGCGGTGAGGCAGAGAAGCTGCATGAGGTGATTCTCAACGATATCGCGCGTCACGCCCGTCTGCTCGTAAAACTTGCCCCGACCTTCGACGCCCAGCTCCTCCGCAACGGTAATCTGAACATGATCGACGTGTTGACGTCCCCATACCGGTTCGAAGAGCGAATTGGCGAAGCGAAATACCAGCAGGTTCTGCACAGTCTCTTTGCCGAGGTAATGGTCGATTCGAAACACCTGGGATTCGTCGAACGCCGCTGCCACGGCGTCATTGAGCGCGCGGGCGCTCGCCAGGTCGTGCCCGAATGGCTTTTCGAAGACAACCCGTGTCCACGTACCACCACTTCGCTCCTGCGACGCGGGGGTCACGAGGTGGGACGCTCGTAACCCTTCGACGATCGGGCCGAACTCGCTCGGCGGGACGGCGAGGTAAAAGAGCCGATTTTTGCCGGTGCCTCTCTCCGTCTCAACCCCATCGAGGTGGGCGCGGAGCGCCGCGTACGTCTTCGGATCGTTGGCGGCCCCGCGCACGTAGCCGATTCCCCGCTCGAAGTCAGCCCAAACGGCTGTGTCGATTGGCCTTCGCCGCGAAAAGGACGATACCGCCGCCTTCATTTCGGCGCGAAAACTCTCATCGGTCTTGTCGCGTCTTGCGACGCCGACGACGGCAAACCCGCTCGGAAGCGACTGACCCCAAGCGAGGTTGTAGAGTGCAGGCATCAGCTTGCGTTGCGTTAAATCTCCCGAAGCGCCAAAAATGACGACCGCACAGGGTTCGCTCGTGCGGTCTTCGACGAGCCCGCGCCGCAGCGGATTGGGAATCGGGGAACTTTGCGTCGAGGTCTGCATGGGCTCTCTGGTTGGCTCGTTTGGATATCGCAATTGTGCCTGTCCGCGGGGCTGAGCGCGCCGGGGGGCGCGAAGGGAGCGAGCTGTGTCCGAGGGACCAAAGTGCGCCCGTCGGCGTTCATCGGCAAACACACCAGCAGACCTCAGCCGTAGGCGAGCGGCAGGCGGAGCGCAACGGTCACTTGGGGGGGCGCCTCGGCTGCATCGGAGCGCACTGGCTTGGCGGCGCCCTCGAGTCCGCCCGCAACGCGTTGGGCTCGGGATTGACGTGCCTGCGCTCGACTGTGTTTCGCGCTGGCGCGGCCGCGCCAGACCTCGGCGTGGTCCCTTAGGCTTGGATTAAAGCGCCCTCGAGTCCGCTTGGGAAACCTCGCCTCCCCGTGAGCCCCAATCCGACCGAGCGGGACCGCGGCGGCATCGTCAAGTCCTGGATGCCCACGAGGCCGACATCGCTACGGCGCTCCGAGCGACGCCATCGACTTGACCCGCATCGGGCGGACTCGGGTCGGACCGCTCCAAGGGCCAGGGGGCGAAAGCACCCTCGATTCAGCCCGAGAGCGTCTCGCTGGAATGCCCATCGTTTGCGGAACAATCCTTGCGGGACCTGCAGCAATGTTTAGCTTGTCCGTCCAAGAGGCAGGTCATGCGAGTCACCGCCCATTCGGCGAGTCGGATTCTCGGATATGTGCATGTGCACGTCGCGTCGCGTGTGTACGTGCTGCCCGTCGAGTCTCGTTCGCTCAAGCTCGATGACGGGTCCGTGCTCGAGCCTGGGTTGTTCGAAGAAGATGCTGGACGTTATGGCATCCGGGTAGACAGGGATGCGCCGGAATCGGCCGTGCGTGACACGATTGAGCAGGCTTCGGCAGAAGCTGCGCGCAGGTTCTCGCGAAAGCTCTTGAACTAAGCCCAATCGACGCTGGCTTGTCTCATTCGCACCGCGAGCTGATTTGTCTTTGCCGCACCTCGACATTGCCGTGGAGCCCCCAGACGGAGCGCTTCGCGCAGCGACGGAGCGGAGAGAAGCCCTGCCAGAGCTTGATCAGGCCGTCTAAGCTGAGCGCAGCGCTGGTTTGTACCCGGGGCCGTTGGGGCGGTCGCGCGGCTTTGATTCGCCGACGTTCTTCCGGGATAGGCAGTCCGTCGCCTGACGATTCCACCATCAACGGAGCCTGACCCGGCATCCGTGCGGCTGGGTTCAAAATGACGACCGGCGAGGTAGCGCCCCACCGTGGCAATTTGCCGACTGCTTCTGCGCGCACGGCGTGTGCAAACAACGCAGAGAAAGGCACAGCAACATTGAGTAGCCACGCGCACGCACCCTGGTTTCGAGCGGCTTTCACGTGGAGGACCGGGCGGAATCAAATGAGCTTGTCGCGGCTCTAACCTACGGAGAAAGCCGAGAGAGGTGGCATTATCATGAGCATCGGAATCACCGGGACACAGCCTCAAATCTCAAACGAAAAGAACCCTCAGCCCAACGGCAACCAAGGGCATTCGTCTCAAGCGGTTGACGATTCGCAAGAGCTGTCGCCCGACCGCCCGCCCGGGCCGGATGAGGCCAAGCCCAAACGACCGCGTGGGTTCGCGGCGATGGATCGCAAGCTGGTGAGCGAAATTGCGCGCAAGGGCGGCAAGGCGGCGCACTCGGCGGGTACGGCGCATGAATTCACGAGCGAAGAGGCCCGCGTCGCAGGGCGCAAGGGCGGTCGAGCGACCCACGCAAAGCGTCGCAAGGTCGTCGAGGAGCAGGAGCCGTCGACGGCGGCTCACGATGAGAATCCGAGTGAGTGATTCGGGTCGCGTCCCGGTCGGCCTGGCCGCGATGGCAGGGCCGCTTGGGGCGCGGCGGCTCCTAGCGCGCGCTCTCGGCGTCCAGCACACGCGCAAGCAGGTCGAGAGCATCGGCCACGTGTTGCCGTTCGGTTCGTGGCAGCCGGTCGAGAAGGGTGGCGTAGGCCGACGTCCATTCGTTCGAAACGGCTTCGGCCGTGCGTTTTCCCCGTGGGGTCAGGCGCACATCAGTCTGGCGTCCATCGTCCGTGCCCCGTCGTCGCACGATGTACCCGCCGCGTTCGAGGCCCGCCAAGTTTCGACTGGCGGTGGACGGGTCGATGCCGAGGAGGACCGCGAGCGCAGAGGTCGACAGAACGCCGCGATCGAAGATGAGCTGAAGCGCTTCAGCTTGCTGAGGCGTGATATCAGCGGCGGAGCGAGCGCGCTCGCGCCCGAGGCGTCCGAGACCGCGGGCGAGCACTTGGAGGGTTCGTGCGATTTTTGCGTCGGCCATCGGCCTGGTAGCGGATGGTCAAGGTCGCGCTCGGCGTCAAGCGCCGGGTGGAGCCAGAAGGCCCGCGAAGACATCCGCGTAGTTAAGTTCGCAGCATTTTGAAAAGCTTGAGGTATTGCGCAACAGCTTGGAGCCGCCTACCGTGTTGGCCCGGGAAGACCAGAAGTCGATATCGAGGCAAGGGATGGTCAACCACGTCGTCGAGTCCGTGCGAAAGGGGCACTCCGCGGACCTCCGTGCAGCGACCTGCCGCATGTTCGAGAACGAATGGCTCGAGCGGTTCTCACGCATTCACCCGGCGACTCCGTTTATCGCGTGGGTACCGGTGGTGGGGCTGTTTCTGGGCCGAAGCGCGATGCGTCACGACATCCCAGCGCTCGCCATCATCGCCCTCTTTGGCGGAGGCATGCTCTCGTGGACGATGGCGGAGTACATTCTCCACCGTTACGTGTTTCACTGGACGAACGACGCAGCTTGGGGAAAGCGCGTGCACTTCCTGCTTCACGGCGTTCATCACGACTATCCGAGCGACAAGGACCGTCTGGTCATGCCGCTTCTGACGAGTGTGCCGCTCGCCGTGATCTTCTACGCAGCTTTTATCATGTTGCTCGGTCGGGGCGGCGGCGAGCCATTTTTTGCGGGCTTCGTTGCAGGCTATCTTTTTTACGATGGCACCCACTATTATGTGCATCACTTCGTCCCGAGCACACGATGGGGGAAGTTCCTTCGCCGCCACCACTTGACGCATCATTTCGCCGATCACGACGGCGGCTTCGGTGTCTCGAGCCCCCTTTGGGATCTCGTTTTTCGCACGATGCCCGCGAAGAGGAAGTAACCGGGCCACTGCGATGTTTCGTCGACGTCCGGAACGCGGAGCTGGCGCTGCGGATCGGAGGCTAGGCCCATGCCGAGCTCTCCGATAATGCAAAGCCGCCGGCTACGGCGGACCTTGCCGTAGCCGATGCGCTAAACTTCGGCGAGAGCGCATGACCACGGTAGGGCAGAATCAAGCCGCAAGTGCTGCCCCGAACGAGATCGGAATCGTTCTCGCGCAGCGCTACGAAGTCGTCCGGGAAATCGGGCGTGGTGGCATGGGCGTCGTCTATCTTTGCAAGGATGTCGTGACCGGCGATCGCGTCGCCCTCAAACGGCTGCGGTCTCCGGAAAAAGGAGGAGCCCGAGCGGCCGAAGAGAGCTGGTGGTTTCATCAGGAGGCGCGCGCCGTATCGCTGCTCGACCACCCCGCAATCGTGCGGGCGCGCGACTTCGGCCAGCTTGCGGACGGAAGCCCCTTCTTCGTCATGGACGTCCTGCCCGGTCGGAGCGTCCATGAGTGGATGCACACGATGCATCTGCCGTGGAGTGTCATTTGGGCGATGGTTGATCAGGCCCTCGCCGCACTCGCCCACGCGCACGCCCGAGGCGTCATCCACGGTGACCTAAAGCCGTCGAACATCATGCTCGATCTGGCATCGGGCGCCCTCGGCCCCCGGGCCTACGTGCTTGATCTCGGCCTCGCCTGGTTGCGCGAATACCGACACGACTCGCGCTTGGACGGAGCCACCGCGCCGGAGGTGGCCGTCCACTCCGGCGCCGGAACTGTGGGATGGGTGGCCCCGGAACAGATTCGGCGTCAAGTCGCTCTCGTCGGCCCAGCGACGGATCTCTACGCGCTTGGTTGCGTGATGTACCGGGTCATGAGCGGCAAAGAAGTGTTCGAAGGCGCCGCGCAGGACGTCCTGCGGGCACACAAGCGCAGTGCGGTGCCTGCCCCGCGCTTGCCCGACGACGTTCCCACGAAGGCCGCAGCGTTCGTTCTGACCCTACTCGAAAAGAAACCATGGAATCGCTACGAATTCGCTGCCGACGCGAGGGCGGCTTGGGCCGAACTCCGTCCGCCACATGCCTTCACGCTGGAGGACATCGTGCAAGGGCACGCGAGCTCGCGTGCGGCCCCGGCCGCATACGCCCGATCGCTCGCGCCCGGCATTCTCACGCTTCGCGGGCCGATGCTCGTGGCTCGGCAGGAGGAGCGTCGTGACCTTTGGGACCTCGTAAAGCTCGCGGCAAGCGGCAAACGGCCCCAGGAGTTGGTAGCGCTCATCGGGGAGGCCGGGGTGGGTAAGAGCCGGCTTGCCGAGTGGCTGTGTGCCGAAGCGCACGAGCGTGGGGCGATGCTCCCACTCCGGGCTCGTTATGGTCGAACGCCGTCGCCGCTGGACGGCATCACTGGCGCGATCAATGCCCACTATGGGTTGACCCGTGCAGACCGGACGACCGTCGAGCAGACGCTGATGGCGCGCTGGGACATCGCCGCAGACGAGGAAGAGGCGCTCGCGTGGGTCTCAGCGACGGCGGAGTGGCTCCGGCCTACACCGCCTGGCGTTCTCGTTCCTCTCGGACCGACCGGGAAGCGATTTGTCCTTGATCGACCGGAATTGCGCTTTCTCGTCATCAAGCGTTTGCTTGAACGCCTGGCAGCCGATCGTCCCATCCTGCTTTGGCTCGATGATTTTCACTACGCCTCCCCGAACACGTTCGAAGTCGTCACCCGTCTGAAGCGCGACGCGCCCGACCTCCGCATTCTGATCCTCGCGACGGCGCGTAGCGAGACCCTCGCGACCGACCTCGATGCAGCGCTACGCATGGAAGCCGTACGCGCGGCCTGGAGTGGGCGCGTCCTGGAATTGAAGCCCCTTTCGACGGACGACACGGAGACACTGCTCCGGTCCGCACTTCCCCTCGAAGACGGAGCGATACGGCGCGCCGTCGAGCAGAGCCGTGGCAATCCACTATTCGCCCTCCAGCTCCTCTATGCTTGGGCAGGCGGCGGCTATTTGACGCTCGACGGGGACAAGTACAGAGTTCCCGATGACGCGCTGCACGGACGCCCCATCACGACGGCCGAGCTTTGGGACGAGCGTGTTCGCGCGATTCCAACCGAACTGCGCTTGAGCGCCTATGCCGCCGCCGCGCTGGGAGACGACGTACGCGGCGACGTGCTGCGGATGTTGTGCGCCTCCCTTGGCATGGATCCGCGCGATGCACTCGTCGCTTTGACGCGAGCTCAAATCCTCCTCGCCGCGGGCAACGATCAATTTCACTGGCCGCACGCTTTGCTCCAAGAGCATTTGATCGAGCGTCTGCACGAGCGAAAGGATGCGCCCGCCGTCTATCGCTTGGCTGCCAACGCACTCTCCAAGCACCCTGCCGTCGGCTCTCGACGCATCATGAAGCATCGCGTCTCGAACCTGCTGCGCGCCGGCGACGATGACACGGCCGCAAAACTCATGTTCGATTTCATCCGCGCATCGTGGCGACGCGGACGAGATACGGCAGCCACACTTCGCGACCTTGAGATGTTCCAGGGCCGCCTTCACGCCTCGAACTCCGCAGAGGCTGCGCTCTGGCGCGCCGAGTCGCTACGATACATGGGACGATTGGACGAAGCGCGTGCCGAAGCCGAGGTCGCCCGCCGTGCGTTCGAACAAGCCGGCGATACGGCAAGCGAAGCCAGCGCCCTCCGATTGTTGGGGCATATCGCGAGCGACTTGGGCCATCCGGCGCAGGGCCGCATTCTCGTTGCTCAAGCGCTCGAGCGCTACGGTCGCCTCGGCGACGCAGCTGGTCGCGCGCAGGCGGAAGTCGTCCTCGGCGAGATCGACTATTTGATCGGGGATCACGCGCGCGCCCGCGCGACGCTCAACAAGGCGGTCGAACGCTGCACGCAGGTTGGCGATGTCTTGGGTCGCGCACAATGCCTCATTCTCTTGGCGCTCATCGAAGAGGCAGCGGGCGCGTTCCAGCGCGGCAGGGACCTTCTCGCGCGGGCGCGGGTCGAGTTCGACCGAATCGGCTACCGACTTGGGGTTGCTCAAACCGACGTGGCGCTCGGTCACGCCGATCACCGCGCATTTGACTTTGCGAGCGCGCGCTCGCGCGCGCTCGCAGCCCGCGCGAGCTTTCGCGAAGTCCAGAACCCGCGGGGCGAAGCGGCGTGTGAGCGGCTGCTTGCGATGGTCGCGCTTGATTCGGACGATTTCGAGGCCGCAGAGGCGCACGCCCGCGTTGCTTTCAAGATCTACGAAAGGCTACAAGACCCGTGGGGCGAGCTCGAGACGCGGCTCGTTCTCGCGCAGGTCGCGCTGGCGCGAAACGAGGACCGAGCGGCCGCCATGGTGGCGGCCTGTGATCGAGCCGTTCTGGACGAGGCGGAGCCAAGACAGCATCGCCATTTGACGCGCGCATGGCTGGCCCAACGTCAGGGGCGCTGGGCCGAAGCCGCGAGCGAGCTCGATGCCGCGCGTGCGGCTTTCGTCGTTCCTTCGGTCGAGAGCGGCACCGCCCGCGCGGCTGAAGCGCGCGCACGCACAGGGGACCATACGCCGCACATTTTGGTTCGGCTTGCCCGGCTTTCCTGGTCGGGCCCGGCGTTTGATAAGATCGAGTCGTGGCTGCGGCAAATCGAAGCGGCCGGTGGTCGAGGTTTGCCCTCGTCGACGCCCCCGAAGGCGGTCGAACCTCCGACCGAGGTGGACGACGACAGGCGTGCTAAGCTCGGCCGACGATGAGCACCCCGCAGGAACCCGCTAAGCGCAAAAAGCAGAAGATTCGGCTCACGAAACAGCTTGCTATGTGGCGTGCACGCAAGGCTACGGAAAGCGCTGAGCCGGCCCGTTCCAACAAATGAGGCCCCACGTACGCCCACGTCGCTCTGCTCGATGAGCGGCAGCCTTCAAGAAACCTACGCGCCCGACAGTCTCTGCTTCGGTTGTGGTCCGAGGAACGACCGCGGATTGCGCGTGCGCAGCTTCCCCGTAAACGAGGATACCTGCGTTTGCCGATGGCGCCCCGAAGCGCACCACCTCGCGTATCCGGGCGGGCTCAACGGCGGCATCTGCGGCGCCGTGCTCGATTGCCATTCGAACTGGACGGCCGCCTGGCACTTGATGAGCACAGCGCGTGCAGCCGCCCCGCCGTGCACCGTCACGGCGGAGTTCACGGTCAAGCTCCGCAAACCGACACCGATGCACGTTGAGTTGCTTGTCGAGGCCCGCGTCGTGGACGCGGGCTCAAATCGCATCGCGGTTGAGGCATTCATCGAAGCCGACGGGAAGGTTACCGCCACCTGCCGGGGAACCTTCGTTGCGGTGCACGAGGGCCATCCCGCATTCCACCGGTGGTAGGATGCGGACCCAGAAATGGGCGCAGACGCACGCTGAGCCTGTCGCGGGTGGGCCCCCCGGCTGCACCTATCCCTCCGCAGAGCCCCATCCCTCAGGAGAGCGTGCCGCGAGGTGTACGCTTGCGGCGCAACGGCGCCATCCCTTGAGAGGAGAGGGCCGCGAGGTGTACGGTTGCGGCGCACCTGCGCGCATCCCTTAGGAGAGTGCCCGAGGTTGCAAAGGTTGCGGCGTAACTGCGGCATCCTCTCGAGAGTGCCTCGAGAGGAAAGGGTGCCGCGAGGTGTTGTTGCGGCGCACCTGCGCGCATCCCTTAGGAGAGTGCCGCGAGGTTGCAAAGGTTGCGGCGTAACTGCACCCGTCCTCAGGAGCTTGCCGCGAGGTGTACGGTTGCGGCGTAGTCCACCCTGGGCTCGCGCGTTGGGAGCGGCGGTGGAAGGTTTCGGAGTGCTGCTCGGAGCAACCAATGGGTCCGCCCATCGAGCGGGTCGAATTCGAGGGCGATGCACCGCCCGCGCTCCCCTGGGCGCCGCCCGTTGAGGACTCGGGCGACGTTTGCTCGCACGTGAAACCATGACGGGGCCTGTGGCAGTCGAAAAGAGACGAACGCTGGTTCGCCGGTCAAGACGCGCTCCCCGGTACCGACCAGGACCCCCGCAGGCGAAAGGTCCAGGCTCCATCTCCCCATCAGGCGTAGATCCCGTTCGCGGATGCCTTGGCATTCGACGCGAAGAGCGCGACGAACGGTGCGTCGTTGATGTGCATGAACGAGCGTTCCCAAGGCGGCCCTCCGACGAGCAGGGTATCGGCGGCTATGGGCCGACGGCCAACTTCCAGGTGTGGAGCGCGGCCGACGTCGTTGGAGCGTCACCAACTTGGCCCACGCGCGCGCAGCGCTCCTACGATTTGAACCCGAAGGATGGTTTCCCATGCTCAGGCCCTCAGCCACGCGGGGGGGATACGACGGCCGTGCCCTCCGCACTCCTCTCGTTCGGTCGCTTCGACTGCTGACTCCGTCGCTTGCACGCGCCGCCGATGGGGGCCTCTCCCCCGATCGGCGCCGCGAGGTGCGGCGGGGGCTGCACTTTGGGTGTCGCGTCCTTTGCGCCGACGGCCTCAAACTTGTCGCCGATCGAGGCCTCGACCTCTCGCCCGAAGGCGTTCTCGTGCTTTCGGACGAGCGCGTCGTATGCGGAGCCAAGCTGGTCGTCAGCTTCATGGCGACCGACTTTGCCAATGGTTCGACACGGCCGCCACGGTGGCGCGAATTGCGGAAGGCCGGCGTCCCGGCGACACGGGCCGGGCTCTCGGCCTGCACTTTCAACCGTTGCCCGCATTGTCACGACTGATGCTCCGCGGATATCTGCACAAGTTGCCGCGGCCCATTCCTCAGCGTGATCGACCCCCCGATTGGAGGCCTCACTGCTTTCCGAGCGGCGCCCGAATCATTCGTGACATCGCCCCCGAACGGCTTCGATAAGCTCACAGGAGCGTCCCTGCGCCGCGTTTCAGCGGACGACGTCAGCCGCGAGTTCGCCGGCCCGGTCCTTATCATCTCGATACAATGTGATAGTATCATCGCATGCGCGTAACCCGCTTCGCGCCTGCCACGCGGCCGCATCGTGCGACCCATTGGCCCGCCATACCCGTGTTGTGCGTGGGTCTTTGCGCTGACGCGATGGCTTATGCACAGTCAAACGACGCCGGTCCCATCGCCGAAGCGCTGTTCCGGGCCGGCCGCGAGCTCATGGCGGCAGGCGACTACACCCACGCGTGCCCGAAGTTGGGTGCCAGTCAGCGCATCGATCCCAAACCGGGGACGCTTCTCAACCTGGCACTCTGCCACGAAAAAAGTGGGCGAGCGGCAAGCGCTTGGGCCGAATACACGGAAGCGGCGAGCCTGGCGCAGCGGGCCGGCGAAGTCGAAAGGGAATCGGTGGCCCGGGAGCGAGCGCGCGCCCTTGAACCCACACTGGTTCACATTATTGTGGACGCCCAGCCGAGTCCCGCCGAGCAAGTGAGCCTCGACGATCAGCCCATCGGCACGGGCGCACTGGGAACGCCGATTCCGATCGATCCGGGCGATCACGTGCTCCGGGCGAGTGCGGTCGGGAAGAGGTCCTTTCGCCTCGATTTCGCGGTATCACCGTGGTCGGGCGACCAGTACCTGCGCATTCCTCCACTCGTACCGGACGCACCCGCGCACAGCTCTTTGCTGCCGCCCAACGACAGGGTGATCTCGTCCGTCCCGCCGCCCCGCGCCAATGGAAAACAACGTTCGTGGGGGCTTCTCGCGGGAGGTGCCGGCATCGCGCTCGTGGGCGCCGGAGCATTCCTCGGGCTTAGGGCATTCGCTTTCAAGCACACTGCGGAGAACCAATGCAATGCGACATTTTGCACTGAGGAAGGCCTTGGCGCGATTTCTGACATGCGGACCGCCGAGGCCGCGTCGACCATTTCGGCTTTGGCGGGTCTTGCCGCGTTCGGCGCTGGCGTTTACCTCGTTCTCTCCGACGCCTCCCACAGTCCGGCAAAAACGGGGCTGGACTTGAGGGTGGACGCCGACGTGGCGGTCCTGGGCGTGCGAGCGCGCTTGACCTTCTAGGAACGGCCGCGAGCCCGAACGCTCGCATATCTCCATCCTCATCGGTCCTCTCTTGATGACGTAAGAACGGTTCGGCGATGTTCGTTCACCGCTTCGGTTTGGCCCTTGCGGCCGGCGTAATCGCTGCATACGCGCTTGCGGCCTGCGCATTACTTGTCGGCGCTCCGGATGGCTATCATCTCTTTCCGAGCACGGGCGATGTGGACGCCGCCGATGTCGATGATGGCAATGGCGACGGCAACGACGCAGGCGAAACCTTTGGTGGGGACGTCCGATCCATTGACGGCGATGGTGATGTTGCCGTCCCGGCCGACACGGCACCGAGCATCGGGTTCGACGCCGGATTCGGGGGACCGCCGATACGGCTCGCCAGAGGGGAGAACGATCCCGAAGGCATCGCGGTGAGCACGAGTGGAACGACGCTTTATTGGTCGAATTCGGGCGATTCGACGTTGCGCGAATTGCTTCGCAATCTGGACGGCTCCGCTACCGACGCAGGACCGAAAACGCTCTTCACTTTGGCGGATGCTGGCGCTCCGCCCGCGTCGGATGTGGCCATCAGCGGCGGCACCCTCTATGCGCTTGTCGGCCCCGCGGCGACGACGCAGACCTGCCGGACGTTCTTCGAGGTCCCGCTCCTCACCCCGTCGAGCAGTGCGTGCGCCTCTCCCTCGAACCTCTGCTCGAGTAACTCGGTCGCAACACGCCTGGCAGTGGACACAAACGACGTTTACCTTTCGAGCGGCGACTCATGTTACCAGCTGCTCTACGAAGCAAAGCCTGGAACCTCCTCTGACTCCTGGAAGAGCGGGCCCGACGTGTCGCAGGGGGTCGTCGCGATGACTTCGGACGGCACGACCTTGTACTACGCTGTTGACACCGCAATCTACGCTCTGTCGCTGGCCAACAACACTTCGATGCCATTCGCTCTGAGTCCATCACAGGTCGCGGACATCGCAGTGGACCTTTCGAACGTGTATTGGATCAACGGCGGCGGCGACGTCATGATGCTCGCCAAGGCCGACGCCGGCAGTCCAGCCACGGTCCTCGCCACGGGACAGCTTCAGCCGAATCGTATTGCGGTCGACGGGTCGTCCGTTTTTTGGACCAATCTGGGCCAAACCGCGGGGCAGGGCTCGGTCGGTATGGTGTCGCTCGGCGGAGGCCCCGCGCGCATGTTGGCACTGTCTCAGGCGTACCCCTGGGGAATTGCGGTCGACGTCTTCGGCGTGTACTGGACTACGTTTGGAGATGGAAGCGTCTGGATGATGGCGCGCTGAAGTCAATCCTTGGGGCGGGATTATTTGGCTGCCTTCACGAGCTCCAGGGCCGCCTCTGGCCAAAACTCGCCCGCCTTGGGCCCGCCGTTGCACTCGCCGTCCGATTCTCCCGGCGGTTTGATCCAAAAAAATGCGTCGACCAGCGGATCGCCGGTATCGGTCGTCGGCGGGGTACCCAGCGCCCGACCTTTGGGATTGCACCACTCGGCATCCGCTGTAGCGCCGTTTCCGTTTCTTCCAGTATCGATGATGAAGTGTTTGCTTCCGAGAAGCGCGGAGATCGCGCGCCCGTATTCGATGTTGTCGCTTGAAGCGACGTAGTTCGAAACATTGAGGGCGAACCCGTCGGCGTTGGCGATTCCTGCGGCCTTCAAGCGTTTGGCCATCTCCCCGGCGGCGATCCAGTTGGCGTGCCCTGCGTCGATGTAAACCGATACGCCGGGCGTTCCTTCGAGCACGTCGACCGCGTCCTTCATCATCGCGACGCGCGCCTTCTGATCCGCGAGTGACAGGCATTTCGTCAGCAGGCCAAGTGCATCGGGCTCGAGGACGACGATCATTCGAAACGATCCGGCACCCCGAGCAAAGTCGGCAATCCACTTCTTGTAGGCGGCTGGCGAAGTGGAGCCACCTTTCGAATATTGACCGCAGTCGCGGTTGGGGACATTGTAGACGACGACAACTGGCACGAACCCGGCCCCATTGGTGGCGTTGCCGAGGTTGTGAACGGCCGGCTCGATTTCTCCGCTCCATTCGCCCATCCACCAGGCCGAGGGCTGGACGGCGATTTTTTCGAGCAGCTTGGCGTCGGCGGGTCGACTTGCTTCCCAAGCCTGTGCTTGGGTCGCTGCCTGACCGTACGGATTGGCGTAAAGGCGTACCCCTCGAAAGGGATTCTCGCCCTTGACCCGGGGTGGAGGAGCCGAAGGGGCTCCGGCCGATGGTGCCGACGAGGCCGTCGAGGGCGCCGAAGCGTTGGAGGGAGGCGCGGACGAAGGCGCGCGTGCGGCATGGCTCGATGTCTCCGGGGCGGACGTCGTCGTATACGCGGCGCCACAACCGGAGGCCGCAGCGGCACCAATGGCTACAATGGCAAAGAGGCAATGGGGGGCACGAGGCGGGACCATGGTGGCTCACTGTAGCCGACCACGCGCCTCCATGGGGAGCGTCCCGAACCCATGTGCGCCCTGCCCGGGCCGCGGCGGCCAAACGCGCTACAGGCCCCGACAAGCCGGCGACGGCGGTTGACCCCGCTCGCGAACGTCGTTACGACCGGGGCACGGTTACCCGGCCTTTCAGCCCGCGACTCTTATGGCAACCCAGCCGTCCCCCCTCGGCGAACGCCTCGATCGATCGACGACGGCCGCCTTTGCTGCCCTGCTTGCACTCGGCGCCACCCTGCGCGCCTGGCTATGCTTTCACGACGACGGGATCTATTGGCCGGACGAGATCTACCAGAGCCTCGAACCGGCTCACCGACTCGTCTTCGGGTACGGCCTGATTCCGTGGGAGTTTCGAGAAGGCGCGCGCAACTGGAGCTTTGCGGGAATCGTCGCTGCGCTTCTCAGAGCCGTCACATGGGTGGGCGGCGACTCCCCCAGATACTATCTCGTGGCAATGCGTCTCGTCTTCTCTGCGCTCGGCATGCTGACCGCTTTCGGCGTTTATCGCCTCGCCCGGTCTTGCGGAGCGCGCCCCCTCGGTGCGGCACTGGGTGCCGTCCTGTTCGCGTTGGCGCCTTCGGCCATTTACTTTGCCCCTCGGGCTCTGAGCGAGACCGGCTCGGCGGCAGCGCTGGTCTTCGGCTTGGCGCTCGTATGGCCGAAAAATGCTCCAATTCGCGCGACCGTGGTCGGCACCTCCCTCGTCGGCCTGTCGGTCCTGATGCGCTTGCAGAATGCAACCTTCTGCGTCGGGCTGCTCGCCGTGCTTCTTGCCCGACGCGAGTGGCGGCGTCTTACCGTAGCGTCACTTGTCGCCACCGGTTGGGCCATCCTTTACGGCGCACTCGATCGGCTTACCTGGGGAACCTGGTTTCACGCTGCGATTGCGTATCTTCGAGCCAACGTCGTCGAAAACAAGGGAGCCCAGTGGGGCGTTTCCGAATCGACCTATTTCTTCCGCGTGTTCTGGACGTCGATGCCGTGGATCGCCGGCTTGACGGTCATCTTCTTGGTCGTCGCGATCCCTCGGGCTCCCGGCCTTTTCGCGATTTTGGCGCTCAATTTGCTCATGCTCTCGAGTGTTGACCACAAGGAATACCGCTTCGCGTTGCCGATTCTGCCGCTGGCGTTTGCGCTGGCAGGTCTCGGATACTCGACCGTCGCGGCTTGGGGCGAGCGAATTCGATGGGACGCGCGCTGGATCGCAGGTACGGCTGCCGCTGGCGCTGCGGTCTCCGGAGCACGCTTCCATGAGCTTACGTTCGGGGAGCTCGGTCAATACGAGCGCGAGCGTCCCACGGCCAGCGCCTTTGACGATTTTGGTCCGCTCAATCGCCTCCTCCTCGTCGCGCATGACCAGGTCGATCTGTGTGGGATCATGATCGAGGCCGCGCACCTCGCCTGGACCGGAGGAGCGACGTACCTTCACCGGCCCGTGCCCATCTATTCGCGCGGCGATTGGCGCGACTCCGATCACTTCAACTATGTACTGACTTATGGCCGGCCCCGCGGCGGTCGTGTCGTCGCATCGGAAGGCGCGCTCTCGCTAATCAACATCGCGCCTGCCTGTACGCCAGACCCTTCGTATCGGTGGTGGCTTCCCTGACGGCCCGCCGCTCGTCCCCGCCGGTGTCGCCCCAGTTGGGCTCGATCCGGAAGCACGCGGTCGTTCGTATCGCCATCGCGCTTGCGAGTGGATTCGCCGCATACTTCATGATCTCGCCCCACGTAGCGGTGCGTGAGGCCTTGCTCTTGTCCTGGAACTCAAGCGGCCTTGTTCTTCTTGGGCTCGCCTGGTCGCTCATTGTCAAGGCCGATGCCGACACCACGCGCGCACGAGCGAGCTACGACGACCCCGGGCGGACGATCGTCTACGCCATCGTTGTGTTGACCTCGGCGGTCAGCCTCACTGCAGCGACAGTTCTCGCGGGCAACGCTCGTGCTCTGAGCCACGATCTGCAGCGCTTCTTGGTGGCCCAGTGCGTACTGACCGTTGCTTTGGCGTGGGCTGTTACGCATACGGCCTTTACGCTCCGTTATGCGCACCTCTACTATCGAGAAGACCGCGAAGGGGTGGGCGGAGTTGTGCTGCCGGGGGGGGAGCCACCGTGCTTCGTCGATTTCGCCTACTTCGCGTTTACGATCGGCATGTGTTTCCAGGTGTCGGACGTCACCGTGACGAGCCGTCAGATCCGTCGCGTCGTGCTCCTTCACGCACTCATTAGCTTTGCTTATAACTCGCTTATTTTGGCCTTCGTACTGAATCTTGTCTTCAGTCTGGCAACATGATCAAATTAGCTTTGCTTATAGCTCGCTTATTTTGGCCTTCGTACTGAATCTTGTCTTCAGTCTGGCAACATGATCAAATGACCGCGATACCCGCAGAAAAACCATCGAGCGCGGCGCACGTCCATGCCAGGGCGGTATCGGGAGCGTCGATTCCTGGTCCCGCCATCGCGCGCGACGGCGAGTTTTCGGCTACGACGTCGATGAGGACGTAAGCGCGAGGTTCGACACTTGTTGAGTCGCGGCGTCTCGGTGTTCTTGCGTCACCCGAGCCGTCTCCGAGACGGCGTGCGCTCCATGCGCCGGCGAGAGGCCGTGGAGGTCGAGATCCACAGCTCGTTGCCATCTTCCTCATTTTTGAGAACAGCAGCCCCCGGGCCGCTGGCATTCCCAGACCGCCCGGGGGCAAAGGACCAGGAGGGAGGACCTACCCGGTGGTTACTCTACGTAGGGCGAGGCATTTCGTTTCGCCACGCGCTCTCGCGCAGCGAAGCGTAGCGGCGAACCGGGCTCATCCTACCGCTGAATTGATGGCGGCAAGCTCGGTTGGCGCTCGAGTTGCTGCCCGGACGGACGGTCGCCCCTCCACATGCGGGCGACTTTGTGCGACGCTGTGCGGTGGACCGCTCCGGCGCGAGGCGATCCACTTTCCCCCGACGATCAAAAATGGCCCGCAAACATCTCCGAAATCACGCAGACGTCCGAACGCTCGGCTTTATCGGACTGTACTATGCGTTGCTCCTCAGCGAGTGGCTGTTCGTGCCTCTCGAAGCGCGCTTCGTCGTTCCGCTCGTCATTGCGACTGCGTCACTGTCCTGGCTTTGCGCCGTCATCGCGCACAACGCGCTACACTGCCCCTTGTTCGAGCGGTCCTGGGAAAACTCCGTTTTTCAACTGATGCTGACCTGCGCCTACGGCTTCGCAGTCAGCGAATACATCCCTGGGCACAACCTAAGTCACCACATGCACACCCAAGGACCGGCCGATGTGATTCGCACGTCGAAGACCCCGTTCGTCCGATTTAATTTCTTGAATTTGTTTTATTTTTTTCCGAGGGTCGGCGCCGATGTGGTCGTCCAAAACTACCGGTTCGTCGCTGCCTCCAAGGGCCGGCTCGTCCGATGGCGTAACCAGCTGTTGGTCGAAGTCATTGCGTGCTGGGCAACCAAGATCGCTCTCTTGATAGTCGACTGGCGGCGGGCACTTATCTTCGTCGTGCTTCCTCACCTTTGGGCTCTATACGGGATCACGACGGTCAATTTTCTTCAACACGACGGTTGCGACGAGACACATCCGGTCAATCATTCGCGAAACTTCGTCGGACGCATCTTCAATTGGTTCACGTTCAACAACGGATTCCACGGCGCGCATCACGACCAGCCCGGACTGCACTGGAGCCTACTCGCAGAGGCTCACCGTGAGCGATTTCGGGGAGCCATCGCGCCCGAGCTCGAACAGCCGTCTCTCTTCGTTTACATGGTGAAGACGTTCGTCTTCCCCGGACGGCGCCAGCGTTACGACGGGCGGCGAATCCTGGCCGTCCGCGCGGAGCCCGATGAGGAATGGATCCCCGTCCGGCTGCAGATGGGTGACGATCAGGCGCCTCGCGCCGGGTGATCGGCTTTCTCTTTGATCGTCAGCAGTGCCGATGCCACGACCATGGGGGGGCCCTCGGCCGAAAGCTGGCTCCGCTCGCCGAGCGGCACTCCGGGGACGTCACGTGGGAGCCTCCGCTTGGCGGAGGTGTTTTCGCAGCATCTTGTTGAGCCGGTGAATTTTTCGGCCAGCGGTCCGATTTCCTCCAACGCACAGATCAGATCGCGCCGCTCCGGCGCGGAGTTGCGTCTTGGAAAAGGCCGATTCCCTTCCGCAGAATCGGGGTTTTACGGCGTCCCTACGAACGTCGTGACGCTTTGGGCGGGCAGCGAAGCGGAGAAGCTCGCTTCGGACACAGTAACCGCAGTCATTGCGGTCAAGCTGGAGGTGGCCGAAGTGAGCCAAGGCGTCATCAGTGTCGGCCAAGCGGATCCGGCGAGAAAAATGGGGACCGTCGTCGGGGCCGAGTTCGCGTTGACCATGGCGATCTGAGTCATCCCCTCAAATTACGCCGAAGATATCGCGGAGAAAGTCATGCTCCCGAAGGATATCGGCGTAGGCCTGCATGAGGATGGAGAGGCGCTCTTCGCCGCCAGAATCCGGGTAGACCGACCAATAATGCCACGCATTCATGTTGGCGATCGTGAGTGCATCCGTAATCAGCTTCGCGACGCGCTGGGGAAACGGATTCCAGAGCCCGTCCGACGCAGATACGCTTTTTTAACGAACGGTGCAGGACTCTCGCTTTTCCGGGTGCGGATTGCACCGGACGGCGCCACGGGGGCCGGCGAGATGGCCATGGCCACCGCTGCCCAATCGCGCGGCGCCCGGGTCTTGGCCACGCCTTGGTCGCCCCCGCCTCCGACAAATCGAACGACAACGCCATCGGCGGAACGATGGCGAACGGTCAAGCTTTCGCGAATGCACTGGCGCAATACGTCTCGACGATGAAAGCGCAAGGAATCAATCTTCTCGCCGTGTCGGTCCAAAACGAACCGGACGCAAACGTCTCGTACGAATCGTGCAGCTACACGGGCGCCACGCTCGCGTCCTTCATCGGAACGTTCATGGGGCCCGCACTGGCCGACAGTGGGGTCAGCATCATCGCCCCGGAGACACATAACTGGTGCGATTTCCCGAACTATGCGCCAGCCATCTTCAGCAATGCGGCGGCGGCGTGCACGTCCATCATCGCGACGCACGAATACGGGTGCACTCCGCCCACTTTCAACTCTGCGGTTCACCAAGTGTTGAGCTCTGGCAATGCTGGTGAAACGCCAAACCCCGCCATGATTTGGTGGGCGATGCCCGGATTGATGACGACATCGGTGGCGTTGCTCGATCCGGCCCGCTCGGAGACCGAGGATAAGCTCGAGTAACTGGTCGACGAAACTCCTGAAGAGCTTTTGGTTCGACGCAGTCGAACTCGACGACGCCAGCACTGGTGTAGACGCGGACATCGCGTCCGACGCCGACGAAGGTATCGCGGAGGCCGAGCTCGAACTCGTACCGATTGCGGTTTGAGTTACCGAAACCGAGGTTATCGAGGAGCCGCCATTGGATGCACCGACGACGGCGGAAGAAGGGCCAATCGCCTGCGTGCGGCAGCCGACCCAAAAAAGACCGAGCCAATAACATCGCCCGGTGGATCCATCCAGCACCATCATCGCTCTTTTTAGGGGACCGCTGATCTCAAGTCGAGCGGCGATTCGGACCTGAGGGCCGGGTCAGGGCGGAGCGTGCCGCGCAGGCACGTCGCGATGCTCCGTCAAGCGCGAATAAGGCGCCGTGTCATGGCAGAGGCTGACCCAGCCGGCGCAAAGGTACCGGTCAGCGGTCCGCACATTCGCGTTTCTGAAGCGATGGGTGCTCCGCGGGGAACAGGACGTCCTCATCGCACCCCGACGCACGTCGCCTTCCAACGGCCGCTGTCGACCTTGCGCCCTGCTGTCGACCTTGCGCGCTGCAGGAAAACTCGAGGTTCCTAACTTCACTGCCCGCTTGGCCTTGTCTTCGGGGTGGCGAAGCGCTCGCGGGCCGATGGCGCCAGTCACGTCGTGGGGTTCGCGGGAGCAGCCAAGCGATCGAGGCCCGGCGTGCTGCCCCTGCGGCCCGATGGTACTTTGTCCTTCTATCGAACTTGTGTCGAAGCGGAAGTGGGGACCTCGTGTCACCGAAGCTAAGAAAATTGGGCCTCGTCGGAGGATTGGCTGCGCTTTGCGGCTGTGAGCTCGTTGCTGGCATCCAAGACCTGCAGCTCGCACCCTACATGGAACCTGTGGAGGCCAGCGTCGCCGGCAATGACTCGGGCACGGAGCCGGACGCGACAGTCAACGCGGACGCCGAATCGTCGAGTTCGGAGCCCCAAACGAGCTCCGAAAGTGGCGGATTCGAAGCCGACGCCAATTGGCCCAATGACGCGAGCGAAGCTGCGGCGCCCGAGGACGCGGCATCCGATAGCGGAACGGGAGAGGCGGGAACGTCGACCGTGGACGGCTCCTCTGAAGTTGCCGACGCAGCGGTCGATGCAGCGGACGCGACATCCGGCATCACGGGTACCGTCCTGATCGACGACATGGAGAACGACGGCAACCTTGGCGTTGGCTGGCTCGACGGCCCGAACCTGAAGGGCACATGGTTCGTCTTCGACGATGGCACGGCCGGTGGCGTGCTCACCCCGCCGCAGGGAAGCCCGGCCGCACTGGTGATCAGTCTCATCCCCGGTGGCCGAGGGTCGAGCGTCCACGCGGCACACGTCGTCGGGAGCTCTGGATTCACGGCGTATGGGGCCGGAATGGGCTTTGATCTGAACGCGCCATCTTCGGCGACGGTCGGAGCGTTCGACGCATCGGCGTACAGCGGGTTCACTTTTTGGGCGCGCGCACTGGGAGATGCAGGTGTCACCGATGTGACCTTCAACGTGCTTGATCGGAATACCGCCCCGATCAGCTCCGGAGGCACCTGCGATGGCGGTGCTTGCAGCGGCTACTACGGGAAGAATCTACAGTTGACCAGCGCATGGCAGGAATTTATGGTTCTTTACGCCGATCTCGAGAGGCCCGTGTGGGCGATAGAGGACGGTTTAGCCTTCGATCCGACGCACATGATCGGGTGTGAATTCCAGGTCGCTCAGGGCCAAGCATTCGACCTTTGGGTGGATGATATCTATTTTCTCAAATAGCCAGCCCCCGAGTGGGCCTTAGGCGCTGATCGAAATTACGTGATCGACTTCAGCGTGGTCGCAATTCATAGCTCCACTCGCCATAAAGGCTTGCGGGTGGAGGGCGAGCGATTTCATCTGTGTTTTGGTGATGGTCACGCCAGTAGGGTAGTTTCGGGCGTCGAGTTTGGCCTTTACGCGCAAACATGTCGACGTGCGGGTGTGTCCAATGAGCTCCACCACAGCCTCAAAGGTTCTCAGTGGCTTACCACGTCAGTTCTGTGTGATGTGACAGAAGAGGCGATGTTCGATGCGGTTCCATTTGCTTTGCTGGTGCCGGGTGGGAAGTGCGAACGCGGGTGCCGATCCCGAGTTCGTCGGCAGATCTTGAAGCTCTGTCTTCCACGCGCGCGCTCGGTAGCCATTGCTTCCGCCAGCATCCGCGGTGGTCAAGAGCTCGTCAGCGTGCGGATATGCGCTGCGCACCATCGCCATCCACCAGCGTCGGATCGATGCGACTGCGAACGCCGGTGTGTCGTGATCTCGTCCCAGTGCCGTACGGTGTTTACGGCATGGCGCGCAACGAAGCGTGCGTTTCCGTGCGCGCCAGTCCCGTCGCCGACGACACCGAGTGCGTTGCCGCCGTATCCAATCGTGCGAGACTCACTGGCTGCCCACAGCCGACGAGCCGCTCATCAAGCGCGCCCGCGATCGCCGCGTACTTGGCCACCAGAACCTCTTCAAGCGCTAGGTCGCGCCGCGCATCCCGTAGAGATCACATCCCCGTGAAGATCGCGAGATGAATTCGACTGGCCGCCTTCGCCCCCACCTTCAGCCACAAGCCGAATTTGTCTGGGTGGGACTTCCTCGCCCGGATCGGCGGTCTTGCGCGCTCATCGGGCGTGGGACTGCGAGCAGCCGCATGTTGAAGTCGACCAGTTAAAGTCGAGCAGCACCTTTTTGACCCCCAATTGGCCTGGAGTTTGGCGGTGGCTCGGGGCTGCCGAGGCAGGGGCTTCCTCGAAAAATGAAGTGACGTAGCCCAGCCCTTCGTCCGTTCATGGCGCTACTGAGCGGCCGCCTCAGTGCCCAGCTCGGCCTGGCGATGGAAGTCTTCGAGCAGCTTCTGCACCTCGCCGCTCAGTGTCCGACGCAGCACCTCTGGCTGCCATTGGGAGAAGAGCTGGACCATCCGCTCGCAGATCTCCGAGCTTGCCGCCAACACGAGCGCCGAGCTGCCGCGCGGAAGCAGCGCCTTGATATCGTCGATTCCGAGCAACATTTTTTCGACTTCCTTGGCTGCGGGAGCGACGGTCCTCTTGAATCTCAGCGCCTCGACGCGAGCGCGCAGCGGCCCGGCAAGGCTACCGACGAGGTACCCCGTCCACTTACCTGCTTCGGCAAGCTGTGACGCGATGTCGCCTTCTCGAATTTCGGGCGATTCGGCATACGTCGCACGAATCGAGATCCTCCCGATGAGCGGACGCTTGACGACCCCGACCTCGTGCAGCCACGGAATCGCGGCTCCCTGCGACTCGACCAATTCAGTCAATGCCGCTTCCGCTTGATCGGCTCTCGCAAACTGCAAAACGCACGCTTCCATGGATCGGCTCCGATTGGCTAAAACCTGAAGACCACGCAAATCTCTGCATTGGCCGTGCCTGTGAAACGCGCTTCGACGCGCGAGTTTGAGCGAACATGCAGCGGTTCAGGTGAGCCGGGAGGCGTCTATCGTTATGCCGCCCCTTCCGAAGCACTGCAGAACAGCATTCGAACGTTCGACTTCGGCTTGTGCGCGGCGGGCGATGAGCATGAACTTGTCCGCGGGAATGCTCTTGTCGTGGCGAATATTCTCTGGGAGTCTCAAGCTGATCAGCGCCGCGACTGAGCATGTGTTGCCACGCGCGTTATTTGAATGCCGCTTCACCGGCCTGGATGATGTGATTGTGCGGGGGGCAAGGGGGCATAGTCAAACGCCCCACCTGCAGTGTGCCGGCGGGGCGTAGCGCGTGAGCGGGGAACGGGTTGAGGCTAGGGCGCCGATCATGATGATTCCACAGTGATCTCGATCGGTTCCAAGAGGGGATCGACAACCACAGGTCCGGCATGATCTTGTGGCTGCCGGAGGTACGAGGATGCAACGGTGGACTCCCCCGGTGGTTTTATCGCCGCAAGAGAAGATGC
>JBEKFX010000045.1:0-45064 GCA_050013115.1 Polyangiaceae bacterium
CGCGGCGGGCCTTTTCGTACTTCTTGCGGCGGCAGCCCATTACTGGCACGACCAGTTGTCGAATCCCCGTGGAGCGTGGGCCCCGAGCGCCCCCGCGGCCCTGGACAGTGGCGCCATCGGGCTCGTCGCCGCGGCGGCCGGTCTCGGCCTTTTGGTCCGCGCCAAGTGCCTGGGCGAGTACGTGGTCCTGACCGGCTCGATGCTCCCGACGCTCGAACCGGGCGACCAAGTCCTTGGTGAAAGGCTCGCGCCGGGCCTGCGACGAGGCGACATCATCATGTTTCGGTCGTCGGCTGTCCAAGGTCTGTCGTCTGCTGTTCCCGACGTGCTCGCCAAACGCATCCTCGGCTTACCCGGCGACCTGGTCGGGATGCATGCGGGTGTTCCGACGATCAACGGCTGGGAGGTCCCGAGCTGCGACGCCGGCGACTACCTCTACGTCTTGCCGGACGGCAGCGGCGGCGCCTTTCACGGGCGGGCTCGGGTCGAGTTCCTCGAGAACCGAGCCTATCTCACGGTACGAGCGGCCGTCTTGACGCCGTTCCCCGAGGCATACGAAGTCAAGCCGGGCGAGGTGTTCGTCCTGGGCGACAACCGCAACAACAGCTTCGACTCGCGATCCTGGAACGGCGGTCGGGGCGGGGGCGTTCCGTTGGCGGCCATCGAGGCCCGAGCGCGCGTATTTCTCTTCGGCACGCATCGAGACGGATCGCTCGATCTCGGCCTCCTCTTCCGACCCATCGATCGAAGTCGCGTCCACATGGAGGGCCTCGACATGCGCCCCCTCGCCGAGGGCATTGGCCAATGCCTCCGTCAGCGACCCGCCGAGACGTGGCCTCCGGCGGCTGGCGCGTCACGACCCCCGCCCTCGGAAGCGAGGGGAGGTCCCTGAGCGTGGGTCGCCACCGTTTTCGTCTCGCGGATGGACGGTTGCTCGTCGGGCCCCTGATCGTCGCGATTGCGCTTGCGGCGCTTCTTCTCGAGGGGCCCAAACCCCAACGACGCACGGACATCACCCGCCTCCACGAATTTCTGCTCGACGAGCCCGCATCGTCGACGGATCGCCGTGCTCCCGGGGTCGCGCCGGCGCACGCCGACGCGGGACGGCCATAAATCGCACGCGCGTCACCGCGGCGTCACGCGTCCCTTCGGTCCGATATTTCCGAAAACCGGAGAAGCCGTTCTGGGAATCGGAGGCTCGATCGCGCGAGGGCACCCGGCGGCTCTTGGAACGGATGGACGATTTGCCTGAAATTACACGTGATTCGGCGTCGGACGGCTCTCGCCGCGGGAGCGGTCCAGTCCTTGTACGTAGGGCCGCCACTGCCGCAACGCGCCGCCCACGGGCGCGACGGCAGGCACTCGGAACGCAACCGGAGGATGCATATGAAAAAGTATTTCGCATTGGCCACGTTCGTCGTGGCAAGCGTGGGCGCCGTCGGGGTGGGCGCCGCCACGATGACCACCTTCGCGGGGTCCGATACCCTCGGAAACGTCACCCATGACATGATCAACACGACCAGCGTCAGTGGTTCGCCGTTCTGCACGGGTCCCTACGCGTCGGCCCAGACGCTCGTCTATACGGGCGGCGGTTCGAGCCTCGGTGAAACGGATATGATTGCGGGCACCCAGGCGATCGCGCCGATGTCGCGCTTCCTTGGCACGAACATCTGTGACGGGGGCGTGTCGAATGGCGAGGGCGTCGTCATCTCGCTCGACGGCGTTTCGATCGTCACGAGCGCGACGACGGGTGGCGCAGCGAGCTGCAACGGCCCGAGCACGGGCACGAGCTGCGTCAACACGGACGGCGGGGCTCCCTACCCGACGGACGGTCTCGCGATCGACACGACCGTCACGACCCGTTTCATCGGCGGGGTCAATCAGCCTTACACGTTCGTCAGCTGGCAGGACGTCCTCAAGGTTCTCTACTTTGGAAAGATCGATTCGGGCTTCCACCCGACGGATCCCGAGGTCGGCACGAACTGCAACAGCCAACTCCGGCAGACCCTGGCCAACAACTGGAGTGAACTCTTCGAGTCTCCCAGTAACTGTACGGGCTGCTCGATCCTCCAGCACATCTTCCGCCGCGACGACGCCTCGGGCACGACCGACATCTTTGCCTCGCTGCTCGGCTTCAGCGGCCCGAATGCGGCCAAAGGCACTGCGGTAACCGTCAACAGCCAAGCGTACCAGCTCGGCTCCGACAACTTTTGCAACGACCCCGGTGGCAACACCCCCGCCGGCTTTCCTGGTTCGAACGAGAATACGCCAAACGTCTGGACGTCGAGCGGCACGGCCGTCGCGGGCGCCACATCGAACATCGTCCCGAACGACGATCAGGATCTCGACCTCATCCGTCGTCCGTGCACCGAAATCGGTCGCGGAGCACACGAGCAAGTGTGCGAGCCCGGCTCCTTCGACCAGACCAACACGCTCGTCAAGGGCACTGCAGCAACCGGCTTCACCTACGCGTGCGGCGCGACTGGAAGCGGAACTTGCCCCTCCGGCGAGAGCTGCTTGAACGGTCAGTGCTGGGGATCGTGGGATCCGCTGCAGACGCAAGTCACGAACACGGCCACCGGTCCGACTTACAAGTGCGGCGCGACCGGAAGCGGAGCCTGTCCCGCTCCAGAAACCTGCAACGCAGCACCCAACGGCTCCCCAGGCAACGCCTGCTGGGCGGCGGTCAATCAGGGGTCGCTCGGCTTGTTGCTCCCGGTCATCACGGACAACGGCATCGGCAGTTATCCGGGATCCGCCCAATACGCCATCGCACCCTGCGGCGGCTCGACGTTCGTCAACGCCCCGTCGTTCAAGGTGACCGGCCAACGCGCAGCCGTCTACGGCGCTTGCCCCAACGGCGACCAGCCGAGCGCCGGCGTGTGCTCGGTACCCGCCGACATCACGCAGACGCCCCCCAACCCGAACTGCCTCGCGAACGGGAGCACCGTCAACCCGCCGTCCATCTTGTCGACCCAAGGCATCTCCGGCGGCGGCCCGAGCCCCGCCAACGTGGACCAGCGCGTCTTCAACAAATTCGTCTGGCAGAACACCGGGTCCGCAACGGCGCCGAGCTGGTCTTATGCTCTCGACGATTCGGCACGCCCGATGACGGGCGCGTTCTCGCGCATTCACACCAACCAGACGATGCTCAATGGGAACGCCGCCGGCTGCGCCTACCTGGACGCGACCGACCAAATTGGCTGCCTCGTGCAGGCCAGTCCGTGCAGCATCGGTTACGCGGGGCGTGAGTCGACGACGATCGCCGGCCCGACGGGCGCGGTGAACGTTCAATCTCTGAAAATCAAGGGCCGTCCAGACGCCATCGCGTGCATCCAGACGTTCCAGTACCCCTATTCCCGCAAGCTCTACCTCGACACGATCGTCGGCTTCCTGAACGCGACACCGGCCGACCAGGCACTCGCCTTGTGCGAATCGCAAGAGAGCATCGTCAATCAGGCGATCAACGCCGAGGGCTTCGTTCCGCTCCCGCCGACGGGCACCATCGTCATCGGTCAAAGCGGCCAGCAGATCGACGAGGGAATCAACGGCGGTGCCCCGTTCTGCGAGGACTTCAACGAGCAACTGCTCTGCGGCGCGCCGAGCAACAACAACGGTTGCGCGACGAATTCGCAGGTCGTTGGTGCAGCGGGCGCCGGCAGCCTGCCGTCCGTGCAAACCACCTGCGGCAACGGCATCCAGGAGTCGTTTGAGGACTGCGACCTCGGCACCCCTGGCACAGCAAATCAGCTGCCGTGGACGCTCATCTCCCCAAGCGCAGGTTCGGGCTCGGGCAACGGATCGCTTCCGTCGCCCTGCTCGACGACCTGCCGCTTCAATCAGTAAGCTGAGCCCGAGCGCGTCTTGACCAAGGCGCATCCCGCGCAATGCGGGGTGCGCCTTTTTTCTTTAGTCGAGCAAGATCACAGGTGACCGACGCTTTGCGCTTTCAGGCGCCGCCCTCGACCGTCGGCACGACGCTCGAGCCGGACAACGCGGCCGCGCGGTCGCGCCTGCGCATCCAGAGAAAGAGGCCGCCACCGACCGCGGCGATGAGCGCGAAAAACGCTGCCAAGGTCGCCCTCATCTTCGTCGTTCGCTGCTTCGCGGCGGCGGCGCGTGTGTCCGCCTCGATTCGCTGCAGCCCATCCGGCCGCATGTTCAAGGCGCGCGCCTGCACAACCAACGTTTCGGCGCGCGGGATATCACCCCGAATCATGGCGAGCGTCCACTCGTAAAAGGTCGTCTGCGGGTCGTTCGGTGACCGCAGGGCCATGGCGGCCGTGCACTCTTCGAGCTGCTCGGCGTCGCGCGTCCGAACCCCCACTTCGCACTCCCAGAGGTCGGCCGCGCTCTTGCCATTGGGGTCCTCGCGCAAATGTTTGATGACGGACGCCAGCGAGGTCCGGTCCGCCGTCGAGAGGTCCCCCGGTGTGCCGAGAACGAGGCGAATGTAATCGACGTAGTCGTTCAGCGTGGCGCCGTTCAAGTAGAGGACGGCATTGCAGGCGCTGATGGCCTTGTCGTGCTGACCCGCGGCCTCGTACTCATGGCAGAGGTGCTGGAAGGATACGGGCCGGTCCGGAACGGCTTTGGCCATGGCTAGGAAGTATCGTATGGCGGCCTGATGATCGCCGCGCTTCGACGCCGTCTGCGCCTTCGACCCAAGGTCCATCAGCCAATACGCGAACTCGAGCGGGTTGCGGTTCTTTTGCGCGTCCGCCGGAACGCTCGAGACGGGGTCCTGGTCGTTGATGGCCCAGTCGCTGACGCGGTCGGGGTGATCGGGGCTCGGAACTGCCCCTGCAGGCCCCGCCACCGCCAGCGCCACGAGGGCGCACCCGACGGGTCCTGCGACCGCTCGGCGCCGAAGGGCGCGCCGCCCGGCGTGCGCCACCGTCCCCAGCCCCGCAGCTGCGAGCGCGGCCCAGCCAACCCAGAGGCCCACTCCCGGTCCCCGCGATGCGAGCGCCGCTCGCGCACGGACGGTCTCCGGGTGATGGGGAGCGACGCGTTCCAAACCTTGCAGGCACTTTTGCAGCATGACGTTGTCTCCTAACCGTTCACCAATGTCGCAGTACGCGGCGTATCCCCAGGGCTCGGCCGGCCATCGATCGCGTGCGTCTCTGGCAAGGAGGAGATCGCGGGTCATCTCCTCGACCGGCAGAGCCTGATTGCCCGAAAGCGACGCGCGGACGAAGGCCCGAGCCGCGAGCGGTGATTTGGCGTCAGGCCGCGCGCGCTTGCAAGCCTCGACGGCTTCTTCGTGCCGGCCGAGCGACGCGAGCGCTTCGCACTGACGGCGCGCTACGAGTGGGTCGATCGGCGCCTGGCGGGCTGCCTGATCGAAGAGCGCAACGGCTTCTTCCAGATGTCCGGCGGCTGCGAACGTCTCGCCCTGCCCCAGACGCTCGGCCGCTCCGGGGCTTTGTTCGACCAGCCGGGCGAATGCGTCGGCGTCGCCCCTCGTCCTCGCCAGGTCCGCCCGGGCTGGCGCACCGGCCAGGAGGGGCGCCATCGCACCCGCGGCCGATGCGACACGAACGCGTCGACCCCAACATCCGAGGCGCATGGCTCAAAGCCCGTCTTTTCGTCTGGGGTGGATCATCTTCTTTCAATTCCGGCGAATCCGCAGCCCCCGCCCAGCGGGCTAGGCGCCCTAGTTCTCATTGCATACGTGGCTCGTCACGAGGGTCGCAATGAGCGCGTCCGCCCGTGCGCCCGGGGAGGAGCCGGCGGCGAATCCGCCGGAGATCGTTGCCGGAGTGGCGCCGAGGAAGGCCGCTTCGAACTGCGACACGCAGGCTCCTGTTGGGTTTGTGCTGCAGCTCGTGGAGGTGCCGCAGAACGCGTTCGGGACCCCGCCGGAGGCAGGGGGATTGGTTGTCGAAAGGCCGGCGCCTTCGCCGAGCTCGCACGCGAGCTCATTGAGACAAAGCTGCTCGTAGCTCAGCCCCGTCGATGGGTCGTTCGTCGCGGGCAAGTCCTCGCATTCCTTATTCGTGTCCGAACCAGACGTGTCGTCGAGCGCGCCGTTATCGAAGGCACCGCCCAAGCACGTTCCATCCCCGTCCTGATTCCAGAGAGCCAGCTCCGTGGGGCTGCATACGTTCGTCACGTTCATCAGAGAGGCCTGATTTGCGGCCAGAAACGCGCTGCACGCGGCCTGAACGGCGACCGCCCCTGCGGCATCGACGGCCACACCGCCCCCGTCCGACGTCAGGCCTGCGTCGTTCGATGTTGCGCCCGTTTCGGCCTCGCTGCCCGCGTCGACGATTGCACCCGATTCGGCGGCCACCGCGGCGTCGCTCGGCGCTGCCGACTCGGCCGCACCCGCGTCTGCGACGATGGTGCCCACAGAAACGCTGTCCGCAGGCGCGCCCGAATCGGGCATGGCGGGAGAGCTCGAGTCGACTCCGGCCTCGCTCGCCGACTCACTGCTCGCGGCGTCGGCGACCGGCCCGGTGACCGGGACGGTTGCATCTGCGGCGCCTTGGCCCATCGGCACGGTGCTGCTGTCACCGACGTCGCTGCAGGCCGCGGCCTGCCAGAGACAGGTCACTGCAAGCGCACACTTCGTCCACGAACGGGTTGCGCTCCGCACTGTTCTCCGTGCCCTCATGGGGAGCCCGCGTCCACCGCAAAGCATTGCGGTATGCAGGTGGTTAGAGCGCACTGCGCGACCTTGTTCACGCTCCCGCCGGGCCAATCGGTCACGAGGCTGCTCGTGAAGTGACTTTCGATATAACCGACGTTCGTATTCTGGTAGACGGCCTCCATTTGCAAGGCGCATCGGCCGTTGGCGTTTGGCATGCAGCCCGCGTCCCCGCAAAAAAACTCCGCGAGGCCGGTGCCTTGCTCAATCACGGGAGGAGGGGGAGACGGAACGAAGAGGCAATCCCAGAGCGCTCCACAGAGCTGCACCAGAGGTACCGTGGCGCCGGGCCCCGAGGTGGCTGCACCGGCCTCCCACAGAAAATTGCAGGGTGGAAACACGAGATCTTGCGTCGGATCGTCGCAGTCCTGCTCTCGGATGCAAAGGTCGCAGTCCGCGCTTCGAGTCCATACTTGAGAGCCGCAAGCGCCCGAATCGTCGATGACCCATGGCACTGCCGCGTTGGGATTTGTCGCGTTCTGATCCTGCGCGCAGACCGGCCAGCTCAAGTACGGCAGGGCCGCAGCTTCCGCAGCATCCTGTGGCGCGATCGCGTCCAGGTTGGGCAGGCGATTCGCGTCTGCGTACATGATGTTGTAGTCGATTGTCGCGTCGCCTGGAGCGGACGAGCTTGCGCCCTCGGCAATCGTCGCGTCGACGCTGCCGGCGTCGGGGGCCATCGACTGGGTCGGGATGTCTTCCTGCCCGGTCGTCCCGCCGCAGGCCGACGCCAAGAGACCCGCTGCACGGAGGGCGCACGACCACGTTGCCCACCGATTGCTGCGCGCCCAAGCGCGTCGAAGACCCGCCGTGGGCGGATCGCGGTCCAACGCACTCATCGCTGTGCCCACCTCCGAGACTCGGAACGGGCTGTCTTATACCAGTCGACCCGTCGACGATTGTGAACTTTGGCCGACAAACCGAGCGGCTCATTTGTCACAAAAACGTAACAACAGCGCTGGATTCAGCGATCGGACGCATGACACGAATCGCGTGCGTCCGCTCCGCACCGCACCGCACCGTCGCCGCGGGTTCGACAACCATGACCAAACCTGTCCTCGCATGCAGTTTCCTCGGTACGATCCTTTTCGTCGCTCGGCCGACGCACGCCCAAGAGAACCAATTCTTGTGTTGCGATTCCGTCCTTCGGCCCAACGGGTCTTGTTTGCCCCGGCCAACGGCGTGCGCTGATTCCTCAGGCTACGCCATCGGGCTCGAAAATCAGCCTATCGAGGCATCGCCCGCCTTCGCGGCGATTGACCCGAGCCTCAACGATTTTCCTGGACCGGGTCCCGATGGGTACATGTTTTGGCAGCCCACCCCTCCGTGGTTCGGCCTGTGCCTCGATGCGCCCTCGCCCGATGACCCCAACCATGCAGGTCCGACCGAGCCGATCGGGTGTTTATCGTTCACGGCCCCTTTCGACCTTTGGGCGGAAACAGCGGTATTCCAGGTTCCAAACCAGCCGGAGTGGGATGCCTATCAACTCTGTTATGGACCGCCTTCACCCGCTTCTCCCGATGCCGGCGTTCCGATGCCGCTCGACGAGAACGGCCTCGTCGCCGATCCCGATGGAGGTCTGGCTTCTTGCGCATTTCTCGGCGATCTCGGAGGGGACCTGACTTCCCTGACGCCCTTCAGCGGGTCGTGCTGCCAGCCGCCTCAAATGCTCATGAACGCGGCATTCCTCGACACATCGAAAAATGAGTGGCAAATCGCGGTGGATCAAGGCATTCCTGGCATCGTGCCTCCGTACGCTCCGTATGATGGCGGATGCACGACACCGGACTGCGGGCAACCTCCGCCCGACAGCGGCTTTTGCACGCCGACGACGTGCCAAGCGCAGGGTGCGACGTGCGCCACCATATCGGACGGTTGCGGTGGCACGCTGAGCTGCTTTTCAAACTGCTCGGCGCAAGAAAAAGGGTGCAGTGCCGCGCCCGGAACCACGGGCGACCGATGGTGGGAAGCGACCCTGCTCTTGGCGGGGCTACCCTCGCTCCTTCGTCGCAGGAGGCATCCACCGTCACTGACCCTGCACCGATGAGGCCCAGGCTCAGTGGTTCACGGACCAAGTGAGCCGGTGAGGCGCTAGGCTCAGAGAGGCCATGATCATGCGCCGATGAGGCGCAGGCTCACGGCCGCGAAACCGCTGGAACGTTCACTTTGGCGCTTTTTGACAGGGGTCTCGAAGGGGGTCGATGGGCGAACGCACACGCCAAAAGGCCGACGCGACGGAGCGCCGGCCGATCGCATGGGGAGTCACGGCGCCGCATCCTTTGCACACCGGACCCCGAGCATCGGGATCCGGTATCGTCCCGGGTGATGCACGCGGTTCGTCGCCCGCAAGCCTTCGGCGTCGTAGTTGTACGCGCCGCCGCGAATCGAATGTTCGCATTCGTCGGGAATCGGATTCGATCCGGTGAATCCTTGCTTGTGCTCGCGGCGGAGCTCATCGAGCGCGGCCCGAATCTCAGAGCATGGCCCCGGCCTCCCCTCGTCGGCCGTTGATCGGCGATAGGCATACGGGTCGTACTCGTCCTCCATCCATTCCCACACGTTCCCAGCGAGATCATCGTGCCCGTAGGGTCCGCGACCGGCGGGGTGCGTCCCCACGTCGGCCGGATGGCCGCTGGCAAACACAGTCACTTCGAGCGTCGGAGGATCGTTGCCCCAGGGGAACCGGCGTCCATCGCCGTCGCGAACCGCTTTCTCGTACTCCGCTTCGCGCGGCAGGCGCTCGCCGCGCCAGGCGCAGTAGGTGCGCGCATCGTCCCATGAGACGCCGCTCACCGGCTGTTTTGGCCCATTGAAGTCCGGGTGCCGAGCGCGCACCTCGTCTGATTTTGGACGACAAGCGTGCGCGATGACGCACTCGTCCCAGTCTGCATTGGTCACTTCGACGCGGTCGAGCCAGAACGCGGCGAGCGTGACCGTGTGGGCCGGTCTTTCGTCCTCCTGACCGCCGGAGTCCGCCCCCATCGTGAACGGGCCGGCCGGCACGAGAAGCATGCGGCCGCGTGCAGCCTCGGGCGCCGTCGACGATGGCGACGACGCGATCGCATCCGCCCCGTTCGATGCGCCCGGAACGCCAGCCGCGCCCTCGGTCGCGGTCTGCGCTGGACGTTCACCGCCTCTCGCCGCTAGAGGATCCATGCCGATGCGGCCGCCTGAGATGGCGGTCGCGTCGATGAACACGTCGACGCTCGCTCCCCCCAGCCCGGTCTCGGCGCCCGTGCCGATGCCTGAGCCTGGGCTCGACACGAGATCCGAGCGCGTGCCCGAGGCCGGGCTCGGCTCAGGTCCCGAGCCGAAGCCGTGACCCGAGCTGTCGCCATGCCACTTCGCGTCGGCCGCCCCCGTCGCTTGGCCCGTCGCACTCTCGTTTGCGTTCGCCGGGTCGGCGCCGGCGCTCGGGCCGCGGCCCGGCTGGATGGCCTGCGGCCGACCGCAGCCAGCGCAACCGGCGAGGATCAGCGAAAAAAAGATGCTGCCTCCTCGCCGCCCTCGGTCCCGTCGACGGACTGCGAAAAACACGCGTTTCGCGGTACGCACCGGTGCGGAGACTATCACTCGCTTCGTTCCCTTCCCGGGGCGCGCTATAGCGGCCATCGTGATCCGCGTGTCTCACCTCTTCAAACGATACGGCGCGCACGCCGCCGTGGACGACGTATCATTCGAGGTGGGCCGCGGCGAGGTGGTCGGCTTCTTGGGCCCAAACGGGGCTGGCAAGAGCACGACGCTGCGGATCCTCGCGGGCTTCCTCGGGCCGACGAGCGGCACCGTGACCGTCGCGGAGCACGACGTTGTCGAAGACTCGGTCGAGGCCCGTCGAGCCATCGGATACATGCCCGAAAGCGTCCCCCTTTATCCGGAGATGCGCGTCATCGAGTACTTGCGCTTTCGCGCCGAGCTCAAGCGCGTCCCGCGGCGGCAACGGGGCGACTGCGTCGAGGATGCCATGGCCAAGTCGGGCGTTCTCGAGGTCGCCCATCAGCGAATCGCCCACCTGTCGAAAGGTTATCGACAACGGGTCGGTCTGGCAGACGCGATTGTCGCGAAGCCGCCGGTCGTCATTCTCGACGAGCCTACGGCTGGGCTCGACCCAAACCAGATTCGTGAAGCCCGGTCGCTCGTCCGCGGCCTCGGACGGGAGCACACCGTCATCGTCTCGACCCACATCTTGAGCGAGGTCGAAGCCTGCGCAACGCGAGTCCTTTTGATACATCGCGGAAAGCTCGTCGCCCAGGGGCCGACCGAGGGAATTCGTTCTCTCCGCCGGTCGGAGGCCGTCGAGCTGTCCATCCGCGACCATGCCAACGTCGGGGCGGATGTCCTTCGTGACGTGGCAGGCGTGACGGGGGTTGAACGTGTGACGTGGGCCGATGACTGCGTCCGTCTTCGCGTGAAGTTCGCCGAAGGTGCCTCGGCCGCACAAGCCGAAGAGGGCACCGAGCGGTGCGTGGCCGCACTCGTGGCGGCTGGCCTCGGAGTACGTGAAGTTCGACCATCGGGAGGGTCGCTCGAAGAGGTCTTTGCGGCTTTGACGGGCGAGGCTCTGGAGCCCGCGCACGCATGAGGTCGTTTTGGCCGCTCTACAAGCGCGAGCTCTTCGCCTTCTTCGTGACGCCGCTGGCATGGATACTCATCGGTGCGTTTCTCGTCGTTCAGGGCATGCACTTTTTCCTGCTCGTCGACCACTTCGCGCGCCAGCCGGACGTGACGGGTGACGAAACGCCCGTGTCCGCGTTCTTCGGGAACACGGTGATCCTCTACCTCGTTCTCTTTATGCTCGTGCCTCCCATGACGATGCGTCTTTTCGCGGAAGAGCGCCGAAGCGGAACCATCGAAACGCTGATGACGGCACCGGTATCCAGCGCGGCGGTCGTTCTGGGGAAGTACGCGGCCGTGCTCACGACTTACATCGCGATGTGGCTGCCGACGACCCTCTACCTCGTCATTCTCGGGCGGACGGGGGTGCTCGATTGGCGAACGGCCGCGAGCGCCTACCTCGGCGTTCTGCTCGTCGGGGCCGGCTACCTGGCGCTCGGCCTCTGCTCGAGCGCGCTCACAAAATCACAGTTTCTGGCCATGGTCTGGACGGCCCTCGTTCTCCTCGTTCTTTTCATCATGGGGGTCGGCGAGTTCGTGACGCGCGATGGAACGGCGATGCACGCGGTTTGCGCGCACGTCTCCGTCTGGGGTCATATGAACGACTTCGCCAGCGGCTTGGTCGATACACGACGGCTCGTCTTTTACGGAACCATGATCGTCCTCCCGCTCTTCATCACGACCCGCGCGGTCGATGCCTGGAGATGGGGTTGAGGCGAAGGCGTCCGCTCGAAACGCAGGCCCTCCAGCTGACCGGGATAGTGGCTGCGGTCGTGCTCGCCGGCGTCGCCAACGTGCTGTCGGCGCGTCACTTCACGCGTTGGGACTGGACGCAAGACCGGCGGTGGTCGCTCAGCCCGGCGACGGTCGAGACGCTCGGCAGCCTCGAAAGGACCGTCGAGGTCTGGGCGATCGCCGGATCGGGCGATCCGCTTGAATCGAGTTTGCGCGAGGTGCTGACCGGCTACACCGCCTTGTCGCGTCGCCTCGATGTGCATTGGATCGACCCGGACCGCGACACCGTCGAACTCGTCGATCTCGAGCGCCGGTTCGGGTTGGAGGCGGGCCGCGCCGACAATGGACGGGTCGCGACGGATGCCATCGTCATTCTCGCCAGCGGCGAGAAGCACTGGTTTCTGACTGCCGCCGACATGTTCGAGGCCTCCGACGACGTCCATGTCAAGCCGCGGGAAGAGCGCGCGCTGACCCAGGGGATCCGCAACGTTCTCGAGACGCAAAGGGCTAAGCTTTGCTTCACCGTCGCGCACGGGGAGCTCTCGCTCGATCCGGTGAAGGAGGAGGGCGAGTGGCTCGGCAGCGTCCGCGACTTGCTGCAGAAAGACAATTACGACCTCGTCAGCGTGGACACGACGGCCCCGAACGCCCACGAACCGTTCGAGGGGTGCAGCGTCGTGGTCATCGCGGGTCCACGCGCGTCCTTCTCGGCGGATGAGGCGAATCGGCTGCGAGCCTGGCTGCTCGAAGGCGGAAGTCTTTTTGCGGCCGTTGGGCCGATCGAGGCCGACGGCGACACGGGCATGGGTCCTTCGGGACTCGACGATGCGCTCGCACCCTTCGGGATCGCACTCGACGACGATTTGGTGCATGATCTGGATCCACCGGTCGCCATTCCCGATACGCATGGGGAGGGTTTTTTTGTCACGGTCCACCCGCACCCGGTGACGGCCAGTTTGGTGGCCGAGGGCGCGAATGGCCATCCGCCCCGCGTGGCCGCTTTCTACTCGAGGTCTTTGCGCCACGTATCGTCACCCGGCGCGTCCTGGGCCGCGGAGCTCTTCGCGACGAGCGACGCGGCGTTTGCGAAGCGGAGCTTGGTGGGAGCCGCCTCGTGGCCCGATCCACCCGCCCGCGACCAAGGCGATCCGCGCGGTCCTTTCGTCCTTGCGATGGCTGCGGAGCGGCCGGGGCCATCGGAAGGCGGCGCGACGAAGCACGGGCCGCGGGTCGTCGTCGTCGGCAGCCGGTATGCGCTTGCGGAAGACAATTGGCGCCAACCTCGGGCGCTCCACGGGATGGCGTTCTTCGTCGACAGCGCGGTCTCATGGCTCTCGGCCCGTCCCTCCATCGTCGACGTTCCCGATCGGGCCGAAGTATCCGCTGGACTGCGCATCTCGGAAGAAGGGCGCGAAGAGGTCCGGCGTTACGTGCTCATCTTCATGCCTCTTTCGACCATCCTTCTCGGCGTCGCGGTCTGGGCTTGGAGGCGCTCGAACGAGAACAAAGCGTACGAAGCCAGGCGGGTCCGGAGATCCTCTTGAAGTCGGCACGCGCGCTCACTCCGGTCGTGCTCGTCGTCCTTGCTGCGGGGGCCACGGCGTACGCGTACCTCGTCGATGGCGGCACCGTCTCCGACGCGGATCGTGCGATGCGGCGTGCCGACGTCTTTCCGAGCTTTCGTATCGACGACGTTCGCAGCGTCGAGCTCGAACAGGAGGGCGATCGGCTCGCGCTTGCGCGAAGCCCCAACAACGCGTCGAACTGGGTGCTGACGTCACCGCGGCAAGAAAAGGCCGATGCCGGTGCGGTCGAGGCGCTTCTTCGAGAGCTCGAGCTCGCCAAACGCCTCCGCGCCGTTCCCGACTCCGAGGCCACGGGGTTCGGCTCCCCGCGCGTCCGCGGCAAAATTTCGGTGGGCCGCATCGAATACGCCTTCGCGCTGGGCGGCGAAGCGCCTCGGCCTGATGGCGCCGCGTACATGCGCCTCGAGGGTGAGGGGGCCTTCGTCGTCGACCGAGCGCTGAAGGTGCAACTGTTGCGCGGCTCGAATGCTTACCGAGAGCGTTCTCTCGTCCCGTATGGCGCTGGGGAGGCGGCGACCGTCGAAGTGAATTCGCCCTCCTTCGGCTTCATGCTCGTGCGGAAGGGAGCCACGTTCCGCCTCGGTGGCGATCGGGGATTGCGTGCGTCGCGCGCCATGGTCGACCGGGTCTTCGGCGCCATCGCAGACACGCGCGCTGAGGCCTTTCTCGACGACGCGTCGGCAACGCGAGCCATGATCGAGCCGATCGTTACTCTGCGCATCACATCTCGAGATGCGAGGCATCCCCTCGTACGCCTTCGTCTCGGCGGGACCTGCCCCACCCACCCTGGCGACATGGTCGTCGTCCGCGAAGAACCCAGCCACGTGTGCGGATGCATCGCGCGGAACGTCGTCGACGACCTATCGAAGGCCGGGCGGGAGCTTGTCGACACCCACGTCTTTTTCGCACGCCCCGACGAGATCGAGGAGCTGCAGTTGGAGTCGCTGTCGGCGGGCGGACCCCGGGTGGACGTCGCGCGGCGCGGCTCCGGGTGGCACGAGCGGCTGCCGCAAGACCGGGAGATCCCTTCGTCCGACAGCGACTCGACGAACGCGCTCGTCGGCGATCTGGCCAATGCCAGGGCGCTCGAAGTCCGCCCCATCGAGTCGGGCGATCGGCTCGTTCCGCAGGTGCGCGTGACCGCCGTTCGCACGGGCGGCGGCGTACGGGAGGTTATCGAGATCGGCGGGGCCGGGCCGGACGGTGTCGCCTTGGCGCGAAGGCTCGACGATGACGCCATTCTGCTTCTCCGGCAAGAAGACCGCCAACGCTTCGAGCCCCACCCAATCGCTCTTCAGGGGCCGGCCGTTTGGCCCGCTCCGATCGATCCGGCGACGGTGGTCGCCATCGACGATTCGTGCGGACCGAGCGCCGAGCGGCTCGAATGGCGCGATGGCCGCTGGGTGCTGCGGTCACCCGTCGGCTTCGCCGCTGATTCCGCGGCAGCCACCGAGCTTGCATCGGCGTTTGCCGCGGTCAAAGCCGACGCGTGGATCGCCGAGGCCGACGACGGCACGTTCGGCCTTGCGCCACCCGCTGCATGCACGGTGAGGCTCACGCTGTCATCGGGCGGCAGCGGCGGGCGACCGCGGTCGGAGGGGATCGTCTTCGGAGGTGAAGCCCGGGGAGCCTCGTACGCCCGGTCCCTCGATGGGCGTGGAGTGTTTCTCGCCTCGACGGCTTTGCGTGCGCAGGCTTCCCGTCCAGCCATCGATCGGGGCCGTCTGCGCTTCGACTTGCCGTCGCTTACAGAGGTTACGCTCGTGCGGGGAACGGCGCGCGTCGTCTTCGACGGTCACGGCGGTCTGCTCGTCTCTTCCGCGACAGGCGGCGAGGACGCGTCCACCGACAAAATGGCGGCTGCCCTGGCCGGGCTTTATGCGCACGAGGCGCTCCACGCGGGCAGCCCCGCTCGTGGCGAGGGATTCGAACGACCCACTTTGCTGATCGACGCGATCGTGCGCGACGATGCAGGCGCGCGGATCGATACGAGCGTCGTCATCGGCGCCCCGACAAGGCTCGGCGGCACCGAGGCCTACTTCGCGCGCGTTTCCAACATCGACGCGACGTTCGCGGTCCCGCGGCCTGCCGTCGACGCGATCCTCGATGCCTGGCCGTAGCCCTCGTACCCCCAGCCTCACTGGATCGAACCGGCCTCCGCATCGGTGCCGGGTGATCCGGCGTCGGTGACTGGCGTGCCCGCCGGGCTCCGCGTGCATCGAACAGGCAGCGCCGTGCCGACGTCGAAGAACGTCGTCGAGCCGTCTTGCGAAGATACCGTCCACGCGTACGTCGGATGGGCGGCGAGCGACGATGACGTCCACCAAGGACCGAGGGCGGTGTTCGGAAACGCGTTCGGATCGATGGCAGGTGCCTGGCGGCTCTCGTCGACGAGGGTCAAGAGTTCGCTGACGCTCGGAACGCGCCAGCCCGAACCAGCCAGCGAGAGCGAGGCGCAATAGGACGATGCGGCTGCCCAACCATATTCCGACGACGAAACGGGCTGTTGCCAGGCAAGCTGCGTCTTCGTGTCGACGACGATGCCAATCCCGATCGTGTAGCGTCCGACTGGCGCATTCGCGCGGACGAGTCCACCGCAAAAGGCGAACGCCAGAAGCGCGACGACCGCCGCATGAAACGGACGCCTCCGGCTTCTGCGCTTCATCGAATTCGGCCCAGCAAAGACTCTGCGAACATGGGTTTTCTCACGCTTCATTACCGAACGCATCGCACGTCGTACTTGCTGCTGACGAGATCATTGAAGACGAGGCTCGTGCCGAAGCCGAAAGAGACGACCCATGCGCTCGACCCGAGCCCCGCGAATTGCGACGAGCTCCAGTAGCCTCCGGGTGGAGTTCCGGGAAACGCGTTCGTATCGATGGCCGGAGAGATCGCGGTGTAGTCGAGGATCGACACGAGCTCGATGCGCGTGGGGAGTCGCCAGCCGCCCCCCGCGAGAGTCACGCTGGAGCAATAACTCATCGCGTCGCTCCAATCGTGGGTGTTCGAATCAACCGTCATTTGCCACTCTAGTCCGGTGACCTTGTCTGCCACGATGCCCGGCATACTCGTGTCGTACGTTTGCGGATTCGGAAGGCCGGTGGAGGGCGGATTGGGCATGGGCCAATTCGCCCAAGTACCTGCAGACCCTGGGGCTGCACCATCCTGAATCAAGGCTGCGCTGCTGACGCTACCGTTCGTCGTCGAGCTCGTGAACTCACCGCCCTCGAGAGCCCCGCCGTCCCAGATCTGGTCCTCCGGGTCACGGATTCCGAGCACTTCGTTGCACGCGAAGGTCCCGGCGACCGCCGCCAGGCAAACCGCCACAACCCACCAACCCCTCCTTGACGAGCGCATTTGTACGGGTCGCTCAGTCGCTCAAAAGCAGCTTTGAATCAGACCGCCAATTTCATGCGGTCCCGCCATGGGCACAGCCTGGAACGCCGACTCGGAGGGCCCGCTCATGGTGAGGCTGCCGCCGATCATGAGGACGCTGGCGAAAGCGAGGACACTCCCGCCGACGAGGGCAGCGGTCGCGATGTTCCCGTCCCGGACGGCGACGAGCCGCTCGTGCTGGCCCGCGACGGTGCAGAGGTCTCCCATGCACTGACCCTTCGAATCGTCGTTGTGCATCTTGGCGAGCAGGCCGAAGGTTGCCCAGGCTCCGAGGGCGGCGACCGAGGCCACGCCGGATACGATGGAACCGACCTGCAGCGGCGACAGGTGCCCGTGCCGCGGCGAGGCCGCCGCGGCAGCGCTTGCCGGTGACGCGGCGGGCGGCGCCGGAGCGACTGGCGACGAGGGCGTGAGCGACGCGGGCCCGGGGCGCTCGGCCGGGGCGGAACGAGGACCCGGTGCGAGCGAAGCGCTCGGAACGGGGCGAGGAGGCGACGACTCTGCGTTGTCCAGCCGGGGTACGGTGACCGTGATCCGGTCATCGCTCGCTGCGAGGGTGATTTGCGTCTGCCAAGGTTTCTTGCCGGGCGCGGTGGCATCGATGACCATGACCCCGCCGTCGAGCGGCACCGCCGTTCCCAGCCAGGCTGTCTCGACCACGACACCGTTGCGTCGGATTTCCAGCCCGGGGACTCCAGCGCCCTCCGCGAGAGCAATCGTCACAGCGGACAACATCGGCTCGAGCTCGAGGGCCCTCGTTCGCGCCGCGACCTGCCGATCCCGACGGGCCTCCGCTCTCGAGCGCGAGGCCACATCGTTATATTCCGCCCAGGCGCTGGCAAACTTGCCTTGCCGCTCGTGGCATAGCGCAAGCGCCAAGAGGGTTCCTGTCGCCGGATCCAGCCGGTAGCTCTCAGCCAGCTTCGGGCATGCTTCGGCGTATTGTCTACGCGCCAGAAGGTCTCGACCGTCGCGAAAAAGGACTTCCGAGAGCGCGACATTCGACGTGTCGGCGCGGGCGGCGGGGGCCATCGACAGCGCGATGAACCAGGCGGCCGCGAAAGTGCGACGAATGACAAGCATGCGTACGGGCACCTCTCACCTGCGATCGTCGATAAGGCTGTCAATGGACTGCGGCTGACGCGGGCTCCGTGGAGAGGGCCCGGGGACGGTCGGAGCGCTTTCAGGTATCCCCGCTCTCGGGGTGCGCGCCGTGCCCGTCGTCTCGGCGCCATGCGCGGGTCTTCCGGCCTCTGAAGAGGCGCCGGCCCCCCACGGAGCACTGGCTGTCGCCGTCGCAGCCAGCACCGTCGACGGAGCGGGCGTGCTCGACGGAGGGGGCGGCTCGCGGACCGCTGGGGGCAAGGAGGCTACCGCGGGCGGCGGAGGCGCGAAAAGTGTCGGGTTTGCCGCCGCAGCCCCGGAAGCGGGAGGAGATCCGTTTCCGCGCAACGCGGTGACCGCGGCGAGCACCAGGGCTGCGGCGGCGATCCCACCCACGACGACGAAACGAGAGTCTTTCCCGCGCTCATGACTGGCCGCCGCGACAGGGGCCACCGAGACGGCCGCAGGCGCAACCGAACCGGCTGGCCAGGTATTCAGCGGGGGCGCCGGGGAAAAGGCTTGGTTCGGCGCGGACGCCGGCGGCGCCGGCTGTTCGGGCAGCGGCGGTGGCACGGTTCGTGGCATTGAGGCGGCGTGGCGGTGCGGCTGCGGAGTTTCGCTGACGGCAGCGGCTATGGGCGAAGGCGGAGGAACGGTCTCCGAGGCAGGGACCGGAGCGGGTCGGGGCCCGTGGCGCGGCGACCCCGACGGCTCCGTCCCGGCGCCCGCGTCCCGCAGCGGGCTTGATGTCTTCGCCCTCATCTGTCCCTGAAGTCGTTCGAGGACGTGCTTAATCTCTGTTTCGAGATCGGCCTCGTCGACCGTTGGGACGGCCTCTCTGACGGCCACTTCGGAGGCCACGTGGCTCGGGACACCGTAGACTGGCCGACGCTCTCCGGCCTCCTCGGCGGGGCGCAGGACGGCGCTCGGGTTCAATGACGGCTGCCTGTCGCCGAGAAGATCGCGCGCACCGCGCATTGCGCCCATGGCCGAGCGAACCTCGGCATCGAATTCGAGGGCCTCCGAGCCGCGGTGCGCGCCAAACGCAGCCCGCAACCAGTACGCTCGCGCTTGGGATGCCTGGAGCGAGCGTTGACGTCGCATGCCGACGCGCGCTTCGTAGGCCTCCGGCGACATCTTGGTCCCGCTCAAGTGCGGCGAGTGACGCCCCATGAATTCGCGCACCGAGCCGCGCTCGGTGTTCGCGGCGCCGATTTCGAGATCGGTGAGCACGCCCTCCGTCAGTCGTCTCAACCACCAGTTGTTCGTCGCCGGATCGTACCAAGAGAGCATGCCGCCCGGCATCACCTGGTAAGGCGTCTGAATGGCACCGGTAAAGCTTCGGCGACCCTTGTTCGACGGATCGGAATCCCAGTACGCCGGAGTGCAGAAATCGGAGACGAGAACGTCATTGACGAGGTACGCGAAATCCACGGGCTCGCAGGGGTCGCAAATTGCGCCCAAAAACTCGACATCCCCTTGATCCGCCCGCGGTGAAGGCCCCGGAAAGGTTCGGTTTCCGAATGGGTCAGTGACCATCTCGAGGCAGATGTGACTCGCCGTCACGGACCAGCTCGGAGATATCTCCATCAAAGCATACGGCTGGCCATTCCGATCGACGTGAATTCCCGCTTCGCTGCCCAGCGCGCGATACGTGAGAATGATCGGCCAATACCCTGACGGAAGGTCCTCCAGGGTCGGAAACGCATCGACCGTGGCGGCCACCTGCCAAACAGGCTCGAGGTCCCGCGAGATCTGCTTTTGGAGCGCGGCGCTGACGCGCGCGAGCTCGGACGGATTCATGCCGAACTCTGGGACGAGCGCGATGTGCCGAGCAGGCATGACCTTCCATGAATTGTTCCAGCGCGCTCGATCGCGATCTGGAACGAAATGCGGTTAGGCGTCGAAGCGACGGCCGTTCTCGCGAACGGTGGTTCTGGATCGCGCGGAGTTTAGTTCCAGCCCATGTATGCTGGCAAGCGACGGAATCGTTACAAATGGGTGATTGCGCCCCCCGCTCACCGTGCGGCCGACCGAACGCCGCGTAGCCCTCGCCGAATGCCCCCGCAGCCTTGACCGAACGGCTCGTGGCCTCACCAAAAACGGCCCCCCAGCGTCCACCGATTGGAAAGCGCGCGTCCCCTCGCGGGGTGGCGGGGGAGTGGCCGAAGGCATCCCTCAGCCCCGTGGCGCTCGCCGCCTGCGTTTCCTCGTCTCACCCCCCCGTGAGCCTGGCGTCCGCGGAAACCGCGTGGCCACGCCCGAGCACGCCTGCGCAGGCGTTATTTCCCTCCGGACTGCAAGACCGTCTCGATGCAACCCATGATCGGGTCCGAGAGGGCATCGACAAAGTCGACGGCCTTCATGTTTTCCATGACTTGCGACTTTTTGCTCGCCCCCGTGATGACCGTCGACACATGCGGATTTTTTAGGCACCAGGCGATTGCCAGCTGGGCCGTCGTGCAACCGATGTCCTTCGCAATCCCTGCGAGCGCCCGAACCGTCTCGACACGTCCCGGCTCGACGATGTGTTCTTTGAGCCAACCCATGTCCGGCAAGTCCAGCCGGGTCCCTTGCGGAATGCCATCGTTATACTTGCCGCTCAATACCCCGGACGCGAGCGGGCTCCACGTCGTGGCCCCGTATCCTAGTTTTTCGTAGAGGGGCAGATACTCTCGTTCGACCCGGTCGCGCGTGAAAAGGTTGTATTGGGGCTGCTCCATGACGGGAGGCGTTAGCCCGTTGTCACTTGCGAACTGGTGGGCACGAAAGATGTCCTCCGCGCTCCATTCACTCGTTCCCCAGTAAAAGACCTTGCCCTGACGAACAAGGATATCCCAGGCTCGGACGGTTTCACCGATCGGCGTGTCGGGGTCGGGCCGGTGGCAGAATGCCAGGTCGACGTAGTCGACGCCCAAACGCTTCAGCGCGCCGTGCAAGCCTTCCAGGACGTGTTTGTGGCTCAAACCCTGATCGTTCGGGCCTTCCCCGCCCCAAAATATTTTTGTCGACAAGATGATGGATTCGCGACGCCAGCCGACCTGCCGGAGCACCCGGCCAACGGTCGCTTCGGCACGTCCCGCGCCGTACGCCTCAGCGTTGTCGAAGAAATTGACGCCGGCCTCGTAAGCGGCGCTCATGCATTCAAGCGCGGCCGCGTCGCCCACTTGAGCCCCGTAGGTCACCCACGACCCGAGCGAGAGCTCGCTGACTTTCAAGCCCGATCGACCAAGACGGCGATAACGCATGCCAATGCCCTTCGACGGCGCTCAGCGCCGAGGGCGGCACTATGGCACGGCCCGACGCAGTGGCCATGTCGTGGCCTGTCTCCACTTCGCGCGCACGTTCGTCAGCGCCTCACTTCCGCCACCCGACCGCTTTGCTCCCCCGTGGTCACCCATCGAGTAAACCACCGAGAGCGCAAGGCTTTCGCTTCACTAAGCGGCGCCGGCTGCGCGGACGAACGAGATTGGGTGGACTGGACGGTCAAGGCTCGGTGCAGCGAGAACCGGCATCGGTGCCGATGGCTTCGAGCGCGTTCAAGACCATGCGATAGGTCATCCCCCAAAGCAGGTAATCGCCCAGCCTGACATAGGGGGAGCGATCAGCCGTTCCATTGCTGGAAGCCATCATTGGCCCCGCCGCGAACGCCGCAGCCGATGCACCCGCAGCAGCGCCAGCCGGCTCACCCGAGGCGCGGACGAACGGCTCACCTGCCGAAGCGGCGGCGAACTCCACCGGGGAGACGCCGGCCGCAGGCCCTTCCGCGCTGGCGGCGAGGCGCCCGAAAGGGACCCAAAGCGCTGCTGCCACCTCGACGCCCATCACGATTCGAGCTGCGGGGTCATCGAGCTGGACGATGAAGTGAGCCACCCGATAACCATTGCGGCGCGCCGTGACATCTTGAAGCCGCGCGACCAAGGACGCCGGCGCAATGCGCAAGCCGACCTCTTCTTCGGTCTCACGCAATGCCGTTTGCAGCACGGACGGATCGCGCGATTCGCGCTTTCCTCCTGGAAACGCGATGTGGCCGGACCACGGGTCGCCCGCACGCTCCGCCCGCTTAATGAACAGCGCTTCGGGTCCCTCGAGTCCGTTGCGCAAGATCATGGCCACCGCTGCGCGTGCCGTTTCTTCGGGTCGCTCCGGAGCTTGCGTTCGCGCGCGCAGGCGCCCGAGCACGACACCCCATTGGAACGGCTGCACGCACCGACTGTAGCGCGGGCGACTCAGCGCGCCGACGCGTCGAGCGCCTCATGCGGGGATCCAGATGGAGGGGGAGCCAGGTCACTGCCGAGCTCGGCAAGTACTCGATCATGGATGAGCGACACGGGCGGTGCACCGTGCGAGAGCAGCGCGTCATGAAAGCGCTGCAACGAAAAGCGGTCGCCGAGTCGCGTTCGCGCCTCGTCTCGGAGCTTCAAGATTTCTAGTTTGCCAAGAGTGTACGCAAAGTACCCGGGGTCGAACGTACCGCGAACGGCCTGTTCGTGGGCCGTCGCGCGGTCCTGATGGCAGTCTTCGACAAATCGCTTTTCGGCTTGCTCGACCGTGAGGCCCAATGTGTGCATTCCGACGGACGCGGCGAAGCGGCAATTGCGCAGCAGAGCCTCATGAAGCATCGCGAGGCGGTCGGCCGGATCGGCCTGGCCAAACCCCTCGTCGATCATCATTTGCTCGGTGTAGTGAGCCCACCCTTCGACGAAGGAATAGCTCCCGAACGCCTTTTGAACCCTCGTCGGCGCCCTTTCGGCCCAACGGCCTTGCACGAAGTGACCAGGATAGACCTCGTGCACCGTCGTGCCGAGGAGATCGCCGACCGTGCCGATGTACTCCGCACGCCGGAGCGCAGGCCAGGATTTATCTGGAAGCGTAATCTGGTAGAATGCGCTCTTGGCCTGTTCGAACGGACCGCTCATTTCTATCGATGCGAAGTTCCATCGCTCGAACGCCGGCGTCTCCCGAACGAGGACCGGGTCGGTGGAAAGGACCGTGACGATGTCGTGCTCGACCACGAATTTTCGAGCATCCTCCACCATGCGAGCTGCGGTCGCAAAAAGCGCCGACTCGCGGACGGGCACCGGCTTGACGGTGCGAGCGAGCGCTTCGTAAGCTTTCTTGTTCGCGAGAAGATTGTCTTCGTTCATCCGTGCGAACGCGTCGAGGGGCATGTCCAGCCCCTCTTGTGCCGCCAGCAACCTTGCGTATCGCTGGGGTCCAAGAATGTGACTCTGATCGCCCCGGGCAGCTTCTTTGTCCAACCATGTGCCAAGGTCTTCCGCAGCCTTGGCGAGCGCCTCGTTGACGCTTGCGAAATGCTCGCGCTGAGCGGAGTCGCCGACGGAGCCGACCGCGGCCACGACTTCGTGACGGAGATAGGCGGCAAAGCCCATGAAGTTGCGCGACGCGACCTCGGCCACCGGTTTCGATAAGGGGGGCACCAGATTTTCCCGCGCGTGGACGACTTCGGCGAGCGCTGCTTCCTCTTGCGCGATGAGTCGTCGCGCCCGCTCTTCGAGCGGCGCGTAGTCGCGATCGATGTAGAGGTTCACCTCGAATAGGCTTTCGTAGGTTTGCGGTACCCGGTGCGGCGCGTCGACGTCGACGAGCCAAAACAGCCGAGACGCCACCCAACTCGAGAGTTCGCCGAGATCGAGCGCGTCGTCCGGCGGGAGCGAGCTCGCGGCCACGGCGGCGAGGGCACGGCGATCGGCTTCGAGGCGCGCAATCCGTGCGGCAATGCCCCCGCGCGACAGGGAAGCCACCTTTCCGTCATACTCGTGAAGCCCCAGATCCCGCGCATTCGCGGGATCATCGGCGAGCAAGTCTTCGAGGGCGCGATCGCGGAGGGGCGCGAACACCTCCGAAGGCGATGGCAGGGAACCCACCGGCCCCGCCTCGGATCGCTCGGATCCGACCGGAGCCGGCTGAGGGGCTCGAACCGGATGCGAGGGGACAGGAGGAGGCGGCGAGCACGCAACCCCCACAAGCAACAGCGTGGACGCCATGGAGCGTGGGAACATGGTTCGCGCATTCGACCGCACGCCTTCGAACCTGTCGAGCGGTCCACCAGAAAACGGCAGAGCTTGCTTTGTTCGGCCGTCAAACCGGTTATTCGCCTGCCCGCGCATCGTCTTGCGCCGGAAAGACCGATCGCCGACGTGCATCGGGTAGCCGGAGCCGTTAGTGGACTCGAAAATGCCTGATCACCATGGGTTCATCCCATCGTCGTCCGAAGACCTGCTGCGACGGCGCGTCAAGGCCGAACTGCGCAAACGCATGCGAGCGCTGCGTGGCGCGCTTCCCGCGTCGGCCTGCGCTGAGAAGTCCGAGCGGATCGTTCAGCGGGTCCTTTCGCTGCAGAGCATCGCGGGTGCGAGCGCGATAGCTCTATTTTGGCCGATGGAAAATCGCCACGAAGTCGATCTTCGCCCGCTCGATGCCCTCCTCCGAGAGCGGGGCGCCCGCATCGCGTACCCGGCAATCGAATTGCCGTCCCAGGTGATCGTCTTTCGTTTCGTGCCCGCTGTCAGCGCCTTGACGATGAACCCGCTCGGCTTTTATGAGCCTCCACCTGAAGGCGGAGACATCGAACCGGGTTCACTCGACGCCATCGTCGTACCGGCACTTGCGGTCGACCCCCGCGGGCATCGAATCGGCTATGGAGCGGGACACTATGACCGGACGCTCCCCTGCTTTCTTCCCCGGGCGACCACCGTCGCGGTCGCCTTCGACTTTCAGCTTGTTGCCGAGGTTCCGGAGACACACGGCGATGTCGCCGTGCGTTGGGTCGTCACCGAGGCTCGAACCCTCGACAGCGAACGGGAGCCGGGGGTATCCGAAAGTGCTCGGTGAGGGCCGACGGACCCCACATCGGAAGCTTCCCGAGTCCACGCTCGCTCCGCTTTGCCTCGGCGCGACGATTGCCACGTTTGCACCGGCCGAGTCGGCGCGCTTCGCTGGGGGCGAGGTTCCAGGCGCTGGTCTTCTACCTCACCCGTTCAGTATTCGAATTTTCCGCCTCGAGGTCCCGCGATTCGCGGTTGGCGCGCCTCGCTGGCGGCGAGGTTCCAGGCGCTGGTCTTCTACCTCACCCGTTCAGTATTCGAATTTTCCGCCTCGAGGTCCCGCGATTCGCGGTTGGGCGCGCCTCGGGGCGGCGAGGTTCCAGGCACTGGTCTTCTACCTCGCCCGCTCAGCATTCGAATTTTCCGCTTCGAGGTCCCGCGATTCACGATCACCGGGCGGGGCGCCGCTGCCCTGCCGGGTCTTGTTTCCGCGCGCATCGCGCCTGCTCCTCGACCCGGGTCTTGTCAGTTTTCCCGATGATGGCGCGACTGGCAGCGGGGGCAAATACCGTAGAGTTCGTGCTTGTGCGATCGGAGTTCGAATCCGTGCTTGTGAGCGACGTTCTCCTGCAGTTCTTCGATGCGCGACTCTTCGAATTCGACGATGTCCCCGCACTCGATGCAAATGAGGTGATCGTGGTGCGCGGCGTCGTCGGCGAGTTCATAACGAGTCAATCCGTCGCCGAAGCGGCGCTCGTTGGCGACGCCGCATTCGGCGAGAAGCTTGAGGGTGCGATAGACGGTGGCGTAGCCGACCCGCGGGTCCTGTTCGCGCACCTGGGCGAGCAGCTCTTCGATGCTGACGTGATTTTCGGCACGAAAAAACGTCTCGACGATGAGTCTGCGTTGATCTGTGGACCGCAGGCCCTTTTTGACCATGTACGACTGCAGAATCCCGCGGAAATGCTCGAGTTCCGCCGGCGCGCGATCCGTCAGTTTGCCCACCAAGTCTCCTCGATGGTGGCGATTGTGGCCGATTCGCGCGCCGAGCGCACGGCCATTGCGCGACGTAAAGAATTGCAGTCACAGGCCGGCCCTTGCGACTCCGCTTCGACGTCGACGGAGCTCGGCGCGGGGCGGAAGGCGCGCACCGGCTCGAGCTCGGCTCGCTCAACAGTTCGAAGCGGCCTCGGGAAAGCCACTGCGTCGAGAAGCCGCGAACGACGGCTGCCTCGACGACTGATGGACGGCTGCCTCGACGACTGAACGACGGCTGCCTCGACGACTGATGGAGATGGACCAGTTTCGCTGCTCGGTTGACCAAGAGTCATCCAATTTTCGTGGCTGAGCCATGTCCATTCGTGGCGGATTCGCAACTTTTGCTTCCAGATTTGACGATGGCGTTGAGAAGACACCGGCGGTCTCTCTATCCTCCGCGACGTGTCTCGCATGTCGCGCCCAAACGACGGGGAACGTGCTGGCGAAGGAAGGAGCGCTGGGGGCGCCTCAGCGAATCCTGACTTTCTCGGTCGCTATCGAATCGTCTGCGAGCTTGCCCGCGGGGGGACGAGCATCGTCTACCTCGGGCTGGCTCGCGGCCCGGCTCAGTTCAGCAAGCTTTTGGTCCTGAAGCAGCTCAAGCCGGCGTTGGCGGACGACCCGCACCTCGTGACCATGTTTCTTGCCGAGGCGACCCTCGCGGCGGGGCTCAGCCACCCAAACGTCGTGCAAACCTTGGAGGTCGGCAGCGACGGCGGCCATCACTATATCGTCATGGAGCACCTCGATGGCCAGCCGTTCTCGCGCATGCTGTCTCGGGCGCGCCGCTCGGGCATGACGTGGCCCTTGCACGTTTCCCTGGCGGTCGCCGTCGGAGCGCTCGAAGGCCTCGCATACCTGCATCGGCTCACCGGCCCTGACGAGAAGCCGATCGGGCTCGTGCATCGCGACGTCAGCCCGGACAACGTTTTCGTGACGTACGACGGGCAGGTCAAGCTTTTGGATTTCGGCATTGCCAAAGCGACGGACGTGTCCGGCACACAAGCAGGGCTTCTTGAGGGCAAGGTCGCGTACATGGCTCCCGAACAGGCGGCGGGCGGCCGATGCGACGCACGGACCGACGTGTTTGCGGCCGGAGTCATCCTCTTCGAAGCGGTGATCGGGCAGCGCTTTTGGGCAGACGCTGGCGATCACAGACAGATTTTGCGGGCACTCGTCGACGGCGAGCTCCCGTCCCGACGAACGGGAATCTTCGACGGCGTGCTTCCGGAGCTCGGATGGGTGATCCAGAACTGCACCGCCCACGATCCCTTCGATCGATACGCCGATGCCGGCGCTGTCCTCGCTGACCTCTTGCCCTTGGTGCGCCAGATTGGACCGACGCCGTTCGGTCCAAAGCCCATCGGTCAAGCGCTGCACGAGCTGTTTTCAGAGGACCGCGCTCGGCTCAACGCGACGATCCAGACCCGCCTCGCGGACGTCCGATCGGGGGCGGCGGAGCGACCCGTCGAGTTACGACCCGATGAGGCCGTCCCGGCCTCCGCGCCGCAAAGTTCGTCCAATCCGCCGACCGTCGCCACAACCCTGTCGCCATCCGTTTCGCCGGGCGTTGCCTCGCCGAGAGGTTCGCAGGCATCCGTCTGGGCGGTCGCGGCCATCGCTATCGTAGCCATCGGGGCCGTCGCGACCCGGGGTCCGACTTATATCGCCACCGCGAGCAGAGGACCGACGGGAATCGCGTCCGCCGAGCCCTCGTTACCACGCGCTCCGACGACGCCGGTCGCAGCATCGGAGACGGCCTCACCTTCGATTAGCGAAACGGTCGCGGTTCGGGCGTCTCCGGGTTCGGCGCGCATCTGGCTCGATGGACGTGAGCTGGCGAGCAACCCGACGAAACTCGTTCTGCCACGAGACGGCCGTCATCACGTCCTCGACGTCGAAGCGCCCGGATATGCCCCCCAACTTGATGAGTTCGACGCAAACGGCGATGACGCGAGGACCATCCTACTCCAGCCTTACCGGCCCTCCGGCGAGGCCCCGTCCAGAACACCGAGCAGCGAGGTCAAGCCGGAATGCAGCCCCCCGTACATCGTCGAACCGGCCACCGGCAAGAAGCACTGGAAAGTGCAGTGTCTGTGATTTGCCAGGGACGATCGCGTCTATGGGGCCGCAGGTTTCTATGGCGCCCCAGGTTAGCGGTCGAGCCGCATGCCTGCCGGCGCTCCGCCCCAATGTGAGCGAACCCGGTCCGCCGCGGCGAAGGTTTCCGTCCCCGGAGCGACCGGAATGGCTCGAACCGAGCTCAGGCGGCGGGCGGCCCTGGACAAGCCCAACGCGCGGCGCGGAAGTGGTGCGGCTCTGCTTTCGCGTGCAACCGGCCGGGAGGCGAGCTAAGCTTTTCGTCGTGACAAGCCATCGGCTTTTCTACGTGTTTCGATTTTGGGCCGCCCGCGAAGGGCGCCAGAGGTCGGCCTCGTAGAGGACTTTCAGCTCTCTCAGGCCTCGAGCCCCTGGTCGCCGCAGCGACCAGGGGTTTTCGTTTTTTTGGAGCTTGCTCATGCATCCGATCAGCGACGTTCACGTTCTCGACACACAGCCGCTCCGGAGTCCGGACCTCCTCAAGGCAGAGCTGCCCATCACCGACGCGGCGGCCGCGCTCGTTTACAGCACGCGGCAGGACATCCGAAACATCCTGTCGAACCGGGATCGACGAGCGCTGGTGATCGTCGGACCGTGCTCAGTTCACGATCCGGCTGCCGCGCGCGATTATGCGGGAAGGCTGCTCGCCCTTCGGCGACGCTACGAAGACGACTTGCTCGTCGTCATGCGTGTCTACTTCGAAAAGCCGCGAACGACGGTTGGATGGAAGGGGCTCATCAACGATCCGCACCTGAACGGCAGTCACGACATCGCGAGCGGCCTGCAGCTCGCCCGGGGCCTTCTGCTCGACGTGGCGCACTTGGGCATGCCGGCCGCGACGGAGATGCTCGACCCCATCATTCCACAATACCTCGCGGACCTCGTCAGCTGGACCGCCATCGGCGCGCGCACGACCGAGAGTCAGACCCACCGGGAAATGGCGAGCGGACTTTCGATGCCGGTCGGCTTCAAAAACGGAACCGACGGCAGCATTTCCGTCGCGCTGAACGCTCAGATTGCTGCGTCGCGCGCCCACAGTTTCCTGGGCATCGACGGATCGGGCCGGGTTGCGATCGTGCGGACGACTGGAAATCCGGACGGCCACGTGGTTCTCCGCGGCGGCCACCGCGGACCGAACTACTCGGCATCGCATGTGGCGCAGGCGGCCGAAGAGCTCGAGAAAGCAGGCCTCGCACCCCGCGTGCTCATCGACTGCAGCCACGACAACAGCCGAAAGGATTACCGGAGGCAACCTCTCGTCCTCGCCGAGGTCGGGGAGCAGGTGTCGCGCGGGTCGGAGCAGCTCCTCGGCGTGATGATCGAGAGCCACATCGAAGGGGGCCGACAAGACTTGAAGACAGGGATGACGCGGGGGGATTTGACCTACGGGCAAAGCATTACGGATGGATGCGTGGACTTCGCGACAACCGAGCAGATGCTTGCCCAGTTTGCACGGTCATTGCGACCGCGGCCCGTCGCGACGGGCGCGGACATTCAGCCAAAGCGATAGACGCTCGTCCCTTCGGGGAGTGCGATCTGCGCCTGACGGTGCCGTTGTGGCGTCTCGAGCCGCACCACGATCGCCGGCGAAATCCCAGCGACGAGCACCGTCACGCGCCCGTCGGGGAGGAGCGGGCCTTCGAAGTGGACGACCCCTTCGTCATCCGCCACCGTAAGCCAGGCCGACTCCGCCAGTCCGCCGCGCAGCGGGGTGACGACAACGAGCCATCGCGGCGCTGGTTCCCTTTCGAGCGGCCGAACCCGCGATGAAGGCGTCTCGTCCTCGCCGCGGTCCGGTCCTCGATCAGCCGTTGCGACAGCGCCCTCGTGGGAGGGGGAGCTCGCATGGGCACCCATCCTGACCGCGTAAGTGAGCACCAAGTGCGGCGAACGGCAAGCAAGAAGCCAAGTCTCTCCGTCTCAAACGGGGAACCCGGGGCTCCTTGATTGCCGGCCGCAACCGCGGATCGTCGCCGCTTCCGCTTCTTTCGCAAGGTTTTTCGTTCTCTCCTCTCTAGGCCCACGCCCGGTTCTAGGCCCACGCTCGGTACGGGTGCTCCCACGGCGGGGAGCCACCACCAAGGACGCTCCCGCCCGAGAAGAGTCGCGCGAGCTCTTTGCGCTGGCCTTCGTCGAGGGTCTCGACACCGGTCTTCAAAGCTTCAATGAGGGAAACGCGGAGCTCCGCGAGCAGCCGGTCATGGCGCGCAAATGCGTCGTCGAGTGCCGCATCATCGATGAGGCCCCCTTCGATCGCGCGAGCGACGTCGACGCGCGTTTGTTTCATTTCATCGCGGACGGCACCTCGATTTTCGGCCAGGCGATCGAGCGCCTGAACAATGACGCGCTCCTGGCCCGGCGTGGTCTCGAGTCGCTCGAACAGAGCGCGCAGCATGATCCAGCGGGAGCCGCCGCGCCAACCCCGTGAGGTGCCGCGCCAACTGCGACGCGCCGCGTAGCAGTGATGTCCCCCCCATTCACCACCCCAGGTTCGGCGGTGGCGGAGGACCTTGAGGAGCGCGATCAAACAAACCGTACCAAACAAAAACCCGACCATCGTTCGACTCCTTGCAGGCGTTCGCCGCCTTGGCCAAATCGATGCGCACGATCGCCGGGAAGATGCGGGGGCCCTGAGTGAAGATTCGTAAACCTACCATTTTTGACGCTGTGCGTGATGCGTCAGGAGTCGGATGACGCATGACCGAAGCCCGAATCATCCCCGCTGCGCACGCAATCCCCTAAGATCATGTTGTCGCAGCCGAGCACTTGCACCCCTTCACCATTGTGGCAAATGTACTGCGCTCTGCGTGCTTGCGTGTCGTGCGTCCAGGGACCTACATGGCGAGTTCCGATTCTGGCCAACCGGCCCAACGAAAGTTGGTCCTGCGAAAAATTGCGAACGGGGACCCAGGGGCATCCGCCCGCGGTCCTGTTTCGACCGCGCCGACAGAAACGCCGAGGCCGTTTCCGCCCGCGATTCCGCCGCCGCCGATGCGCCCCCGGGCGCCGAGCATCGCGCCTGGCGCTTCCGCGTCTTCGGCTCCATTGCCGACACCGGTGCCATCGCGGGTGTCGGTCTTGCCGATGGTGGCATCGCTCCATCCGTCCCAGGGTCCCGCGCCCAACACGGCGGTGGGACAGCCGCGCGCGATTCTGATTGCATGCGCCGTGGCGGTTTCCGGATTGCTCGTCGGCGCGGGGGTCTTGCTCGGGTTTCGACTTGATGACAGGGCGATGAGGGCGACGGGAAGCTCGCCCTCGTCCGGCACGATCTCGAGGGCCGTTACGCCGCCGGGCGCGTCCACGTCGACGCCACCGTCTCCAACGGCTACGTCGCAGGCCGTCTTGACCGCGAACGTGAACGACCTGCCGCGGGTCCCTGCCGCGCCGCCGCGACGGTATGTGCCGTGGACTCCACCGACGGCGCGGCCCGTCGCGAAAACTGCCCCAAGCCGCCCGGCCCCGGTGCCCTCAAGCGCGGAAGCGACGAGCGAGCCGGCCCCGGCGGACACCGACACCGTGGCCGCTGCGGCTCAACCGACTCCGCTGACTCCGGCGCCGCCGGCTTCGGTCTCGCCATCGAAAGCGAACCCGACCGAATCCCAAGCCCCCTCGCCCGAACCGACGCCGTCGGCTGTTCCGGAACCGGTCGATCCGCTTCTGCTGGAGATGCGGAAAGCGGTCGGTGGGAACGACTGACGACGCTTTGCGGCGATCTCCCTTATCGGGAGTCGTCCTCCTCGTCGCTGCACTCGCCAGCGGCTGTGGACTTGCGGCTAACGGACTGGCCAATCCTGCGGTCGACGCCGGGGGCGACGGCGTCGAGATCGGCCCGGAGGCGGCCGTAAACCCAACGTTGACGACCGGCTCAAGCTCCCGCCAAACCCACACCGGGACCGCCAGCGCGATGGCCCACGGCGCCTCCCAGTCGACCGCTTCGGCCGAGACTTCAGTCGCCGCGCTCGATGCCGCCAGCGCCCCTCCGTCGGCCGATGCCACCATCCCAGACGGTGCAGTCGATGATGCTTGGGTCGTCCATGACGCGCAGGAGTCCGACGCCGACGGTGGCTCGGTTGGAGCCTGCGCCACGAGCATGGCCTGCCCCGTCGTGCCGCCCGGATGGGTATGGGTCGCGTTTGCAGAATCCCAGATTGCCCCCTGCCCGGCCGGCTTCAACGGAATCCCCATCGACATCGATGAAGAACCCGATGCGGCCACGGCCTGCGCTTGCGCCTCCGACTGCACGGTCACCGTGGCGCCGTCGTGCATGATGGGCCCGGTCGGCTTCAACTACGACCCTTATCCCGGTCTCGCCGTGCCGCAATGTGGTACCGGGGCGACAGCGCTGATGAACGACCCAGCAGGGGTGTGTGGGACGGACGTCCCGTCGGGGCTACCCGCCGTCTCCGACGTGCAGTTCATCCCACCGCCACCGAGCGGTGGTACCTGCTCGATTCCAGGACTTGCGATGCCGAGCAACGTCACCTATGCGGCGCAGGACCGCGCCTGCACCATCGGCGATGCGTCAGCGCCCTGCATGGGCGACGGGTGTTTATCCCCCATCGAGAATCCCTATCGCGCCTGCATCCTATCGCAAGGTCGGACCGCGTGTCCCGATGGCTTCGCGGAAGGGCACTTCGGTGTAACTGGATTGTCGTTCTCTTGCTCGAACTGCGGCTGCTCGGTGACCGGGCAGTGCAGCGGGACGATCACCTTCTATGAAGACATGAGTTGCGGAATGGCGCGCGCTACTCTGGCCGCCGATGGAACGTGTCAAACTGTTCCCCCAGGCCGTGGCTCGTACTCATCTTACATTTACGCAGCCAGCGACCCCCAATCGGTCGACTGCGAGTACGAGGGGGGATCGAACGTGCAGGAACTGGATGTTCAGGGCATGACGACCGTCTGCTGTCCCCCCTGATCCCACGATGGCACCGATGCCGCGTCCGACCCCTGAGCGGCCGCGCAAGCCGCGCCTCTCCATCGAACGAATTCTCCTCGTTCTCATCGTCGCGGGCAGCGCGATGAAACCCGGTCGCATGGCCTACGATGCGTCGCTCGTCGGCCAGTTTTCGGAGCCGCGCCACACGTGGCAGTTGATCGACGGCAAGAACTGGCAAATTGCAGCGCAGGAGACGGAGCCGCAGGCGACGACCGACGCCGTGGAGGGTACGCGCGGCGGCTGTCCCGCTGGGATGGTCGACGTTGAGGGACACGCCAAGGTCGACGCCCCGGGCGCGGAATCGATCGAGGCGATGCAGAATCAGGTCTGCACGACATGGCTCCAACGCGAATTTCCGGAGCGGTGTGCGAGCTTCGATGCTGCCCGGTGGCGCGTCCTCTCCGAGCGCTTGCCGACGAGGCCGCTGCACTTCTGCATCGATCGCTTCGAGTACCCGAACACGAAGGCCGCCTACCCCGTCATCATGGTCACCTGGCGAGAGGCGAGCGCCTTGTGCGCGGCGGAGAGCAAACGACTCTGTACGGAAACTGAATGGACTTTTGCGTGCGAAGGCGAAGATGCGACGCCCTACCCGGACGGTTACGAACGTGACGCCGCAGCGTGCGTCATCGACCGGCCCTGGCGAACATACCTCGCGCTTCCGCTCGGCTGGCGATCGAGCGAGCTCGCGATGCGAGAGATCGACGAACTTTGGCAAGGCGAGCCATCGGGCGCATCGCCGCGATGTCGGAGCAGCTTCGGTGTGTACGACATGACGGGCAACGTGGACGAGTGGACGATCTCCGACCAGGCGGAGGGCTTTCGGTCGATCATGAAGGGCGGCTACTGGGGGCCAGTCCGTGCCCGCTGCCGCCCGTCGACACGGGTGCACAACGAAGATTTTTACTTTTATCAGCAGGGCTTTCGTTGCTGCGCGGATGCGTCCGATGGCGACGCCGGTCCGACGGCCATACGTGCTGGGCACATCGACTCGGGCGTCGCGACGCCGGTGGGCCCGCCGATGCTCAGCGCAAACCAATCTTCGGACGAAGTGAGCCCGCCGACGCCGACGGCAGGCCCTCTTGCCCACGACGTGGGCCTGCCGTCGGCGTCACAAGGTGTGTTCGCCAGCGAATCAGGTGCGACAGCAGCCAAGCCCGGCCTGTCCGCCAGCGAGGCCGGTCTGCCGGCGGGCAACACAGGCGAAAAGCCGTGACGAGCTCACCGGGAGAGCCGGGAACAGCCCCAACGCCGCAGCCGTCCAACGCATCGAGCGGCGGAATTCGCCAGCGAGCGACCGGTCCCGTTGACTGCGGCGCGCACCGAGCCAAGGGTGGCGAGTCGACGCGGAATGCTGCGCCCTGGGAACGGCGGAACGATCAGGAGGTTTTGCAGCCGCCCTGGCCCTTGCATGTGTTCTGACCTCTGCACCCGTGGTCGTTGGTCGAGCACCCGCCCTGGCCCTTGCAATCGTTCTGGCCCTTGCAGGCATGCTTCGAGACCGTCGCACCGGTGGTTGCCGCGGGACTCGGAGGGCTCGCGCCCGATCCGTCGCGGCCCTTTTGGCATGCGGTGCCGAGGGTGCCTGCGATGATGCCGAGGGCGGCTGCCCCAAGCATCGTGCTCTTCACGGACATGTGAATCTCCTTGTCAAGAACAAACCATCAACGCGCGGGCCTCGACCGCATGCCATTCGCAATGTGCGCAACGGCACGGGACGAGTCGATCATGTCACGCCTCGATTTGACTATCTCACGCCTCGCAGCGAACCGCAGCCGAAGAGACAGTTGGACGAAGCACACCGGCCGACCGGGCTTCGCGAAAAAAGGCGACCCGCAAAAGAGGCTCAGCCAAGACGGACGCCCGCAAAAGAGGCTCAGCCAAGACGGACGCCCACAAAAGAGGCTCAGCCAAGACGGACGCCCACAAAAGAGGCTCAGCCAAGACGGACGCCCGCTCGGAGACGCTCCGCCAAGAAAACCGCTCCGCGAGGGGACGCTCCGCCAAGGAAACACGCTCCGGCCCCGGACGCAGCGCTGTCGCCAGCGGCATGTTGGGGGAGCCAGAAGCGGCAAACGGAAACAACCGCGCCTCGGAAAGAAGGTCGTCCGAGAAAAACGAGCGTCCTCCGAGCTTCGGTCTGCCCGCTGCCATCACCCCTCGAGCCATGCTACTCCAAGGTGGCCCGCATGGCCGCCGCGGAAAGAAAGCGCCCCTGGTACCTGGTGCTGGCCTTGCTGGCCGCCCTCGGGCTCGGTGCAATGGGCGCTTCGAGCGGCTGGAGCATGTTCGTGCTCTATCGCGAGCCCATCGATGTCTCCGCAGAGGGGGATGGAATCGCGGATCAGGCAGAGCGCGACGCGGTGCTCGCGCGTTCGTCGGCTTGGCTGAAGTCGTTGGACGATGCCAAGGCGCGGGGTTGGCCCCTCGGAGTGGCGACGCTGCTTTTGGGGGGTGCGGTGTTCGTCTTCGCAATGCGGACACTCGGCGGAAGCAACGGGGCGCGCGCGGCGCTCGTTCAGGTGGTCATCGCGCAGGCCGGAGTGAACGTCGCCAACTACTTTTTGATGCGCGATGTGACCGACGCCTATGTCCGATTCTTCGAGGCGAAACAGGCCGCGATCACCCACGAGCGTGCCGTCGACCCGGACGTCATCCGTCGCGCCATCCCAATCTGGGTGGCGCTGCAAACCATCGGCAGTGCCCTCGTCGTGTTCGGTGTCACCCGCCGGCGCTCGCGCCAGTTCTTGGACGGACTGACCAAGGCAGTCGAGGGGCGCTAACCAGTTCATGGGCCGAATTTCGAGGCTGCCGAGCGACCTCGCGAACCAGATCGCGGCGGGCGAGGTAGTCGAGAGACCGGCGAGCGTCGTCAAGGAGCTGCTCGAGAACGCGATCGACGCAGGGGCCACGCGCATCACGGTCGAACTCGAACGAGGGGGCATCGATCTCGCTCGGGTGAGCGACGACGGCGAGGGAATGGATGAGGCGGATGCCGTTCTGGCTTTCGAGCGACATGCGACCAGCAAGATCCACGGCCAGGAGGACATGTTTTCGCTCCGGACCTTCGGCTTTCGCGGCGAGGCGCTCCCGAGCATTGCCTCGGTGGCGAAGCTGAAACTCGCGACTCGTGCGCGGGGAACAGCGGAGGGCACCGAGGTAGTGATCGAGGGCGGCGGACCTGCTCGTGTGAGCCCCACCGGCGTGGCCGAGGGAACCATCGTTGAAATGCGGGAGCTTTTTTTCAATGTGCCGGCGCGACGCAAGTTCCTCAAGTCCACCGGCACGGAGGCGGCGCACGTGACGGACGCCATCTTGCTGGCGGGGCTCGCCCGACCCGAGGTCAGCTTCTTGCTCGCCCGCGACGGTCGACCGGCACGGCAGTGGCTGCGCGTGGCCTCGCGCAGGGATCGGGCGACGCAAGTGTTCGATGGCGAGAAGCTGGAAAGCTGCTTCGGAGAGCGAGGGCCGCTTCGACTGGAGGCTCATCTCGCTGCTCCCGAGCGCTCCCGGGCGGGTGCCGTTGCACTTTATCTTCTCGTCAACGGCCGTCCGATTCGCGACCGTCCTCTCGCTCGTGCGGTTGCGCAAGCGTATGGCTCGGTGCTCGAAACCGGTCGCTATCCCGTCGGGGTGGTGTACATCGACTTGCCGACCGAGCTTGTCGACGTCAACGTTCACCCACAAAAGGCAGAGGTCCGGTTCGCGGACGCTCGTTCGCTCTTCGACGCGGTTATGCGCGAGCTGCATGGGTCACTGGCCCGCGCGTTTTCGCTGCCGGCCCTCGGTGCGTCGCGGGGTTGGAGCCCGCGACCCCCACCCGATTTTGGGCAACACGGTGCGCCGGCCCCGTCGTCGCTGGCCGAGCAGGCCGCGGCCGCAGACCCCTGGCAGCTCGAGTCGGCGACCCCGCCGCCGGCAAAGCCAAGCGCCGAAAGAACGTTGCCCTCCCCCCCTTCGTCGACAACACCCCCTTTGGCCCTGTTCGGCGGACAGGGCTTCTACGCGTCGCTCGAATTCTTGGCTCAGGTGCGCGCAACCTTTCTCGTGTGCAGCGGGCGAGACGGCCTCTACGTGCTCGACCAACACGCGGCAGCGGAACGCGTCACTTTCGATCGTCTGAGGAAGGCGTTCGCTTCGCGCTCGGTGGCCGCGCAGAAACTGCTCATCCCCGAGGTCATCGAACTGCTGCCCGGCGAGATCGCCGTCCTCGAGGAGAACCCCGAGCCCGTCAGGGACCTCGGCATCGAGCTACGCGCGGTCGGCCCAAGCGCCGTAGCGGTGCACGCAATGCCCGTCCTGCTCTCGCGCAGTCGGCCGGAGCGGGTCGTACGGGACGTCGTTGCCGAACTCGGACGCGACTCAAGACGCCCGTTCGGCGACAAGGCGGACATGGTCCTCGCCACGATGGCTTGCCACGGGAGCGTCCGGGCGGGCGATACCCTGTCGCGCGATGAGGCAGGCGCGCTCCTCCGCGCACTCGACGATACCGACTTCGCGGGCCACTGCCCCCATGGTCGCCCGGTCGTCACCCGCATAGGCTATGACGAACTCGAGCGTCGCGTCGGTCGTTGAACAGGCGCTGCGAATTGCCCGCGCCGAGCCTCATGACTTGCTCGTCATCGCAGGACCGACCGCGAGCGGCAAGACCGCACTCGCAGTCGAGCTGGCCGAACGACTCGACGGCGAAGTCATCAGCGCCGACAGCATTCAGATTTACCGAGCGTTCGACGTCGGATCCGGCAAACCGACCGCCGATGAGCTCGCACGCGTTCGCCATCATATGGTGGGCGTGCTCGATCCCATGGCCCCGAGCGACGCCGTAACCTGGGCCGAAGCAGCGAGCGCGGCCATCGCGGATATGCGGTCGCGAGGGCGCGTTCCAATCGTATGCGGGGGGACATTCCTCTGGATCAAGACATTGATCTTCGGGCTTGCGGCAGCCCCGGGCGCGAGCGAAAAAACCCGATCGCGCCATCGAGCGATCGCCACGGAGTCCGGGCGTCCGGCACTCCACGCGCTGCTGCGCACAGTGGACCCCGATTGCGCCGCCCGGATCCACCCGAACGATTTCGTGCGCGTCAGCAGGGCACTCGAAGTCCACGAGCTCACGGGCCGACCCATGAGCCGATGGCACGAAGAGCACGGGTTTTCGAACGTCCGACACCGCGCGCGGCTCATGGCGATTGCCCACGAACCAGGCGAGCTCACAGACCGCATCGCGACGCGCACCGCATCCTGGCTCGAAGAAGGTTGGGTGGAGGAGGTCCAAGGGCTCCTCTCAGCGGGATACGGCGGGGCGCGTGCCATGGGGAGCGTTGGCTATGCTCAGGTACGCGCTGCGCTCGAGGGTCGACTGGCGCACGCCGACTTGCCGGCCGCGATCGTCAGGGCAACTCGAGTCTTTGCGCGTCGACAGCGCACGTGGCTGAGGAACGTCGATGTCGCCTGGCTTCGATAGGCCTGGTGCAGCATCGCATCTGCGCAACGAAGTCCGCCCTTGCATCCGCGTGGCTCAGCGAAGACCCCCGCGCCACGCCGCAACATTCTAAAGGGCGAGCGTCGCCTCGAGCCATGCAACGAACGTCTCGGTCGCAAGCGAGCGCGGCTGGCCGACGACATCGGCAACCGCTTCGTCGTTCGACCGCAACGGCGACATGACGACAGGCCCGTGCGCGCGGGCTGGCGTGCCGGCCGATACGGCGACTGGAGCTGGACGAACCCCCGTGACGTCGGCGTCGAGTTCCTCGACCGGCAAGGCGGGCAATCGGCCCGACTCGGGGGGTGCCGCGTGACGAGGCGGCGGCGCCTCTCCTGCACCGAAGGCGAGGGCCGATAGCTGCTCTTGCGACGCCGGGGCAAGCGGACGACGCGACGATGCGGGACCGTCGCCCGGATCGATCTCCGCACCGTCCGGGGATTCAGGGGCTTGTGAACGGTCGATGTCTGGGCTCGGCGCCGGGTGAACGGCGATCGCAACGACATCTTCAGCGACCGGCTCGGGCCTAACGCCCGAGTCGCCCGCCGGCACGGCCGATTCGAACGGCAAGTCGGCGACGGGTTGCGCCGCAACGAGCCGCTCTTCGCTTTCGCCCTCACCGTCCTTTGGACGATCATCCAGAGTGAAAGCGGCATTCGGCGCGGCTGCCGTCACGGCTTCGGACGGTTCGGGCTGATTCAGGTCAATTTCGACCTCGACGAGGATGTCGGTCTCGACATCGGACCCGAGGGTCCGCGGTGCCGGCGGCAAGGTCGCGAGATCGACGTCCTCGATCTCCACCGGGGTCGCCGCCGCGCGAATGACGGAATCGCCACTCGCAGGTCGCGTCGCAGCGGCTCGAGACCGAATGCGATCGAGAAGCGCCTCGAGTCTGGCAATCGTGCGCGATGCGCTCACGCTTCCCCTCCCTGCAATTTTGACAGCGCGTCGGCCCAAGGCGTGCCGGCGGCGATCCAGTCGTGAACGCGACGGGCCCCACGCTCGCTCGACACGAGAATTCGCGCGGTGTGATCGTCGGCCGCGAGAAGTACGCTCGATACGGCGCGCCCAGAGGAGGCGGTGATCGCCGACGAAACGAGCGAAGACAAGAACGGGGCCGGTAGCGGGCAGTCTTGGAGAACGACGACCATGGCTTGCCCCCAGCGCTCCATTCCGAGCGCGCCAAGGCCCGTCAGAGCGGCCTCACCCGCAAGTTGCGTCACGAACGATTCGACGGACGCGCCCTCGGCCGCACCGATGCGGGCCGCGGCACGGCTCCCGATCGCCGTGCCAAGAGCCCTGACAAGCCCCTCCGCGGCGTGCGAGGGCGCCGCACGAATCAGCTCGACGAGCGCGGACGAGGGCACCAAGAGGAGCCTTTCGTCGCGGGCTGCGGCCCGAATTGCGCCGCGCGACAGATCGAAACGAACGGCGCGCGCGGAGTCGAACGAAGGGACGGTCATTTCGCTCCCGCCTAGCATATACGAGTCTCCCAAAGAATGTGTCAAACGCAGGTGCCGGCGACCTCTCGCAAACTCCCCCGATTCGGTACGGTTTTGACTGCGTACGCCGCGCTGGGCCTTCCTGCACGTCCCGTTGAGCCCGTGACGGCCGTGGCCACGGAGGTCTTTGCTGCAAAGGTCCTCGGCGCGGATGGCTCAGACGAGGAGGCACGCGACGCCGGGTTCGATCGCGCGGACACGAACGCGCGCGACACGGAGAGGGAGATCGATGATGCAGGGGCTTCTCGAGGCAAGGCTGAGTTCGTCCCGGGGCCGGTCACCCAGCCGACCCGCCCGCCGTCGGGCTCCGATTCGTGGTCGGACTTGTGTTCGTTGAAACCGAAGCATCGATTTTGTCTTTACGTCGCACCGGGCATCCCCACCCCGGTGAGCTTCGATGCGCTCGCCGCGGCGGATCGGGCTTGGGATGCCGTCACCAACGTCCTCGGGGTCCCCGAGCCGGTCGGCATGCTCGATGACCCCTGGCCCGTCTACTTGACCCGAGACGCCACCCGAGGTTCAGACGCCTTCTTCGAAGCGCGTGACCCCCGCTCTCGATTCGATGAAGGAGCAAGCTTCGCAATGGTCGATCCGACCTTGTCCCCCGGCTGTTCACTCGATTTTGCGTTCGCGCGAGCGATCGCCAGGGGCTCGCTGTGGCGGACGATACCGGCGGCGGACCCCGGCAGCGCCAGCGCCGAGTCCGAGACTTTGGCGCGGCTCGCGACGCCTTGCGCCGCACCCGACTCGGGCGATGTGCGCGAGTTCCAGGCCCATCCCGAGCGCTGCGTCGTCGACGCCCGGGACCCATCTTTCGCCCGTGGTGCGGCGCTTTTCTTCGACTGGCTCGACGGGCACTTTGGCGCCCGCCCCGCTGCGATCACCCTCGGGATGGAGGCGCTCTCGCCGACGACCACGCGTCCTGCGCCGTGGGCCGACGGCCGCTGGGCGTCATCGCCGACCGGGTTCGACGTGTTGCGCGTGTCGCTCGCCAATGCTCTCTGGAAGGGGTCTTCTCTCGAGGAAGTGTTCGCTGCCTTCGCGGTCGATCGGGCGGCGCTGCAGCCCGCCCCGGCCTCAGCCTGGACCATCGCTTGGCCCAAACCTGCCCGCCGTCTCGCCTCACCGGAGCCGATTGCGCCGACCGGATCAAGTTACATCCTCATCGACCGCGCCGGCGCGGCGCCCGCAGCCCGCCTGCGGCTCGAGGCTCAATGGGAAGACTACACGCGGATGCGCTGGACCGTCTTGAAGCGCGACTCGCGCCGGCGCGTCTTGAGCTCGATCTCCGTTCGATCGCTCGACAGGCAAACGCGCGCGTCGATGACGATCGATGGGCTCGACGGGGTCGACCAAGTCGTCGTCGTCGCGGTCAACGTCGGCAGCACCGACCACGGATTCGACCCGGATCAAGGAGAGTGGGAGCCCCACGGGTGGTTACTCACCGTGGAGGGCGAGTAGGTGTCGCGCCAACGCTCTTGACCCGGATCCCTTCGCCCACCGACGCTACGAACGTGCATCGCGCACGTCGCAGGCGTTGGCCAAAGCTCGGCGTTCTCCTCACCGGGGCCCTGGCGATGGCGCTCGTCGGCGGCGCCAGCGAACGTCCGGCGGAGGCCCAGCGCGCCGAGAACGCGGGAAGTTCAGCATTCGACGGAGGCGGACGCGTCGACCGCCCAGTCGGCGCACCTTCGACCGTCAACGCGGACGTGCGACTGCACGAGCGGGTCGTCTTTTCGATCCGCGCGTCACGCGCCGGCCAATCGCCGGCAGAGCGCGGACGAGCCGCCAGTATGGCTCTCGACGGTGTTCTCGATGATCCGGAGCAGCCCGAAGCGCGCGTCGAGGAGCGGCCGGGGGCCGCGGTGATCTTCGTCGGCAGGACGCCGATCGTGACGGTCGACGACGAGGACGCCGAGGCCGCCGGCGGAGAAGCCGGTCTCCACGTCTACGCGGCGACGCTCGCCGCGCGGATCGACGATTCGCTTCGCTTCGAACGGCGCCGTGCCGCCATCGCGGCACGCGTATTTTCGCTTTCGCTTCTCGTGTTCTCCGCCCTGCTCGCCTTTCTGCTCTTCCGGCGTGTCGGAGATTTGTCAGGAAGGGCGCGGCTTTGGGTCAAGCAGAATCCCTCGAAAATTCCTGCGCTAAACCTCGGCCGGATCGAAGTCGTCCGGCCCTTGGCCGTGCGAGGCGCGGTGTCGATCGGCCTCGCGCTGGCTCACCGCGTGGCCGAATTCGCCATCGTTTACTTTTGGCTCATTTTCGCCCTGTCGCGCTTCGACGCAACTCGCGCGTACACCGACCGACTCGCGGCCTTCGTCCTCGTACCCCTTTCGGCCCTCATCGGCCGGCTGGGCGCGTCCTTGCCGCTCGTCATCGTCGCGGCGATTGCCGCCGTCGCGATCGGGATTGCCGTACGATTCGTCGCGCTCTTCTTCGCCGGAATCGAGCGTGGTGAAACACTCGTGGCGTGGCTTCCCCGCGAGTTGGCCGGGCCGACCAGCCTACTCGTCCGCGCCGGAATGGTTCTCGCGTCCATCGTTCTTGCAGCCCCGCTCATCACGGGTACGGACGACGGCGCCCTGGCGCGCGCCGGCGTCGTGGCCCTGGCGGCGCTCGGGATCGCCTGCACTCCGGTGCTCGCCTGCGCGGCCGCGGGAGTCCCCGCCGTCTTCGGCCGGCGACTCCGGCCCGGCGACTTCGTGGAGGCAGGGGGTAGGGCGGGCGTTGTGCGCGATGTGACCTTGCTCGAGCTCGTTCTCGAGGACGCGTTCGGCTGCGAGGTCCGCGTCCCCCAGCTCCTGGGCTTGTGGCATCCCACACGCATCCTCGGTGGCGCTCCGCTGGCAACCATCGAGATCGTCGTCGATTCGCGGGAGCGGCCCGCCAAGGTCGAGGAGGCGCTCGTTGGTGCCGTCGTTCAGACGTGCGTTCGGGCGCGCGTCGAACTCCTTTCGCTCGATGCCGATGGGGCGCACTGGCGCGTTTCCGGGGTTCCGAAACATGCGAAAGGTGCGGCTTCGTTGGCCGATGCCGTGGCCCATGCCATTTCCGAGGGAGGAATTGCGCTCGGCCGAGGGGTTGGTTCGCGCGGAGCCTCGAGGGCGTGATCGGCCCATGAACGCCATTCTGCTTCCGATGGGCCTGCTGGTCCTTTCGTACCTCGGCAGCTTATGGATGAGCCGGCGAACCGGCGGGGCGGCGGGATTGCCATCGGGCGTCGAATTTGCGGCGCTCGGATTCGTGCTCGGCCCGCATGCGCTCGACATCGTCAGCGCAAACGACTTGCGGGCCTTCGAGCCCGTCGTCGAAGTGGCCATCGGCTGGCTCGCCTTCGCCGTAGGCATGGATTTCGGTTTCATGTCCGGCAGGCGCGTGCGCCTCCGGAGTCTTGCCCTCGGCTCGCTGAGCGCTCTGCTGAGCGGGGGCGCTGTCGCCGCGGGTGCCTGGGCCACGATAGGCCTTCTTCAGATCCCGTTCACCGCAACCGACCGAATCATTGTCTGCGGAGGCGTCGGAACCGCCTGCTCGGAGACCACCCGGTACGCCGTGCGCTGGGTGGCCGGAAAGTCCAGCGCAAAAGGGCCTTTGGCCGATCACCTCGACGAGCTTGCACACGCCGACAGCCTGATTCCGATCGTGGCCGTCGCTGTCATCTTCGCAGTCGAGCCTTCGCGCGCTGTCCTGGTGCCGATGCCGCTTTGCGGCTGGCCGGCCATCACCGCGATCCTGGGCCTCTTGCTCGGAGGGGGCGCCGCGCTGCTCCTTCGAAGCGAAATGCCGATCGAAGACACGTGGGGCGTCCTCTTTGGTGTATCGCTGCTCGCCGTCGGAACCGCGGCCAGGCTGCAGCTTTCCACTCTGATGGCGGCCTTTTTCATGGGCATTGCCGTGTCCGCGCTCACCGGGCACAGCGCGCAGCTCCGCGCGATGGTCGCACCGACCGAGCGCCCCGTGCTCCTTCCCGCCCTGCTGCTCGCGGGAGCGCGCCTCGACTTTCACGCCACGCACGCGCTCCCCTGGATTGCGGCATGCGCCATCGTGGCCCGGTTCGCGGCCAAGATGGTCGTCGGCTGGGTCTTGGCGATCACATCACCGCCAGCACGGCGCGGAGGGCCTCTCGTTGGTCTGTCACTCATGTCGTCGGGAGCTCTGGCCATGTGCATCGGCCTCGCTTTCGATCTGCGCTTTCCGAATGCGACGGGGGACACGGTCCTTGCCGTGGCCGTGCTGTCGGCGGTCGCCGGCGAATTCGTCGGGCCGGCGCGCCTGCGTCACGTGCTCGCTGCGGCCGGGGAAATCGACGCCGAGCAACCGTCGGTGCGGGATTCCGAAGAGGCGCGGGCGTGACCAGCAGGCTGGGTCAAACCGGGGCGGCCAAGAAAGCCGCCCACGGACTGCTGCTCGCCGCGTTCGGCGGGCTCGTCTTCACCGTGACCCGCATTGCGCCCGAGACACAGACCGGGATGTGGACGATCGCTGCCGTCGGCTTTCTGCTGCTCGCCGGGACGCTCACGAGCGAGATCGCCGCACCCTTCGGCCTGCCCCACATCACGGGCTATCTCCTCGCAGGGATCGCCTCGGGGCCTTATCTGCTGCACCTCGTTGACGAGCGCACATTGAGAGGTCTGTCCCCAGTCAATACGTTGGCGCTCTCGCTGATCGCGCTGGCCGGCGGGGCCGAGCTCGATATTGCGGCGGTGCGGCAAGGGGCCAAGAGCCTGGCCTGGGCTCTCCTCGTACAAACCTGTCTCGTGTTCGTCGTCCTCTCCGTGACGTTCTTGCTCGCGAGGCCCGTCATCCCGTTCGCACGGACGCTCGCTTTCGCCCCGGCGCTCGGCGTCGCCTTGCTCTGGGCGGCGCTCGCAATCACCCGCAGCCCTTCGGCCACGCTCGGCATCTTGTCTCAGACCCGGGCGAGCGGTCCACTTGCGACCTTCACCCTGGCCTTCGTGATGGTCTCGGACGTCGTCGTCGTCGTGCTCCTCGCGACGGTCATCGGCATCGCTCGGCCGCTCGTCGATTCAGGCGCCAGTTTTGCGCTCGACTCGTTCGTCCGCCTCGGCCACGATCTCTTCGCAAGCGTCGCGGTCGGCACGACGCTCGGGCTCGTCATCGCCGCCTG
>JBEKFX010000046.1:0-43645 GCA_050013115.1 Polyangiaceae bacterium
GCGTCGACGAAGGCAGACGTGCAATCTATCGCAATTGACGCTTGGGCCCTTGAGCGCTCTACGAGCGAACAAGCCTGGTTTGACTGGGCCAGGAGTCAGGCGGGGCCTTGAAGGACTATCGTGATCCGAAAGAACTTGCCTACCGCGACTCGCTGGATGCCTCCGTCGCCGAGACGTAAGGCGCGGGCAAGCGCCTTGCCATTCGATAAAATAAGCATTTACGGCGTAAAGGTCGTAAAAAGCCAGGGGCAGTTCTGCGCTTGCCCTTGGCGGTAATCGCCGTCGCCGGCGCGTTTATCGCGCCGGACGTGGCGAGGCGGGGCGCGAGCCCCGCGAGTGACATCGCCCCTGCGGCCACCAGAGCCCGTGCCATCGAGGGCGCGCACACTCGAGCTCACGGCCGAGGCGAGACGACCCCCGCGCGCCTTGCCAATCGCTTTGAGAAGCTTATGGCGAAGGCGACTGGCCTTGCGCCAAGCGCGCCAACGGCATCGCCCCCGGCTGCCAGTTCGAAGCGCGAAATCCCAGATTAATCGCGACGGAGGGCGCGAACACCAAGACGTGGCGTCACCGCTCGACCGGTCGCACGCCGCCCCGACAATTGATCGTGAAGTCTTATGACGGCGGATAAGCGCGAACTTGCGTGGCGGCTCGGGCCACAAGCCCAAAGGATCGCTGGCCGTCATCGGGCCGGAGCGTGAAGGAGCGGCATGCAGGCCAATCAAGCGTCTAGAACTACGCCGCCAACCGGATCTTCACCCTTAGGAATAAAGCCGCCATACGCCAGCCGCCTCGCCTCCTTTGGCTGCACGGCCTGCGGCAAAGCAAAAATGTGTGGAGCGACGTTGACACTGTCTACATCAGAGGCTAACGATGGGGGCATCGCAGAGGTGCGAGTGTCTTTCTCGGTGGGGCGGCGCCGGCGTGGATTGCGGGCGCCTATTTGTGTCCTTGCGGCTTCTCGTGCGGCATCCGCTGGTCGCGGTGTCGTACGCATGCCGGTTGCGGGCGCAGGAAAGTCGGCAGTAGCATGAGCTCATTGCGACGCGTTGCGATCACTGGATGCGGGGCCATATGCTCTCTTGGATCCACCGTGCCTGACATATGGGCCGCCATAGAGAGGCGCGCCGTCGGGTATTCCAGGCATACGTTCGAAGATGAGCGCATCGTTGCGAAGTTTTTTGGACTCTTGGATACGCGCGAGGTCGACCGACGATGCCAGAAGTTCCCTCGCGGGCTTGGGCGCAAACTCAGTAACTTCGCCAAGTACGCAATGATCGCGGCCAGCGAGGCGCTGGATGGTGCGCAGGGCGAAGGGACGATCTCTGCGTTTTACCCCGCACACCGCCGGGGAGTCATTGTCGGCACCGGTTGGGGAGGGCTCGATTCCGCCAACGCAAACAATAACGACTACCGCGCTACGCGCTTCGCAAGCCCGTTCGCTACCATCATGTCGATGAATAACGCGGCAACCGCGATCCTGTCCATGCACTACGGGCTGCGTGGGTATCAGAACACGCCCGTGGCTGCATGCGCGGCGGGCGCCATCGCAATCGGCGAAGCGGCCGAGGTGGTCCGCTCCGGCAGGGCGGACTTTGTCCTGGCGGGGGGCAGCGAATCGCTCCGCCAAGTCTTTAACGTCTGGTCGATCGACATCCTCGAGGCGCTCAGCAAGGAGCAGGTGGACCTGCGCAAGGCTTGCTGTCCATTCAGTGCTGACCGCTCCGGCTTTGTCTTATCTGAAGGCGCGGCAATTTTGTGTGTGGAAGACATGGAAGGCGCCAGGCGGCGCGGTGCCCCCGTTCTCGCGGAAATCACCGGATACACGAACTACTCGGACGCCCACGACTTCACAGCGCCGGCGCCTGATGGTGAGGGTCGATGTCACGTCATCGCGCACGCGCTGGAGAACGCACGCCTCCGCCCCGAGGAGGTCCAGTACATCAACGCGCACGGGACCTCTACTCCGCTGAATGACTACTACGAGTCGGAGGCGATCAAGAGCGTCATGGGGGACGCGGCACGTAGTGTGCACGTCTCGAGCACCAAGTCGTATACTGGACATCTGATCGGCGCCGCGGGCGCCCTCGAGACGATCTTATGTGTGAAGGTACTGGAGACTGGAATGGTTCCAGCGACGATCCATCTGGATCGCCCCGACCCCCGATGCGACCTCAACTATACGCCGAATGAGCATATCCGCGGCCGGCGGGTGGACGCGTGCCTCAAGCTGAGTTTCGGCTTTGGCGGCGCCAACGCCGCGCTCGTCGTAGAGCGACCACGCGATGCTTTGACGCGGGGTGAGCAATGAGCGCGACGCTCACCATCGATCGCGATCGCATTCGCCGGTGGGCCCAATTTTCTGGCGATTACAATCCCATTCATTTTGAGAAGCAGGCCGCGCGGGCGCTCGGCGCGGCCGACGTCGTTGCGCACGGCATGATCGGCGCGGTGCTGGCGTTTCAACGTCTTTGGGACGACGAGCCCGCTATTGGCGATGACGCAGGCGCCCGTACACTCCAGGCCAGATTGCGCCATCCAATCGTTGTCGATGAAGCATTGCGGCTCGTCGTCAAGCGTGGGCGCCACGGCGCCTCCTGCTCTCTCATCGGACCGGACGACCTCGTCCGCGTCGGAGCGACCTTACGACCCGCCGCAGACAACCAGCCCGTCGTCGTCCATCCAGACCTGCCGCGTTACAAGCTCGCTCGTTACGCTCTTGCGTCGACGGACGTCAATGTCCGCCGGGGGACTCTCCTTCATGCGCTGCCCGAATGCACGTCGTTTTGGCTAGGGCTGGCGTCCTGCTTCTTTTCCGAGTTTCTGGCCCGCGCCATTGAGCCGCTGAGGGTCCAGGCACAGCGTCTGCTGGGGCTCCAGACCGTTGCTGAGGCCGTTGCCGTACAAACAAGCTACGCCGTCACGCTCGACCCAAGCGTTGAGTATCTCGCCAGCGACACCGGCGTCGTTGAGTACGCATGCACCTTCGCGCCCGGAGTCATGGTGCCAGTAGAGGGAGGATGCATGGGAGACGTGACGTGGACCGTATCCTCGGGACCGCGGTGCGTGCTTGTCACCTCTGTCGGCTTGCTACTGAAGCGAAACCCATCAACATCGGGAGCGGTCAATGGATAGCGATGACGTATGGTCTCTGATACGGGCGCTGGTGCCGACCTTTACGGAGGTTGATGCCGACGACCTGGGCCCCGACACCGAATTGTCGTCGCTCGGGGTAGACAGCTTGGACCTCGTGGAACTGCAGGTGGAATTCCAGAAACGTCTCGGCGTCAAGCTTTCCTCCTCAGTATTTGCGTCGGGCCAAGTAAAAACGATTGGCAATCTGGTCACGTATGTTGAAGGACTTCGCACCTCCGCTGCGTGAAGAAAAGGCGCGAAATGAACAACCCCGTTTTGACCATCGCCACGGAGTTACAAACGAAGCTTGATCGCTTGATCGAGATGTCGCACACGAATTATATAGACTTGAAGTCTGTCCTGCCGTGGTCGACGGGTGCGAATCGGCAGATCTACCCCAAACGCTCGGACGCCTGTTGGATGTATGGCACCGACACGTGGAACGGACTGTCGGACCCTCAGCGCCTGGAGGTCGCTTGGCATGAGATTGCAAGGGATTGCTCGATGTTCATCTGGCTCGAGCAGGCCATTCCCCCACTCTATGTGTCCTACGTCGTCCGACATGGCGCGGATCTTGCGCCCTCGCTGCGAGACTATTTAATGATATTTTCCAAAGAGGAAATCGTCCACACCTTGATGTTCCGCGAATACCTGCGGCTTGCCGGCTTGGAAATGTTTTCACCGCCCGCGCTGTTGATGGACCTGTTTACCAAGAAGTTGCCTGGGTTCCCCCCGGTCCTCGGCATCTTGTGCACCTACTTGGCCGAGGCTGTTGCGGAAATCGGCTTCGTCGAAGGGACGGACGGTCCGGGGGTGGACCCATTGACGCGCGCACTGGCCCTGGCGCACCACCGCGAAGAGGCGCGTCATCTGGCCTTCGGACGATGGATTGCCGAGAGCCATATTGCCGCGGGGGCGGCTCCCAGCGCGAGGGAGATGGCGCGCATCATCGAACCGATGATGTCGAAGTTGATTGAGCAATATACCTTCAACGACGAACTCGCGAGCCGCATGCCACTCGGTTTCTCCGAGCACGACAAGGAGGCGATGGATCGCATGCGCTGTTCCGAGAATAATAAAACATTGAATGCTTCCCGCTTCGGGCACCTATTACGGTGGCTGAAGGAATGGTCCCTCGTGGGAGCCGACTATCAATGGTGACATTATCTCCGGAGGCGCAGCGTAAGCGCCGCCGACACGGCCGCGACATCGAGGGCGTGGATAGGGAATGGGACGCCATATGCGTTGGGTCCGGAGTCACGGCACTGGCGTTCGGCGCCATGGTCGCTGCCAAGGACCGGACAGCGAAGATACTAATTCTCGACCAGCACTACGTGGCAGGCGGATATGCGAGCGTCTTTCGGCGCCGCCGCAATCGGTTTGATTGCAGTCTCCACAAGCTTACCGGGATGGGCGCCAACGGCAACATGGCTGGCATGTTCCGCGATCTCGGGCTCCATCGGCAGCTGAATGTCGTCCGTCCGCCGGAATTCTTCGAGGCGTCATACCCTGACTGGACGCTGGTCATTCCGCATGACTACGACCAGGCGAAGGACGTGCTGGCGCGCGCCTTCCCCGAAGAGGGGGCTGGCCTGAGGCAGTTCTTCTCCGAGGTCGAGACGCACGGGAAAAACGCATATTATCAGTTTCAGATTATGGACGGGTCATACCTGCCGGATGTCAGCCAGTTGCGATACGCGCACCGCGAGCTCCGGCGTGTTACGGTCGCTCAGGCGCTGGAGGCCCGCGTAAGGAGTCCCCGGTTGAGAACGCTGCTCGCGGCGAACGTCATCTACGTGGGTGGTTTTCCGGAGGAGGTGTCTTATCTTTACTACCTTCATGTCCCGTACGCGGCGCTCGTCGTCGGAAGCGCTTACATATCCGGCAGCGCACAGGCGCTGTCGAACGAACTGGCCAGCCGAGTGGAAGATGCTGGCGGCCAGATCCTGTTGCGAACGGAGGTCAAGCGAGTAGAGGTCCAAGACAACCGCGTCTGCGGTGTGGATACGACGCGCGGGCGATTCACCGCGCCCGCCGTATTTATCAATGCGGCGCCGCAATATGCGCTTCGTACGATTCTAGGCGGGCGCGAGAACTTGCGCTCGGTGACCGAGAGAGCACTCGCTCTTCGGCCCTCATGGTCCACGACGACTCTTTATCTGGTGACGGACCTCCCTCCAGAGGAGCTGGGCCTGAGCAGCTCCGAAACAATGCTATTCTCCGACCGCGCAGCCGAGGCCTCGCAGCTCCGCGCAGATGCGATGGCGTCCGGCTCCGAGGAGCAGGTCGAGGACGCGTTCTGGTCTGCATCACAAATGGAGGTGACGAACTACCACACGCTCGATCCCGCAGGGGGTCGAGTTGTATGTATTAATGTCCTCGACACGATAAGCCATTGGTCTCCGCGCGACACCGAGGACTACGCCCGCAAGAAGGACCGTTGCGGCGCCGTCCTTCTCGAGCGCCTTTATAAACACAAGCCGGGTCTGTTCGGACACGTAATCGAGAGCGAACTCGCCACACCCCGTACGTACGAGCGCTACACGAACAACGACAACGGCGCAGGCTACGGAGCATTGGTGGGGACGAACGGTTCAACGCACTTGTTTCACTATGGCTTTCCCATTGCGGGCGTCCAGTTTCTCAATTCCTGGGTGGCGGGTCCCAGCTATGAAGCGGCGTTCGGATACGCACGAATGAAGGCGACCGAATTCGTCCAGGCGCGAGAGGCGACTGCGAAGGCTGCGCGCCTTCACGCGGCGGCAGTGTAACGATGAGGCGGTATGAGCGTATCGGCCTGACCCTTTTGATGCGGTCATTGTTCCGGAAAAGCTTCGGATGGACGCAGGCCCCTCTTTTTGATGCCGAGCCACTGGAGCTGGAGAGTGCCGACGGCAGTCGCTTGGAGGCCGCGCTCATCGAGACTGACGCCCCACTCGGGGTTGCGGTCCTGTGTCACCCCTTTAGCAGGTACGGCATGCACTATTTTGCGCGGCATCGCCTTCTCGACGCCGTCCTCGGCGCGCGCCTGCACGCCTTGCTTTTTAATTTCAAAGGCTTCGGTCGAAGCACGATCCGCGGCCCGATATTCGCGGACGATATCTTGGGGGTCGTGCACCACGTGCGTTCGCGCTTTCCTCGTTTACCCGTGTCTGTCATCGGTCTTTCATTTGGTGGATATCATCTGGTGCATTCACTCGTTCACACGGGCAGAATGGTGAGTGCTGCGATGCTCGACTCCGTGCCGTTGGATGCGCGGACGTTTTTCCGGAGCTTCCCGCTCTCGTGGGCGATGAACACTCTGGCAGCCTCGCGATGGTCCCGGGAACTTGGAATTGCGGCTCTCGAGCGAGTGGTGTCGGACGGCGCGCGCTTCCCGCGCCTCCTCGTTGTGCACGGAGCGGACGACATTTACACGAGCACCGCCGAGATCGAGCGATTCACGCGTCGCATGCCGACCGCATCGTTGACTACTGTACCCGGCGCCGGTCACCTAGAATGCTTCCGGCGAGATGCAATCGCATATCGTGGCCTTCTTGAGTCGTTGGCCGGGGCGCCGAGTTGAAGAGTTCAGTGGCCATGCGGCCAAGTGGACAGAGTTGCGAAGGGAGTTAGGCCACATGTGGAAAGAGAAAGCGGACGCCTTGGTGGGCTGGGCGCTGGTCACAGGAGGGTCGCGTGGAATTGGGAGAGGGGTCGTCGAGCATTTGAGCCGGGCCGGCGCTGACGTCGTTTTCACGTACAAGTCGGCCGCCGAAGCCGCGGGCGAACTGGAGGCGCGACTGAAAGGCGAAGGACGGAACTGCACCGCAGTCCGCTGCGATGGCACCAGCCCGGAGCGGGTTGCAGAGGTCATCGCAGCGCTCGTCGATGAAAAGGGTGCGCCTTACGCCTTGGTCAACAATGCGGGCGCGACCCGCGATGTCTCCTTTGTCAACATGCTTCCCGAGCAATGGCACACGGTGTTGCGCACGAATCTCGACGCGACGTTTTTCGTCACGCGAGCCGTCGCTCCGCACATGATCCAGCGTGGCTGCGGGGCGATAGTACAAATGACGTCGGTGAGTGGTCTGAAGGGAAACGCGGGACAAGCGAATTACGGGGCGTCGAAAGCCGGCATGATCGGCCTAACGCGATCGCTCGCCGTCGAGCTCGCGCGGTTTGGTATCCGGGTCAACGCGGTTGCGCCAGGCTTCATCGAGACGGACATGATTCGCGACATGCCGCCCACCAAGCGAGAGGCCATCCACAAGCAGATACCCATGCGCCGCGTTGGCGACGTGTCGGAGGTAGCGCGCGTTGTGGAATTTCTTCTGTCTCCGGCGGCGAGCTACATCTCCGGACAGGTGATCACCGTTGACGGTGGCTTGACAGCGTGACGGCCGGCCCGCACGACGAGGAAGTAATGAGTGCGCATTCAACGCCGTCTGACGCTGATGCCGCACTGTCGGAAGGCGATGCCGTCGTCGTTGAGAAGCCAATGCCGCGCTCGGGCACTCGATCGAGGCGGCCGACGGCTCGAGTCGTTTTCGCCGTTCTCATCGCGGGCGCTGGCGCCATGGCGGCCGGGTCCTATTGGGTGCATCGCGGCACAGAGACGACGGACGACGCGCAAGTGGAGGGGCGAATCGTGTTTGTTTCGTCCCGGGTGGCGGGCCAGATCACCCGGATTCTCGTTCAGGACAACGAACGTGTCGAAAAGGGGCAAAATCTCATCCAGATCGACCGCAGCGAACCGGACGCGCGACTCGCCGCGGCGAAGGCGGACGTGGCGCTGGCCCGCGCACAGTTACGCAGCGCCAATACCCAGCTCACGCTCGCCGCCCGAAGCGCGCAAGGCGCCCTTGGGCAGGCGCGCGGCGCTGTCGTTTCGGCCTGTGCCGCGACACGGGCCTCGCGAGAGACCGTGTCTCAGGCCCAAGCAGCGACTGCTGCGGCAGACGCCCGGCGCTCGATCGCCGAGCTCGAACTCGAACGAAGCCGGCGCCTCGTGCAGTCGGGCGCCGTGAGTCAGGCGGAGCTCGATATCAAGCAAACGACCTTTATTGAAAGCCAGGCTGCCTACCAACAGGCGCGTGCAAGGGCCATGGAGGTCGTGGCGACCACCGAGCAGTCGGCGGGCAATGTCCAAGTCGCACAGAGCCTCTTGCTGAGCGCCGACACCGAGGCCGAACAGGTGGACATGGCTGAGGCTGCAGTTCAGGCGGCGGAAGCCCGCGTGGCCCAGGCCGAGTCGGCAGAGCAGCTTGCGGAACTCAACGTCTCGTATACGTTACTGACGTCGCCGAAGCGGGGCACGGTATCGCGGCGAACGACCGAAGAGGGGCAGATGGCGTCACCCGATAGGCCTCTTCTGGCCATCGTGGCTGACAAGGATGTTTGGGTCGTGGCCAACTTTAAGGAGGACCAATTGCGCGACATGCGAGCGGGCCAGCGCGTTACATGTTACCTCGATACCTACGGCAGCCGGCCGTTTGGCGGCTACGTCGACAGTTTGGGAGGCGCAGCAGGGTCCCGATTTGCCGTCCTGCCGCCGGACAACGCGTCGGGCAATTTCGTCAAGGTCGTTCAACGTATTCCGGTTCTCGTGCGTCTCGACGACGCGCCTGCCCTGGCGCTGCGGCCGGGCATGAGCGCCACCGTCGAAGTCACGACACGGTGACCCGTGGCAGGAAGTATCTCGGGCTCAAAGGCGTGGATCACGACGGCTGTGCTCAGCACAACGCTCATGGCCGTCATCGACATATCCATCGTGAACGTCGCGCTTTCCGACATTCGTGCGACCTACGGGGCGCCGCTCGACCGGATCGGGTGGGTGTCCACCAGCTACATGATGGCCAACGTCGTCATCATTCCGATGACAGGCTGGTTTCAGCGGCGCTTTGGGTTTCGACGATACTATGTGGCGTCAATCCTGTTGTTCACGCTCGCCAGCTGCCTTTGCGGCGCGGCATGGAGCTTCGCATCACTCATTGTCTTCCGCGTTCTGCAAGGCATCGGCGGCGGCGCCATCATTCCGACGTCGCAAGCGATTCTGATTGCACGGTATCCGCGCAACGAGCATACGATGGCGGGTGCGCTTTTTGGGCTCGCTTCGATCACGGGTCCCCTTCTTGGGCCAACTATCGGTGGGTATCTGATCGACGTCTCCAACTGGCACTGGATTTTCTACGTCAACGTTCCTGTAGGTGTCGTCTCTGTCTCCTTGGCGTGGAGGCACATCCGCGAGCCCAACTTCCGGGAGGCGACCGAGGCCGTCGATTATCAGGGGGTGCTGCTCCTCCTGGTGGGCATGGCAGCGCTGCAATACGTGCTCGAGGAAGGTAACCGTCACTCATGGTGGGAGAGCCCGAGTATCGTGTTTCTGTCGATAACAGCGGGAATCTGCATCGTAACGTTCGTCGTTCATGAACTGGAGACGGATGTGCCGATTGTCGCGCTGCGAGTGTTTCGAAACCGAAACTACGCCACCGGAACCGCGATCAATTTGATCGCTGGCATGGCACTTTTCTCGAGCGCTTACCTATTCTCTCTCTATTGCGGCGCCGTGATGCACTACGTGGCTCTCGATATCGGGCTCGTGTTCCTGGCGGCTGGCGCTATTCAGCTCGTGCTGATGCCGCTTGTGGGCAAGTATGGGGCCGGGCTGGATGGCCGGAAGATCATGGGAGTGGGTCTGGCTCTCATGGTGGGCAGCTTCTGGCTCAACGGTCACCTGACGGAGCGCGCGAGCTATTGGACTCTTGTCGTCCCGCAGATGCTACGCACCGTTGGACTCGGCCTGGTTTTCGTTCCGTTGACGGTTATTACGTTGTCCGATTTGCCAGCAAGCGAGCAAGGGACGGCCACGGGGCTATTCAATCTTACGAGGGAGCTGGGCGGAACAATTGGCACCGCATGGATGGGAACGCTGGTCGATCGTCATCAAACCATGCATTTTGCCTACTTGACCCAGCATGTGACTCCGCTGGACGCGGTTGCGAACGAGCAGTATGCGATGCTGCTCCGAGGGCCGGCCGCGGGCCTTCCGGAGTCGGAATCGGCTGCGCTCGCACTCGTCCGTGCGAAGCTTGCGTCACAGGCCCTAATCCGGGCGTTCAATGATGCGTTTGTTCAAATGAGCCTCGTCTTCGTTCTTGGCCTGGCGCTCGTGATGCTGCTGCGACGGGCCAAACCCGGAGCGACGGCGCAGGGTGCGCACTGAGCAGTCTTCGAGACCACCGCCGTCCCGTACACGTACTAAACACAGGGGTCACTGAGGGAGGCCGATTCATGCACGGAGACGCGGTACAGGTGGTGGAGGTGCCGGCAGGCACGCTCGCCGCATCGTTGGAATTCCGTGACTATGTCGACGCCTACGGGATCGGGCTCGACGGGGCGGCGTTCCCCGACATAGACGCGTTCGCGCGGGCCTTCCTTAGGCCTCCGCCGACTTGGGTTCGCACCCTGATGGGGTTGCGCAACGGCGTTGCGGGAGTTTTCGGGCTGAAAAAGGTCGTGCGCGCGAGACGATCGGAAGCGCCGCTTGAGTTTTCGCGGGACGCAGACGTCGGCATTTTTCGCGTGGTCGACCGTACCTATCGCGAGATTGTGCTTGGACAAGACGATCGTCACCTCAGCGTGCGTGTCGCTCTCATTTACGCTGGAGACGTTGAGCGCCGCTCCGCAGTCGTCGCTACGCTCGTTCGATTCCACAGCGCCCTTGGTCGTGCGTACTTCTTACCCGTGGCGCCCGTTCATCGACGGATCGTCCCGGCGATGATGCGCAACGCAATCGGTCGTGCTTGAGGTCGCTTGGGGCGGCGGGTGGCGGAATGCACACTTTCCCCTTGTGACCGCGTGATGCGGCAGCGATCGTGTTATCGGACAAAATATTGTTTTTAAGCCTTGCACCGCGTGCCGCACCGATGAGAGCAAGCCGCACGGTCCCTACGCCGCGTAAGGTATCGTCTGGAGGGAGCGCGGTGACATCTAAGGAGGTCGCGTGGCGATGCCTCTGAAGAAAAGTGTCGTCATCCGGTCGGCCAGGCGGCGCCGGTCGGAACGAAGTCCGACCCAAGCTACGAGGCCCCCCAATGTGAGTTCGGCAAGACCGTGCACGCCCGACCATGCGGCCAGAGCGAGCTCGCGTGGATCACCCTCGGCAACGACGCCCGCGAGCTGCGCTTCCTCCACGAGCGCGACGCATTGGGAAAACACGGCGGCCTCGGCAGTCCGCACCTGAGGCGTGTGCCCGACAGCTTCCGGGCCGAACATGACCCGAAAGTAGCCTGGGTTTTCCAGTGCGAACAGGACGTAAGACATCCCCAGCGCCTTCAGTTTGGTGCGCGGGTCCGAGCTCGCTTTGCGAATCGCCGCCGACGAAGCCGCGCGTAGCGCGTGGAATCCCTCTTCCGCCACGGCGGCCACCAGGGACGCGCGATCCTTGAAGTGGCGGTAGGGAGCGCCGTGCGTCACTCCTGCCCGGCGGGCTGCGTCGCGAAGCCCAATGTTCGCGGCGCCACTCTCACCAATGATCTCAATGGCCGCTCGGATCAGAGCCTGTCGTGCGTTCCCGATTCCCACCGCAGTGTCCGGCCGGACCCTTGGCATTTTGCGCTTTACCGATGCCATCAACGTAATGTACGCCGCAACGAGCTCATCCGGGCACGAGGCGAGGCTTCGTGGCCCGAGAAACGGGTGTCCCGCAAGGGGAAGAAAGTAAGTGGCCGAGTACTCGTTCGGCGGCCGCGCGGCGCTCGAATCACCGCGGTAAGATCCTCCGACGCTCCGAAGGGCAACGAAGGCGCGTCCGACCACCACGTCGCGATCGAGGGAGACGTGTGAGTTCACTCGAGTTTCTCATCCACGCAGCGTAGCGGCCGATAACGTCTTCCTGGATCGCGAGCACCCCGGGGACGTTTGCGCCGGCCGCGGTCCCTGTCAGCGGCGAATCGCCCGGCGCACGTGGCATGTGGCATGCGAGGCGACGCCCGCGCATGCGCCGGGTCCTCTCCCGTCCTATAGCCTGGGTAAACACTGTACGCTGCTCTCGCTCCCTGACGCGGGCTAAGCCAAAGGGTACATGGGCCGGCCGTTTCGGAGCAGGCCATCGAGCTCGGGAATACCTAGTTGCACGGCGGCACGGGCGTAAAGCGCGGTGTCCTCTGGAAGGATGATGCCATCGTCGAAAATGCGGACAGCACGGTCGAGAAGGCTGTCGCCCCGCCCGCGCAGGACCCGAACGTCAGCGCGCGTCAGCGGATAACGGGTCGGGTAAAACTCGCGAATTCCGACCAGGACGTTCACGGCGGGCAGCGCGGGATCCGCCAGTAGGTGGTCGAATGGTGCAAACGCGCCAGTGCGAGAGCTGAGGGCGCCCGCATAGAGGAGTCGATAGAGGACGATGTTCATGAAGAGCTGCTCCCCGTCGAGCTCCGCCCGCGCCGCATCGATGTTTTTGAGATATGCAGAGACCACGCTGCCATTGTGCGCGAGGTACCAGGTCTGCGCGCTGGGGGTCTTGATGTAGTCAAGCCAGCGGCGAACGTCCGCGGGCGAGTCGACCGACGGGTCGGACTCATGAATGAGGGCGGCGAGCTCGGCGTCGAAGAGAAGCGCCTCGTTCACACTTCGCCACCAGACGCTCCCAGGGCTCGCCCCGAGCGGGGCGAGGACGCCCCGTTTGATTTCCCACCTGATGAACGCGAGCTCGGAATTCCCGTACCCGAACCCGCCGTCCCACGAGTGCCCATACTTCGCATAAAATCGGGCGCACAGGCGATAACGCGCCTCAGGGTCATCGGAGACCGCATCGATATTTTGGAGCGCTTGACGCATGAGCAAGTCCAAGTCGATCATTGAGCGAGCCAGAGGATGATCATGTCGGGCCTCGCATCACGGTTCAACGACTTCTTGAGCCCCGCGCGAAGAATACGTTTTCCGCAAATTTTGCCGGAATGATCCGCATCGGCCCCAGTGATTCGTCGGCGACCGAACGGCTGAAGTGCGCGCCATTTGCCCACGAATCAGGTCGCCGCCGTGCTGTTGCTGATTCCCCTATCGCCTGGACCGCTCGTCCGCCAAAGGGGGGCGTTCCCCCCAAATCGGCGCATCTTTGATCTCCGAAGAGTTGATGCAGGTGACCAAACGATTGCTGTCACTGGATCGCGCGAACGCTCGTCACGTTTCGGGCCGAGCCGACTCCAGTCGTTCGCCACGCCGCAGGCATTGCACGCGGACGCATCGCTTGCGTTGCGCTGCTGACGAATGCTCGCCAGAATTGTACGCCTGAGCGCGGTTCGGAACCTGCAATTCAGCTCGACATGGTGCGGGGATCGAAGCGGTGTGAAATCTGCGGGGGACGGGACTTTTCGGGATCGAGCTACCGGTACGCCCAGGGGTCCGAAGCGGCACCAGCGCTCGTATGCGAGTCGTGCGGCGCGATGGCGCTCGACGAAGATTTCTCAATGTCCGAACAAGAAACGACTTCGGTCCGACTCGCCGTCGCGGCTCGCGCGGCGCTTGCGCTTTCGCAAGCCAGTGACGCCGGCGTGTGGCGCGACGAAGCGCCCACGACGCCGAGGACGCGGTGAATTCTAGGATAGGTTAATTGCAGTAAGCCGCGCGACGTCGCGGCGCACATCCGCGCGGCGGTGGAGGAGCTCGAGGGCATTCCGCTTGCAGGCCGCGCATCGCATTCCGCCGTCGTCAAAGAAAAGTTAGGCGACGTCGTCCACAGCCGTACCGAGCTCCGTTCAGGAGCGGCCGCTGGGGGTGCAAAGACCTCGGCTTCGGATGGTTGATCGATCGATCGGAGGAGTCGAAGCACCATGCGGGTGCGTTTAGGGCGGGCTGAACCATTCGTACCGGCGAGGGACATGATGGCGCTCGACGGCAACGATTCGCCGTTGTGGAAGCGGACGCCCTCTCGAAGCTGAAATTCGCATTCGGTTGGCGATATCCGGTTCCAGCTTGTTGCGAGCGAGGGCTGAACGGCGCCATCTTCGTCGAGATGCACCAACGCATCGTTGATCGCCGGCATCACGGCAAAGGATCCGGGTCCGTCATTCGGAAGAACGACAAACTCGGTGGATCGACCGGATACAGGGCAATCGTCAACGACTGGCTCATGAATCTCCCTTAGTTTTACTTGCCCACAAACCGTGATGTCCGAACTTCGACCGCCGCGTAACCGGCCGACCGCGCGGCAGGGGCGTGTCCCGCCAAGCCGTGTCGACGACCCGATGAGGGCTTCGCGGACGGTTGGTGTTCACAGGCGATTGCCGGTCTTGGGCTCGCCTACACTGCCTGAAAGCCATGTTGTTGACCACGAGCCACCCGACCTGGACTACTTGCACCGTTGGCCCCAAACGGCGCGGCGACTCTGCATTGAAACGCGCGGCCCCGGCTCGGCCAGTTCACGGTGGTTGAGGGTACCGTCGTGTAGGTAACGGCAAGTGTGATAAGTCGGGTTGGTGCACTCGGAACGAGCATGATTTCGATCCGCCGGTTCTTCGCCTGGCCCTCCTCGTCTTCGTTCGTTTCCATCTAGCCGTTGCAGGTTTCGCTTCGTTGTGGTTATTGGATACTCAATCTAAGCACTCCAGATCGATGCGGGTGATCGTGGGGTGGAGGACAACGCTTGGGGGGATGCATGCGACATCGGCAGGAGAGCGCGAAGGCACGAGCCCAATTTTCGCCGGGCCGGTCCGTCCTCATCGTCGAACGTGAGGCGGCCGTGGCGCGAGAGGTGCGCTCCTCGCTCGTACGGCTCGGCTACGACGTCGCCGCGACGGTCGCGTCGGCGACGGAGGCGCTCGCAGCTGTGGATGCCCACCGTCCCGATCTGGTCCTGATGGACGTATGCTTGGAGGACCGGGATGACGGCATTGCCGTTGCGGCCGCGATTCGGACGCGCCATCCGACGCCCATCGTCTTTCTCAGCGCGCGTGATGACGACGCCGCGCGGATGCGCGTGGAAGAGGATGGGCGTCCGCACGGGTTCGTTCTCAGACCGTACCAAGACCCCGAGCTGCATGCCGCCGTTGAGGTGGCGCTTGAGCGGCATGCGCTCGAGCGAGAAATGGATCAACAGCGATCCTGGCTCGCTCGGGTCTTTGGCGGGATGTCCGACGCCGTAGCGGCCGCTGATATGGAGGGGCGCATCCTCTTTGTCAACGAAGGCGGCCGTCGCGTCTTCGGCGAGACGTTCATCGGCACGGGGTCTGGAGCCAGTGCGTCGCCCGATGACGTCTACCTGCCCGACTGCGAGACGCGGATCCCCGATGCCTGTTTGCCACTCGCTCGCGCGCTCGCGGGCGAAGTGGTCCGTGACGTCGAACTCTTCGTCCGCGCCCGCGACCTGCCGGACGGACGTTTTTACAGCATCAATGCCGAACCCCTGTTCGACGCGACGGGCGAGGCGTGCGGCGCGGTTGCGACAGGAAGAGACGTCACGTCGCTTCGCGCTGCGCGTTCGAGGCTTCGGGAGCAGGTGGAGCTTGACGCGCTGACTGGTGTCTACAACCGGCGCGGGTTCATGGACCTTGCGCGCCGCGTCTTTGAGAACGCCCGCGAGTCAGGGCGCGACCCGGCCGTCTTCTTCATCGACCTGAACGAGATGAAAGTCGTCAACGATTCGTTGGGGCATCCGGAGGGCGATCGCCTTCTCATGGACGTCGCCCGGATTCTGCGCGGCTGCCTCCGCACATCGGACATTCTCGGTCGGCTCGGCGGCGATGAATTCGTCGTGCTTGCCCCCGACTCCGGTGCCTATGCGGAAGTGCTTCGCCAGCGCCTTCGCGCCGCCGTGGACGAATTCAATGCCGCGTGCGAACGGCCCTACCGAGTGTCCTTGAGCATCGGCCTCAGCACGTGCGAAGGCGGCCATATCGCCTCGCTCGACGAGTTGGTCGCGCAAGCCGACAAGCGCATGTACGAAGACAAGAGGGTTCGGCGGGCGCGGCGCAATCATCCGAAGTCGGGACGGCGCCTGGTCTCGTCGGTTCGACCCGCCCTGCTGCCGCCGCCCGGCCCATCGACCGGTGGTTGTGAACCTTTCGCTCGTGGTCGGGCGCAGCCGTCACCCGGCGAAGCTGCGCCTTCGCCGCGGGCTTTCCCCCATGAAGCCCAGGGTGGAGCGCCCGGCACCGCCACGGTTCACGATGAGGCGCTTCGCCTGCTCCTCGTCGACGACGACCCCGCGGTTCTTCGCGCCTACAGGGCCGCCCTGGCGCGCGGCGGGGCCACGGTGGAGACCGCGTCGAACGGGAAAGAAGCGGCCGAGCGGGTGCAGAGAGGCCCAATCGATGTGATCGTCAGCGATCTGTCCATGCCCGAAATGACGGGGATTGAGTTTCTCGAGGCCGTCCGCGCTCACGACCTCGATGTTCCTGTGATCTTGATGACCGGCGAGCCCAAGGTCGAATCCGCGATCCGTGCTGTCGAATACGGTGCGTTTCGCTATCTGGTGAAGCCCGTCGGAACTCAGGAATTGTTGGAGACGGCGACGCGGGCGGCGAAGCTCCACCGGTTGGCAAGGCTCAAGCGCGAGGCGCTCAATTTAGCCGGCGCGGACGCGACCCGTTTGGGGGAGCGGGCGGCACTCGAGGTCCGCTGGTCGCATGGGATGAACCTTCTATGGATGGCCTTCCAGCCGATTGTCGGTTGGGCGCGGCGCCGCGTCTTCGGCTACGAGGCCCTCTTGCGCTCCGACGAGCCGCTCATGAGGAATCCGACCGACTTCCTTGACGCCGCCGAGCGGCTGGGACGCCTGCATGAGCTCGGTCGAGCGGTTCGGGCCGCGGTTGCGAAGGCAGCCCCAAAGGCCTCGAAGAGGGCCAAGCTATTTGTGAACCTGCACGCGGCCGATCTGAACGACGACGAGCTCTACTCGCCAGATGCCCCACTTTCGAAGATCGCCTCTCGGGTCGTTCTCGAAGTCACCGAGCGGGCGTCGCTTTACGGAGTCAAGAACATCTCCGCGTGTGTCGCGAGGCTGAAGAAGCTCGGATTCGACATTGCGATTGATGATCTCGGCGCCGGCTACGCGGGACTGGCGAGCTTCACGCAGCTCGAGCCTGAGGTGGCCAAGCTCGACATGTCGCTCGTCCGAGGCATTGACATGGACTCGCGACGACACAGGATTGTGCGAGCGATGAAATCGCTTTGCGACGACTTGGGCATCCTCGTCGTCGCAGAGGGGGTCGAAACGGTCGGCGAGCGCAATACCCTCACAGAACTCGGTTGCGACTTGCTTCAGGGCTACCTCTTTGCGACGCCGGCCGCGGGGTTCGAGGCCGCGAGACTGTGAGCGGGCGCCGCGGCCAGCAACTCAGATGGCGTGACGCCGGGCGCTCTTCTGTCGGTACATGGCCGAGTCCGCACCCTGGACGAGCGCTTCGAGTGGCTCCGTCCTCTCAAGATCGAATCTTGCGGCGCCGATTGAAATGGAGGTCCGAAACGCCTTGTCCGTCGTCTCGTTGTACGCGCGCGCGTTTTCGATCGCCGGGGCGCGGGGCGTTGGCTGGTGGGGCAAATCGGCCCCGTCGGTGGAGGTAATCGAGCAGCTCGACGGTCTCTATCGACCGTTTCGACCGCGGATGGCCTCGCGCACCTTTCGAGTCAGGGACGCGGGCGTCATCGGTTTCTGGAGGTACGCGACTCCGGATTCCAAGACGCCGTGCTGGAGAATCGCGTCGTCCGTGTAGCCGGACGTGAAGAGTACCTTCATCTCCGGTCGCATGTTCACAAGGCGCTCGGCGAGCTGCCGGCCGCTCATGCGAGGCAGCACCACATCGGTGAACAAGAGGTGGATCGTGGCGGGGTGCTGCTCGCAAATGAGAAGGGCCTCGCCGCCATTCGCGGCTTCCAGGACGACGTAGCCGCTTCGTCGAAGGATACTTCGGGCGAGGACGCGTACTTGGTCATCGTCTTCGACAAGCAGGATCGTCTCGCTGCCGCCCAAGGATTCGGGTGGCGGCGGTTGCGACGCATGAGCATCAGCGGCTCTGCTCACCTTGGGGAAGTAAACCTTGAACGTCGATCCCTTGCCAAGCTCGCTGTAAAGCCAGATGTGACCCCCGCTTTGCTTGACGATCCCGAACACCGTCGCCAGGCCGAGTCCCGTACCCTTTCCCTTTTCTTTTGTCGTGAAAAACGGCTCGAAGATGCGAGCCTGCGTCTCCTTGCTCATTCCGATGCCGGTGTCGCTTACAGCAAGCATCACATAAGAGCCGGGACGAACATCGTGGTGGGCGCGCGCATAGTGCTCGTCGAGATCGACGTTTGCCGTCCCGATGGTCAACTGGCCCCCCTGGGGCATGGCATCGCGCGCGTTGACCGCGAGGTTCAGCAAGATCTGCTCAATCTGGCCCACATCGGCCTTAACGCTCCAAAGGCCGCTCGAAGGCAGCAGCGTCAACTCGATGTCGGCCCCGAGCAATCGCCGGAGCATCGTTTCCATTCCCGCAAGACACTGCCGTAGGTCGAGCGCTTTCGGTTCCAACACCTGCTGGCGGCTGAACGTAAGAAGTTGTCTTGTCAGAGCCGTCGCACGCAAAGCGGCCGTTCGAATTTCGTCAATGTCGGCCCGAATCGGCTCATCGGGCCGAAGGTCGCTGCCGATGAGCTCCGCGTAACTCAAGACCACAGACAGGATGTTGTTGAAGTCGTGCGCGATTCCTCCAGCGAGTCGGCCAACGGCTTCCATTTTTTGTGCCTGCCGAAACTGCTCTTCGATTCGCTTTTGCTCGGAGAGGTCCAAGGTCATGCCAATGTGCGCCGACGCGTCGAGTTTGGCCATGCCGACGAGGGCGGGGACCCGCTTACCGTCTTTGCGCAGTAACGCCGTCTCAGAGGGGCGTGCAAAGCCGTGGGCGTCCATTTGTGCCCGGATCTCGGCGCTGACCCCGCGCGACTCGAGCGGAGTCAGTGTGGGCCAGCCAACGCGACCGGCATCGAGGTCTTCGCGTGAGTAGCCGACCATCGCGAGGAAGGCGTCGTTCGCCTCGACAATCCTGCCAGAGTCATCGGCGACGCTCGTCCCAATGATGCCGACTTCCGAAAGCCGCCTTAGACGCGTCTCGCTCGCGTTGAGCAGGACGGCCCTTGTATCGGCGAGCTGCCTTGCCGCGTCGGCCGCCGCGAGCCGTACCCGCGCCATGCCGAGGTGAGTGCGAATCCGCGTGAGCAGTTCACGTGCAGAGAAGGGCTTCACGAGATAGTCGTCCGCCCCCGTATCAAGGCCTTCGACCAGCGCCTCTTCGCCGGCCCGCGCAGAGAGCAGCAGAACGGGCACCAACTCCGTCCGCGGATCGGCTCGGAGCGCTTTCAGAAGAGCCACGCCGCCCATGCGTGGCATCATGACATCGCTCAGCACGAGGTCGGGAGGACAGGCCAGAACGGATGCGAGCGCGGTCTCGCCGTCTCCGACGACCTCGACCTCCCAGTGTGGATTGAGGAGCCGAAATAGGTATTCGCGCATATCCGCGTTGTCATCGGCCACGAGAATGCGGCTCTTGTCGCGGGCGACCGATCGAGGGAGTGCCAGGTTCGTGATGGCGACGGGCTGCGACTCACGAATCGACGCGCGGGCCCACTGCTCGGCCTCCATCACGGCCGGCCGCAAACGAGGGACGCCGGACGCATCGCTCGTTGCAGCGCAGACCCGCTCCTTCGGCAGATGATTGAAGCCGGATGGAATGGAGACCGTGAACGTACTCCCACGTCCCAGCCGGCTCGAAACGTGCACGACCCCGCCGTGTGCCTTCACGAGCTCACTGACCATGGCAAGCCCGATGCCCGTTCCCTCGAAGCTCCGGCCTCTCGAGCCCTCGACGCGATGAAAGCGATCGAAGATCTTGGTCAGCTCTTCCGCCGGGATTCCGGTGCCCGTGTCGCTGACGGAGAGTTCGACGTGGTCATCCAGCCTGCGCAGCCGAATCGTGATGTCGCCCTTGAACGTGAACTTGAAGGCGTTCGAGACGAGGTTTAAAACGATCTTTTCCCAATGCGAGCGATCGACATAGACGAGCTCAGCAAGTGGTGGGCAGTCGACGACAAGCTTCATCCCAGCCGATTCGACGAGCGACTGGAATGAACCCGCGAGTCCCGCTGTGAGGACGGGCAGGTCGGTCGGCTCGAACGAAGACTGGAGGCGACCGGCTTCGATACGCGAGAAGTCGAGCAGACTGTTTACAAGGTGCAGCAGGCGAAGCGCGCTTCTGTGAACGGTTTTCAGATTGTCTCCGTCGAGGCTTCCGCGCGAGAGCGCGTCCTCGATCGGCCCCAAGATCAGCGTCAGGGGCGTACGGAATTCATGGCTGATGTTGCTGAAAAACGCCGTCTTCGCACGGTCGAGTTCCGTCAGCGCCTCCGCTCGCTCTCGCTCCAGCTCGACCGCGTGGGCGTTGGAGACGGCCGTTGCCACGTGCGCAGCCACGAGATCGAAGAAACCGCGATAGTCATCGTCGAAAGCGCGTCTGGGACTGATTCCAAGCACCACCACGCCGGCGGGTTGCTGCAGCCCGGCGCGCGGTATGGGAAGAAGAATGGCTTGACGTGCCGGCTCGTCCCACGGCCGTCCGGGGAGACAGTCGAAATGGTTCGCGAGGTTCTCAAGGATCTCGGAGCGTCCTTGCGCCGTCACCCGCGCGAGCGGCCAGCCCAGCTCGCCGCGGACCGCCGCGTCCACAAACCTCGGGCTGGCCTCCGTCTCTCCTTCTAGGCCGGCATGGCCGACGAGATCGAAACGCTCGCCCGCGCGATCGAGTAGGTAAACGAGCGCGAAGGGGATGTCGTGCGGATTGCGCCCGAGGATCTCCGCGCAGAGCCGGCCGGCCTCGTTGGCCGTTCGCGCCTCGACGGACATCTCGCGCAACGTCTTGAGCCGCCGCCTGTCCAAGACACGCGCGGTGCTCTCGGTGCATGCGTTAAAGATGCCGCTCGCTCGACCCATTTCGTCGCGAATCGGGCTGTACGAGAACGTGAAATACGTCTCCTCGAGGTAACCGTGGCGGCGCAAGAAGAGGAGCAGATCCTCCGACCATGTCGCTTCGCCGGTGGCGATGACTTGGTCCATCATCGGGCCAATGATTTCCCATATTTCCGCCCAGCATTCCTGGCCAGGGCGACCGAGAAATTGGGGGTGTTTGCTCTCTCCCAACATCGGCCGATACCCGTCGTTGTAAAACATCCAGCGCTCGGGTCCCCACCAGAGAACGATGGGGTGTCGCGAGCCAAGACAGATGCTTACAGCCGTACGCAGGCTCTGTGGCCACGACTCGACCGCGCCGACCGGAGTCCCCGACCAGTCGGTCGCACGAATGAGCGACGCCATCTCGCCCTGGCCTGCAAAAGCCTGCTCGGCGAGCGAGCGAGAAGCGCTCGCCTGCGCATCATGTTGATCCCCCATAGAACGTCCTCAATAGGTCGAGCGTCGGCGAGATTCGTGAAGGTCTCGCGTTCGCAAACAGCCCGTGGGCCGAAATGGGACGCGATGCCGTGGGGCTCAGCCCATTCGATTGACATAGGGTATCGCTGAATCACGTTGCCTGCGCGACGAATGAAGCCCGGCTGGAGCGTTCGAAATGGTGAGCTGATGTCGGCAAGTGGAGTCGGGTTCAGTTCGACCATCGGGTAGGGCGAGAGAATGCCGATTGCGCCAGCAGCCGCTCTATGGGAAGCGACCCCTTGGTCGCGACAGTCGGCGCTCGAAAAGCGCGCACACCCCGAGCATCGCGAAGCCATGTCGCACATCGGCTGGCGCCTTGTGCAGCAGGCCCGCGGCCACCGCCCCGACGTCGGGGCGTAACTACGGGTGGTCTGGGAAGCGCGCTCGGACCGGGGCCCGCGAGCTTGTCGGCGAAGCGGTCCACCTAAGACCTGGCAGGCGCCTTTGCCACACCAGCGTCGGCCATGGCCACCCCGCGCGGCGGCGGGCAGCCGGCCCGCGGCGCTCCGGCACGTGCGCCAACGCGGCCTGGCGGGCGCGGGCACACGCGCGCTTCGCCGATGAACATGGCGACGAAGTCGGGGCCGCATGCGTACTGGGGATGGATCCGCTTGACGGGTAGCGTGCCCGTTGCGCACGGGGGAAAGTGACGCTGCCATGCCCGAGCTCCCCGACGTCGAGATGACCCGGCGCGATCTGGAGCGGTGGCTGGTCGGCGCGATCGTGACCACGGCCGAGACCGAGGACGCTCGACTGTCCCGCCCGGCGTCGCCGCGGGGGTTCGAACACGCGCTCGTCGGTCGGACGTTCGAGCGCGTCGAGCGGCGAGGCAAGTGGCTGCGCCTGGACCTCGACGACGGCGGCAAGGTCTTCTCGCATCTGGGCATGACGGGCGGCTGGGTGCGCGCCGTACTCGGCGCGCCTGTCGTGCGCTTTGAGCGTGCCCGGATCGACGTCGTCTTGCGTGGTCGCGCGTTCAGCGTGCGCTACGTCGACGCACGTCGTTTCGGGCGCCTGCTCGCCGTGCGCGAAGACATCGCGGACTGGACTGCGCTGGGCCCGGATCCGTTGACTGACGGGATTGACGTCCGCCGGCTCTCCGAAGCGCTCGCGCGGGGACGGCGCTCGGTGAAGGAGATCGTCATGGACCAGCGCGTCTTCGCGGGTGTCGGTAACATCCTGGCGAACGAGGGCCTGTGGATCGCGCGCATCGATCCGCGGTCCGCAGGCAACGCGCTCCTCCTTCCGGCCGACGCGCGCGCGATCGCGCGCGGCCTCAGGCGCGCGATCGCGCGCGAGTTGGCGGACCGCAAGCGGTACACGGAGGGCCGTGCCGGCTCGTTCTTCGTCTACGGCCGCGCGGGGCAGCCCTGCCTTCGCTGCGGCAAGCAGTTGTCGCGCGTCGTTCTGGGCGGTCGGGCCACTGTCTTTTGCCCCGGATGTCAGGTGAGCCGCCCGAGACCCGTCGATCAGGGGCTCTCTCGTCGCTGAAACGCCCGGCGCCGTCAGGCTCGCCACTTCGCGCGCCAGGCCGGTGCTTCGAACCGGTCGGCAAAGTATTGAATCTCGCGAGCGACCTTGCCGTCGCGAAATTCCATGATGCTGACGGTGGGAACCGGGCGTCCGTCGTAATAGATGACGTATTCGACGATCCAGAGGTCTCCGCGGCCGAGCGTGCGCTGGACCTCAAAGCGTCGCTTGGTGGGATTCTGGTTACGCGATTCGAGTACGTTCCGGCGGCCGTAAAAGCGCTCGCCGGATTGCGGATACTCGAGCTCGACATCATCGCAGTAGATGTCGCCCTCCGCCTCTTCATCCCCCCGGTTGGATGCGGCCCAATGCCCATCGAGCGCGGCCCGAATGTCGGCCTCTTGCGTCGTCTTCACCGCCATGGGACTCCGCTTGCGGACCGTGTGCCAGGGGACGACCCGCGGGGCATTCTTCAAAGAGCTCGTCCGCGTGCTGACGCCTTACGACAGCGAGTAGCGGGGCAAACGCATGACCAGGGTTTGAAGGCCCTCGGAAAAGGTTGGATGGACCATCTCCGCGTCGACCATGGCCCGCGCTTTGGCGCCGGCCTGCATGAGGACGACGAATGGGTGCAACAGCTCCCCGGCCTCTGCGCCCACCAGGCACGCGCCGAGGAACCTCTCCGACGCCGGATCGAGCAGGACTTTCATCGTGCCCGCAGTCTCGTCGACCTCGGCGGCCCGTGCAATCTCGCCGAAGGGCATGGTCGCCATCTCGAAAGGGACATTGCGAGCACGCGCCGCGCGTTCGTTGAGACCCACCGCCGCGAGTTGTGGGTCCGTAAATACGGTGTACGGGATGATCCGTGCGGTGCGAGCCCGTCGCGGGGCCTTGGGCTTCATCAGCAGATCGAAGAGCAGGCGGTGGTCGTCCCACGCCGTATGGGTGAACTGCGGACCGCCGATCACGTCCCCCACCGCGTAGACTCCGGCGGAGCTTGTCGCGTAGAATTCGTCGGCCACGATATGGCCTCGGGCATCCAGGCGGATGCCCCCCGCCTCGCAGCCAAGTTCGTCCGTGTTCGGACGACGTCCGAGCGCGAGAAGGAGGTGCGATCCACGCAGCAGGGAGCCGTCGGACTGGGTCACGACGATCTCGTCGCCGTCTTTTCCAACGCCCACCGCGGTCGATCGAAGCCTCAGCTCGATCCCCTCGCCGCGAAGCACCTCTTCGAGGGGCGCAACGACGTCCGGATCCTCCCGCGACAGGACGTGGTCTCCGCTGTGCACGATCGTCACGCCGGCCCCAAACCGCCGGAACATCTGCCCCATCTCGCAGCCGATGTAGCCGCCGCCCAACACGATGAGATGACGCGGGAGCTGCCGCAGGTCGAGCGCCGTGCGGTTGTCCAGCCACGGGACGTCGTTCAGGCCCTTCAGCGCAGGGACCGAAGCTCGAGCTCCGACGTCGAGTACGACAACGGGCGCCCGGTAGCGCTCCCCGCCTGCTTCAAGGGTGCGCTCCGCGATGAACCGAGCGTGTTCGCGGACGACCCGGAGGCGATCGCCGGCGCGGGCGAACTCGGTCCGGATGTCCTGTCGCCCCCGTTCGACGATCGCGTCCTTGCGCGAGACCGCCTCGGCCAAGTCGACGGCCACGGAGCCGACGCGCACACCGAACCGCGCAGCCGTCTTTACAACGTGCGCGGCACGGGCGTTGGCAATCATCGTCTTGCTCGGGTTGCAGCCGGTGTTCGTGCAGGTCCCGCCGAGCTCCCCCCGCTCGAAGAGCACGACGCTTTTGCCTGCGTCCGCAAACCGTATCGCAAGAGGTGTCGCTGCCTGGCCGCTGCCCACTAAGATGACGTCCGTCTCGTGCATGGCCTGTCTCCTCGCGTCTTGAAGTGCCTGGCGACTACCGTGCGCGTCGTGTGCCAGCCTCGAGCTCGAGAAGAGGCCGGGCGAACCGGCGCCGCGTTGTGCGGCGCCCGTCCGGGCGGCGCTCATTGGCCCATTGTCAGGACCGCGCGGAAGTGGACCTTGCCGCTCATCATGCGAGCGTAGGCCTCGGCGGCTCGCTCGAGGGGGAAAAACTCGTTCATGGATCGCACCCCGTGGAGTTTGGTGAATGCGAGCGTGTCCTCGGCGTCAATCGAGGTCCCCGCGTACCAGCCCGCGATCGAGCGCTCGCCCAAGATGAGCGGAAAGACGGAAACCTGCAAAGGTTCGGCGGGCACCCCGACCACGATGAGCTTGCCGTGGACCCCGAGGCCGCCGATGGTCGAGCTCATGGCCCCGGCGTCGGTGGCCGTCGCGAGCACCGCCCTCGCCCCGCCGAGCTTCATGAGCTCGGCCGCCGGGTCTTGCTTGCCGTTGTCGATGAAGTTCGTGGCGCCGAGCTGCTTCGCGAACGGCTCCTTGTCCTGGCCGCGGGCGATGGCCACGGTGCGAAAGCCCATATGGGCAGCGTACTGCACCGCGAGGTGACCCAAGCCCCCGACACCCAGAATGGCCACCAGATCGCCCGGCCGCGCTCCGCTGTGGCGGAGGGCGTTGAACGTCGTGAGCCCCGCGCAGAGCAGCGGCGCCGCTTCCGCCGCGACGAGGTCTTCTGGGATCCGCACGATCGCTTCGGCTCGTGCGATCATGTACTCGGCGTACCCGCCGTCGGAGGACGCACCCGTCACGCGGCCGGAGCGGCACGCGAAGAAGTCGCCACGGCGGCACGCGTCACACGTCCCGTCGAAGCCGCCGTTGAAACCGACGCCGACGCGCTGACCCGGCGCGAAGCCGACGACGCCGGCCCCGACGGCATCGACGGCACCGATGACCTCGTGGCCCGGAATGCGCGGGTATTCGATTCCTGGGGAAACGCCGTCGATCGTGAGCGAGTCGCTGTGGCAAACACCACATGCCTCGACCTTGATCCTCACCGTACCGGCCCCGGGGTCGGGTATATTGCGCTCGACGATCTGCAGCGGGGCCTTCGGCTTCGCCACCTGGACGGCACGCATCGTCGTCATGGGCACGATCTCCTTTTCGAGAAGTTCGAGAAGGTCGTGTGCATTCGCCGGACCGGCGGCCCTTCGCGGACCGCTCACTCTTGTGCCGAGGGAACCCAGCCGCGATTCGCCATTTCGAACGGGACCCAGACTTCAATCCCCCCGAGCACCCACACGGGGCGCCCGCCAATAGCCTTTTCCCCAAAGCTGAGAAATACGCAATGGCGCTAGCCATCTCGAGAGAAGGCTTTCCGAGTGCGCGACTGAGACGTAACCCGCAGTCCCGCGATCGCACTTGGACCGTGCACTTCGGCCACTGTCAGAGAATGGTCCCGATATCGCGGATGTTGGCCGTTGCCATCTCGACCGCATTGTCCGATCGACCGTCGAATACCATACGAGTCATCTAGGGTGATTGGGACACGTCTCCCGAGATTCTCCGCGCGACGGTCGACTTGGACGATCTTCGCCCGACGGGGCAAAAACTCGCGGTGAGGGAAGTCGGTGCCGAGCATGACGAGCAGGTCGCATGAAGCCAGGCCTTGTGCGAGTCCGCCCCAGCCGAGTAGGCCCGTCATGCCGACGGCGTTCGGGTTCTCGGCTTCGAGAATGTCCTTGCCTCGAAACGTGACAGGCGCACCGTTGCGCTGAGAATCGTAGAGCCCGTTGATGAGGTGCAGGTTCCCGGGCCCGCAGGTGCCTGCGTCGACGCGCCGGCGGCCCTTGGTTCTGCCGCTCCTCCGCTTGTGCTCGTCAGCGGCATGCGGACTCGTCTCTCCTGGACGCGCCACGCGAGCGGACTCGTCCAAGTCTGGCTTCTCATTTCGCGAACGCCATGGCGCTCTTGGGCCGTTCTAGGACACTGCAATCGCGGCGGGCGCGCGATCCTCGAGAAGGCCGTCGGGACCCCGTTCCGATGCGATCGGGCGAGGCGGGCGACGTCAGCGCCGGACCCTTGGTCAAACCGCGGCATGAGGGCGACGCATCGCTTGCTTCTGACCTGGGATCGTGGCGAGATGAGCGGACCGTCCGTCGGGCGCGAATGCGTGAGCGCGTGAGGCGCATGGTCGCCACCCGGTTCGGCATGCATTCCTCCCCAACGCTCATGAATCGTGCCGACCTGGTCCCAACCGCCAGCTTCATTTCCGCCTCGATCTTCGCCGCTGCGCCTTGGCCATGACCGACGCGGTCTCGCAATCGTCCGCGGCATGGCGCCGAGCCGGTGGGGCCCTTGGACGCGGCGTCGAGTGGTTGCGCGAAACGGCTAACGAATATGCTCGACGAGGACCATAGCGCCTGCGTGAGCACATGGATGGAACGCGCCGCGAAGGGACTGCCGTCCGACCGGATGGTCCAGGCTTTCGAGGAGGCGTTTGCCGCCTTGTGGCAGCGTGCCCATCGGACGCTCGGCGATATCACGCTGACGGCCATCGTGGATCGGGTGCTTTACAATGGCGCGGAGCGCTTCCCGATCCTCTCGACGCTCAAAGTCGAGGCGACGGGGCTCCGCTGCGAGGGGCTCTACGAGCACGCCCAAGGCGCGCCGACAGGTCAGCTGACGGAGGCGATTCGCTTCGTGCTGCTGGAGTTTCTCACGGTCCTCGGCAACTTGACGGCTGACATCCTCACGCCGGCGCTTCATGCGGAACTCGCCAAGCTTGCCGTCGATCGAACCCCTGATGACAAGCGGCCGGAAGGGGAGCCTCGAAGTCGTAAGCTCGGCAAGGACGCCAATTCATGACGGATGACAAGGACAAGTCTCGTTTCGAGACCGGGGTGCGAAACCTCGATGCGCTTTTCATGGACGGTCTGCCGAGGGGCTCCTGCACCGTCATCTGCGGCCCTCCGGGCTCAGGCAAGACGATCTTGACCCAGCAGATCTGCTTTAGCAACGCCTCGGCCGAGCAGCGCGTCATCTACTTCGGTACGCTCTCCGAGCCGACGGCCAAAACGTTGCGCTACATGACGAAGTTTAGCTTCTTCGACGCAAAGAAGCTCGACGCTGGCATTCAGTTCATCGATCTTGGCGTCCTCCTGCGGTCGGAGGGACTCGAGAAGACTTTCGAGCTCATTATGAATGGGGTCAAGAAGGTCAAGCCGGCGATCGTCGTGATTGACAGCTTCAAGGCCTTCGATGATCTCGCCAAGTCCACGGAGGAGCTCCGCAAATTCGGTTATGAGCTCGCGGTCAATCTGATGGCCTGGGAAACGACGACCTTCCTCCTCGGCGAATACGGAAGCGAGGACACGCACACCAATCCTCTCTTTTCGATCATTGACGGCCTGATCGTCGTCAGTCAGCGTGAGCAATCGGGCGAACAGCAGCGCTTCATCCAGGTCGTCAAGATGCGCGGGACGGACCACAGCCGCGACGAGCATGCGTTCGTCATCACATCGAACGGCATCGAGGTGTTCGCTCCGCGCGTGACGATTCGGCGAGAAGACCGGGGTCCCGGCAAGGATCGTTGCACGACGGGTATCTCGAAGCTCGACGGCCTGCTCGGAGAGGGCATCCCGAGGGGGTCCAGTCTTTTGATCGGAGGGGTCGCGGGGACCGGTAAGACGGTCCTTCTGCTCGAGTTCGTCTACCGGGGCGCACTGGCGGGCGAGAAGGGAATCATTTTTTCGTTCGAGGAGACGGAAGAGCGGCTGCGGGCCTCAGCCCGCGGCCTCGGCTGGGACTTCGATGGGGAGATCGATCGTGGGATGATCGAGATCGTGTTCATCCCGCAGCCCGACATCATGGTGGAGGGGCACCTTCTGATGATGCGGGAGCGAATCGAGGCGTTCCAGGCTCGGCGCGTCGCTGTCGATTCGATTTCGGTGTTCCTGCACAAGATCAAGGATCCTCAGGTCGCCCGCGAGAAGACTTTCCAGCTCGGCAGCATCATCCAGAGCAGCCAGGCGGTTGGGTTTTTCGCGACCGACATTCCCTACGGTTCGAGCCAGCTCAGTCGCTTCGGTGTCGAGGAGACCGTCGTCGACGGAGTCATCCTCCTCTCCTCGACCGAGGAGGGCCTGGATCGGGAGCGGTATCTCGAAGTCTACAAGCTGAGAAATACCGCCCACCTGAAGGGCCGCCACAGCATCGTGATAGGCCGCGGTGGGCTCATCATCTTCCCGCGCTACACGCTAGAGCCTGACCTTCACGTGCCGCATCCGCCGCTCGAGCCGTCTCGCAGGCTATCCGCGGGTGTCCCTGGGTTCGACGCACTCTGCAACGGGGGGTTGATCGAACGGAGCGTCACGCTCATCTCGGGCAGCGCGGGCATCGGCAAGAGCACCTTCGGCCTTCAGTTCATCGTCGAGGGGGTGAAGCGGAAGGAGCCTGGGCTCTACGTTTCCCTCGAGGAAGGGCGCGATCAGATCCTGAAGTCCGCCGAGAGCCTCGGTTTGCCTCTGACGGAGGCCACGAACAAGGGGCTCGTCGACCTCGTGTATCTCTCGCGGGCGCAGGTTCGCGCGAGCCAGTTTCTTGCGATCCTGACCGACAAGATCCAATCGAAGAAGGTCCGCAGACTCGTCCTCGACGGAGCAAGACAAATCGCTGGCGAAGGCGATCTGCCCGAAGACTTGCGGCAGCTCCTCTTCGCCATGGTGGCACGGTTCAAGACCCTCGGCGTGACCAGCATCATCACGTTCGAGTCGCGCTCGATGTACTCGACGGGCGCCATCACCGATCATGGCTTTTCGCACATCGCCGACAACATCGTCTTGCTTCGCTACCACGGGTCGGCGGGGGACGACGGGCCGTCGCTGGCCGTCGTGAAAACGCGCGGTAGCGCGCACGACCGGGGCACGCACTACTTCTGCATCGCGAAGGGCGGCATCCAGATCGAGGAGCGCGTGCAGGGCAACCTCCGCGCCGCGAAGAAGAGCCGCGAGGCGGGAAAGCGGGCCCCGAAGTAGCGCGGTCGGCGAAGGACTGACGACGATGAGGAGGCCGAATCGAAGGAGGAGCAAGGCCCGAAAAGCCCAGGATGAGGTTGCGGCACCTATTTTGGAATCGGAACGCTCACGGCTTCGCCTGCAGCACCTTTATGACATCAGCAAGGTGCTCACCCAGTTCGAGAGCGCGGAGCGAACGCTTCCCGACGTGCTCGCTCTCGTCGACCGAGCGCTTCCTTTGCGCAGCGCAATTTTCATCATCGAATCCGCGGGCGGCCCGCGGGCCGTGACCTGGCAGACCGCGGGCGAACGCGCTGAGCGACTGAATGCGGCCCAGGACCACGCGCAAACCGCATACCGCTATCTCGTGCGCTCCGGCCTCGACGTTCGCCGCGATTCGAGTCCGCCGTTCCCGCTCTCTCGGCGCGCCGTGAGGGGACCAGAGTCGGAGCCTGCGTCGCCGAAGAGCTTTGTGATTCTTCCGCTTGTCATCAGCAACGGTTCGATCTTCGGCGCCCTTCAGATCGAGAGCGCCCGTCGCCCCGAGGAGCCGGATCTCGCCTTCCTGAACGCCGTAGTAAACCAGCTGGCGGTCGCAGTCGACCGGCACGCGGTCATCGCCGCGAAGCAGGAGAGTGCAGAGGCGCGCGAGCGGCACCAGCGCTGCCTCGCCGAAGCCACCGCGATTCTCTCCACCTCACTCGACTACCGAAACACGCTCGCTGCCGTCGTTCGACTCATGGTTTCCAATCTCGCGGACGTCTGCCTCCTCGACGAGGTCATGGGTGATGGCCACGTCCAGCGTCTCGAGGTCGCCTTTGCTGACGAGAGCATGCGGAGCTTGAGCGAACAAATGAAGCACATGTCACCGAGCGCGGGCTGGCCAAGCGTCGTGAAGGAGGTCCTGTCAACCGGCAAGGCGAGGCTCATCGAGGAAGCCACGACCGAAGACTTCGCATTCGAACGGGCGATGCCCATCAACCCGAAATCGTGGCTGGTCGTGCCGCTTCTGGCGCACGGTCGAACGCTCGGTGCGCTCACACTGATTGCGGTCGGCCCGCGCCGACGCTGCTACGCCGCCCCGGACCTCGCCTTCGCCGAGGAGCTCGCCGGCCGAGCCGGGTTGGCCGTGGACAACGCTCGGCTGTACGAGGAGGCACAACGCGCCGTGCGTTCGAGAGACGATCTGCTCGCCGTCGTCTCGCACGACCTCAGGAGCCCATTGAACGCGATATCCCTGTGCCTCAGCACACTCCGGGTTTCTGAGGATGGGGATCGAAGGCAGTCTCGGGGCCAGCTCGCGACCATCGAGCGCGCGACGAATCGAATCAGTCGTCTCATCGACGATCTGCTCGACGCCGCGAGCATCGAGGCAGGGCATCTCTCCGTCGAGCAAAGTCGGGTCGCAGTGGGTCCTCTCGTTTCGGAGGCCATCGACTCCTTGCAGTCGCTGGCGGCGGCGGAGTCCGTGCTGCTCAAGGCTGAGCTTCCATCAGCGCTGCCCGACGTGTTCGTCGATGAGGCTCGCCTCCAGCAGGTGCTCGCAAACCTCCTCGGCAACGCGATCAAGTTCACTCCTGCGGGCGGAGCCGTTGCGGTCATGGCAGAACCAACCGGGCAAACGGTGACCTTTGCGGTGACAGACATGGGTGCCGGCATCAGCGAAGACGATCTTCCCCATGTCTTCGAGCGCTTCTGGCAGGCCAGGCCCAGGGCTCGACTCGGCGCGGGGCTCGGACTCTTCATCGTAAAGGGAATCGTAGAAGCCCATGGGGGTAAAGTCTGGGCGGAGAGCGGGGTGGGCCAGGGCAGCACGTTCTTCTTTGCGCTGCCCGTTGCTCCGGGGGGGACGACGGAGCGAGAGGCCACCCGAGTCGCAACGGCGGGAGGAAACAGCCCGCACCTTCGTGAGCGCCGGTGAATGCAAGCGCGCGTTCAGGGTCTAAGAAACCCGACTTCGCCGACCGAGTAGTAGCCGTCGCCGCTCTGCGGGCTAACCTGCACCGCGCGACAAGACTGCAGCGCGTCCGAGTAGAGTGGAACGACGGCCATCCCCGGCTCCGAAGAGTAGGCCTTCACGGCGCCAAGGGCGACCACGGACCCATCCTCCCCGCGGCATCGCACGACGTAGACGTCTCCGCTATCGACCGACAAGAGAACCGCTGCAACACGCTCTCGCGGCACGGACACTTCGAGCACACTGGCCGTCGATTCAAGCACGAGCGATTGCGGTGCATCCCAACGTGCGCCCTCGGCGGGCGAAACCCCGTCCACCGCAACCGAGGGGTTGCCACGAACACCGTTGGCCGATACGACCGTCGCGCGGCTGGCGATGCGATGCTCGTCGAGATAGTGCGGTTCGGACAAAAAGGCTGACGTCTCTCCGACTGCCGAGACAAAATGAAGATCATGGCGTGTTCGGGACGCCTCGAAAAAGCTCCGATCCCCGATGAGCAGAAGCGGGTGCTTCGCCGACTCAGCGGCAAATTGCTCACCCACCATGAACAGCCAATCGTCCGAGACGAATATCGGAATGCGATGCTTGAATAGATACAAGACCACAGCGACGGCCGTCGGCCATGCGTCATGCACCTCGATTCGGATGAGGGGGCCTTGCACGTCGTGGGAAACCAGATAGCCGTGAACCTCCCGGGCGAACTGCTCGGCACCTTCGTCGCGCGTGTGGACCACGTCGACGACCGAAGCTTGTACACGAACCGAGTCGAGGAGGCCGACGACAAGTGCGGCCGCCACAGGCAGACCCGTCCGCCACGACGAGTTCGATTCTCTCAGCACGGTGCCAAACGCCAGCCGCAGAAGAGCGATCAAGGCGACGAGCCCGACCATCGAGATCCAAGTCACCAAATAGAATAGAATATCGCCCCTCACCGAGCGAACGGCCGCCAGAGCTGACACGATCTCGACCAACGCAACGGCGGACAAGGCGACGACCGCCCGGTCGCTCCGACGAAGACCCGCCGCAACCGCCGCCACGAGCAAGCACACCAAGGCGGCGGCGAGAAGCCGAGTGGTGGGGGCGCTCGGTTCGCGTGAAAGCCCAAGCGCCTGCGCAATGGCAATCGGCGTATGCAGAAGCTGACGCGAGGTCACGTCGAGGACGATCGGCCACGGGTGCTCGCTGGCGTGTGGTTCCAAAAAAAAGCGAGCGACAACGAGCAGATTACCCGGTGGGTGCTCGACGCAGTCCACGACCGGCGGAAGCCACACGACGGCGAAGACGGCCAGCGCGGCCCAGACCGAAGGGAATCGCGGCCTTGAACGGGGGTCGGCTGTGGGCACCGCCGCCTTCCACATCGAACGACGTGACGCGGTCCGCACGAGCCATGTCGTGGCCCCGAGCAGAGACAATGAAGCCACGACCGGCAAATACCCGACATGGGTCTGCACCACAGCCGACGCCACAAAGGTAAACACCGGAAGAAGACGCATTTCTCCCAAGAGAATGCGGGCACAAAGGAGCGATAAGAGGCCCAGCGGTAGGACCGAAACGAACGGGTTCCATACGTAAGATAGTTGGAACACCATCCCGATCGATTCGTACGCGGCCAGAAGCGTCGCGGCGGCCAGCGCGAACATCGCACCGCCGAGGCGTCGCGCGGACAGAACAAGAGCAACCGCGCTGCTCAAGTTGGCGACGAACGCAAAGAGGTCGAGCGCGGGTCCCTGGCGGTGAAATACCTCATAGAGTGGGAGAGCCAGATAGAATAATGCCGGTCCCGGATGACTCCATCGAAAGCGCGAATAAGGGCCCAAGAGCTGCGTCCCATGGGCCGCATGCAGGGTGCGGAGCTCGATGGCCGCAGCGTCACCGGTAAAGAGTACGTCCGCTAGTCCATGATGAATGAACTGAAAGATGCCGGGAACGAATGGCGCGGCGGCGGCGACGACAAGATATGGATTTCGAGCTGCCGAAAGGGAGCCGACCAGGCGCGCTGCGAACCCCAGTGCGCCCGTTCCATCGCAGCCGGCACGTGCTCGTCTCACGACGCGCCACGGTACTGTCGCCGACGCTGCGTCGAAAGCGCCTCGCCCACCGGCGTGCGGTTGGACAGAAATTTCGAGCGCCACGTTCTTCCTCTCGGCGCTGCCGTCAGCGCGTTCGTGACTTTTCAATTCGCGCGCGCGCAAGGGTGCTTCGCGGCTCGGCGGGCCCACCTTGTGGTGCACGGGGCGGGCCCGGGCTCGGGGGTGGGAGCGTGGACCCCACGACAAGCCTGATGCGGCCAAGCTTTTCCGCGCGCCGATGAGCGGACAGACCGGCTTTTGCGGCCTTTCTGGGGTGCCGAGCCAAAGTCGGCGGCGCTGTCCGCGGCGCCCGACCGTGGCGTTCCACGCAAATTGACGTCGCGCTCCATTTTTGCAGCGTGGTTGAAGTGTGCCGACTCCCCTCGGCGGCTTCGCCGAACCCGCTTGGCCGCTCGAAGGTGCGGATGAAGTTGTCCCGCAACGGCATTCGGGCGTTCAAGCGCACCCGGCCGTAAACTTGTGGCGGGAGCACTCAGACGAGCATGCGTAAACCGATGACGACGGACGCTCTGCAGGGACACGAGGACGCGCGCTGCACCCGCGCTCGAGGGTCTCGAGCCCGCATGCACGGCGTCTTGTCGACCGTCGCCTTGTGGACTTTCATGGCCGTGGCTTCGCAAGGGTGCGGAACGAGCCCCGGCGGCGCATCGAAGTCGAGCACGGGCGCCAGTATGACGAGTGGTGGCGGCGGCACGACGGGCGGCGGGACGACGAGCAGCAGCTCGGGCACGTCGATCTCGCCGATGACGAGCTCCAACTCCTCCTCCACGGGAGCCGCCAACTCTGGCTCTGGCTCCGAAAGCTCGGGAGTCACGACCTCCGGCTCCGAAAGCACCGGCTCCTCGATTTCGGCATCCACCCCCTCCGTCTCCTCGAGCTCCAGCGCAGCGAGTTCGGGCGGCAGCTCGAGCAGCTCGGTCGGTTGCATGCCGGCGGGTGACGCGGGAGCCTGTTCGCTCATCGCACAAGGGACAGATTACCCGGGGATGGTGCAGACGCCTTGCCCGGCGACGAGCACGCACGTGGCTGGGGCGATCACGCCGGGCGGAGCCAATGTCACGGCCTCCCAAAGTAGCGGCACGTACACGCTGTCGAACGGGATCGTGTCGATCGTCATCACGTGTGCGGACGGGACCATCGGCACCTGGACCTATCAGGGCACGAACGTGCTCGCCGGAGGCGACGAAGGTGGGATGGTCTATTGGGAGCTGGAAGCCGGCAATGGCACCTGCACCCTCACGTCCGATCCCACGACCAACGGCGGCGCCCAAGCGGAGGTGCGTGTTCACACGACGGGCAGCAGCAACAACCTGGACGTGGACATCGACTACGCGGTCCTGCGCGGGAGCAGCGGTTTCTACGCCACCGGCATTCTCACCCACGCGGCTTCGTACGCAGCCACGAACGGCGGCGAGTGGCGATCCAACGTTTACAACGGGTCCATCTTCGACTGGAATAGCCTCGACGCGCTCCGGAACGGGGCGGACAGTGCCGGGGGCGCGACGGGCTGGTTGGATACGACCGAGGCCGACTGGGCCAATGGCACGGCGGTCACCGGCGCCCCGAAAGAAGTGGAGCAGGCGCCCGACGGCATCTATGTTTGCAAGTACAGCTGGACCGCTGATTTCGGCGACACCGATGCTTGGGGGTGGAGCTCGAGCACGAAAAACATCGGGATGTTCATCGCCCTCGGCAGCCACGAATATTACAATGGGGGCCCCAAGAAGCGCGAGCTCATGGGGAGCATGTTGAACGGCCCGGACCTGCTCAACATGCTCGGCGGCAGCCACTACACGCAGAACGAGGTCTCCGAGGTCATCCCGGCGGGGACGCAGCTCAGCAAGGTCTACGGTCCGTTTTTCTACTACAACAACAGTGTCCCGGCGGGTACGGCCAACGCCAATAGCCTACTTTTCGCTGATGCCATCGCCCAGGCCAAGGCCGAGCAAGCCGCGTGGCCTTACTCCTGGTTTGTGAACCCGGCGGGTGGCGACGGCAACTATGTGCCGGAGTCTGGACGTACCACGGTCACCGGCAAGCTGACGATCGCCGATACGGGAGCGCCCGACGCGTCGGCCGGGGACATGTGGATCGGCTTGGCCCCCGACGACGGTCTCGATCCCCAAGCCCAGTTTTTTACCTACCAGTATTGGACCAAGACCGGATGCGACGGGTCCTTCACGATTCCGCACGTCATTCCTGGCACGTACGCCTTGTGGGCGTTCGGGCGCGGCGCCGCGGGCACCTTCACGACGGCTGCCGGAAACGTGCCCAACTCGAGCCTGCTGACCCCGTTCAAGACCCCCGCCGCAAGCATCGCCGTCGCCGCCGGGCAAACGCAGAATCTCGGGACCGTAACCATCGCGCCGCCGCGCACGGCGGCAACCGTTTGGGAGATCGGAGTGCCCGATCGCGACTCGCATGAGTTTCTCAATGGCGCCATCAACTATACGAATTGGGCCACGTCGTTCGAGACCTATGCGAAAAACTTTGGCAACGGCCTGACCTATACGGCGGGCACCGACGACTATTCCCAGGTCTGGAACTACTCGTACATGGACACGTCACCCTGGACCGTGAACTTCAACATGGCGAGCGCCCCGACGGGCCAGGCGCGCCTCTACGTGGCCTTGGCGGCGAATGAAGGAGGCAGCCTCGCGGTGACCGTCAACGGCACAGCGGTCGGCACGCTCGCCCCGCAGAATCCGAGCGACGCGGTGACGCGCTTGGGCAGTCACGGCTACTTCTGGGACGGACAGATCGTGTTTGGCGCCAGCGCCCTCAAGGCCGGTGCGAACACGCTCACCATCACGGGCTCCGGCGCGGCTCTCGAATGGGACTATCTGCGCCTCGAGGCCAACTAAACCCACACGCTCCGAAGCGTTGGTTTACGATTTGGCGGCGGTGACCCATGGGCATTTCACGACGACTCGATGTCCCCCGGTTGTGGGCGTACGCTTGGATCGGCAGCCTTGCGGTCGGGTGCCATGATTCGACTCAAAGTGCCGGTTCGAGCTTGGGAGAAGGGTCGTCCTCCTCCGGGTCCGCCGCCGGTTCGCCGCGCTTCTCGAGTGGAGGGTCGTCCTCGGCGGGCACGAACGCGGGGTCGTCCTCCGGGGCGGCGTCCTTCTCGGGCTCCGGCACGGGGTCGTATCTGGGCGCCTCCTCCGGAAACCAATCGTTCTCGTCGGGACTCGGGTTGTCGCCCTCATCGAGCGGGTCGTTGTCCTCGGGAAGCGCGCCGTCCTCCGGCGTCCCATCGTCCTCGGAGAGTTCGGCATCTTCGGGGGGTTCTTCCTCGGGGACGTCGAGCGGGAGCTTGTCTGGAGGCCGCTCGGGCTCCTCGTCTGGCGCTGTCGATCAGACCGCCATTTTCTCCATCATGAAAAAGGCGGAGACCTATCAAGTCGGCGTCGGCCCGTCCAATCCGGCCTGGACGGACGAGTGGACCGAGGGCACCTTTTACGTTGGCGTCTTGGAGGCCTACAACGCGACCCACGATTCGCAATATTGGACGGATGCGACGGCCTGGGCGACCAAGAACCGTTATGCAATCACGGTGTCTGCCACGGCGCCCGACTACAACTCTTGGTGCCCTGGGCAGGTGTATGCCGATTTGTATCTCCTCAATCCCGCTGCCAATGCGAGCGACACGACGAGTTCCGAGGCGAGCTTTGCCGCTGTGGACACGACCCCGCTGCCGTCGTTCGGCGACACCTGGTGGTGGGCCGACGCGCTGTTCATGGCGCCCGGCCTCGTCGCTCGCCTCGGCTCGGCCGCCGGCGCCGGCGATACGAAGTACTCGACCTTTCTCGACACCGAGTGGATGGCTACTCAAAATGCCCTCTACGACCCCGCGCGCAAGCTCTTTTGGCGGGATTCGACCTTCGTCAGCTCGGACACGTACTGGTCGCGCGGCAACGGCTGGGTGATGGCTGGAGCGGTTCGGGTCCTCGAGTACCTGCCCGAGACCGACCCCCTGTACGCCCCCCTCACCACCCTGCTGATGAACATGGCCGGGGCCGTTGTTCCGCTGCAGGGTCCTGACGGTCTCTGGCGTTCCAATTTGCTCGACGCGGGCGAGTTCCCAAACCCGGAGACGAGCGGCACGGGCCTCATGACCTTTGCAATCGCATGGGGCATCAACCACGGCATCTTGGATGGCGCGACGTATCTCCCGGCGGTCATGCAAGCGTGGAATGGGCTCGTCGCCAACGTGAGCCCGGCCGGAATGTTGGAATACGTTCAGCCGACTGGCAGCGGCCCGGCGGCGGCGACCGCCACCGATACCAACGACTACGGCGTGGGTGCCTTCCTCCTCGCCGGCAGCCAAGTCGCGAACCTCCCGTAGCGCCCCTCCAAGTTCCGGCTCCGTGGGCGGCGCCCCGTAAGGGTACCCTATGTGAGCTCGCGCGACGCTTCTGCGCGCACACCGGCCCTTCTTCGCCCGCCGCGACGCCTGGCCCTGCCTCGCGCCGCGCCGTGCCCTTACGGACAGTCCGTGGTCAACGTGACGCCGCGCGCCCTCAACGTCGCGATGTTTTGCGCCTGCGCGGTGCAGTCGATGGGCTTGCCCGCGATCGCGATGCCGGTCCCGTAGCCGAGCGAGGCGTTGGCGACCAAGGGAGAGAGGTCGGTGATCTGGTTGTCGCTCAAGTCCAGACTCCGCAGGTTCGCAAGTGCCGAGATCGACGAGATGTCTTGAATCTGATTCGAGTCGATCGACCCACTCGGGATACCGGCGGCTTGGCGGACCGCACTCTCGACGTTCGGATCGGCAAACGTCAGGGGGTCGGCGCACGCTCCGGCGGGGCCCCGGCGTCGAGCGAAACACCACCCTCATCGGCGTATCCGCCGCCGACCCGTGTCGAAGTGACGTCCTCCAACCGACCGCAAGCGGCTGTCGCGACGAGAGCAACCAACCCCACGGACTCCGCGCGAAGGATGAAGTTCATCGAGTCCCTCCCCACTCCGCGGATAAGTCTAGCCGGAACGCGACGGCCGCGCCGAGCGGGCGCCGTCGGACACCCGCCGAAAAACGGAGGGCGCAAAACATCCGCCCCGACGGCAAGACGTGCGTGTGATTTGGTCAGGGAACGTCGCGATGGGGAACGTCGCGATACGGTGCGTCGGTGAGGGTCTCGAGGAACGCAACGATGGCATCGACGTCGGCGTCATCGAGGGCCGGCGGACCGCCCTCGCGACGGTTGTAGGGAAGCGAAAAGGTGTTCACATTGCGCCGGTATCGTTCGGGCGCGTCGTCGAACTTGGCGCCGTGCGGGTAAAAGAGATCGGGGTTCGTCGAGCGCGTCGCGTAGAAGGTGACGACGTCGCGAAGCTTCGAAAACGCGCCGTTGTGCATGAACCGCTGGCGAACCGCCACGTTGCGAAGCGACGGGATTCGAAATGAGCCGCACCATTTCTCGTCCGACGAAGGCTCCTTTTTTTGCGTCCTTTCGCATAGACCGAGGTCGTAGTGCTTGGCGTCGGCGTTCGCGGCGATGGCGTGGTTTCGGGGCACCCCGACCGAGTCGTACGAATACGTCGTGAAGAGCGACCCTTCCGGGCGATTCCAGCCTTCGTGCATCGGATGGCAGTGCTGGCACGATCCCTTTTCGCGGTTCTCGAAGGCCCTCATGCCTTTGATCTCGAGCGGCGAAAGCTGCGCTTTGCCTCGCAAGAAGTCGTCGAACTTCGAAGTGAACGGAGACATCGCCTCGCTGGTGAGAAACGCTTGCAGCGCCTCGCCGAAGGCCTTCATGGCCGACGCCGGCGTTGTGAGCGCGCCGGGGTACTCGCGGGTGAGGTCGGCCGCGTACGGTGCCGCGCCCAGCTTGCTCGCAATCTCCGCCTCGCTCTTGGCGTTCATCTCGTTGGCGTCGAAGAGCGGGATGCGCGCGAACTCCGCGACCGTGTCGGCGCGGCCGCTCCACGTCAATCCGCCGAAGGGCGACTCCTCGACGTCGTCGTCGTCCTCCAGCGCGAAGTGGAAGGGCGGCACGAATTTCAGGTACATGACGGACGGCGCGTTCCGGAGCGCGAAGTGACCGGGGCGCGAGCCGCGGGCGACGCCCGTGACCGACCCGTTGTTGCCCGAGAACGCCGCGCGCGGGTCATGACAGCTTGCGCAGCTCGTGCCCGGAGGATTGGAAAGGGTGGCGTCGAGAAAGATGAACCGACCGACCTCTTCGCGCGGCGTTAGCGTAGGCACTGTGTGCGGTGGAATCGGGTCGACGATCGGCGGCGCCTCCGCAGGCCGCACGGCGATCGCCGTCGCGGCGTGCGAACCGAGCAACCCAGGCCAGGCGGACTCCGAGCCGCCGCCCGGCTCCCGCTCAGCGTGCTTCTGGCAACCAAGACCGGCGACGAACGACACGAGGCATGCAGTGGCCTTCCCGAAGGCGTGCCGCCGCTTGCCCGACGCCGCCGCAAGCGGGGCGCTTCGCGCCGAAGCCTGCCCTTGCGTCATGCGTCGATCAGGGCACGCCAGCGTCGTCGGTCGGGACCGTGCCCCACGCCGTGCAGGACATCTGGCCGGTCGTCTGGATGGTGCAAACATCCCGCACGGTGTTGTCCGGGCGGTACTCCGTCGAAACCCAGGTTGGCGGCTGGCCGGCGTCCGGCTGGCCGGGGTTGAACTGCAGCACCATGTAGCCGAAGGAGTCCGCCGTCGCGAACTGCTGCACACCGCCGATGATCGCGACACTGACCGGAGGGTCTGCAGATTCGCCCGAGCCATTCGAAACGGCGGACAGGCCCGTGTCGGTCAGCGGTGTGGAAATGACATTATCCAGCAAGTCTCCCGCGTTGCCGCTGACCAGTGTCGCAGCCGGCTGGAACGTGCCACCGTCGGGCCCTGTCGCCGTCGCGAGATCGAGCGCCTGGTAGTCGTGCGTGTGACCATGCAGCGCCAGGTTGATCGGCGGCGGGAAGTAGGTGTTCGGGAACACGGAGTTCATGACGGGGGGAAAGAGGGGGATGGGGCTCGTCGGGGGTGTGCCCGGGGTGTAGCCGAAGATGGGGTGGTGGTTCGCCCAAAGGTTGAAGGGGAGCGGCGCCGCCCCGACCAGACTGCCAGCCGTCGCGAGCTCGCTCTGGTAGGTCGTGTACCAGGCGGACGCGCTGCCGGTGGCCGTCCCGGACGCGGGCTTGGCGTTCGAGCTGTCGAAGACGACGAGCTGGGTGCTCGAATTGATCTGGACGAGGAGCGGATTGTTGAAATTGCCGCCGCTGCTCATGGTGTCGTTCGCCGCGTTGTCACAGGTGTGCACGTCCGTCGTGTCGAACGGATTCGTATCGAGGAAGCGGTACCAGCCCTGCCCCGCGCGGTTGCACATCTCATGATTGCCCCGGGTCATGATCCAGGGGGCCGCCGCGAACAGCGGCGCGCCCGGTACGAAGAGGTCCGCCTCCCAGCTGTCCCACCCGTATCCCCAGGGGCTGCCGCCGCAGTTGTACATGCCGCCCGGGCATTCGCTCTCCCGGTACTGGTAGTCGCCGACGTGGAGGACCAGGTCGGGATTCTGCGCTGCAGCCAAAGAAGCGATGGCGGCGAACGGATAAGGCGTATCGGTGCCGTAAGGGTTTGGGTCGTTGCAGCTCTGCCAGCCATTGCCCGCCTCGAGACGGCAGCCTGTGTCGCCGAGGACGACGATTTTCGTCGGATTGGCCTTCGGGAGCGGCAGCGGCTGGCCTGCGACCACGGCGCTCGTGGCGTTCGAGGGCAGCTCGTACTCGCACACGTGGACCGGGAAGAGCGACGGCTTGACCGGCGTGACGACGCCGGACCGCGCCGCGAGACTCGTCGTCGCGGCCGCCCGCAGGTTCATCGGCACCGGGGGGCCGTCGTTGATCGTGATGGTGGGGCAGGGGTTCGTTCCGCCGTCGGGGACGGCAGCCGCCGTCAACGCCCGCGCGATGGCGACGTTGCCTGTGAGACCGTTCGTGCCGTCGGGCCCTGCGAGTTCGACCCACGCCGACTCGACCTGGTTGTTCGGATAGGCGTCACATTTTACGGTGGTCGTCAGTGTGGTGAGGTTCGTCGGGCACGTCCCCGCGTCGTTGGGGCCGTCGTCGACGACCACCGTAACTGTGGTGGTTCCCGGCGCGGTGCACATGAACTGCATCGGGTCCGACGGGCCCACGGCCTCGTCCTGCCCGGGTGCGCCCACACCGCCGGTGGCTGCTCCGAACGCGCCGATCGGGCTGCCCATCGTCCAGGTGTAGCCGAGGTTGCTCGGGTTTGGGCCCGTTGCCGTGGCCGTTAGAACGAGCGACTCGCCGACGTACACCTCACTGCTGTTGCTCGATAGCGAGGTCCAGGTGCCGCAGTAGCTCGGGACGCCGGTGACAAAGAGGTTTCCCGCATCCGTGCTGGAAAGCGAGCAGAGCATCTGCACCGTCACGTTCGCGGTACCGCCCGCGGTCACGTTGATTCCGGATGCGCTGCCCTGACACGCGCCGCCGCCCGCAATCGACGCCGTCAGCGAGATCGAGTCGCCGGTCGCCGCCGGCACACCCCCGATCAGGAAGTCGATGGCCGCGCTGTTGATCACGCTCACCATGCCCGGGTTGGGTGCGTTGGCCAGGGTCACCGCCGTGCCGGAGCTGCTGAGCAGGTTGTATGTCACGCTGCTCAGGTGCGCGCCGCCCGGAAGGCTCAGCGAAAAGCCGACGGTTCCCGTTTCGGCATTCGAGGTTCCGATGGCGGTCGGTGCGTCCGTCGGCACCCCGCCGCTCGAACAGTGGATCAGGCTCGTAACCCCGACGCACCACCCGGCCGCCAGAACGACGGGCTTCGTCTTGCGCGCAAACATGTCTCGACGCCTCCGTCGCGGCCCCCACGCAAGACGTGCACCGCGCACATTCCCGGGCTCTTATCCGAGACAAGTTGCCAAAACTATTGGCCTTTTCTTCACGTCACCCTGGCCCTGAAGTGACCGATTTCCGGAAGGCCCCTTCGATTTCCGGACGGGGCGCGCCAGACGCTTTGAAACGCACGGGCCAGACGCGCCTACGGGCCGTGCGCAGCCGTCGTTTGCCGACACGGAAACCGCCGTGACGCCGCCCGACAGGCCTGCGACGGGTACGGGCCCCACCGGTCCGGCCACATTGAAGGGGGGGCCGTTACCCCACTCGTTTCCCCAGCAGGTGACCTGGCCCCCCGCGGCGATCGCGCAGGCGGCGCCGATCTCGTCAAGCGGTCGATCGGGCGCGGCCTCGTGCAGCGGCGCACTGCCCGTCACGATCGTCGGGAGGCGTCCTTACGGATCACGCCAGACGGTCAGCGCGTGCTGCGTCGGCTGAGCCTGGCCCACTGCTCGGAGCATCGCTCTGCAGCGCCGGCGCTGGTCGAGGCGCTCGGTGCGCTCGTAGGCACCGCGAACAAGGCGCCAACGGCTCGAACAGCGCGCCGGCAACGCGCTGCGGGGAGTCGCCCGTGACGAAACGCAACGTCATCGGAACGTCGGAGACGCCGTGTCTCCATCGCGTGACCGACGCTGGGTCATCTGGACCCTGTGAGTCGAAGTGACCCAGGCCATTCTTTTCGGATCCCATCGGACCGTACCGGCTGGGACAGCGAAACCCCGGCGCGCCGGTGGGATTGGACCTGACCGCGCGCTTGCCGAATGGACCGCATGCCGAATGGCAGAACCGGGTGTTAGACTGTC
>JBEKFX010000047.1:0-42675 GCA_050013115.1 Polyangiaceae bacterium
ATGGCGGTGGCCAGCGCGCTGGGCGTGGCTTTGGCGGTGGCCGTTGCTGTTCTCGCCAGGGGCCCGTCGACGGCTCGGCGCGGGCTCGCTTCAACCGGGGTGGAAGGCCGTCCGAGCGCCTCGACGATCTCCGGATCGGTTTCCGCATCCGGGCGGCGCCGAACCATAACGCCCGTGTCCCAGCCGTCGCCCTCAGGCGAGCCACCCGAAGAGAGGGCGCATGTTCCGTCGTCCGCCGATGATGGCGCGGAGGCCCGTCCAGCGACAGCGACCGCTCCTTCGGTCGCTGCGGAAGGCGAACGGGTGAGCGCGGCTTCGCCGACGAACGCGGACTCGCTGACGAACCCAGGCTCGCCGACGAACGCGGACTCGCTGACGAACGCAGGCTCGCTGACGAACGCAGGCTCGCCGACGAACGCAGGCTCGCCGACGAACGCAGGCTCGCCGACGAACGCGGCTTCGCCGACGAACGCAGGCTCGCCGACGAACGCGGCGTCCGTGCGCCGGACGCCGGCGCCGAAGAGCCCGGGGACGACGGAATTGCGCCCCAAGTTTCTGAAATCCTGGCGTTGATTCTGAAATCCTGGCGTTGGCTCGATTGCCGTCACCGTCGTGGCCGCGGAGGCGCCCGGCGTCGCGCCGCGAGGCGGATCCCACGACGAGCGGGCCATCGAAGGCCGACGCCCCCCTCTCTGTTCTGTGCAGCAGGCTATAAGCTGAGGTCGCATGATCGCTTTGCCTCGGAGGCTTTCGGTTCTGGCGCTCGCGACAACTCCGATCATCGCTTCGCAGTGGGCCCGTGCCGAGCCCCATGCCGGCGAGCCCGCGGCCGCCACCGCCTTGCCGTTGGGACCGAACCGGGGGCCGACGGACGGCAAAGCTGCCGCGGCGGAGGAACGCTTTCATGAGGGATCGGAAGCATTCGACCACGGACGGCTGGACGCAGCGTGCAGCGCGTTCGCCGACAGCCTCCGTCTCTATCCAACGCTCGGGACCCTGCTAAACCTCGCGCTTTGCCACGAAAGACAGGGAAAGACGGCGAGCGCGTGGGCGGAGTTTACGCAGGCTGCCGCGTGGGCAAACGACCCGAGCCAGCGCGACCGACGGGATTTCGCGCATCAGCATTCGGCGCGACTTGAGCGGTCTCTTCTGCGCGTCCGACTCGAGATCGATGGAGACGACCGCGCGGTCGCCGTCTCCATCGACGGAGAACGGGTCCCCACGGCCAGGCGGGCCATGCCGGTGTTCCTCGATCCCGGCGAGCACGAGATCGCGGCCACGGCCCCCGATCACGAGGACTTTACGACCAAGGTGACGGTGGTCGCCGGGGCCCCGGATGGGCTCGTCGTTCGTATCCCTCTGCTCGAGCCGCGACCCCCGGTGACGGCACCAAGCGTCGGCATCGTTCGCCCGGCCGCGCGTCGCCGGGACGTCCGGCGGGTCCTCGCCTGGCTCGCCGGCGGTGTTGGCGTCTCGGCCGTCGGCGTCGGCTTGGCGTTCGCTTTCGACGCGATTTCGAAAACAGACAGCCTCGGCTCCACGTGCTCCGTTCGTTGCAGCAGCGGTCCGGCGCAAGCCTCGGAAGTCATTTCCATGATCGGCTTCGGCGTCGGTGCGGCCAGCCTCGTCGCAGGGGCCTGGCTCTTGTTCTCGCCGGCGCCCCAGGCGTCCATGTCGGTTCGCTTGAGCTTGGCACCGAGCGTGGACGGCCGCGGTGGCGGATTTGATCTCGCCGGCACCTTTTGATGCCGTCGCTGGTTTGGATGCTGTCGAGGGCCCGTGCCGCTTCTCGAGCGGCAGGCGCGCCTTGATGAGCGTGTGTCGCTGGTTTGGATGCTGTCGAGGGCCCGTGCCGCGGGTCCACTTGGCCCGTCGACCGCCCAGAGCACGACGCGGACGACAAGCCGGTGCCCAGGGAAACGTAGTCCCCGCAGAAGTGCCGCCGCCTGCCTCAGAGGGTACGGCCGGGGGGGAAGGGGAGCTACCCGGCCGAGTGTGCGGGGGGCCGAGGCAGGCGGCGGCGAGATGAAGGTGTGCGCGCCGATATCCGCTTGGAAGTCGGCTCGTCGTTGAAGAGGCATGGCTGGTCGGAAAGCCGTCGGGGCCGCCGTCGCGCGAGCAGCCCAGGCGTGGCTGGGTGCGGGGGGGCCGCGCAGCCGACGACGGCCCGGGTTCATTCGGTCCGGGGCGTACTTCTCCGACCAAGCAAGCGAAGGGGACGTTATTGCAATGCGTCTTTGGCACCGTGAGTCAATACGACCGATGCGCTTCCCGCGGCCCCGATGGATGGGGACGTGCGGCGGCCGCGGCGCTGGCGCTCGGCTCGGCGCCTGGCGTGCGGACCGTCGGCGCCGGCCGCGCCGACGCGGTCGTCTTCGCCAAGCTCTCGGGCGAGCGGGTCGATGCCATCGACGCCTCGGCCTTTTCGTGCGCTGGACCCGACGCGGTCGCGCCGCTGTTGCCCCATGTCCCGGCGAGCGCACCGGCAAAGGTGGCCACCGCGCAGACGCCGAGGGTGAGCCAGATTCCCGAGATCCTGGATCTCGGCGCCGGCGCCATCCCGGCCGTGGGCGCGGCCGTCCCCGCAACGGGCAGGTCAAGGCCTGGCACGACGGCAGGAGCGTGCGAGAGCAACAACGCCGGCACCTCCTGCTGCTCGTCCACCGGGGGCAATACCGGAGCCCTCACTGAAACCGAGGTGACCGGCTCCGGGCAGGCGCTCTCGACGGCGACGCATCCGAGAGCAATCGAAAGCGACGGGCTGGGCGCGAGCGCGCGCTCCAGAAACTCCTCGTAAGAAGCGTAGCCGCACTCTTCGAAGAGGCGCTGCGAGTCGATGTTGGCGAGCGTGTCGCGTGCGGCGACGGCGGCGTCGTGCGCCTCGGCCTCGAGCGATCGCATGCGATCCATCGATTGGGCGATGGTCGCCAACGCTTTCGTGTTCCGCGTGCGTGCCTCGCTCGCGTTTCGCTTCGACTCGACGAGTTCGATGTGCGCGGGGGGAGGCGTCGGGTTCGAAAGCCAGAGGGCTTTGATCATCGAGGTCGCCGCCAAGACGCGACTTTCGAATTCTGCCGGCGAGCTGTACCCGGCGTCCGTGTGCACGCCTCGAACCTGAAGCTTTCGCACGAGCCGCTGCGCCGTGTCGAGGTGCGACAGGATGACGTCCTCAGCCGCTCGGATTTCCGCCACGGCCCGCGCGAGCTTGGCCACGCCCAGGTTGGCGAGGGTCCGTTGACCGCTCGCCGAACCATCGTCGACCGCAATGGGACCCGACGCGAGCTCCGTGATTGATGTCCGCTCTTCCGCGATGGCCACCGCAAACCTCCCTTGGTCGGACGCCCCTGCGTCCTGCACCGTGAGAGACGAACGGCAGTTCGCCGACGAACTTTACCTCTGCGCTTCGATGAGCTGGGTCGGTGGCCGGAGCTGCGCCTCAGCCGAATAAAGCCGCGGATCAAGGACGATTTGCGCGCCGGTTCGCGTCGAGCGGTCGATGATGAGCGGCGCGAGCATGTTGGCGACGAGGCCTCGCCCCTTGTTGGCTGCGACGATGACCAAGACGGCGACATCGCTCGAACCGAGGCCCGCGTCGTGCGCGATCTGCGTCGCGTCCGGTCGAGGATAGTCGGGGCCCAAAGCCGCTCCTTCGACGACCGGGAATGCGAGTGCCGGCATTTCGAGCGACTGGAGCCACGCGACCCGCCCCTGTCCACCCGGGTAAAGGAGCGCGTACCGCCTTTCGTTGGGGAACCCAAAAAGCCCCTGAGGAAAAGAAATTTCCGTTCCTTCGATCACTTCGATGTTTCCAAAGCGAGTACCTTGCAGCTGAATCATTCAGTCCCACCTTTCGCCGGGAATACCTCGGCTTCCATCAATTGGTCTTCCGATTCCATGGCGCGAGAATTGGCCGCGACGATGGCGTCGTGGACTTCCCCCCGAACCACGGTGACGCCGCGCGGTGCATGCACCGCGAGACGTACACCTCCTTTGGTGACCTCGGTCACCGTGATCTCGATTCCTCCGCCGAGGACGATGCGCTCTCCGACGCGGCGCTGAAGGATCAACATGACCGTCGGCTCAAAAAGTCAGTTCGGGTTCGCATAGGCCGCCGAGAGAACGCTCTGGTTGACTTGAATGGCCTCTTGGTACGACGTTTCGGAGGCCTGCAGGCTCGAGAAGGTTGTTGCGGCGTCGGCATCGCCGACGTTCGCACGGGTCACCTGCATCTGAGTGAGTGCGTTGGTCATGGCCGTCCCGGCCGACTGCAGCACGCTCGCCTGCTCGCTGGTGTCGACCTGCGCAGAGACGATTTGATTGAACGACGCGCCGAGATTGGCGATGGAACTTTGAATTCCTGCCGTATCGTTGGTCGAGAGGGCGGTCGCCAGCGATTGCACATCGGCGAAGACATTTCGGCCGCCGGCGGCCGTGAAGGCGTCGGCGCCGCTCGCGTTCGAGACGGCGAGCACGCCGTTGGCGATTTCGACCTGGGTCGTGTCGCTGTTGCCCGAGAAGTTGCCGTTCGCGTCGAAGGGCGGCGTCGCCGTCTTCGTGCCGCCGAAGAGGTATCCGTTCGATCCCTGGGTGTTGGCCAGTGCGAGCAACTGCTGGAAGAGCCCGTTGACCTGCGTGGCTGAGTCGGCGCGCGATGCTGCAGTCTGGCTTCCGTTGGCTGCTTCGCTGGCGATCGATTCGGCTTGCTGCACGAGTGTCGACGCCTCGTTGAGGGTTGTCTGGGCAAGATTCAGGTTGTCGCCGGCCACGGTCGCTGCACTCTGCCGGGCCGTGACGACTCCAATTTGAGCGTCTTGCTGGACGAGCGACGAGAACGCCGCGGGGTCGTCGGACGGCTGCTGAACGGCCAAACCGGAAGCGGCTTCGCTCGACAGCCGCGCCATTTGCTGCTGCGCAGTCGACTCGGAGGCGATCACGGTGTTGGTCATCATGAATTCGGTGATGCGCATGGTCGGTCTCCTGCTACGCCGTCGTGGCTCCAACCGACGAGATGAATTCCCCGAGCAAGTTGCTGGCTACCGTGAGCACTTGGGTCGCGGCCTCGAAGGCTTGTTGAAACTGCGTCATGTTGACCGACTCTTGGGTCAACGAAACGCCGCTCGCACTGCTGTTGAGATTCTGGGCTTGGGTAACCGTCTCGGCGCGGGTCGCCGCATCGGTCGAAGCGCTGGCGGCCGCGTTTCCGATTTGCGCCGTGATCGATCCGAACCACTGCGAGGGGCTGCCCCCGCTTCCGATCGATTGGTTCGCCAAACCTTCGAGCGCGACCACCGCGCCGTTGCCGCCGGGGAGATCCTGCGCGCTCGTCGCCGTGGCGATGGCATTCGGTTGCCCAGCGACGGACGGGTCGATTGACATGTTGGCGGCCGATCCCGCCACCTGGGTCGGAGGAGTGAACAGCGGGCGCCCGGTCACGCCGTCGGAGCCGTACCCGGCCTTCTGAATCGCGTTGACGGACGTTGCAAAGCCATTGGCCAGCTGATCCAGCTGGCTCGTCGTCTGGCCGACCTCGACGTTCGCCTGGGCCAATCCGCCCAGGGTGCCTGCCGTGACGTTGGACGTGACGTCGGTGGGTGTACCGCCCGGATCGGTCACCGTGATCTGCATCGCACCGGACGGGCCAGCGGACACGGCGACCGAGGAGGCCTGGTTGCCGGTCACGAGCGCCGCGCCCGCGGCGTAGAGCGTGACGCTACCCGATGGATCCTGCACAACGCTGCCGCCGACGAGGGTCGACACGCTGCTCACGACCGAGTCGAGCTGGTCCGACAGGTCCGGCGACGGGTTGCCCGACGCGTTGGCCTGCGCGACCTGGGCATTGAGGGAGGCGATTTGCGTCAAGTCCGAGTTGAGTTCCGTCGCGACGCCCTGGGCTTGGGAGAGCAGCGACGACTGTTGCTGCGAGAGACCGCCGGCCGTCGTCGAGAAGCTTTGCGCCACTTGGGTCGCTGCCGCGAGCACCGCGGATTGGGCCGACGGATCGCTCGGCGTGGCCGAAAGCGTCTCGAGAGACGAGAAAAAGGAGGTCATCGAGTCACCGACGGAACCGCCCCCCTGGGGGGCGACCACAGCCTGCGCTTCGTTCAGAGCTTCGCTCTGCGCGTTGGCCGCGCCCGCAAGTCCTTGTTGGACGAGGACCTGCCCGAAGGTGAAGGCATCGAAAGAACGCTGAGCGCTTGCGGTCACGCCGCCGCCGTTCGTCGTCTGCAGGTCGGTGGTCTGCTCGACATAGTTGGGGGTGTTGACGTTGCTGACGTTCTGCCCCGTCACGTTGAGGCCCTCCTGCTGAGCGGAGAGCGCGTTCCCCATCGTGCTGACCAACGAAAAAAGAGAGCTCATGTTGGTTTCCTAACCCCGTACCGAGAGAAGGCGCCGGGCGGCGTGGTTGGCGCCGCCCAACTTGGAAGCGCGAGGCGGTGCGATTCCGACCGCCGACAGCGCGTCGCGCAAGATGTCGCGCGCGTGCGCGAGAAGGACACTGTTTTTGCGAAGCGCGGGCACGAGGGCCCGGAGGCGCGATGCGACCCGCGCATCAAGCTTGCCGTCTCGGCCTTGGAGCTGCAGCATGAGCTCCTGCTTGCGGCGGGCGAAAGCGAGGACGGTGGCACCGTCGAGCCGGCGAATGGCCTCTCGTTCGTCTTTCAGGAGCTGTTCGAGCTGTTCGATGGCGTCGGTCACGTGTTTAGTCTCCAGCAACGATTCGATTGGCGATGGCTTGAGGATCGATCTGGAACGTGCCGGCCTGGATGGCATCGCGCAGACGCCCGACCTTGTCAGTATCGGCGGCCGCGGATTGGTCGGCGAGCTCTCGGGCTTTTGCCGAGATCGTCACGTTCTCGGTGGAGGACGACTGCGCGACGCCCGCCTCGCCCGTCAGTTTCGTCGCTCCGCCCACGGCGGCGCTCTTCGAGGTACTCGCGACCGGTGCTCCGTTCTGCTGTCCGTAGCCGCCTTGAATGATCCGCATGGTCCCTTCCCGCAGCGCCGTTCCCCGAATCCCCGCGTGTTTCCGCTCGACCGGGGGTATTCGTCGCTACTGCAACGTTCAGAACGGCGAGTCTCCGAGAACCTTTAGACCTTTGGCGGCTGTACGGTCGTTCGCGTCGGAGTGATTGGGCCATCTGGCAGATTGGGTGCGGTCGGGCCGACCGGCGGGTGGGTCGGACCGCGCGCTTCGACCGCTTGCTCGATGTGCTTCGAAAGGCCAAGGCCTCCGCCTTTCTCGACGGCGGAGGCGAGCGCATCAATGGCCATGTCGCCGTACCCGTTGCCTTTGTCGGTACCGCCCATCTTCGCTTCCTTCAGCAGTTGCTTGACGAGGAGCGACTCGAAGTCGCCGGCCGCCTTCCGCAGCTTTTGTGTTCGTTCGTCGGGTAGAGACGCGCCTGACGTCGAAGACGAAGATGACACCCGTGCGATTGATCCGCTCATTCGACCACCACCTCCGCTTCCAGCGCGCCCGCCTCACGCAGCGCTTGCAGGACGCTTGCCAGTTCACGCGGCGAGAGACCGAGGGTCCCCAGCGCAGAAGCCACGTCGGAGAGCGTCGGGGCGGCCGGGACGTACACCATCGAGCGATTGCCTTCGCTTGCCTGGATATCCGTCCTCTGCGTCACCACCGTCGTGCCCCGCGTCATCGGCGCCGTCGGTTGGGACGCCGTCGGCGTCTCCTTCACGACGATCGTCAGGCTGCCGTGGACGACCGCGACCGGAGCCAAACGCACATCGCCGCCCGCGACGATGGTTCCCGTGCGCTCGTTGATGACGACGCGCGCGGCTCGGAGGGGCGTCACTTCGATGTCTTCGAGCGAAGCGACGAATTCGACGATGCGCGAGACGAATTCCGCCGGGACGCGCACCGTCACGACTCCGCCATCGATGGCGCTGGCGGCTCCGGCGAATTTCTTGTTGACCGCCTCGGCGACGCGCGAGGCGACGGTGAAGCCCGGCGTCCGGAGCTCGAGCCGCAGCGAGCCGTCGTTCACGAGGGTCGATTGGACTTCGCGTTCCACCAGCGCTCCCTCGGGTATCCGTCCGGTTGTGGTCGATCCGCTCTTGACGCTGCTTCCGCTCGCGCCGTGCGCGTCGAAGCCGCCGATGAGCAGACTTCCTTGTGCGACCGCGTACGCGCGCAGGTCGGCGCCCTTGAGAAATGTCTGGACGAGCACTCCGCCCGAAAGGCTTCGGGCGTTGCCGGCCGAGGCCACTGTGACGTCAATCTTGCTGCCGGTCTTCGCGAACGGCGGAAGGGTGGCGGTCACCGTCACGGCCGCCACGTTGCGCAGCATCATTTGCTGGGGGGCGATTTCGATGCCGAGTCGCTTCATCATCGACAAGAGCGCTTGCTGCGCAAATGGTACGGTGATGTCGTCGCCCGTTCCGCTCAGGCCCGTCACGAGGCCGAAGCCGACAAGCTGGTTATCCCGTGCTCCGCTCACGTCGGCGAGGTCGCGAAGATGCTCGGCGCGGGCCCCGCCGGAAAGCGTGAGGACCGCGAGGACGAAAGCGATGGATAGAAGCGGGCGGTGCAAGGCGGACCTCAAAAGGGATTGAACATGTCGACGAGCTTCGCAAACCAGCCCCTGCGGTTCTGGTCCGCCAGGTCGCCGCGGCCCGTGAACTCGATTTGCGCATCGGCGAGCCGCATCGAGTCGACCGAGTCGTCCTGAGCGATGTCGGCGCGACGCACGAGCCCGGACAGGTACAAGTGGTATTCCTCGTTGTTGATGAGCACGACCTTCGTGCCCTCGACGAAGAGGTCCGAATTGGGCATCTCTTTCGTCACGCGGACGGCAATGCTGCCCGTCAGCTGTCCGTTTCGCGCGGTCGTCCCCGAGCCGGCGAACGCCGTCTGGCTGGCGAACGAAAGGAGCTGGGCCGGGTTGATGTTGGGGTAAGCACGGGTCAGCGCCGGGACGATGCCGAGAAGGGCCGGCATGCCGAGGGTCCCAGAAGTCTGACGGCTGAGGTTGGTCGTCGCGTCCCCTTGCGCGTTCGAGTTTTCGTTGATGTTGATCATCACGAAGTCGCCGACGTGAACGGCGCGCGTGTCCTCGAGATAGCCTGGGCTCGCATCGCTGAAGAGCGAACCGTTGGTCGGCTTGGCGGCCGGACCGAGCAGGGCATAATCGCCCGGTTTGTAGAGCCTCTGCCTCGGCGTGAACGGTTGGACGTGGGGCGGTCCACACCCAAGGAGGCTCGAACCGAGCGCACTTGCGGCGACGATCCATGCGAGCTTCATTGTCCGTCCTCCAGCGCAAGCGCCTCATCGTTGGCCGTCAGCCGTGCGCGAAGGACGCGGCCCGATGGGCGGATCTGGACCGGGACGAGGTCTCCGACGTCGGCGTCCGCCAGGGTGACCCCCGCGGCGCGGACTTCGACGGCGCCGCGTCGCACGACGATGGTCACCTGAGACCCCCGGATGGCGTCGTACGACGCTCCTTCCGGCGCCACCGTCAGCTCGACCGGAACAGCAATCCGTCCGGTAACTTCGCCGCTTGCCGTCAAGAAGGAGGCGAGAGCGGTTGTCGAGAAGGGGCCGAGTCGCTTGGGTGCGCGCGGCACCTCCACCTCGACTCGGGACCAGCCGTCGGCGACGTCGACCGTTCGCTCGACGCGAACCGCCGAGAGGCTCACGCCGCGGCCGAGCGACTTCGCCGCGACGGCGCCGCGCACGATGGCATCGAGCTCGGTCGGCTGCAGATGTTTCGCTCGGCGCGTCACCCGAACGGCTTCGGGTACGTGCGAAGGCGCCGCCACTTGCTTCGCGTTGAGGGCGGCCAAAATCTCTTCCCGATGAACGACGCGCGACGCTCCCGCTGTCGGGCTCGGGCCGATGTCGACCGCAGCGGCCGTCGGGTCGGCGTCCGGCACGACGTCGCCGACGTGCACCCGGAGCCCGGTGATGGGCACCTCCCGCAAGGGGGTGGCTGCGGCGGAGCGAGCCGATCCGGCGAGCAGCGCAAGGGAGAGGACCAATCGCTTCATCATTGGGAAGACTGGGTTGCCGTCCGCATCATGTCGTCGGCCGCGGAAATCACTTTCGAGTCCATCTCGTACGCGCGCTGCGCCGTGATCATCGCCACCATCTCGGTGACGACGTCGACGTTGGAGCTCTCGATCGATCCCTGCAAGATGGTCCCCCGGCCATCGACCGCAGGTGCGCCCGTCTGAGGCTGTCCACTTGCGACGGTGGGAGTGAAGATATTGGCTCCTTCCGCCTGCAAACCGTTCGGATTCGGGAAGGTCGTCAGCTGAAGCTGGCCGACATTGGTCGATGTCGTTGCGCCGGCCTGCTGAACGCTGACGGTCCCGTCGGCTGCCACGGTGATGCTCGTCGCGTTGGACGGAATGGTCATCGGGGGCTCGATCGGCAGGCCATTGGGGGTCGTCAGCTGGCCCTGCGCATTCAGCTGGAGCGAACCGGCGCGGGTGTAGCCGAGGGTCCCCGTCGGCTGCATGACCGCAAAGAAGCCTTGCCCTTGGATGGCGAGATCGAGAGGATTGTTCGTCGTCTGCAGTGTGCCCTGGGCGAACGATCGCGTCGTCGCCACCACGCGAACGCCGGTTCCGAGCTGGGTGGCCGTCGGCGGGGTCATCCCGTTCGAGTTGGCCCCCGGAGCGCGCACGTTCTCGTAGAGGAGATCCTCGAACTGGACCTGCTGGGATTTGTACCCAGTCGTATTCGCGTTGGCGAGGTTATTCGCGATGGTGTCAAGCTGCGTTTCCTGTGCGGCCATACCGGAAGCGGCGACATTGAGAGATCGGAACATGTGGATGGCTCGTTGCCAGTTCGGTGCCACCCCGAGAAAGGCACCGATTGCACGGCGCAAGCGCTTTCGGGCGGACTGCGGTCCCGGCGTGGACCCGTCTCCCGGGGAAGGAACGCCGGTCGGCGCGGACTGGAGTCAAGGCGCTGACGGTGCGTCAGTCCGTCGACGCATCGGCGGTCGCCCCGTCCGCGTCGGCGGTGCCGGTCAGGTCGACATCGCTCGCGGCTTCGACGGCGCTCGCGGCTTCGACGGCGCTCGACGGCGCACTCACGTCCGCGGCGGAGTCGGCCGTTCCGAGCGCCCCGTCCTCGTCGGCCGCATCTTGATCGCTTCCGGTCATCGGCGGAAAGACGCAATGGCCGTAGGCGCACGTCAATCCTGGATCGCAGTCGCTGTACCGCAAGCACTTCGTCGGACCGGGGTTGCAACCGAAAAGGAACACCGCGCCGATGACCCCGAACCATGCGGCGAAACGCGATCGTCTAGAGCTCGACACGGAGTCCTCCCTGGAAGCGCATTTCCCAGATGACCGTGCCATCGGGAAGATCGGTCCCGAGGAAATAGAAGTCTCCTTCGGGGCCAAGCGTGATTTGAACGGTCTTCGACATGGGAATTCGGTAGGTCAAACTCGCACAGACACCATAGAGCGACAGGGGCGCCAGAATTCCGAGCGCACCGACGTCGACGACGAAATGCTTGCCCGCGGCGTGCGCGTAGCGCACATCAGCCCCGAATGCGCTCCTCGGCTCCAATTCGGCGAGCAGGCCGATTTCGAGAATGTCATCGGGAAACTCGTCGACGCGAAGGTCCGTCCCAAGTCGAAGGCGGGTGCGGGCCCGGTAAAGCCCCACGCTGCCCCCTTCGGCCCCCGACGAAATCGAGGCACTGGCGCCCAGCAGGTATTCCTGCGCGTACGACCGAGGCGTCGCCGCAAGGACTGCGGCGGTGAGGCCCAGGGCAAGCAAGCGTTTCATTCTGCGTCTCCCGGCGTGCTCGGCTCGGGCTCCTGCGCCGGCGGCGTGGGCGAAGACCCCTTGACCGTCGCGCCCGAGTCAACGTCATTTCCATGGGTGTCGACGTCGACCTCTTGGACCGCGCGGAGCGGGGTGACGACCAGATCGACGCGGCGGTTCTGCTTGCGGCCCTCATCGGTGGAGTTCGCGGCCAGGGGTCTGTATTCACCGTAGCCCGCGATCGACACCCGCTCGGGCAGCACGCCCTCGCCGACCAATACGGTCATGACCCCCAAGGCCCGCGCCGTCGAGAGCTCCCAATTCGACCGGTAGCGCCCCGAAACGATCGGACGATCATCGGTGTAGCCTTCGACACGGACTTCGACGCGACGCGCCGAGAGCTTCGGTGCAATGAGCTTGAGCGTCCCCACCGCGGCCGCCCGGACCCGTGCGTCGCCGGTGTCGAAGAACACGTTCTCGGGAAGACGGAGAATGAGCTCGTTTCCTCGACGGATGACCTGCAGATTTCTCAGGGGATCGCCGCCTGGCAAGCCGGCCATCTCGCTCAGCGACGAGCCGAGCTGGTCGAGCTCTCCGGTTCCCTGCTCGCTTCCCGACGACTCCTTTTCCTCGGCGGCCGAGGCGCCCTCGAGCAGGCTCGATCCGGAGAGGGGCATCACGCTGATCCCGACGGCCTTCGAAAAGGCTTCCGTGAAGTGTCCGAGCTTCTTCGTGTCGACCTGCGAGACCGCGAACATGACGACGAAGAAGGCGAAAAGCAGGGTGATGAAGTCGGCGTAGCTGATGAGCCAGCGCTCGTGGTTGACGTGTTCAGGGTGCTTTTTCTTGCGCATTTAGGTCGCGCGGGCTTCGCTCAGTGCTTGCCCTTCGCCCTTCTTGGGGGCCGCATGCTGATGAACGAATTCGCTCAGTCGCTCGCGGACCAACTTTGGATTCATTCCTTCTTGGAGCGCGAGAACGCCGGTCAACATCATCTCCATTTGCTGGACTTCGTCCCTCACGCGCAGCTTGATCCGGCCCGCGAACGGTAGAAAAAGAATGTTTGCGACCGCGACCCCGTAGATCGTCGCAACGAAGGCCGAGGCTATGCCTTCACCGACGGCGGCGATGTCGCTCAAGTTGCTCATGACGTGGATCAGGCCGAGAACGGCGCCGATGATTCCGACGGTGGGTGAGTAACCACCTGCGGCTTCGAAGACTTTGGCGGCATCCTCTCCGTGTTCTTCCTGTTGCCCGATGGCGATCTCCATCGTTTGCCGAAGCGACGTCGAATCCGCTCCGTCGATGGCCATCATCAGCGCCTTGGCCAGGAAGGGGTGCGATGCCTTCGAGGCGACGCTTTCGAGCGCGAGGATCCCGTCACGCCGCGCTCGATTGGCATATTCGACGATTTCATCGACCAACTTGGCTGAGTCCGCCGTCGGCTTCTTGAACGTCTTGCCGATGGAGCCGAGGGCCCCTTTCAGGGTGCCGCCGGGAAATTGAACGATCGTGGCGCCGACCGTGCCGCCCAAGACGATGATGGCCGCCGTACCTCCGAGCATGGAGGCGAGGTGCCCGCCTTCGAGCGCATTGCCCCCCACGATGGCAACGAGGGCGACTAGGATACCAATGAGCGGGCCGAATTGCATCACTCGCCTCCCCGGAATCGCATCGAGCCTGGAGGGTCGCTCACACGGCGTACCGAGGGAATGCTCGCGACGCGCGGCGGGTCACCTTCGATCGCTCCGAGAGCGTGCGCGGTCGGTTCAACCATTCGCACCGAACGTCGAAAGTCGATGACGAGGGCAATGAGCTCGTCGAGCGTTTCGCGAACGATGATCTTCTCTCCGCCGATGAGAAAGAGAGTCGTGTCGGGTGTCGTCTCCACCCACCCGATGTGATCGGGATTGATGGCAACCACGTGGTTATTGAGTCTCGTCAATCGGATCACGAGCTTCTCCCGGCAGGCGGCCGTGGCGTTTCGGGAATTCGAAACGGTCTCGGTGCCCCGTGTCGATGCGTCGGTCGTTCCTCAGCAACGGTCGCGCCAAGGACCTTGTGGAGCTGGCACGGCTCGTGATGGAGGAGCGCCACCAACATGCGAATCCTCGCGACGGTGGAACAGCTCAATGCGGGGCTCGACTACCACCTTGCACGACACAATCTCCTGACGGCCAACCTCGCGCACGTCGACACGCCGGGTTTTCGTCCGCTCGATTTGCAGCGAACGGGCGCCTTCGAGGGCGCGCTCCACGAGGCGCTCGCGACGACCAATCCGGGGCACATCGGATCGTCCCAATCCACGTCGTCGGGCGAGTCCTTTCGCATCGTGAAAGATGCGAGCGCGTCGACCCAGGGATCCGACGGCAACGCCGTCAGCCTAGACCGTGAAGCGGTCAAGATTGCAACGAATCAGCTCCGGTACAACACACTCGCATCGCTCGTGCAAAACGAGCTGTCGGGCCTCGAGTGGGCCGCCAACGACGGGAAGGCCGGATGAGTCGCCCTTATTCAGTGCCCGGCGTGTTCAGCGCCATGGAAGTCGCCGCGTCCGGTCTGACCGCCGAGCGCGGTCGAATGAACGTCATCGCCAGCAACCTTGCGAACGCACGAACGACGCGAGGCGCCGACGGAACGCCCTATCAGCGCCTCGATCCGGTGTTCGTCGCAGAGCCGGTGTCGCCCGACAGCGCGGACCCCGTCCTTCGCAACATGAGGGAAGTCCGCCTGTCCGGTGTTCAGGCCGATACCACACCTGGAGCCATGGAGTACGACCCCGGCAACCCGGACGCAAACACCCAGGGGTACGTGCAGTACCCCAACGTCAACGTCGTGACGGAGATGGTCAACCTGATGACGGCTTCGCGAGCGTATGAAGCCGGCGTCACGTCGATCGAGTCGCTGAAGTCGATGGCACAGTCCGCGCTCAAGATTGGTCAGTAACCTATGGTCATCCGCCCCATTGTCCCCGCCGAAGAGAGCGCGCTGTCGTCTTTGAAAGGTCTGAGCGGCGTCGACGAGACGAGCGCAACAGCCTCGTCGCCGATCGACTCGTTCGGATCGGTGCTCGGTTCCGCACTCTCGGAAGCCAACCACCTCGACTTCGCAGCGAGTCAGAAGGTCGAAGCGCTCGCTGCGGGCACGATCGACGACCTGCACGGGACCATGATCGCCACCAAGGAGGCGGATATCGCCATCAAGCTGGTTGGCACGGTTCGAAGCAAGATTCTCGACGCCTTCCAGGAGCTCTGGCGCACCAGTGTCTAACACCAAGCCCTCCCCGCTGCCGTTTCCCAAGCCGCTGCTCGTCGCCATCGCGACCGCGCGCTCCTGGTTTTTCGCGATCTCTCGACCTGCGCGTATCCTCATCGGCGCCACGCTCGGCCTCGGGCTTCTATTCGGCGGCCTTGTCGTCCTCCAGAAAGCCAACGAACCTTACGTCGCACTTTTCAGTCAACTCGATCGAGAAGACGCTGCGGCGATCGTGGCGAAGCTCAAGGAGCAAAAGGTACCCTATCGAATCGACGCGGATGGAAGCACGATCGAAGTCCCCGAAGCGCGTTCGCACGAGCTTCGTCTCGAACTCGCCGGCGGCGGCCTCCCGAGGGGCGGCGGGGTCGGATTCGAAAGCTTCGATAAGATGCGGCTCGGCGCGACCGATTTCGAACAGCGCGTGCTCTATCGTCGGGCGCTCGAGGGTGAGCTCGTTCGCACCATAGGAACGCTCGGAGCGGTCGAATCCACGCGCGTTCACCTCGTCTTGCCGGAGAAGTCGGTGTTCGTCACACGGAGTGAGCCCGCGTCCGCGTCGATCGTTCTACGCCTTCGGTTCGGGCGCACGATTGGTTCGTCCGAAGTGGCGGCCATCGTGCACCTCGTCGCGTCCGCGGTTCCCTCGCTTTCACCGGACCACATCGCCGTCGTCACGACCGATGGCGTAACCCTGCACAAGCCGCGAAGCGCGAACGGTCAAGACGATGGCCTCGGCAATGACGATGACGCGCGCGCGGTGGCAAAGTCCTACGAATCGGCCACCGAGGAGCGGGTTCGCGCGATGCTCGAGAAGGTGGTGGGCCCTGGACACGCGGACGTGCGCGTCACCGCCGACATCGACTCGTCGCACGTCGAGCGCCTCGAAGAGCACTTCGACCCGACCCGGTCCGCACTGAGGAGTGAAGAGGAGTCCATCGAGCGGTCGGGCGGTGAACCCGACGAATCGGTCGCCGGTATCCCCGGCGCCGAGAGCAATCTGCCGGGCGGCGCCGCGAAGGGCGCGAGCAGCGCGCCCAAGCCAGCGCCCTCGGGTTCCGCCGCCGCGTCGGCGTCCGCTTCGGCGCCGTCAACGGCTCCCACGGCGGTTGCTTCGGCCGCGCCCATCCGAGAGTCTCACACGCGGAACTTCGAAATCGACAAGATCTCGGAAAAGCGCATCAGCACCGGCGGTGCGCTCCGGCGGCTGGCGATCGCCGTCGTTCTTGACGGGGCGCGCGGCGGGCAGGGTGCGCCGCGCAGCCGAGAAGAGCTCGACCAGCTTGCTGCGCTCGTCCGGAGTGCGTCGGGTGCGAACGAAGCGCGCGGAGACGTCGTGACCGTCGAATCGATTCCGTTCGCGGCGCCGGCGGAAGCGCTCCCTGAAGCTCCCGTCGCACCGGCGTCGCCGATCGCCAAGCTGATCGCGTCGAAGCCTTGGGCTCCGGGTGCAGCCGTGGCGATTGCGCTGGTCGCCGCCACTGGATTTTTCGTCGTCATGCGGCGGGGCCGAGCTGTGCTCCCGGCCGTCGAGGTGTCGCCGATGTTGGCATCGGCACCGACGCCGGCCGCACTCGAACCCGCCACCCTCGAAGCCGCGATCAAGCCCGCACTCGATGCCGCCGATTTGCGTACCAAGGCCCACTCTCGGGCGGCGACGGATCCCGCCACGGCCGCACTGGTCTTGCGATTCTGGTTGGGGACGTCGACACCGGAGCCGCGCGTGCCGGCGAAAACCTGACCGGGCATCAGCTTTGCTCATAGGTTTGCCGTGATCACCAACGCCGAGAAGGCCGTTCTCTTTCTTCTTTCGCTCGACGAGCCGGTTGCCGAAAAGGTCGTGAGGGAGCTCGGGGAGGCCGAGCTCCGAAAGCTCCGCGCCGTGGCGTCGACGATGAGGGAAGTCCCCGCGGGCGCGCTCGACGACACGTTCCGCGACTTCGTGCAGCGCTCGGAGAGCGCGGTGGCCGTTCCTCGGGGCGGGCTGCCGTATCTGCGCCGACTCTCGGCTGGGGCGGTCGGCGAGCAGCGCGCGCGGGAGATTTTCGAAGACGGCGTGACGAGCCCACTCGCCCGGCTGGAAGGGGCGCCTTCCGACGCCGTGGCGGCTCTGCTCGAACGCGAGCCTCCGCAGCTCGCGGCAGCGGTGCTCGCGCGTCTCGACCCGACACGCGCCGCGGAGATTCTCGGAGCCATGCCGTCCGAGCGTCAGCGTACCGTCGTTCGGCACGTCGGAATGATGACGGAGCTACCGGCCAAGGTACTCGAAGACGTCGCGCTGGCGCTGGCGAACGAACTGCCGACATCCGACGCCACCACGTTGGTGAGCGTCGACGGAGTCGCTAAAGCCGCCGAGCTCTTGAACGCTGCCGGGCGCGCGACGTCCGGGGCCATCCTCGAGGCGCTGCAGGCCGACGACGCGGCCCTCGCGTCGCAGGTCCGCCAGGCGATGTTCACGTTCGAGGACCTGCGCCGCCTCGAGCCCAAGGCCATGCGCGAGCTTTTGACCGACGTTCCGACCGAGCGGCTCACGACTGCACTGAAGGGAGCGTCGAGCGAGCTGATGACGGCGATTCTCTCAGGCATGTCGAGTCGCGCCGCGGACCTTCTGAAGGACGATCTCGAGGTGCTCGGCAAGGTCAAGAAATCGGAGGTCGACAGCGCGCGACGCGAAATCGTCGAAACTGCGCTCCGCATGGAAGCCGAGGGCAAGGTCGATCTCGGCAGGAGTGGCGAATGAGCAAACACCCGCACGATCCATTTCCGCTGCCGTCGCGGACGGTCGACGCGACGTCCGTTCCGCGCAGGCCGTCGTGGATCTCCCGCAAGATGTCGACCCGCCCGCCCGCCTCTCTGTCGGTTCCTCCGCTGCCCTCGATCGGGGTCCCATCGATTGCCCTGCCCGAATTGGTGGAGCCGCTCATCCACGAGGCGGAGGCCGGAGCCGCGCCCGAAGTCGACCTCTCGGCCTCGGCTGCGATCGCCCAGCTTGCCGACGAGAACGCCGCGCTCCGGGCGCAGGTCGCCGAGATGGGCGCCGCCATGGCCCGGCTGCGGAGACAGGTCCTCGAGGCGAGCGAAAACGAGCTCGTCAACCTCGCGCTCGTCATTGCCGAAAGGGTCGTCGGACGCGAGCTTTCGACCGATCCGAACCTCATCGTCGCCTGGGCCCGCGAGGCCATCGAATCGCTCGCGGCCAAGGACGAAGTCGTCATCGCGGTCGCCAAGGACATTGCGCAGCGGATCCCGGCGGATGCTTGGGAGGCCCTCGGATCCGAGCATCGCCTGCAGACCGACGGTCAGCTTGCGGCCGGAGTCGTCGAGGTCCGGACGGCCGAGGGAATCGTAGCGACCGCGACCGATGCGCGCCTCGGCGCGGTGGCGCAGGCGCTCGGGGTCGTCACACCATGAGCTCCGGCTTGCTTCGTGTCGACCTCGGGGCGCACGTCTTGCGCGCACGCACGGCCCCGGGCCCGTGCCCGGAGGGTCGCGTGCGCGACGTCGTCGGTGTCCTCGTCGAGGTCGAGGGGCTGGTCGCTCCAATCGGGGGCCAGCTCGAAGTCAAAGGACGCGACTCCAAGCTGGCGCTCGAGGTCATCGGCTTCCGACAGGGGCGATTGCTAGCGGCACCGCTCGGGTCCACCGCGGGGATCGTTCCTGGCGCACGGGTCCGTGCCACGCCGCAGGCGGACGCCGTTGCCGTCGGCGACGCGCTTCTCGGCCGCGTGCTCGACGCGTTCGGCCAGCCGATCGACGGTCGCCCGCTGCCCGTGACGACGGGACAGGCCTCGCTCTACGCGCGCCCGCCGTCGCCGTATACGCGAAAGCCGATTCATCAGGCGCTCGAGACGCGTGTGCGCGTGCTCGATGCGCTGCTCCCTGTCGGTCGCGGACAGCGGATCGGCCTCTTCGCCGGGACCGGCGTCGGCAAGAGCACCTTGCTCGGCATGCTGTGCCGGCACAGCGACGCGGACGTCATCGTCGTCGGCCTCGTCGGCGAGCGCGGTCGCGAAGTCGGCGACTTCGTCCGCGGTGCGCTCGGCGAGAAGGGCCTGGCCCGGTCGGTGGTCGTGGCGGCGACGAGCGACATGCCGCCCCTCGTGCGGGCGCGCGGCGCGCTGCGGGCGACCGCCATCGCCGAGCACTTTCGATCGCGCGGTCGGTCGGTGCTGCTCGTCATGGACTCGGTGACCCGCTACGCCATGGCGCTGCGCGAGGCCTCGCTTGCTGCGGGGGAGCCGCCGCTCACGAAAGGCTACACTCCGACCGTCTTCGCGGCGCTGCCTGCGCTGCTCGAGCGGACTGGAACGGACGCTGGCTCCGGGTCGATCACCGCCGTCTACACCGTCCTCGTCGAAGGCGACGACCTGAACGACCCGATTGCCGATGCGGTTCGAGGCATCCTCGATGGGCACATCGTCCTTTCGCGGCGTCTTGCGGACCGGGGTCTCTTTCCCGCGGTCGACGTGCTTCGAAGCGTGTCGCGGCTCATCAGCGACATTGCCAAGCCAGACCAGATCGACGGCGCCGCGAAGGCGCGCGACGCGCTCTCGACGTACGCAGAAGCGGCGGATCTGATCCAGATCGGCGCGTACAAGCCCGGGAGCGATCCACGGATCGACGCGGCCCGAGAGATTGCCCCCAAAGTCGAAGCCCTCATCCGCCAAAAACCCGAAGAGCCCGTCGCGCGCATCGCGGCCTTGGCCGCGCTTCGGACTGCCATCGGTCGCAAAGCGTGAGTGCGCGTCTTCGTCGTGCGAGGCGGCTGGTCGAGCTTGCCGAGGGCGAGGAGCGGGCCGCGCGCGCGCGCACAAGTGAAGCCGAGCGGGCGGTCGCTGCCGCGCGGCTGGAGGCCGATCGCGCGGAGGCGGCGTGGCTCGAAGCGACGTGCGTCGTTGGGGCGGCCGTGACGCGCGCGTTCGAGCTCGAGGAGCGCGAGGCATTTCTTCGGACTCTGCGGGCTCGGGCCGATGCCGCCGCCAAGCGGGTCGAAGCGGCTGCGATCGAAGAACGACGGCTCGCCGCTGAGCTCGTGCGTGCGGCCACCGAGCGCCGCAAGCTCGAACTCTGGCGCGATCGAATCACCGAGGGCGAACGCGACGAAGATGCGCGCAAAGAGCGTGTCGCCTCCGACGAAATGGCCGCGCGCATCGTCCTCCGGAGCCGACCATGACCAGTCCCATCGCGTCGCCGATCGCATCGCCCCCGGCGCCATCCCCCGACGAACGGGAAAGGCCCGGCGCACCAGAACGCAACCGGACGGCGTTCGCTCAATTTCTCCCAAAAGACGGAGGATCGGAGCACGAAAAGCAAAATCTCGACGATGAAAAACTGCGTCGCGAGCGTGCGCTCGCGGGGATCGTTCTGCCGTCGCAGATCGCTCAGGTCGATGACAGGACGAAAGATGCCGGCCCCTCGCCCGCATCGGCGACCGGGGCGTCGCCCAATGGGGGCACGCCGAGCGGAGAGGGATCGTCCTCGCTCGCGTCATCGACAACGCCCGCGGATCGGACGATGCTGTCCTCCGAGGGTCTCTCGACCACGGATTCGGGTGGACCGAATGCCGCGCCGGGTTCCCTCGGGGGGGGCCTGGCCCCGCAGAATCTCGTCGCCGAGGCGCTCTCCGATGCGCAAGGGGGAAAGGGCCCGGCGCCGGCTGCGCCGAAAGCGCTCGGGGCCGCGGCGTTGGCCGCGCAGGGGTCGCTCGGGGGCGCGGCGCCGGCCGCGCAACGTGCAGCACAGGTGGCCTCGGCAGCCAGGGCGATCGATGCGATGCCGCAGCGGGCGGCACCTCCGGCGGATGGGTCACCGTCGCGCCCGACGTCCGTCGGAGACGCGAAGGCGAGCCAGTCGCTGCAGCAAAACCAGAGCTTGAGCACGAACTTCGCGGACGCCATTCGCAAACATGCGATGGCCCCCCACGCGGATTCGCCTGCGGCCTCGTCGGCCAAGGCCCGCTCCGGGTCGGGCGCGATCGACGACCCAAACACGACGGCGCCGATCCCTGGCGGCACCCCGAGCCCCGACCCGATGTCGGTGGCGGCCTCCGTCGGCGTCGCTCCCGAGCCATCCGTCAAAACCATGGCGGGCGTCAGCCAGGTGGCGCCAGCCTCGCCCCCGAACGACGCGCCGGCGGCGAGGCTTCGCGACGCGTTCGCGTCCGTGGCCAACCAGGCCGTCTTGCGCGGCGACGCGTCCGGCGAAATGGACATCCCCGAGCTCGGTCGCATCGCCGTTCGCGCTCGAAGCGTCGACGGGGCGGTGGACGTGGACGTCGCGGCCGACCGCTTGGATGCTCGATCGACGCTTCGACTTCACGCGGGGGCCATGACTGCGGATCTGCAGGGTGCCGATCTGAAGGTTGCGCGACTCACCATCGATTCATCGCATGCGACGACGCAGCACTTCGATTCGAAGGCCGGGGGAGGGGCGTTCGACTCCTCGCGGTCGACCCACCCAGGCGACGGGTCGTCGCAACGCCAGGGCCGTGATTCGGACGATTCGCCCGCCGAAGACGGGACGGATCCCCCGGTCCCTTTGCCGTCGGGCCGGGTCCGGATCGTGCTTTAGCCGCTGTCATGACAATGCCGGTCAACTCCACCTCCGCAGCCCTCGCCTCTTCGACCACCGCGTCGGCCGCGACGACCAATTCCGCGGCGACCGCCGCGTCGGCCGCTTCTGCGAGCTTCAGCGAAGGAGATTTCCTCAAGCTCCTCATGGCGCAGATGTCCAACCAGGATCCACTCAACCCGACAGACAGCACCCAGTTCGTGACCCAGCTCGCGACGTTTTCCCAAGTCGAGCAATCGGTTCAACAGTCGACGCAGCTGACGAACATGTCGTCGCAGCTTCAGGCGCTGAACAACACGAACTCCGCTGGTCTCGTGGGAGCCACGGTCACGCTGCAGAACACGTCGATGCAGTGGAACGGGTCGACGGCGACGAGCCAAACGAGCGCAACAGTTACGCTTTCGGGCGCGGCGCAGAGCGTGAACGCGGCCGTTCTCGACTCGAACGGCAACACCGTTCAAACGATCAAGCTGGGGCCGGCCGCCGCGGGACCGCTGCCCATCTCGTGGAACGGAACCGAAACCTCTGGACAGCCGGCACCGAATGGAACCTACACACTCAACGTCAGTGCGACGGCCGCCAATGGGCAGTCGGTCCCTGTCACCCAGAGCGTGACGGGCGTCGTCCAGAGCATCTCCTACAGCCAAGGGACTCCGTCGGTGGTCTTGAACAATGGCGCCTCGGCGCCGGTCTCGCAGCTCACGAACGTATCAGCCGGGAACGCGACGAGCGGTTCGGGCACGACGACGACTCCATAAGGATAGGCGGAGGAACAAAACGATGTCACTTCTCAACGCGATGTATACGGGTGTCTCGGGTCTCGACGCCGAGAGCGACGCGCTCAACGTCATCGGCAACAACGTGTCGAACGCCAATACTACGGGGTTCAAGGAGTCGAGCGCCGTCTTCGAAGACGTCATGAACTCCGCCATCGGGTCGACCAATCCGCAGGGCGCCGGCGTCGAAGTGGCGACCACCAAACAGGATTTCACCCAGGGCACGCTCGAATCGACGGGTCAACCGACCGACCTCGCGCTGTCCGGCAATGGTTTTTTCGTCGTCAGCGGCTCGGTCAACGGGACGACGGGCGACTTCTACACGCGCAACGGCCAGACCTCGCTCAACAGCACCGGCACGCTCGTCAATCCCGACGGCCTCGCGCTGCAGGGGTACGCGACGCTGCCGAGCGGGCAGCTCTCCTCGCAGCTCGGCCCCATCACGCTCCAGACGGCGGCGCTCTCGCCCAAGGCCACGACGACGATGACGCTGGTGGCAAACCTCGACTCGACGACGGCCCAGCCGACCTCGCCCACCACCGGGCAGCCCTTGGCGTTCGACCCTCAAAACCCGTCCGCGACGAGCGCCGGGCCGCCGGTGAGCATGACCGTGTACGACTCGCTCGGTGGCTCACACCAAGTCGGAGTCTACTTCGTCAACAACGGCAACGGCACGTGGCAATACCACGAGCTTGCGAATGGGAGCGAAGTGCAGGGCGGAACGGCCGGTCAGAACGTGGAGATCGGCTCGGGCACGCTGACCTTCGCCGCCAACGGCGGGTTGACGTCGATTGCGACGACCACCCCGACGACCGTGACCTTCGACGGGGCGCAGCCGCAGACCATCGCCCTGAACCTCGGTACGCCTTCGACCACAGGCGGCCTGAACGGCGTGACGCAGTTCAACAGCGTCAGCGCGGTCTCTTCGCAAAGCGCCGACGGCTACTCGTCGGGATCTCTCAGCGGCGTGCAAATCGGAGCCGACGGCACGGTGAGCGGCGTCTATTCGAATGGGCAAACGGTGGCGGTCGGCCAGCTCGCCATAGCGACGTTCGGCAACAACAACGGCTTGTCGCCGACGAGCGGCAGCCTCTGGGCAGCCACGCAGACGTCCGGGGCCGCGGCGCTCGGCGCGGCGGGAAGCGGCGGCCGCGGATCGCTCGTGTCCGGATCACTCGAGGAATCGAACGTCGACATCGCCACGCAGTTCGTCAATTTGATAGCGGACCAGCGCGGCTTCGAAGCCAGCTCGAAGACGATCACGACGGCCGACCAGATGCTTCAAGACCTGATGCAGATCGTGCAGTGAGCGGGGAGCGTCCGATGAATCGAAAGCGGAACGGGCCATGAGCGACGAGAAGAAAAGTGCAGCGGCAGGGGGCTCCGGAATCGTCGGGATGGTCCTGCCCGCCGTGCTCGCTGCGGCGGCTGCGTTCGGGGGCGCCAAAGTGGCCGGCGCCCACCACGCCGCGGCGGCGCCTGTCGAGCACCCCGTGGAGGCGCCCAAGCCGCCCGGACCGACGTTGGCGCTCGAGCCATTCGTCGTGACGATCCCGGACGCGAACAAGAAAGTGCACCCGATGAAGGTCACCATCGCCATCGAGTTCGGGCCGACCGCCAAGGAAGAGGAGCTCAAGCCGCTCGTGCCACGCGTCCGCGATTCGGCTCTTAGCTACTTTCGAACGCTGACTTACGACGAGGTCGTCGACCCGGCCGCGAGCGACAAGATCCGCCCGGAAGTCCTCGAACGCTTGAAGACCGCAGGCACGGGCGCCGAGCGCGTCCTCATCACCGACCTCGTGGTCCAATGACCGCTTCGGCCCAGCTGCTTCGCTTTGCCGTCGAAGGGGGGCGCGTGCGACGCGCCGCGAGTGCGCTCGAACAGGCAAGCCCGGAGCTCGCGTCGGCGCTGCGCAGGGCCATGCCGTTCCTCGTCCGGCGCGGCGGACAGGTTGCCCTGTGCTTCGCTCGGGCGCTGCCCGTTAGCGAGCTCCTCGACGAGCTTCCGAGGCCCGTGCACGCGACGCACCTTCTGGCTCCGTCGGGCGCGCGCGGCGCGCTGATCCTCGATAGTGGCGCCATTTCCATGGTGCTGGACGGCGTTCTCGGAGGCGATGGTCAATCCCCACCTGTCCTCGATCGCCAGGGTCTGACCCCACCGCAGATCGCGCTCATCGCGCGGGTCATCGACGGAGCGGTGCGCTCTCTCTCGGACGTGCTCTCCCGAAAGTTCGGCTTCGCGTTGCAGGCCATTTCCCCCGACGTCGACGAGGCGAGCTCGGAGGGAGCCCCCATCGCGTGCAGCTTCGACATCGGCGTCGGTACTCAGACCGGGCGCGTGGTCCTTCTCATCGCCAAAGAGGCGCTGCTCGGCACCAGTGACGAAGCGGAAGTCCAGACCAAGCCGCCGGACAGACGGGTCGCCCGCATCGTGGAGGACGTCGAGCTCGACCTCGTCGTGGAGCTTGCCAGGCTCCAGATGACGATTGGGCGGCTGTCGGCGCTGAAGGCCGGGGACGTGATTCGCCTCGACGTGCCGGTCGGCGCCGCGGTCGATGTACGCGCTGATGGGCACATCATCCTCCGGGGGCACCCGACGACGAATGCGGGGCAGATCGCCATCCGCCTCGCAGGACGGCACGCGAGTTGAATTGAGAGGCGGCGAACCCTTTCAAGGATCGCCATGACCTCCCTCGACAAGAACGCCCCTGCCGCCTCCGATGACGTCGACTCGCGCCCCGGCTCACTCGATCTACTGAAGGACGTCGAGGTCGAGATCACGCTCGAAATCGGTCGCCGGCGTTTGCGCATCGCCGACGTCCTCAAGTTATCGGCCGGCCACATGCTCGAACTGTCCAAGGCGGCCGGCGAACCCCTCGACATCTTCGTCAATGGCCGATTGCTCGGTCGCGGCGAAGCGATCGTGATGGGCGACCGCTACGGCGTGCGGATAACCGAAATCGTGGCGTCGAACGTGCGAGGTGGAGCATGAAGGCCCGGCACGCGGCCGCCATCGCTCTGGCAGGGGCCGTCATGGCGCTGACAGCCAGCGTGTGCGCCGACGAGGTCCCGTCCGCCACCGGCGGAGCCACGGGCACACCGCTGACGCTCCGCCCGTCAAAGCCCCTGGAGGTCGCCAAGGAGCCGCAGCACGGTTTGGGCGGTTGGCCGGTCGTGGCCCTCATCGGCGCCCTGGGCGGCGCCGCCCTCTGGCTGCGGAAAAAGAGGGCACCCGGTCGTGAGAACGACGCGCGCCTGACGATCGTGCGGCGGGCGCCAGTCGGCTTCCGGAGCGAGCTCGTCGTCGTCGAAGTCGAGGGGCAGCGGCTCCTTCTCGGAGTGACGCCGCAGTCGATCCAGAGTCTGGCCATCCTCGGAGCAGGCGACGACGAGGCCGAGGCGCCGGCCGCTGCGAGTTCGCCAGTCGGAGAGCGATTCGGCGCCCTGCTCGATGCGGCCTCGCCCGATCGTCGGCCGGGACGGGCGTCTTCGGGGTCGACCCGCAGCGCGCCGCTCGGGCCGCCGGTCGAAGCCGCACAGGCATCCGACGACATAGCGGGTCAGGCCCGCGGTCTGCTCGCGCTCCGAGGCCGCCGGTGACGTCCGCTTCCCCAAGCTCGCCTCGCGCGTTTCGCACGGTGCGTCATGCCGGCGATTAGTCTGCTCGCGGCCCCTTCGCTCGGGGCCCTCGACTCGCCGGGTCTGTCGCCGCAGCTCAAGATTCTTGCGCTTCTGACGATCCTGTCGCTCCTGCCGGCCATCGTCCTCACGATGACGTCGTTCACGCGGATCGTCATCGTCCTCGGCTTTGTGCGGACCGGGATGGGCACGCAGCAGACGCCCCCGACGCAGGTCATCGTCGGCCTGGCCTTGTTTCTCACATGCTTCACGATGGCCCCCGTGCTCTCCACCCTCGCCCGGGACGCCTACGTGCCGTACGCGGACGGTCGGATATCCGACATGCAGGCGCTCGAGGCGGCTTCCGCCCCGCTCCGCACCTTCATGCTCCACCAGACTCGCGAGGCCGATCTCGTTCTTTTCTATGACGCTGCGCGGATGGCGCTGCCGAAGACCGAGGAAGAGGTCCCCCTCCGAATCGCTGCGCCGGCCTTCGTCGTCAGCGAGCTGACGACGGCGTTTCAGATGGGAGTCCTCGTCCTGCTGCCGTTTCTCGTCATCGACCTGGCCATCTCGTCGATCCTCATGTCCATGGGCATGATGATGGTGCCGCCGACGACCATCAGCTTGCCGGTCAAGCTCTTGCTTTTCGTCGTGGTCGACGGATGGCACCTGCTCGTCGGGTCGCTGCTCCGGAGCTTTGCATGAACCCCGATCAGGCCATTGCGATCGTCGCGAACCTCCTGCGCACGACGTTCTTCATCGCGGGTCCGATCCTGGCGGTGTCGCTCGTCACTGGCGTCTTCGTGGCGCTCCTCCAGACGGCCACCCAGGTGAACGAGGCGAGCATCAGCTTTCTCGCCAAAGTCATCGCCGTCGTGATCGTGGCGCTCGCCCTCGGTCCGCAGCTTGCGACCTACGAGCTCGACTACGCGCGCGCCAACTTTGAGGCCGTCGCGGGGGTCGTGCGGTGACCTCGGTCGCCGAGCTCTTTTTCTCGAACGCAGCCCTCTTCGCGCTCGTGGCTAGCCGTGTGACCGGATTCATCGTGGTGTCCCCATTTCCGGGCCAGAACGTGAGCACGACGCAGCGCATTTCACTCGTCGTCGTCGTCTCCTGGCTCGCTTCGACCTTTGCCCCTGCCACCGCCGCGCCGAGGGCTCTCGATCTTACCCTTGCCGGCCCCGCTGTGTTCGAAGTCGCCTGCGGGGGCATCATCGGAGTGGCGTTCCGGCTCGTCTACGCGACGGCTGAGGTGCTCGGCGGTGTCCTGGGACTCGCCACGGGCCTCGGCACACCTTCCGTGCTGAATCCAACCCTCGAGGCGCCCGACACCGTCATCGGGCGAATCGTGACGCTCGGGGCGATGCTGGTCGCGCTGAGCGCGGGCATCCATCGCATCGCGCTCGGTGCGCTCCTCGAGTCGTTCCGCGCGCTGCCCGTCGGCAGCGCCATGGCTCCCGACGCTCCCATGCTCCGACTTGTCGAGCTCTGGATCGATTCCTTCGTCGTCGGCGTTCAACTGGCCACGCCGGTCATCGGCGTGGCCCTGCTCATCCACGTCGCGCTCGGCGTCGTGTCGCGCGCGGCGCCGTCGCTCCAGATTTTCAGCGTGGGCTTCACCCTTCTTTTCGCGACTGGGATTTTCACGATCATCAGGGGTCTCGATGACACGGTGGCCGGCCTCGGCACGCACTTCCAGCGACTGACGCCGTTCATCGACGAGGCCCTGACCGCAATCCGCCGATGAGCGACGAGGGTGACAAGAACTTTGCCCCGACCGAGCAGCGGCGGGAGCAGTTTCGCAAAGATGGCCGCTTCGCTCGATCGAGGGACGCCGCTGCTGTCGCTTCGACCATCAGCGTGGTCGGCGTACTGCTCGGGTCGCGCACGGCCCTCAGTGACAGCTTGAGCGTGCTCTTTCGCTCCTCCATCGGCGACCTCAGCGCCCTGTCGAGGGGGCAGCCGGGCGACGTCTTTCGGCTGGCGGGACAATTTCTCGCCACGGCCGTCGGGCCGGTTCTCGTCGCTGCTTCGACTGCGAGCTTCGTCGTCGGCATCGTGCAATCCGGTCTTCGCATCAACCTCGACGCGATTGGTTTCAAGCCCGAGCGCTTGAATCCAATCTCGCGCCTGCAGCAGATCTTCTCGCCGAAGAAGGCAGCCGTGGAGGTCCTTCTCAGCCTTCTCCGGGTGGGCGTCGTCGGTTACGTCGCCTACCGCATCGCGATGAGCGAGCTGCCCGAAATGCTCACCCTTTCACGGGCCTCGGTCGAGGTTTCGGCGACACGCATGGTCGCCGGGACGTCTCGCATCGTCATCGGTGCCGTCGGCGCCTTGGCTGGCATTGCCATCGTCGACTACGCGCAGAGCCGCTTCAGCATAGGCCAGCAAATGATGATGACGCGGCAAGAGATGAAAGACGAGATGCGTCAGAACGAGGGCGACCCCAAGCTGAAGGGTCGGATGAAGGCGCGGGCCCGAGCACTCGCCAAGCGGCGGATGCTCCAGAGCGTCAAAAAGGCCGATGTCGTCGTCACCAATCCGACGCACGTCGCCGTCGCGCTCCGCTACGGCGATCGCGACCCAGCACCGGTCGTTCTGGCCAAGGGGCACGACGATGCCGCCCTTCGGATCCGCACCGAGGCCCGCAAGTACGGGATTCCCATACTCGAAAACCGGCCGCTCGCGCGGGCGCTCGACGCCGAAGTGGCCATCGGCCAGCCCATTCCCGTCGCGCACTTTGCGGCCGTCGCGCGCGTGCTGGCGTTCGTCTACCGGATCCGAGGCGGCAAAAGGAGGGTCGGCACACGTCGTGCGTAACCGCCGCACGTGACGACTGCGACGACCGCCGCTGCCGCCGCGCCGCCGAAGGCGCGCAACTGGGACGCCGGGGTGCCGATGGGCATCATCGGCATCATTCTGATGATGGTCCTGCCGCTGCCTCCGCAGCTTCTGGATCTCCTCCTTGCGTTTTCGATCGCGCTGGCGATCGGGGTCTTTCTGACGGCTCTCTTCATCGAAGAGGCCCTCGAATTCAGCGCTTTTCCGGCGTTCGTCCTCATCGCGACGCTCCTCCGACTGAGCCTGAACGTGGCGACGACCCGCCTCATCCTCCTACACGGCGGGGAGGGGCAGGGTTCGGCGGGCTCGGTCGTCGAGGCGTTCGGACGGTTCGTCGTCGAGGGTAACGTCCTCGTCGGGCTCGTCGTTTTCTTGATCTTGACCGTCATCAACTTCGTCGTCGTCACCAAAGGTGCCGGGCGCGTGGCGGAGGTGGCAGCGCGGTTCACCCTCGACGCCATGCCGGGCAAGCAGATGGCCATCGACGCCGATCTCGCTTCGGCCGCCATCAACAGCGACATGGCGCGCACCCGCCGCAAAGGCCTCGAGCGCGAAGCCGACTTCTACGGCGCGATGGACGGCGCGAGCAAGTTCGTGCACGGCGACGCGGTGGCCGGGCTGCTCATCACGGGCATCAACCTGATGGGGGGTCTCGTTCTCGGCGTCATGCGCGGCATGGACCTCTCGACCGCGGCGGAGACATTCTCCGTCCTCACGGTGGGAGACGCGCTCGCATCGCAGCTGCCCGCGCTTCTCATCTCCGCGGCGTCGGGCATCGTCGTCACCCGGAGCGCCACCGGCGAACAGCTCGGACGCGCCTTCGGCAAGCAGCTTCTCGCCAGGCGTCGGCCAGTCGTCATGACCGCCGGAATTTTGACGGTCCTTGGCATCATGCCGGGCATGCCCATCGTGCCTTGCTGGGCGCTTGCCGGCGCACTCGTCTTTTTGACGAGAAAGACGGAAAAGGCGGCGCCCGGTCCGGCGACGCCTACGACCGAGCGCCAGGCCGAGAAAAAGAAGAGCGCCGGCGAGGAAATCGACGCCTCCCTGGCGCTCGATCTGCTGGCGCTCGAAGTCGGCTACGAGCTCGTCTCCGTCGTCGAAGTGAGCCGAGGCGGAACGCTGCTCGAGCGTATGGCGATGCTTCGGCAGCAGTTTGCTCGCGATCTCGGAATCGTCGTCCCGCCGGTCCACGTGAGCGACAACCTTCAGCTGTCGCCTGGCGGATATCGCGTGCTTGCCCTTGGCAACGAGATCGGCGCCGGGGCGTGCAAGGCCGGCAAGCTGCTGGCGATCCATCCTGCGAATGCCGCCGCGCCCATCGAGGGGGAGCGCACGACCGATCCGACGTTCGGGATGCCCGCGACGTGGATCGCCCCCCGCGACAAGGAGCTCGCCGAGGCGCTCGGATACATGGTCGTCGACCACGCAAGCATCATCGCCACGCACCTCGGGGAGCTATTGCGGGTCCACGCCCACAAGCTGCTCGGCCGGCAGGAGGTGCAGCACCTGCTCGACCTCCTCGCGAAGACCACGCCGAAGCTCGTCGACGACGTGGTTCCGAACTTGCTCCCACTTGGAGACGTGGTGCGGCTGCTTCGCAATCTGGTTCGAGAAGGCGTGTCCATCCGGGACATGCGCACCATCCTCGAAGCGCTCGGAGAGCTCGCCGCGCAGACCAAGGACCCCGAGCAATTGACCGAGCTCGTTCGCGAAAGGATGGCCGCAACCATCACGTCGCGCTTGCGGGGTCAGGACGGGAGCGTCATCGCATTGACGCTCGATCCGCGCCTCGAAGAGCTCCTCCGCAAATCGCTCCGCGACATCGCGTCGGGCGCCGGCGGCGCGCTCGACCCGGACATGCTCCGCAGCCTGGTCGGCTGCGCCGAAAAGGCGGCCGCGAAGGCCGCAGGAATGGGGGCGCCCTGCATCGTCACGCCGCCCGATTTGCGCCGCTATGTGCGCGCGATCTTCGAGCGCAAGCTCCCCGGCGTTCCGGTCGCTTCATTTCGTGAGATCGACGCCAGCGTTCCGCTGCGCGTCGTCGAACGGCTCTCTCTGAACTAGCTCACTGCCTTTTCTGGAGGTTATCCAATTGATGAGCGCTCAAGTCTTTCGTGGCCGCACCCTCGCCGATGCGAGGCGTTGCGCCATCGAGGTGCTCGGTCCCGAGGCCGTCATCCTGACGACGAGGACGGTCCGGCGTCCGGGCCTCGGTGGATTGCTCGGAGGCTCGGACGTCGAAATCGCGGCACTCGCGCGCGAACCTCTGGCGGCCGAGTCGCGCACCGACAGTGACGGACCATTCGCCAAAGGCGCCTACCGCGACGCCGCCCGCGAGCACACCGCCGACATCTCGGCGCTTCGCGCAGAACTGAAGGGGGATATTCGTTCGCTCAAGACGCTGGCTTTGAAGGGCGACGAGCTGCCGAAAGTGGCTGCCGAGATAGCCGAACTGCGCGAGCTGGTCGAAGCGCTTTCGGAGCCGAAGGCCTCCCGCAACAACATGATCGCGACGCAGCTCGAGGCTCTCGGCTTCGAAGGGCGCGGCGCCGCCGCGCTCGGTCGGAAGCTGAGAAAGGCGGGCGGCGCGGGGGCGGTGAAGCAAGAGCTCGCGGGGATGCTGAGCGTGTCGGAGTGGCCGATCGAGACGGAGCCCGTTCTCATCGCCCTGGTCGGGCCGAGCGGCGTTGGAAAAACGACCACCACCGCGAAGCTGGCGGCGCGCGCGCGCGTCGTCGGCCGCAGCGTCGTGCTCGTGGCCTGCGATACGTACCGCGTTGGCGCGATCGCCCAGCTCACCCGCTACGCAGAGCTACTCGGCGTTCCGTGCCTGACCCCGCGCACGGCCGACGAGCTTCGCGCGATCCTCGATTCCAACCGAAGCGACGTCCTCATTGTCGACACCGCAGGGAGGCCGCCCACGGCCGACGGGATCGAGACCGCGCTGGCGCCGACGCGCAAGAGCGCGCGGATCGGCGCTCGCAAGCGGCACGTGTTGCTCTGCGTCCCAGCGTCCCTCCGCGCCCAAGACGCCGCCCGAATCACCCGGCGCTTCGCCCCGCTCGCTCCGACGTCGCTCGTCATCACGAAGATCGACGAGACCGACGTGCCGGCGGGCATTCTTCACTCGGCCTGGGCATCGAAATTGCCCATCTCCGTCATGTGCAACGGTCAACGTGTTCCCGAGGACATCGCGCCGGCGACCGTGGACGCCTTGACGAGTCACTTCACCCCTCCGACCGACGAGAGCACGGCGACCGTATGACCATGGCCACGATCGTCGAAGCCGAGGCGCGTGCGCGCCGAACGATGGATCGGGCGACCTACGATCGCTTCTTGCCCTTCGTACGCCGGACTGCAATGCGGCTCGCGCGCCGGGTGCCGTCGACGATCACGGTTTCGGACCTCGTCGGATACGGGTGGATCGGTCTGATGGAGGCCTTCCAGCGCAGCAGCCCGAGCATGCCGGAAGCCGAATTCGAGGCGTACGCGCTTTACCGGGTTCGCGGTGCGATGCTCGACTACCTGCGCGCTCTCGACCCGACGACCCGCGACCTCCGGCGATCGTCGCGCGACGTGGCCCGTGCCATTCGCGATCTTTCGAATCGCTTCGGCCGCGAGCCGGAGGAGGAGGAGATTGCGAAGACGCTGAACCTCGACGTGCGCGCGTTTCGCGCACTGCTCGATCGAATCGCCGCCGGCGGGATGGCCCGACTCGAGCTGCTCGATCTCGATGACGTCGAGGTCTCGAGCTCGGGCCAGGCGGTCGACGAAGAAGTGGCCAAGCGCGAGCTTGGCGAGGCGGTCGTCGCCGCGATGGGAAAGCTGCCGCCCAAACTCGTGCAGGTGCTAGCCCTCTATTACCAGGAGGGGTGCACCCTGCGGCAAATCGGCGCCGTGCTCGGGATCACCGAGTCGCGCGTGTCACAGCTGCACACCGAGGCGATTCACCGCCTGCGTGCAGCGGTTGGGAGAGAATAACGTGAGCGACGGCATTTATGTGGCTCTGAGTGGTGCGCTCGCGCAAGCGACGAACCTCGAGACGACGGCCGAAAACCTCGCGAACGCGAGCACGGACGGCTACCAGCGATCGCGGCCGCTCTTTCGTGAAGAGCTGACTCGCGCGGGACTGCGCGAGCCCGGGCTCGCCTACACGTCGGTCGCCGGAACCCCCCTCGACACCGCACGCGGGCCGCTGCGGGCGACTGGCCGCGCGCTCGACTTCGCAATGCCGCAGGGGACCTACCTGGCCGTATCCACCCCGCGCGGTGAGCGCTACACGCGCGCCGGATCACTCGCCGTCGGCATCGACGGCACGCTACGCACCGCGCACGGCGACACGGTCATCAACGAAAGCGGCAAGCCGATTCAGATCAGCGGCGATGCAAACGACCTGCGCGTCGACGACTCCGGCCAGGTCATGCAGGGGACCGACGTTCAAGGCCGCGTCAAACTCGTGACGTTCGCACAACCCGGAAACTTGACGCATGACGAGGGCCCCCTTCTCTCGAGCAATGCCGCATCGGGAGCAGCCACGCCGTCGCAGGGGCCGCTCGAAGTCGGGCAAATCGAACAGTCGAACGCCAACGTCGTCAACTCCATGACTGACCTCGTGACGGCCTCGCGAAACTTCGACGCCTTTCAGCGCATCATCGACACGTTTCAAAACGAGGATCGAAAAGTCGTCACGACCGTGCCCAATGTCCAATGAACGATCAGCCCGTTCGCCACGATTCAGGTCTGCCTCCCGAAAAAGAGGTCCGCATCACCAACGCGGACCTCAGAGCGATTGACCAAATTTCCGCCCTGCTCGCGACGCTAAACGACCCGAGAGCGGGCGCCGACGCACTCGCTCGCCACGTCGAGGCGATTCCGGCGCTCAAGCACCGCATCGCCGTTCGCTTCGCGCGGCGCGTGACCTCGCGCGGTCGCAGCGAGGTTGCGGCGCAGATCGCCCTTCTCGGCAACCGCGTGCTCGAGAGCATCCTCCTCGAGCTCCTCGAGGACCTCGTGACGCTGGCCAGTGAAACGCGGGCCTCGGGCGCGCGGCGCTGACGTCGGCCCGGGCGTTGCACTCCGATCGCCGTATGCGCGTCGCCAAAGTCAGCTCCGCACCATCGCAGGTTGCGGCCAGACAGGTCGATGCGACGCGGACACCGACATCGATGGCGGACATCCGGGCCGCGCTCTCGCAAGCGCTGGAATCGGCCACCGGCAAGGCACCGCCTTCGAAGACGGTCGAAGTCCTCGCCGCTCAGGTGTCGCTCGAGACGGCGCACGGCTCGGCGATGTTCAATTACAACTTCGGCGGCATCAAAGGTGCAAGTCCGGAAGGGACCACTGCCCATTATCTGACGCACGAAGTGGTCGACGGCAGCACGGAGACGCTCGACCAGGGCTTTCGCGCCTACGGATCTCTCCAGGCTGGGGCTCGCGACTACGTCTCGGTACTTCAGTCGCGGTTTCCGCAGGCCTTCGCGCGGGCGGCGTCCGGCGACGTTGATGGCTTCGCACACGCACTCAAACAGTCGCACTACTACACGGCATCGGAGCAGGAGTACGCCGCCGGTCTTCGCAATGCCGCAGGGAGCTCCTTGCCCGTTGCCCCGGCGACAGCCGCGGCCCCCAGCTTCTCCACATCGGAAGAGATCGTGCGCGTTCTCGACGCCGTCGCAGCTTCGTCCGCACGCATCGCAGCCCCGGACCCCCAAACTTAGCTTTCGTTCTTTTTCTTATTCAAGAAATTCTTCAATTCTCCGTTCATTACCCACTACACGAACCAACGGCGCCACGAAGGCGTCCAAACCATAACTCCAAGAAGGAGCACCGACCATGGCACTTTATCTCCAATCCAACACGGCCGCGCTGAACGCTGAGAACTATTTCAACACCTCGAACAACGCAATCAACAGCGACTTTACCCAGCTCTCCAGCGGTTACCGAATCAACAGTGCGGCCGACGACGCGGCTGGCCTTGGCATCGCGAAGGCGATGAATGCCCAAGTGCAGTCGTACACCGTCGCCGGGCAGAACGCGAACGACGGCATCAGCATGGTGCAAACGGCCGACGGCTCCGCCGACCAGATCGACAGCTTGCTCACGAGCATGCGGTCGCTGGCCGTCGAAGCCCAAAACGGCACGATGAGCTCCAACGACACGGCCAACCTGGCGACTGTCTTCAACCAGGACCTGGCCGAGATCAACCGCGTCGCCGGCGACGCGACGTTCAACGGCGCGACCCTGCTCGCGGGCGCGGCGACGACCGTGAGCTTCCAAGTCGGCATCAACGGCACGTCGAATGACCAGATCAGCGTCAGCTTCGGTGGCTGTGACGCTTCCGGTCTCGGTATCTCGAACATCACCATCACCAGCGCGACCGTCTTGACCAGCATCGACAGCGCGATGCAGACGCTCGACAACAACCGCGCCGGCTTCGGCGCGGCGATGGACCGATTGCAGGACGCATCGACTCAGATCTCGTCGACGCAGACGAATCTGAGCTCCGCGCTCAGCACGATCCAGGACGTCGACGTCGCCAGCGCGACAGCCGACCTCGCCCGCGAACAGGTTCTCGCGCAGGCGGGTGCGTCTGTCCTTTCGCAGGCGAACCAGGCGCCGCAGCTCGCCCTCAAGCTGTTGCAATAACGCGGAAGCCACCGAATCGCCAAAACCGGAATGGCGCGACGCGGACAATGTCCAAATGAGGGCCATTGTTCGCGCCGCGCCTCCTCTTTCATCGACTGAGCCAACAAGCATTTCACGACCCATGGAAGCGCCATGACCGTTCAAAGCAATCTTGCAGCACTCGGGTTCGGCGGGATCGATACGAGCACCCTCGTGACGAGCCTCGTCTCGCTGGAGTCGCAGCCCCTGACGGCGCTGCAAACGGAGCAGACGAACATCCAGTCGGCGTCGACGTCTATTTCGAACTTTTCGAGCACGATGTCGGCGCTGTCGAGCGCTGCAACGGCGCTCTCCGATCCGACGACCTTTGGTGGAATGACGGCCACCTCGAGCGATCCATCCGTGGTCGCCACGGCGAGCGGGCAACCCGCGGCCGGTCAATGGACCGTCGCGGTCTCTTCGGTCGCTGCGTCGCAGCAAACGATTTCGAATGGCGCGGCTTCCACGACGGCTGCCCTCGGCTTGAGCGGTACGCTGGCCTTGTCGTGCGGCGGTAGCTCCGCGAACATCCAGGTGTCTGCGACTGACTCGCTCACCTCCATCGCGAGCGCGATCTCGTCCTCAGGCCTCCCCTTGCAAGCCTCGATCATGTACGACGGTTCGCAATACCATCTGCTCGTCTCGGGGGAGAACACGGGCGCCTCGAATGCAATTACCTTCAACGAGTCGGGGCTGTCGGGAAGCGGCTATACCCTCGGGCTCTCGAAGACCTCGAACACCATTCAGAAGGCGCAAGATGCGAACTTGACCGTCGACGGGCTGCCGGTCACGAGCTCATCGAATCAAGTGGCGAATGCCATCCCGGGCGTCACCTTCGCCGTCACCCAGCCGACGACGGCGCCGGCAACCATCAATATCGCGAGCGATTCGTCGACCCTCGACTCGCAAGTGCAATCTTTCGTGACGGCCTACAACGCGGTCGTCTCGAGCGGGCACACGACGGCGGGCTACGGGTCGACGGCGGCGTCGAACTCTTTGCTCCAAGGGGACAACGCAGTCAATTCATCGCTCGATCAGCTCGGGCAGGTGATTGCCGCCCAAGTGCCTGGAACGACGGGCGCCTATACGACGCTGGCGAGCGTCGGTATTTCGCTCAACACCGACGGGACGCTGTCGTTCGACCAAAGCACGTTCAATACCGCCGTGCAGGCCGATCCGAGCGGCGTCCAGAGCCTGTTCGTCTCGAATGCGGCGACCGGAACGACCGGCGCCATGGGCCAGTTGACGGCGATCATCAATTCCGCGACCGACCCGACCTCGGGTTCGATTCAAGCCGAGGTCAACGGCTTCAGCACGCGATCCACGGCGATTGGTTCGAACATCACGAATGAGCAAGCGGTCATTGCCGCCTACCAGACGCAGCTCCAGAACGAGTTCACCCAGATGAACACGATGCTGGCACAGTACAAGCAAATGTCCACTGCGCTCAACGACATGAGCGGCACGAGCAGCAGTAGCAGCAGCAGCAGCAGCAGCGTTTTATGAGGTCATCGATATGAATCTTCCGACGCAGACGGCTATGGCGCGTTACGGCGCCGTCAAGGTCACGACGGCGAGCCCGGGCAATCTCCTCGTCATGCTTTACGACGGCCTTCTCCGCTTTCTCCGCGAGGCGCAGGTGGCCATGACGGCCAAAGACCGAAAGCGGTCGGGCGAGCGAATCAGTCGCGCTCACGCTATCCTTGCGCAACTTTTGGCGACGCTCGACCCGTCACACAATGCCCAGCTCTGCGCGCACCTTCAACCGCTTTACATCTTTTGCATGAATCATCTGGTCAAAGCGAACATCGAGCAGGAGCCGAAGAAAATCGAGGACCTCGTTCGCATTCTGACCCCCCTGCGCGATGCTTGGGCGACCGCCGTCGCGGAGCTCGCGGCGGGGCAAAAGTAGAGGCGTCAAAACCCCGCCGCGGCTGTCATCGGATTGGCAGCTGGCGTTTCGGAGCTCCATGCCGCGAATTAGCCTTTGTCTGATCGCGCGCGACGAGGAAGCGATGCTCCCCGGCTGCCTGGCTTCGGTACGGGGGGCGGTCGACGAAGTCATCGTCGTCGACACGGGTAGTCGCGACGCGACGAAGCAAATCGCAGTCGAGGCCGGAGCCCGGGTGTTCGATTTCACGTGGATCAACGATTTCGCGGCGGCGCGCAACGAAGCCTTGCGCCACGCGACCGGCGACTGGGTGCTCGTGCTCGACGCCGACGAACGGCTTGGCCCGGGGGCGGCAACGCGGCTCCGGGACGCCGTGGCCCGGGGGCGATTCGAGTGCGGAATGCTCCCGCTACACGACGCCTCCAGCGTGGACGCCGCGCCCGAAGACGTCGTTTCGGGTCGTGCCCGCTTCGGCAACCCCCAGCTCGTCCCCAGGTTGCTTCGCCGGACGAAGGACCTCGCGTACGTCGACGCCATCCACGAAAACGTCACGCCTTGGCTTCGGCGCCGAAACGGCCGAATCCTTGGTTTCTACGTTGATATCATCCACTTGGGGGCGACCAACGAGGTCGTCGCCGGCAAGCAGAAAGTTGATCGCAACATTCGCATGCTCGAGGCGCGACTCGAGCGAGACCCGGACGACATCATCGCGTACGGGTATCTCGCGCACGATTATCTGCGCGGACATCGACCGCAAGAAGCGTTCGAAGCAGCCGAGCGCGGTTGGGCACGTGTGAAGGCGGCCAAGAAGATCGATGTTTCCTTCCACCGGCTCGCGCTCGCGCGCGCCTACATGCTCATCCCGACGCGCCAGTTCGTCGAGATGCGCGAGACCGTCCGACTCATTCGCCAGCACGAGGCCGACAATCCTGACCTTGCCTTCATCGAAGCCTACGCGTGGGAGCTCGAAGGGCGCTACGCCACGGACGCCGCTGCGCGAGCCGAGGCGCTGCGGCAAGCGCGGGAGGGGTATCGCCGCTGCCTCGGCTTCTCGGGCCAGATCTTCGCGCAGGCCTTCGTTTGCGGGGCGAGTTCGTGGGGGGGCATGACACGGCTCGGCACGGTCCAGCTGCAGCTCGAGAATCCCGCCGAGGCCCTGCGGGCGTTCGAGGGGGCCATCGAGCTTCGTCCCGCCGAGCGCGAGCCCCTCCTCGGGCGCGCGGAGTCTCTCATCGCCCTTGGCAAGCTTGCGGAGGCGCTTTCTCGCATCAAGCCTCTGCTCGACGACAAGCCCGACGGGTGGACCCTGGCGGCCGTTGCGGCCAGCGCTCTCGGCCGACGGGAGGACAGCTCGCTCTTCGTCGCGCGGGCGAAGGCGCTCGCCGCGCAGGGCTTCGTCGCGCCCCATCGGGGTGAGCGCTTGCTCGGTCTCCTTGGAGGTCAGCCGGTTTGACCGGACGCGAATGACGGCAGTTATCAGCCTCTGCATGATTGTGAAGAACGAAGGAGCCCGCCTCGGCGCGTGCCTGGCGTCCGTCTCGGAGGTCGTCGACGAGGTCGTCGTCGTCGACACCGGTTCGACGGACGATACGTTGTCGATCGCATCGCGATTCGGCGCCAAGCTGTCGCACTTCGATTTCCGCGTGCCCGATTTTGCCGGTGCACGCAACCTGTCGATTGCGCAAGCCACCGGCGATTGGGTTTTCGTTCTCGACGCAGACGAGACGTTGACGGCGGGGGCGCGAGCGGTGCTTCGCGCGCTGTCGCGCTTCGGCGAGCCGGCCGCGTACGTCGTGCAGCGGCGAAACCTGCGTCCCTCGCCCGCCGCCGAGGTGCTCGTCGACTACGCGGTCCGCCTTTTCCCGAACGACCCGAAACATCGGTATCGCGGGCGTGTACATGAGACGATCGACGCGAGCATCCTGGCGAACGATGTGCGAATTCGCACCAGCCAATTGACCATCGACCACACCCTGCCCCAAGAGGACTCTCGAACGCTCGAGAAGAGCCGATTCTACCTTGGTATCCTGGACCAGGAGCTTGCCGTCGATCCAGACGACGTGGATCGGCTGAACTTTCGACGCGCAGAGCTCCACAAGTTGGGCCTGCTCGACGAGGCGGCACGGACGGCCGAACGCATTGCGGCGCTGGCGCCGAACGACGCAGTGAATCACCGAACCGTCGGGCTCTACCGGCTCATCCAAGACGGCGACTTGGTCGGAGCCGAGCGTGCGTTTTGCAGGGCCTTGGAATTGAAACCGGACGACGCGCAGACACTCGCGTACTTGCGGTCGTTGCCTCGCGCAACCGGTTGATCGCGCGGCCGACGGGCCTCGCGAATCGCCAGCCAGGCGCCGAGGATCGGATTTCAGGGGCCGGCCAGCGCATCCTCGATCAACCCATCGCGCTTCAACGTGTTGAGCAGTGGCTCGACTTCGCTCCAGGCCCAGGGGCGGCCTCCCTCGTTCCATCCGAGGCAATCGCGTGCGACGAACTCCTTTTCCGCCAGCATGCGCTGGACGAATCGTACGGCTTCGCCCTCGACCTCGACTCCCCGGCTCGTTCCCACGGAAACGCAGAGGCGCGAGCCGCCCTCGGCGAGCATCGCGTAAATGTTGCCGTCGGCGCGAATCCGCAGGCGTTGATCGGCAACGACTGGCGCTGTCGCGATGGCGGGCGCGGGTGGTGCCGGCGAGCCCGGGTTCGGGTTCTGCACGAACGACCCCCACAGGCGGACCACGGCGGCGCTGTCGCCCGCAAGCGCCCGCAGCGCATCGGCCGCGGCACCGAGCTGGGCCGTGATCGACGCGACGCCTTCTGGATCCACCTCGCCCGGTGCGCCGCCCGGCAGCGGGAGCACCGGCGAAGGAGCCCGCCAATCCGGTCGTGCACTCAGCACCGCGTCGAGCAGATTTCGCACGAGGAGTGTGTACGAAATGGCCGTGAACGAGAGGTTTAGCGCGAGCGAGCCGGTGGCACCGCCTTGGGCGTCGTGCCATGCGCCAGCGGGCAGGATGAGCAGATCACCCGGCTCGAGGAGTACCTCGGTTACGTCGCTCTCGTCGAACGCGATGCGTTCGGTGCCCTGGCTGCCCTGTTTGGCGTCGGTGTACTCACCGGTCCCGTCTGCCCGGAGGGCTCCATTCGTGCGCGGCCAGGCGACCGCGGCGCGATTGGAAAACCGCCATCGCTTAGTCCCCTCGATTTGGAGGGTGCTCGCGATCCTGCCGTCGAAGTGCCAATTGAACCCGGCTTCGGGTGGCGACAGGTATGCGTTGAAGCAGACCTTGCCAGGGTAGCCGAGCTGGCGTTTGATGGCGGCGAGAAAGGGGGCGAGGCTCGGCACGCGCGTCTCAATCTGCGTGACGCAGAGCGTGGCTCCCGCCTTAAAGAGGGGGACCGCCTGCTCGACGTGTGCCTTGAACGCGAGGGACGCCCACTCGTCGGGCGCCTTCGAAGCGGCCGACGATCGTGCCCCGGTCTTCTTGTCGAAGCTCGCGCGGAGAAAATCGTCGGGGGTGGGACCGGGAATGGAAAGCGCCCGGATGAAGGTTTCCCCGTCGAAGAATCCCTTGTACTTGTCTCGGAAGCCCTTCACGAATAGCGGCCTCTTGGCCCAGTAGTCGCGAACGAACATCTCGGGCGTAATCGGCGAGAGCAGTGCGCGTAGCTCATGTCCAACCGATTGCACCAACGGCACGCCACCGGCTCTCATCCCCATCGGTGGGAGAGCGTACTTGAGTTCCCGCTGCACATGAAATGATGCGCGCCGCGCGTCCCCTTGCTCGATGACGATGATCCCGCTTTTTCACGAACTCCTTACGTTTCACCTGAACGGCGGTCGGGTACGATGCGCCGGGCCACTTCGATGCGGCCCCCGCCGTCCTGCTCGCACACGCCCGGCGTGTAGACTCGAGGGCGACCGAATTTATCCAAGACGATGCTTTGGCCTTTGGATGGTCATCTGAGCGCATGGGCAGCAGGCGATCGTGCGCGATGGCCGCGATGACGGGGACGGCGCTCGTGCTCGCGGGGGGTGAGGTGGGTGCGCAGTCCGCACAGAGCGCGGCCTTTGCAGACGATGCCCGGCCCGTCGCTCTCGGCCACGTGCGGATTCGCGAGCGGGAGGGCCGGTCTCTGCGTCTCGTCGTCGACGGCGTGGAGTGCGGCACAACGCCTTGGGAAGGCGATCTCGAGGTCGGTGCCCACGAGGCGTACCTCGTGAGTCAGGCGCAGCCGTCCAAGGCACGCCGCTTCGAACAGTTTGCGGTCGCCCCCGGTGAAACTGTCCGCGTCGAACTTCTCGCTCCCCCCACGATCGACGCCGGGGCGCCGGGCACTGGCCTGCCGTACGGTGCCCATGCAGTGGGGGCCCGCCAGCGGCGCTCTCGGTCCCACCGCAGGACCGCCGAGCCATCGGATGAGGGAGAGGCGTCCTTCGGAGCCTACGGCGGGTTTCTCGTTCATCTTGTCCTCGAGCCCGGCGGAGGCCACGGGAACATCTGCTCCGCGTCCGGTGTAACCGCCTGCTCGACCGCTGCACCGATCGGGGGCGGTGTGCTCGGGTACGTCGGGTACGGCGTCGACCCCATCGGCCTGGACCTTCTTGTCGGCGTAGGCTTCGATACGTTGAGCTTCAAGGGAAAGGTCCGAGGCATGGCCGAAACGGCTACGGTGCCGCAGCTCGGTGTAGCGTTCGCGCCGAGAGCCCGGCTCACGTTGGGGAACCCGGCGGCGCGTCTGACCGTTGCTGCAGGCGTCGGGGGTGCCTTTCACGACGTCGGTTTCGGCTCGAGCGTGGCGAAGTCCTATTGGGCGCCGGCGGTGACGCTCGAGGGGGCCCTCCACTTTCAATTCGAGGGGGCGACGGCGTTCTCGGTGGGCCTGCTCTTGTGGGCCGAAAATGCTGGACAGAATGCGACCATCAAACCGACCGCATGGCTGGGTCCGATTGAAGTCGTAAGCTCGACGCAAGTTTTTGTTCTTCCGGCGATCGGGCTCGAATTCGGTCCATGACGCCTGCGGGACCTGTTCTCGTCATGCGCTGCCCGTCGTTCGCCCTCAGCGGCGCGCTTGTCACCGCCCTTGCCCTCGGATCTCCTGCCCGCGCTCAGGCTTCGGATCTTGGGAATCCACGGCCGCTGACCGAGACCCTGACCGGTGGCGTCCTCTCGGATTACGAAACAGGACGAGTGTTACTCTCCTACCACGACGACGTGGGCGCGCTCGTTCGATTCCGGCGCGCCTACGAACAGGTGCACGATGCTCGACTTCTCGCAAACATGGCCCTGTGCGAGGACGATTTGCAACAGCAC
>JBEKFX010000048.1:0-42403 GCA_050013115.1 Polyangiaceae bacterium
TTAACGAATACGTTCGCGAGGAACTCGGCGTGCCCGCCGCCCGCCTGCCGTCGAACATCGATCGGTTCGGCAATACGAGCGCGGCAACCCTGCCAATCCTCATCGACGAGCAAATGCGTGGTGGGTACCTCAAGCATGGTCATCTCTGCATGCTGCTCGCGCTCGGGGCCGGCGTTCATTGGGGCTGCGCACTCGTTCGCTGGTAGCGAGCGCGAGCGCGCGCGCGGACATCTAGCTCGCTCATGCGATCGCCGTTGGATCTCACGCAGGCGACGCCGCAGCTCGTAGCGACGTGCGACGAAGCAGCCGACCTCGCCCACACGGCCGGACAAGCCGGCGAAGTGGCGCTCGACATCGAAGCCAGTGGAATGCATGGGTATCGCGCGCGGGCTTGCACCCTTCAGCTGGCGTGGGATGGCGGTCGGTCCATCGCGATCGTCGATGCTCTGGCGACGCCGATCACCCCGCTCTCGAGTGTGCTCAGCGCCGCCGGCCCGATGAAGATCGTCCACGATGTCGCGTTCGACGCGCGCCTCCTGGCCGATGCGGGTGTGTTGCTCGCCCGGGTGCACGACACCGCGATCGCTGCGCGGCTGCTCGGTCATACCTCGATCGGCCTCGGGTCCCTGCTCGCATCGGAGCTCGGGGTCTCAATCGACAAATCGCTTCAGCTCCACGACTGGCGGGAGCGACCGATCACCGCCGACATGATGACCTATCTATCGAAGGATGTTGCATGCCTCGAGGCGCTCGAGGAGCGCTTGTGGAGTCAAGTCCGCGCGCGCGGTATCGAAGAAGCCGTGATCGAGGAGACGAACTATCGCATTTCATGCGCATTCTCCGCCCAACAGCAAAGGAACGGGCCCGGGTATCTGCGCATCAGGGGTGCTGACCGCCTCTCCGTACGAGAGCTCGCTGTCCTTCGATCGGTCTTCGACGCTCGGGAACGCCACGCCATGATGCTCGACGTGCCCGTTTATCGGGTCGCCCCGCCAGAGGCGCTGCTCGCCCTTTCGCGTTCACGACCTGAGACGCCGGCGCAAGTCCTCGGAATTCGCGGCTTGAAGGCGATCCCGGGGGCTTGGGAATTTGCGGGAGCCGTCCTCGACGCAATCTCGCACGCTGGCGACACCATCCCCGAAGATGAGTGGGCCATCCTTCGACCGGAGAGGCCGTCCGCAGTCCTTCTCAACTCACGTCGGGCGAAAAAGGCCAAACTCCTCGGGTGGAGGAGGGCCCAGGCCGCAGCCCGGGGGTTGGACGAGCAGGTCGTTCTGCCCGGTCACTGCCTGCAAGGAATCGTGGAGGCCGACGTATCGACTCTCGAGGACATCTCACGCGTCCCTGGCATAGGGGCTTTCCGCGTGGAGCTCGATGGTGAAGCCATCCTCAGCGTGCTCCGCGGGGATCCTCCGTGACGTCTTTGCTCGTCGTCGCTGGCGAGGCATCGGGCGATCGTGCGGCGGCGGGCGTCGTCAGCCTGCTGAGCGGCGTCAGTGCTTTCGGGCTCGGCGGCGCCGCACTGGCGAACCATGGCGTTGAACTCGTGGAAGACCTCCGCTCGCTGACGGCGCTCGGAATCGGCGAAGCCGGTGCGCGCATGTGGCCGATTGCGAGGGCGTTTCGCTCGGTCGTGCGTGCCGCGCGAAGCTTTCGGCCCCGGGCCGCACTGCTCGTCAACTACACCGAGTTCAATGCGCGGCTCGCGCGCAGGCTGCACGCCGACGGGGTTCGCGTCCTTTGGTACATCGCGCCCCAGGTATGGGCCTGGCGACCTCACCGCGCAGCTACCCTCGGACCGCGAGTCGACCGAATGGCGGTCGTGCTGCCGTTCGAAGAGCGCATTTGGAGAGCCCATGGCGTCGACGCGTCTTACGTGGGGCATCCGGTCTTCGAGGCGGAGGCTCTCGATCGTGCAAACGCGCGACAGGCGATCTCGATGACTCCTTACGCATCGGCCGTCGCACTGATGCCGGGTAGCCGGCCACACGAAGTGCGTCGCTTGCTCGTTCCGATGCTGGAGGCGTACGAACGGGTCCGATCGGAGCGGGCCAGCGTCGATGCGCGCGTTCTCGTGGCGCCGAGCTTGGATGCGCGCACGCACGATTGGCTGAAGGCCATCTGCACCGCACGCCGCGTCCCGACGTTCGATGTGGACCCGAGCCTGGGGGCGATCCGAGTCCTTCGGGCGTTCGACGCGTCGCTCTGTGCGTCGGGTACGGCGTCCCTCGAAGCGGCGCTCGCGCGAGCGACACCCGTCATTGCGTACCGGGTCGGACTGGCGACCGAGCTTGCCGCCAGGCTCTTCGTACGCACCGCCCACCTTGCCTTGCCGAACGTCCTTCTCGGGCGGCGGGTTTTTGCAGAGCTGATCCAGCGTGACGCTCGCCCCGGCCCGATCGCCGCCGCGCTCGAGGACGCACTCGACCGGCGCACGTTCTTCGCGGCCGCCTGCTCAGAAGTCGACGCGAGCTTCGGACCGGAGCGCCGCCCGTCCGCCGCCGTGGCGGCGATACTCGAACCATGGCTGGCTCTCCCCGGCGCTTAAGCCATGACGACCACCCGCTCCCCCGCTGACGCGTCGCCCGAGTTCTGGGCACTGGCGAGCGTGACATTCGCTCTCACGGCCGTCCATCTGTACGCTGCCACGCGCGTCGGCTTCGGCGACGCGGAGGCGCTTTACGCCTGCTACGCGCTTCACCCCTTCGCGGCCTATCTGGACCATCCGGGGCTCATCGGCGTCATCGCGCGGCTTTTGGGCGGCGGCAGCGCTCCAACGCCGGAGCAGGCACACGTCGCCACTTCGCTCGTGGGACCGCTCGTCCCTTGGGCCATCGTCGCCGCCTGCCGGGCATCGGGTGCCGGACGGGATCGCGCCTTCACCGCAGGCTTGGTGGTTGCAACCGTTCCCGAAGTCGCGATCGGACTGTTCGCGATGACGCCGGACCTTCCGCTTGCCCTCGCATGGATCGGCGCGATCGCCTTCGCCTCCCGGGGACTCCGGTCGCCTCCCCAGTCGGCTCAGGCCTTCGTCTCGCTCGTCTTCGCGGGACTTCTTGCCGGGGTCTCCGTCGTCGCGAAGGTGTCCGGCGCCCTTCTCTTCGTTTCACTCGCTGCGTCCTATGTCTCACGCCCTGCGAGAGCGCACGCCAAGACTCCTGCGCCGTGGCTCGGTCTCGCAATCGGCATGGTGGTGGTGCTCCCCGTCGTCCTTTTCGAGGCCCATACCAAATGGCCCCTCCTTCGCCATCGATGGATCGATACCCAGTCCGCCGCGCACTTCTCTCTGCGCAATGCCGCGGCCCTCGTCGGCGGCCAGCTCTTCTATCTATCGCCTCTCGTCGCCGTACTAGCGGCCCAGGCCGCCCGAACGGCGTGGCGAAACCGGTTCAAAGATGCCGTCGGTGTACTTCTCTTCGCTTCATTCGCCTTGCCGGCCGCGGTCCTCGTGCCGCTGTGTCTATGGAGCTCCGTCGCAGAACCGCACTGGCTTGCGCCTGCCTTCCTGTCGCTCGTGCCCGCAGCCGCGCGGGCGAAGGGGGGCCCATCGCGACGGCTGGTTCTCTGGGCGACCGCGCTGGGCGCCGCGATCGTGGCGATTGTCCACCTATGGGTTCTCGTTCCGGACGCAGTTCGTCTCGCACCCCGGACGGCCGACGTTCGTCTGGACTTGACCAACGAACTCTACGGGTGGCCCCAGGTCATTCAGGCCGTCCGAAGAGAAGCCGCTGCGGCCATCACCCCGCTCTCGACACGCAGCGACGTCATCGTCGTCGGGCCACACTGGGTCATCTGCGCCCAGCTCGAAGCCGCTCTTCGAGGCGACATCGCCGTCGGCTGCGATACGCCCATCCCTGACGACTTCGACGGTTGGTGGCCGCGCTCGCGGTGGCGCATGGCCGACTCGATCCTCTGGGTAACCGACGCACGGTTCGGGCCGCCCCACCCACCAGCCGCCTACGCGACCGAGCGGGTCCGAGAGATCAACATCGTCCGCGGCGGGCGCATCATCCGGACCTTCACCGTCAGTACACTGAAGCGCGTCGGACTCTCGTTCGAGTAGCCCGCGCAGACGCCCAGATTTCCTCACGAAATCGCCGGGCGCAACCCGGCATCTCGCAGCAGAGCGCGATCGTCATCGGCGTTTGGATTGGGCGTCGTCAGCAGCTTGTCTCCATAGAAGATCGAGTTGGCCCCTGCATACATCGCCAAGAGCTGAGCCTCTCGCGTCAGCTCCGTTCGGCCAGCGCTCAAACGAACCCGCGACCTCGGCATGAGGATGCGAGCGCAGGCAACCATGCGCACGAGGTCGAGTGGATCGACCGGAGGCCGCTGATCGAGGGGCGTACCGTGCGCGCGAACGAGCGCATTAATGGGGACGCTCTCGGGCTGCGGGTCGAGGTTCGCGAGAGTCCGGAGCATCTCGCAGCGATCGTCGACGCTCTCGCCCATACCGATGATCCCGCCCGAGCAGACAGTCAGGCCCGCCGCTCGGACGTTGGCGAGCGTGCGCAGTCGATCGTCGTACGTCCGCGTCGTGATGATCGAGCGATAATGCTCACGACTCGTATCGAGGTTATGGTTATAGGCGTCGAGCCCGGCCTCTTTGAGGCGTCCGGCCTGGCTCTCGCTCAACATACCGAGAGTTGCACACGCCTCGAGCCCCAAGGCCTTGACGCCTTTGACCATGGCGAGCACCCGATCGAAAGCCGGGCCGTCTTTTACTTCGCGCCAGGCAGCGCCCATGCAAAAGCGAGAGGACCCTTGGGCGCGCGCGCGTGCCGCCGCCGCGAGCACTTCCTCGACGTCGAGCATCTTCTCCGAAGTCGTTTCGGTCTGGTGGTGGCTCGATTGCGGGCAGTAGGCGCAATCTTCGGGGCAGCCGCCGGTCTTCACGCTGAGAAGCGTGCAGAGCTGAACCTCCTGATCGGCGTGGTGGGCGCGGTGCACCGCGCGCGCTTCGTCAAGCAGCGTGAAGAGGGGACGGTCGTAGAGTGCACGTACGAATTGGCGCGACAAGCCGGGCGGCATCATGAAGGTTTCACATTAGCAGAGCATGGGGCCCGCCTCCGCGACGAGGCCTTCTCTCGGGCTCGGGTGACAGCCACAGCCTCGCCGCCTCCGGGAGCGAGCCCTCAGGCCCTGGACAGACGGGCGGCCCAGCATGCGTCTGCCGAAACCGCATGACTTTTCAGCCGCCGCCGACGAAGTGAACGATCTCGATGACGTCGCCGGGGGCCACGATCCGCCCTGCGTGGTTCGATCTGGGCACAATGGCCCGGTTAATCTCGACGGCCACAGGCCCGTCGGTCAGGCCCAAGTGCTCAACCAACGCACGAACGGTCAGCGTGTCCGGCACCTCGCGATCCGTGCCGTTAATCGTCACTCGCATCGTTCGATCCCTCCAATCGCCCAAAACGACTTTGCCAACAGTCGAACGCGTTCGAGCAACGCATCGGCGACGTCCGACTTCGGCCGGAGCGAGAACGCCTCGACCTCGTCCTGCCCGACGAAGACACCCCGGTTGTCCCCTTTGCCGAACGAATCGGCAGCGTCATTCGCCACCACGAAATCGAGGCGCTTCTCGACGAGCTTTCTCCTGGCGTACGTAACGAGCCCATCCTCCCCCGCGGTCTCGACGGCAAAACCGACGAGAACAGGGCGGTTCCCCACCCGCCGCAAGCCCACCTCGGCCAAGATGTCGGGGTTCTTGACGAGATCGAAGCTCACCCTGTCGGCGGACTTCTTGATCTTGACCGGGCTCACTTCGGCGGGGCGATAATCCGAGACTGCGGCCGCCATCACCAAGGCGTCCGCGCGCGAGAGGTCGTCGCCAAGCGCACGCCACAGTGCGGCCCGCATGGCCATCGCTCCACGCACGTCGATGCGGCGCACCCCGGGCGGCGTCGGAAGCTCCACGGGACCGGCGATGAGCGTCACGTCGGCGCCACGCTGTGCTGCTCGCGCCGCGACCGCGAACCCCATGCGACCGCTCGATCGGTTGCCGAGAAAGCGCACCGGATCGACGTCCTCGAGCGTCGGCCCAGCCGTGACGACGAGGCGCAGCTCGACGAGATCTTGGGGCGAGAGCGCGGCCGCAATGGCGGCTACGATGGCGGCCGGTTCGGCCATTCGTCCAAGCCCCACGTCGCCGGAGGCCACTTCGCCAAGCACCGGTCCGACGAGTTGTACGCGCCCCTGCCTTGCGAGCTCTTCGACGTTGCGCTGGGTGGCGGGATGCTGCCACATGCGCGGATGCATAGCGGGGGCGGCGACGATGCCGCCTCGGGCGCACAGAGCCAGGGCCGTGACAAGATCGTCGGCCCGACCGTGCGCCAGCCGAGAGAGCACATCGGCGGTCGCCGGCGCAATCACGACACCGTCCGCTTCAGCCGAAAGCGAAACGTGGCGCTCTCCTGCAAACGACGGATCCCACATGTCCGTGGATGCGCGCTCACCGCAAAGTCCCGTGAGTGTCATCGGGCCAAGAAATCGAGCCGCCGACGCGCTCATGACCGGAATGACACGGGCACCCGACGTGACGAGGAGACGCGCTACCTCCGCCGCCTTGTAAGCCGCAATGCTGCCCGTCACGCAGAGCGCGATGATTCGCCCCGCGAGGACGCTCCCGCCGTGTGCCGCGCCGACCGGTCGACCGTTCACATGCGCAAGCATAGCGCGGCATCCAAGGGCCCCGGCTGCGCCGTTCAAAGATCGGCTTTCTGTCCGTCGATGCCTTCTCGTCCGCTCTGGCGCCGCGCCGACCGCACGGGCGAAGATTCCGGGGCCAGCGCGGCGACGTCCCTGCGATGGGCGGCGCATGCGGGAGGTTGCGAGCGGAGATCGATCGTGATAGCTGCCTCGGCTGCCCCCCGCGGCGGGGTGAAACAGGGCCGCGTTCACAGCGCGCTACAAGAAATGGCCACCCCGCGGACAGTCGATTCCTCGGGGGCGGGGCCCTCGTCGAAAACTCCCAACTTCGAAGCACCGGTTACGCGCTCATGGGTCTCACTGTAGGAATCGTAGGGCTGCCGAACGTCGGCAAATCGACCCTTTTCAATGCCCTCTCCTCGGCCAAGGCCGAGGCGGCCAATTATCCGTTTTGCACGATCGAGCCGAACGTCGGCGTCGTGAACGTTCCCGACCCCCGCCTCGGGGCGCTCGACGGCGTCGTTCACGCCGAGCGCATCCTACCTGCCACGATCGACTTCGTGGACATCGCCGGCCTCGTCCGGGGGGCCCACAAGGGGGAAGGCCTGGGCAACCAGTTTCTCGCCCACATTCGAGAAGTGGACGCCATCGTTCAGGTCACCCGTTGCTTCGACGATCCGAACGTCGTTCACGTCGAAAACAGGGTCGATCCGGTCGCCGACATCGCGACCGTGACGACCGAGCTATGCCTGAAAGATCTCGAAACCGTCGCCAAGCGCGCCGAGCGCGCTCGCAAGCTTCTGAAGACCGGCAGCGCGATCGAGAAGCTGGCCGTCGAAGTGTGCGATGCGTTGGCCAAGCACCTCGACGGGAGCAGGCCGGCGCGCACCTTCGCCGCTGCGGAGTCCGCAGAGGCCCTCGCCATCATCCGCGAGATGCACCTTCTGACAGACAAGCCGGCGTTTTACGTGGCGAACGTCGACGAAGCCTCGCTCGTCAACCTCGCCGGAAACTCTCACTATAGGGCCATCAAGAAGCATGGCGATGCCGAGCACGCCGCCGTCGTCGCGATCTGCGCGGCCCTCGAAGCCCAGATCGCCGAGCTCGACCCGGCCGATCGGCCCGAGTTTCTCGCGAGCGCGGGACTCAAGGAGCCTGGCTTGCACGCCATCATCCGCGCAGCGTACGGGCTGCTCGGCCTGATTACATTCTTTACGGCAGGCAAGCAGGAAGTTCGGGCTTGGACCGTAAAGAAAGGCGCCAGAGCACCTCAAGCGGCAGGCGTCATCCACACGGACTTCGAGAAGGGCTTTATCAAGGCCGAGGTGATTTGGTGGGAGGATTTCGTTCAGCTCGGCGGCGAGTCGAAGGCCCGAGAAGCCGGAAAGCTTGGAATCGAAGGTAAGGATTACGTGGTCCGCGACGGCGACGTCATGCATTTTCGCTTCAACGTGTAAATACCGAGCGCGCTTGGGGAACGATCACCCAGCACCCCACGGCCGCTCCTCGCCGTGGCGATCACGATGTCGTGACGACTCGGCGCACCGGCCGAGGTCCGGCTCTTTCGACGTACGAACGCACGGGCCCGCTTCTACCGGCGGACCATCGAGGTCTCGCGCTCGGTGTTTGGCCAGCGGGCGGATCAGGGGTGCGCCAAGTCGTTCAGATCGGTTGCCAACGCGAAGTGCCATAGAAAAATGTAGAGCGCAATCGGTTGCGGCGGGCTTTGAACCGCGAGCATTTGTTTGGCTTTGGCCACCTCCTGCGGCACGAGAATCCAGAGCCAGTAACAGTTGTAGAAGGGGACGAGGATCGGCCACCACGAAAAGTCACGGCTTCCCGTGACGGTCTTCAGCTCATTCGCCATTTGAATGCCGAGGACAATCGACCACGCGGCCCCACCGAGAATGCCCAGGGTACCGACGAACGCAACTGAAGGACCCACCAGCATGGACAGGATGACGCTGACGGCGACCCCTCCAAAAACAACGGCAAGCGGCAAGAGGAGTGTCAACCATGGATTCCGGCGCCGGGGAGATCCCGACGACGCCCCCTGAGGACGGAAAAGGGCACCAGCCGCCTGCCCCTGCCCGTACGGCATCGAAGGTTGGGGTGTACCGATGGGCGCTCCGTACGGCGACGGGGCACCGTATCCAGCGGGCGGCCCACCAAATGGGTTGGGGGGAACCATGTACGGGCTGGTGCCCGGGCCGGCTTGCTGCGGCGCCGATCCGTAAGGGGCGGGAGCGGGGGCCGGCGGCCCGCCTGAAGGCCCAAACGGCGTGTAAGCAGATGCGCCGCCGCCGGGTACGGGCATGAGGGCCGTTCCATGCGGGGCCGGCGCTCCGAAATGAGGGTGCGACGCCCCACCAGGCGCGCCGAACCCGGCGGCAAACGCACGCCCGTCCGCCGCGACGGTACCCCCGAGCGGGTTGACCCCCGGCTGTGGCACGGGAGGCGAAAACGACGAACCGTACTCCTTAGGCGAGCTTGCCATCGGCGGCACGGGGGTCGGCGGGGCGCCGGCGGACGGTGACGGCGAAGCCGCAGGAGGAACCGCCACGGCCGCCGGATTCGCTCGGCGGTCCATCGGCCCCGCCATCGGGGCGACTCCGACCATGGTGCCTTTCAGCTTGCTCGGCATGCGGGAGCCGCCCGCCCCGGTCAACGGTTCGGATGGACCGCGCGGCCCCCAAGCTGCGGGGCGCAGTGGCGCCGGCGCGGACCCGCCCGGCGCCGAGGGCTGGTTCATCATCAGCATGGTGCCCTTGAATTTCGGTGCGGCAACGCCCTTCAGATGAAAGCCGCACTTCGAGCACGCCTGAGCGGCATCCGGATTTTGGGTGCCACAGTTCGGACAGAACACTCCGCACCTCCGTAACATGGCCGGCGGCAAGCTTCGGTTCCGCGGCCAAACCCGAATGAGCCGTCCTCATCGCGCCCTTGCAACGCGCTGCCCGATGATAGCGGTTCGCTCGCGTTTCACCCAAGGAATAATGTTCGGGCGCCGGACGGGTGCGTGCCATTCGTCGACCGCGCCCGGACACGTCCCTTGACACGCGAGCGGGCTCCCCACTAGCGTCGGGCCTGTTTTTCGGCGGTTCGTGCACCTTTTAGCACTGTTTTCGCGCGATTCGGTGTCGACCCCGCGCAACGACTTCGCTAAGGACCGCCCGCAAGGAATGCGCATGCCCTTCGCTCTGAGCCCTGAACGCGAGCGCAAGCTCAAGGAGATTCTCGAGCGCTATCCGACCAAGATGGCCGCCACGCTCCCGCTTCTTCATCTCTGCCAAGACCAAGAGGGGTACGTCAGTTCCGAGGTCATCGAGTTCGTGTCGAAGCGCCTCGACCTGCCGACGGCGCACGTCGAAGGCGTGGTCACGTTTTACACGCTCTTCAACCAGCGGCCCGTCGGCAAGCACCAGGTTTGGGTGTGCCGGACACTCCCCTGCGCACTTCGCGGCGCCCAGGACCTCATCGCCCATTGCGAGAAGCGCCTCGGCATCCACGTCGGCGAGACGACTTCGGACGGCAAGGTGACGCTTCGGACGGCCGAGTGCCTCGCCAGTTGCGGGACAGCCCCCATGATGCAGATCGATCGCGATTACCACGAGAACCTGGTACCGGAGCGCGTGGACGAAATCCTGAAGAAGCTCTTGGAGAGCTAACTCATGATCAAACGGACGGACTATCTGACGCGCACTTACGCGAAGCCGGAGGGGTGGACGCTCGGCGTCTACGAGCGGGATCTCGGCGGGTATCAAATCGCACGCCGCGTCTTGACGACGATGACGCGTGAGCAGGTCGTCGACGAAGCAAAAAAAGCAAACCTTCGCGGCCGGGGTGGGGCTGGATTTCCGATGGGCGTGAAATGGAGTTTCATGCCGAAGACGCAGGGCGCCAAGCCGCATTACCTGGTCGTGAATGCCGATGAGGGCGAGCCCGGGACGCACAAAGACCGCACGATCATGGAGCGTAACCCGCACGCTTGCATCGAAGGGTCCATCATCGCCTGCTACGGCATCGGTGCGCACGTTGCTTACATCTACGTTCGCGACGAGCTGCATCTGTCAAAGGCCCGGCTCGAAGGCGCGATCCAGGAGGCCCGATCGAGGGGATATCTAGGCCGCTCGCCGTTTGGCAAAGACTACGCCGTCGACGTCCACGTTCACTCGGGGGCAGGCGCTTACATTTGTGGCGAAGAGACCTCGATGCTGAACTCGATCGAAGGTCGTCGCGGCGAGCCGCGAATGAAGCCGCCTTTCCCCGCGAACGCCGGCGCTTTTGGCTGCCCGACGACCGTGAACAATCTCGAGACGATTGCAGCCGTCCCCGCCGCATTCGGCATGGGCTGCGACGAGTTCAGCAAGCTGTCCGCCCTTCATTCGATGGGCGACGGCGGCTTTCGCCTTTACGGTTTGAATGGACACGTCAAACGCCCCTCGATCGTCGAACTGGCCGTCGGCCCGACTCTGAACGAGCTCATTTACGACGTCGGCGGCGGTGTGCTGGGCGACCGCAACGTTCTTTGCGTCATTCCCGGTGGCTCGTCCACGCCCATCCTGAGGCCGGACGAGACGGTGATGGCGCCTGATGTGAAGAATCCCTTGCACCCGTGGCATGCAAAGAGCGTCTTCGACGTCCCGCTCGGCGTCGAGACGATGCGCGGGGTCGGGACGATGCTCGGCACGTGCTGCGTGACAGTCATCGCCGAAGGGACAGACCCGGTGGCGTGCATGCACAACCTCATGCAGTTTTATCGTCACGAGTCGTGCGGACAGTGCACCCCGTGCCGCGAAGGAAGCGCGTGGCTCGAGCGCTTTTGCATGAAAATCCTGTCGGGCAAGGCATCGATGGCCGAGCTCGACAGCCTGCACGACATTGCGAACGGCATCATGGGCAATACGATTTGCGCGTTCGGTGAGGGCACCGCGATGCCGGCGCTCGCCTTCGTTCAGAAATTCCGGAAGGAATTCGAGGCGCATATACGAGGCGAACGCACCGGCGCCACCGCGAAGCTCACGGTCGAGCCTTGGAGCTAACATGAACGCGCTCGGGATTATCTACTTCTACCTCTGTGCTTCGCTCGCACTCGGCGGCGCGCTCGGTGTCGTTCTCTCGAAAAATCCCATCCGCGGGGCGATGGGGCTGCTGCTCCTCATCCTGAGCGTCGCAGGACTGTTCCTCGCACTGCACGCCCAGTTTCTCGCTGCAATCCAGCTCATCGTGTACGCGGGCGCGATTGTGGTCCTCTTTCTCTTCGTCATCATGCTCCTCGGGCCGAGCGCGACCACGCCCGACGATGGCCGCGGTTTCGTCGCCCGCGCATTCGGCGGTGCGCTGTTCGGCGTCAGCGGAATCGGGGCGATCACTGTGGCTGCAGGGGCCACGCATCTCGGACTTCCTCTGGGGCCCCCCGATCCTTCGTTCGGCGGCATCGAGGCGTTCGGGAGCGCCCTCTTTGCCGACGCCCTCGCGCCGTTCGAGCTGTCGAGCGCCTTGCTGATGGTCGCGGTCATCGGTGCCATCGCGGTCGCTCGCGGCCGGCAAGGCGTGCGGACCCTTTCGACTTCGGAAATATCGATCACGCGTGCCGTGCCCTTCAGCCATCTCCCCGCCGAGCATTCAGGCGTCTTCGCGCACGAGATTCACCTGCCGGAAGCCAAGGAGGGAACGTGATCCCCGTCGAACACTACGTCGGGCTCAGCGCGATCTTGTTCATGGTCGGCGGCGTGGGGTTCCTCGTCCGCCGCAACGTGCTGGTCGCGCTCATGAGTATCGAGGTGATGCTCAACGCCGCGAACCTTGCGCTCGTTGCCTTCAATCGCGCCCGCCTCGATCACGGCCCGTACCAGGCGGCAGCGGGCGCCAGCCACACAGGTCAAGTGTTCGCTTTTTTCATCATCGCCGCCGAGGCGGCCGAAGTCGCCGTCGGCTTGGCCATCGTGCTGTCGCTCTATCGTTTGCGACGCACCGTCCGGTCGGACGAGGCCGACCTCTTGAAGAATTGATCGACCATGCTGTTTCCGCAAAACGACTACGCACTCATTGCCGTCATTCTCGGGATGCCCCTTCTCGGCGCATTCGTCAACGGCGTGTGGGGCAACCGACTCGGCAAACCTGCCGTCCGCCTGATGACCCTCAGCGCAATCGGAACCGCATTCGTCGCGGCGATCATCGCTTTCATCACGCTGGCCCAACTGACCTCGCAGGACCCGGGGGATGCTCCCGTCCGGCTTACGTGGAATGTCTGGGAATGGATGCACACGACGGGCGGGCGCGAAAACGCCGACGTGCCGATCGCCGTGAAGTTCAGCATCGACGCGCTGAGCGGGGTGATGATGCTCGTCGTGACGGGCGTCGGGTTCTTGATTCACCTTTACGCGACGTCCTACATGGCCGAGGACGCGGGGTACGCGAGGTTCTTTGCGTACCTCAACCTTTTCATTTTCTCCATGCTCGTCCTCATCCTCGGCGACAACTTGCCGCTGCTTTTCGTCGGCTGGGAGGGGGTCGGCCTCTGCTCGTATTTGCTCATCGGCTTCTGGTACGAGAACCTCGCCAATGCCACGGCAGGCAAGAAAGCCTTCGTCGCCAATCGCATCGGCGATTTCGGCTTGATCTGCGCAATGTTCCTGCTGGCGCACTACACCGGCGCGCTCGACTGGAACGGGATCGCCAACGGCTCCTCCAACCTCGTGCACACCGGCGAGGCCTGGCGTGTCCACGTCTGGCCCCTCGGCGGTGGGCAGTACAGCGGTGTCCTTCGATTTCTCCAGCCCTCGAAGCCCTGGACCATCAGCGCGGCGACAGCCGTCTCGCTCGCCCTGCTCCTCGGCTGCACCGGCAAGAGTGCGCAGATCCCTCTTTACGTATGGCTACCGGACGCCATGGCCGGTCCGACGCCGGTCTCCGCCCTCATCCACGCGGCTACGATGGTTACGGCCGGAATCTACCTTGTGTGTCGACTGTCATTCGTCTTCGTCCTGTCGCCTTTTGCGATGATGGTCGTCTCCGTCGTGGGTGCAGCGACTGCGCTCCTGGCGGCGACGATTGCGCTCGTTCAAAACGACATCAAGAAAGTGCTGGCTTATTCGACGGTCAGCCAGCTTGGGTACATGTTCTTGGGCGTCGGCGTCGGGGCGTTCTCGGCTGGCTTTTTTCACGTATTTACACACGCGTTTTTCAAGGCCTGCCTCTTCCTTTGCGCAGGTTCCGTCATTCACGCGATGCATGGCCGGATCCACGACGACGACAAGGCGCAGGACATCCGCAACATGGGTGGGCTGCGCAAGTGGATGCCGCTGACCCACTGGACATTCGCTGCGGCGACGGCGGCCATCATCGGGCTGCCGGGAACGAGCGGTTTTTTTTCGAAGGACGAGATCCTGTACGATGCGTTCGTCAACCATACGGTCAATCCGATGGCCAAGAGCGGGCCACTCTTGCACCACGCTTATGAGCCTCCCACCTGGATTGGGCCCGCCCTCTATGCCGTGGGCGTCGCCGCCGCGGCCATGACCGCGTTTTACATGTGCCGCCTCTATTTTCTCACGTTTTGGGGCGACTTCCGCGGCTGGAAGGTCGGAAGGCCATCGCTCCTCGCGCGTGAAGAGACCCACGGAGCGCATGGCGGCGACCCCCGCGAGCACGCAGGGCACACGGGGCACACCCATGATCTCTCCCAGCCGGGCTACCCGCCCCACGAATCACCCTGGCAGATGACGGTGCCTCTCATCGTCCTGGCCGCCTTTTCGCTTTTTGCAGGGATCCTCAATCCCGGCTTTCACATCATGCAGAATAAGCCGCTCGACCACTGGCTCGAACCGGTCTTTAGGGCTGCAACGACCGGCGCCGTTCTCTTCGGCCACGGAAATGACGCCGGCTGGGCCGAGCGCCTCGAGTGGCCCCTCGCCGCCGGCGGCGTGCTGGCCTTCGCATCCGGCACGGCCATCGCGTGGTGGATTTACGTGAGTCAAAAGGGGGAGCCCGCCCACGCCCTCAGCCAGGCGGTCCCGGGTCTCTACGGGTTGCTGCTCGACAAGTGGCGCGTCGACGAGCTCTACGACGCGACCGTACTCGCCGGGGTCGACTCACTCGCCGAAACGAGCGCCGTCGTCGACAAGACCGTGATCGACGGCACCGTGGCGCGACTGCCCGCCCTCGTCGTCGGAGCCGCGGGCAGCATCCTCCGTACCTTGCAGAACGGAGTCGTGCACGTCTACGCCGCCACGATGGTCGTCGGGCTGACAGCGATCGGTTGGTTTCTCACCGTTCCCCACGCCAACGCGACGGTCGTCGACGCAGGCAACGACGATTACTTGCTGACCGCCGCGCCGGGCGTCGGCTACGGCTATCGATGGGACGCCGATGGCGACGGTAAAGCCGATAGTCCGAGCTTCACCGGGGACGCGACGCTCAAGCTCCACGTCGAGCCAGGCAAAGCCCTAACGGTCAACCTCGAAGTGAAGAACGCCTTCGGGCTCGTTCGAAACAAGGTGATCCACGTGGCGCGGCCATCGGCAGCGGTCACGTCTCTCTGAGACAAGAAGCGACCATGGCCACCGTCGAAACCCATCCCACCAAACCGTCCGCTCGCATTTCGTTTCAGCCGCTGCACCTCGTCGGTCTGCTGTTTGTCGCCTTCGCCGCCGGAATCGCCCAGCGCTACCTCGGCGGCGCGGTTCCGGTCATCGGGGCCGCTGTCGTGGCAGCGCTCGTCCCCCAGCGACGGAGCGGCCGCGTCCGTGCCGCTCTTGCCGTCATGGCGGGCCTGCTCGCGCTGTTCATCGTGAGGCAGTGGCCGGAGACGGCCGACGTCACGGCGTGGACGCCCAACGAGAGCGGCAGCCATCTTCTCTCATGGATCGTCGGCCTGCCGCTGGCAGGCGCCTTGGCCATTCTCTTTTTGCCTCGGCAAGCCCACGAGGTGTTGAAGCGGACCACGCTGTTCACGATGCTGTCTACATTCGCCGTGGCGCTGCCTCTGCTCGGCGTCAAGATGGCCCGGGAGTACCATTTCAGCGAGTACGCAGCCTGGCTCCCCCGCTTCGGCATCCATTACCACGTCGCGGTCGACGGCATTTCGCTCTGGCTGCTTATCCTCACGGTCTTCATCACGCCCATCGCCGCATACGCTTCGTTCGGCTCAATCCACGTGCGACTGAAGGATTGGTGCTTTGCACTGCTCCTGCTCGAGGCCGCCATGCTCGGCGCTCTCGTGTCGCTCGACCTCTTTCTCTTTTACGTATTCTGGGAGCTCATGCTCGTCCCCATGTACGTCATGATCGGCGTCTGGGGCGGGACGAATCGGATTCGGAGCTCGATCAAGTTCTTCCTCTTCACGATGTTCGGGTCCGTCCTGATGCTGGGAGCGCTCCTTTACGTCGCTTATGCCTACGCGCAGGCAAACGGCGGAATACCCAGTTTCGACTATTTCGATCTGCAGCGTCTCGTCATTCCAAGGCACGTGCAGATCTGGCTGTGGGCCGCTTTCACCCTCGCGTTCGTGATCAAGGTTCCGATGTTTCCCGTGCACACCTGGCTGCCGGACGCTCATACAGAAGCTCCGACGGCCGGATCGGTCATTCTGGCCGCGGTGATGCTCAAGATGGGGACCTACGGTTATCTGCGCTTCTCCGTCGGACTCTTTCCCGAGGCGAGCGCAGAGCACGCCGCGAACCTTGCCGGCGTCGCGGTGCTGGGCGGCATCCTTTACGGAGCCCTGTGCGCGTGGAAGCAAGAGGACGTCAAGCGCCTCATCGCTTATTCGTCGGTCGCGCACCTCGGCTACGTGATGCTCGGGATCTTCGCGATGACTCAGGCGTCGCTCGAGGGCAGCGTGCTGCAGATGGTCAACCACGGCATTTCGACCGGCATGCTGTTTCTCCTGTTCGGCGTTGTGTACGACCGGCGCCACACCCGCCACATCGACGAGTTCGGCGGCCTCGCCAAGCCGATGCCCGTCTATGCCACCCTATTTGTGGTCGCGACGCTCGCGAGCGTCGGCCTTCCGGGCACGAATGGCTTCATCGGTGAGTTCATGATCATCACGGGAACGTTCGTGTCGACGGGGCTCGGCCACTTCGCTGGACTACAGGCCGTCGGCGCGGCCATCGGTGTCATCCTCGGCGCCGTCTACATGCTGATGGTCGTCGAGAAGATGTTCTTCGGGCCGGTGACGAAGAAAGAAAACGAACACCTGCAGGATTTGACGTCACGCGAACTCCTGTCGCTCGCCCCTCTCGCGATGACGATCTTCGTCATCGGTCTCTTCCCGAACATTTTCCTCACGCAAATCAAGGGCGCTGCAGCACGGATACAAGACGACTACGACGCGCGCGTTCAGGTTAACCCACCGCCCCGCTTCTACGAAGGGCCCATCAAGCTTGCGCCGCCGCGGCCCGAAGCCTCTCGCTTCGTGTCTCAGGCGGACGCGGCCCACTGAGGACGGATCATGGCCATCTGTCTTGCCATCTCCCCGCTGATCGTTGTCGGCGTCGGCGCTCTTCTCTTAATGCTGGTCGAAGCATTCTCGACCCGGAAAGCAGGGCTTGCTCTCGGGGCTGCCATCGTGCTCTTCGCTGCCGCGTCCTTTGCCTGGGGCGTGTGGCTTTTCGGGGTGGAGCGGTTCGGAAGCCTTGCACCGATCTCGCCTTGGATCATCGTCGACCGCTTTACCCTCTTTTTCGATGTGCTCCTTTGCCTGGGGGCAGGCCTCGCTGCCCTCCTGGCCGGCGGCTACCTGCCCGAACACCACCTCGAACGCGGAGAGTTCTACGCGCTCCTTCTTTTCGGAACGTTCGGCGCGATGATGCTCGCGGCCGCAGGCGACGCCCTGACCCTCTTTCTCGGGCTCGAGACGATGAGCATCGCCGCCTACGCACTTACGGCCTTCCGGCGATCGAGCCCGCGATCGGCCGAGGGTGCCCTCAAGTATTTTCTGCTCGGGTCGTTTGCAGCCGCCATCTTGCTTTACGGTTTTGCCCTCCTCTACGGCGCGACCGGCCACACGGACCTCGCGGGCATCGGCGCAGCTGCGCACGGGCCGGCCGGACGCAACCCGCTCCTCATCATGGGGGCGCTCCTCGTTCTGACGGGTCTGGCTTTCAAAGTGAGTGCCGTGCCGTTCCATAGCTGGACGCCCGACGCCTACGAAGGCGCCCCCACGCCGGCAACGACGTTCATGGCCGTGGCGGTCAAGGCTGCTGCTTTTGCGGTGCTGCTCCGTGTCCTTCTTCTTTCTCTCGGCGACCCAACGTGGACTTCATGGGCCAGCGGCTGGCCCCCGATTCTGGCCGGACTCGCCGCACTGACGATGACCGTTGCGAACCTCGTGGCGGGCCGGCAAGAGTCGGTCAAGCGAATGCTCGCGTACTCGAGCATCGCTCACGCCGGATATGCGCTCGTCGGCGTGACGGCGATCGCACGAAATGCGACGGAGGCCACGGCCAGCGTCCTCTTCTATTTGCTCGGTTACGCGGTCTCGACGGCCGGCGCTTTCGGAGCGCTCATCCTCTGCGGCAGCCGCGGCCGAGAAGCCGTGAGTTACGAGGACCTGTCTGGGATCGGCAAGCGCCACCCTGCGGCGGCAGCCGCCTTCCTCCTCTTTCTCGTGTCGCTGGCCGGCATCCCACCCACGGCAGGCTTCTTCGGCAAATGGTTCGTCTTCAAGGCGGCAATGGACGCCGGCCTCTACTGGTTGGCTATCGTCGCGCTGATCAACAGCGTTATCGGCGCGTACTACTACCTTCGCGTCCTCGTTTATATGTACATGCGCGAGCCCGCTGCTGGAGCCTCGGTGGCCATACCCATGCGCTCGGGATACGTGACAGCCGCGCTTCTCGTCAGCGCGGCCCTCGTGATTGCATTGGGGCTGACGCCGACCAGGCTTTTGGACGCAGCGGTCAGCGCCGCCACGTTCGGCACCGGATGACGGATCGCGCGCGCCCATTGCAGGGCCATGGCGAAATGGACCCCTCCGGCTCGATATCCGCCACCTTGATTGTCGCCTGCGCCGCCTTCATTGGCTGCCAGCGTGGGGCACCCGAACCAGGCCTCATCGCACCAGCCTCGGACGCAGGTACGTCTCGCGGCGCAAGCGGCGTAGAGCGACCGACGTCCGCCCCCAATGCGCTCATCATCCCGAGCGCAAGCGTCGACGCGGTCGTCAATCCAGGCAAGCTACCTCTCTACCAAGGACCGACCGGCAGCCTGGAAGGGACCGTTTTCTTGCAAGGACCCGAGGCGCCGCTCGTTCCCCAGCTGGATACGCACACCTGTCCGGCCGCCATCGACACGTATGGCAAGCTCTTTCGCACCGGGCCGCCGAGCGCGGACCATCTTCGTCCTTTGGCTGACGCGCTGGTCGCCGTCACGGGCTACGTCGGCTATTTCATTCCCGATCGCAGCGCAGCCGAGCAAGTGACCATCGGCGCCAATTGCGGTTACTCAACCCGGGCGATCGCGATGACGTTCGGCCAGCGCCTCGAGATTGCCAACGAATCGACGATTCCGTTCGCACCGACGCTGCAGGGAGCATTTCAGCCTGCCGTGATGATCGTACCACCCGGAGGCCACGGCGCTCCGGTGAAGATTTACCCTCCGAAAACAGGCTATTTTGCGCTCGGCGATACGATGCAGCCATTCGTGCACGAGGACGTTTTCGTGCTTCGTCAGCCCTTTCACGCCGTCACGGACCTGAACGGCCACTACCGGATCGACGGGGTACCGATCGGCACGCTCAAAGTTTCGGCGCTGCTCGCCCCCATCGGCGCATCAGTCGACCGCGACATCACGATACGTGCGAACGTCGTCGAGACGGCGGACCTCGTTTTGACCTACACCCCCAGCGACGCTGGGGCCGCCCGCGTGACAAGCCGCCCCAATTTCATTCCGTGAGCGAAGTTCCTTGGGCGGTCGCCGGTCTATCCGCCAGCGACGTCAGGGCCGCCCGAGCGCGACGCTCGACGTCCGTATCACCAAGTTTCTCAGCCATGCGCAGGGCGGTCGCGGCCACGAGCGGGTCGAACGGGCTCAGCGCCAGAAGGGCAGCGGGCGCACTCCGGTCGATCGGCAGCCCAGCACCGAGCGACGCGATCCCCGAGGCGACCGCCACAACCCGGTCGGCGGACCTGAGACGCGCAAATTGCTCGCCGAGCTGTCGGGTGCGTTCAGAACGAGGCTCGGCCAGAGCAAGAGCCAGGTATTCGTGCCGGGCATCCAGGGCTCCGGCGTCGGCTGCCGAAGGCCCTTCATGGGGCGATTGGCCGCCCCTCAGGGCTTGAAGCTCGACGCGTGCGTCCGGCGGAAGAACTTCAATGCCAATGACACCAAGCGACGCAAGTTCCACTGCGGCCCGGGCAGAGCTCTCGTCACCCGCCACGATGGATTCGTGACGCAGCGCGCCGAGCGCAGCGCGCGCCTTCTGAGGAGGATCGGCTCGCGACAAGGCCAGCCCGAACGCCAACCACGCGGAAGCGCTCACGACCTCGCCGCGGTGGCCGCCCTTCGACTCGCGCGGCCAATCGTGCGGATCGCTTGCTTCAAGGACCAGCGAGGCGCCCGTCGCCAACGGATCCGCCGCGGTTTCGAGCGTCGCCAAGTCGCGCGCGATCGACGTCTGGCCCATGAGGAGGGCGCGCGCGGCCGCTTCCTCAATCGAGACCCGAACGCGCGTTGCTCGTTTTCGTACGAGCGAAGCATCGTGCCGAGCGATCGCCTCGTCTACGGCGAGCCGGGGAGCGAGTGCGCACGAACCGCAAGCCAACGGCGCGGCATCCGAATCGGCCGCGGCCGCGGCGACCGATCGGGCGTCCGCCAGCTCCCCGAGGCCCGCAAGCGCCTCGGCCGCATGGGCCGTTGCGTCCCGCGTGGCGGGTGCCATGCGCACGCGTTCCACGAGCGCGCGCGCCCAGAGCGCGATCTCGCCGCGTGCCTCCGCCCACGAGACGAGCGCGTTCCACGCCGCCGCAGGGTCCCGCTCGGTCACGGTGAGCGCCAGGAGCGCATCGATGTCACCCGGAGGCATCGGCCCGAGCACGCGGTGAAACAGACGCCTCGAGATTGCACGATCGGCCGACGGATTGAGCTCGGTGGCGCGGCGCGCGTCCGACTGAGCCGCCGCTTCGTCCCCACGACGAAGGGCACATCTGGCCTTGGCGACCCACAATCCGCTGAAGGTCGGATCCTCCTCGAGCGCACGCCCGAACGCCTCATCGGCCTTCCGATCACCGGGATTGGCCATGCAAAGGACCGCGCCGATCCGCGTCGGCGTCTCGGGTCCCTCGTGGTCGATCCGCTGCGCCTCCTCATAAGCCACGAGGGCCGTGCGTGCGTCACCCGCCGATTCCGCGATCGCCCCGCGGAGAAATGCTGCGTACGCTTTGGGCTCCACGTAATGTCCGTCGACGAGTCGCCCGCCATAGGCCCGCCGGACGCTCGGTGAAGCTGCACATCCGACGCCCACAAGACCGAGCAGCAGCAGGACGGTCGCCCCCGTTCGTCCCCCTTGAAGCGACGAAGCCTTGGTCACGCGGATAGCGCCTCCTCGAACGCGTCGAGGAACCGAGCGTTGTCGGCCGGAGCACCGATCGTGACGCGAAGGCGCCGAGCCAGTCGACCGCCGCTCGCGTGGAAGCTCCGAACGAGCACGCCCCGCTCGCGAAGCCGCTCGACCACTTCGGAGGCGGGACGTGCCGTTCCGACCCACAGAAAGTTGGCCTGGCTCGGCGTGACATCGACGCCTGGAAGCCTCCGCAGCTCGCCAGCCAGGCGCTCTCGTTCGCCAACGACCATCGCCACCTGCGCCTGCACCTCTGCCCAGGCTTCTGACAGCACCGCAGAGGCGGCGGCTTGGCTCGTCGCGCTCACGTTGAACGGCTGTCGCGCCTTGTCTAACTCGTGCACGAGCCGTGCGTCGGCCTCGAGCCACCCAATCCGCAGCGCGGCAAGCCCCACCTTGCTCAGCGTCCGGAGAATCGCAAGATTGGGAAAGCGCGTTCGCAGCGTGCGGAGCGACGGCCCCGCGTAGTCGATGTACGCCTCATCGACCACGACGAGTGAACGCGGCGCAGCCGAGAGGACGTCATGGATGCGCTCCTCGCTCATGCGATTGCCGGTCGGATTGTTCGGACTGGCCACAAAAACGATGTTCGGTGGCAAGAGTTCACACGCGCGCACCATCGCCGCCGAATCGAGATCCCACGATGCGTCGAGCGGAACCTCGACCGGCTTGAACCCGTGAACCCGCGACGTGACGCGGTACATGACGAACGTCGGCGTCGGCATGAGGACGACCGGCTGTCCCGCTCCGGGACGAGCGCGCCCAAGCGCCGTCAGCAAAATCGAAATCACTTCGTCCGAGCCTGTTCCGACGAGAATCTCGTCGGCTCGAGCGCCGGTCCGCTCCGCAATGCGCGTTCGAAGCTCGCGCATCCGAGCGTCGGGATATCGCTCGAGGGCGGTCTTCATCATGGCCCGAGCCACGGCTTGCCGCACGAGCGGACCGGAGGGCCCAGGCGCCTCGTTCGCATCGAGACGCACGGTCGCTCCCTCGGGGTCGGCGGGTGCGTAGGAAGAAAGCTCGCCAAGCTCGGGCCGAAGAAGATCCGACCAGGTGGTCACGACCTTTCGTATAGCACCCTCGCGCGATCCGGCTGGGCCGGCGCGCGGCTTGGGGATGAGCGGCCCCATTCGAGCTAACGTCGGCGGGCACTGTGCGACTCGAGGCCCTCGCTGCCGCCGTTTTCCTCCAGACCGTCGCCCACCTCACTCAGGCCGTGACCCTCGGCCACGCGGAGCTTTTCTGCGATTTCGATGATTCGGCGTTCGACCCGCCCGAAGACGCTCGCAGCGGGGAACCGTCCGCTCGCGTCGCGTTCGCCGGCAGGTAGTCCGGTCAAGACTTCGATGCCTTGCGCCGCTCGTTCGACCGCGTAAAGATGAAACTGACCGCGCGCGATGGCCTCGGCGACATCGTCGCGGAGAACGAGGTGAGGTCGATTCGCGCTGGGAACGAGAACCCCCTGTGCTCCCGAGAGGCCTCGGGCGCTGCATAGATCGAAAAACCCTTCGATTTTCGCGCATACTCCCCCGATTGCCTGCATTTCACCGAGCTGATTCACACTTCCGGTGACGGCGACCCCCTGGTCGATTCCGACGTCCGCCAGTGCACTCAAAACCGCGAAGAGTTCGCTCGAGCTTGCGCTGTCCCCATCGATCTCCCCGTAGCTTTGTTCGAAGGCCAGCTGGGCGCGCAAGCTCAGGGGCCGCTCCTGACCGAACATGCGCGCGAGATAGCCGCGCAGAATGGCGACTCCTTTCGTGTGGATGCTGCCGCCGAGCTGCGCTTCGCGCTCGACGTCGATGATGCCTTCGCGGCCGATGCCGACGACTGCCGTAATTCGCATGGGCTGCCCGAATTCGACGTCGCCGGCACTAAAGACGCTGAGGCCGTTGACGACCCCCACTCGCCAGCCGCTGGTATCGAGAGCGACTTCACCGCGCAATGTGATTTCGCGGATGTGTCGTTCGGCGCTGCCCGCCCGCTCGCGACGCTCGAGCCAGGCGGACCGGATGTCGTCGGGCCCGACCACCGTGAGCGCCGGGGGCGTGATGGACGCGCGAAACGGCCGAGCCACGCCATCGCTCGCGAGTCCGTCCGCCTCGCCTTCGGCGCCTGTCGCGCGCGCTGCAGCCAGCGCGCTCGCGAAGGCCATGGTCTCCTCGAGAGGCGACAGTGTGAGCGCCAGCTTCTCGCGATCGCCCGCGAGACGCGTCGCCAGGTCGAGCAGTTGGGCCCGCGCCGCGCGATCGAATTTGCCCCATGCGCGTTCCTTCGCGACGGCCATCAAGTACGCGTCGAGTGCATGGAGACTCTTCGAGGAGCGCGGGATGACCGAATCGGCCTCGACTTTCACGCGAAAGAGCGCCGCAAAGTCCGGATCGGCGTCGAGCAGCGTCGCGTAAAGCTCCGGCGACCCGACGAGCACCACTCGGACACGGATGGGCACCGGCACGGGCCGTAACGTCGTCGCGTAAAGGCCGAGTGGTCCAAGCGGATCTTCGGCGCCGATGCGCTGCTCACGCATGACTCGCTTGATTCGCTCCCAAATGATCGGATCGGTCAGGAGGTCGGCCGCGCGGACGACGAGCACCCCGCCTGTCGCCTTGTGAAGGGAGCCCGGGCGAATCCGAGTGAAGTCGGTGAGCAGCGCGCCGTACCGTGCGCGCCGCTCGAGGTAACCAAAGAGGCTTGGATAGGTCGGGTTCGTGTCGTAGACGACAGGTGCTGGAGACCCGGGGGCATGGGTGATCAGCAGGTTCACCTTGAAGCGATTGAGGCGCGTGGCGAGTTCGGGATCGTCCTTCTCTTCGCGTGAGCGCTTTTCCTGCTCCTCTTCGTCCTCGATCTCGACAAGGTCCTCCCAATCGTCGACGAGCGCTTGATGAACCCGCCTGAGCCATCCCTTGAGATCGTCGCCAAGCGCGGAGAGCGAGCGCTCGATGTCCTTGATGGCCGCTTCGATGATCGTTGCCGCGGCCTTGGAGAAGGCTGCTTCCCGGGCTGCGTCGAACTTTGCGCTCTGTGCTCGGACAAGCTGCGCCGCTTTCTCCACCTCCCGCGTCAGCTTTTCTTCCGAATCGGTCAGAGCGCGCTTCGTCGAGTCATCGAGCACGTCAAACTGCTCGGCGCTCACCGGCTTGCCGTGCAGGATCGGAAACGTCTGCACCCCGCCGTGGACGGGGCGCACGCCAAAGCCGAGGGTCTTGGCGAGCGATTCGAGCTCGTGGATGACGGCGCGGTTCTTGGCCTCGAGCTCCGATGCGAGTTGAGCCAGCGCGTGCTTGAACTCCTCTCCTTCGACGACGGCCGGAATCTGCTCTTGCAGCCGCTCGATGAGCGTAGCCATGGCCTGAACGAGCGTCGGCCCCGCGCCGGGGGTCACGACGAGAGGCCGGGGGGCTTCGGGGTGGTCGAAATCGTGCACGTACACAATGTCGTCCGGTGTGGGACGCGTACTCGCAAAGCGCGAGGCGTAGCGCACGATATCGTCCTCGATCATGACCTCGGGATCGGCGGCCACGAAGACGTGGAAGCTCGGCTCCCGCGCGCTCAAACCGAGCTCGAGCGCGCGGCGGGCGACGTTGGGAACGAGCTCGAGCAAACCTTCGCTGTCCCTCGGCACCTCCGGCAGGGCGTCCGGCGGCGTGCGCATGACGACGTCGTCGGGTCGCACCTGGTACCCGTCGCGGGTACGGACGACGGGCGGTGCGACGCGCGGTTCGGTGTCGCGCGCAGCCGCGCCGTTCGAGAGCCGAGGCGGCATCGGCTGCGCGGTGCTTGGAACCGGCCCGTCGGCCAGCTGAGGCGGCCGCGCTGCACTGTCCAGGCCGGCTTCGCCCCGCGTCGCGGCCGGATTGGGCTTCGTGCGGGCTCTCGGTCGGCGGCTCGGCATGGGCGACGGTCGTGTGCGATAACTCTTAGCACCTCTCGCTCGCCGAGGCCGGCTCACCGCGCCTTGTCCGGCGCGACCGAAACCGGGCTAACATGGTCTCGGCCATGGCAAAGCTAATCCTTGCTACCGCGGAAGGACAGCAGGCCATCGAGCTCAGGTCGACCAACAGCCTCGGGCGGCATCCGAACAACACCATCCAGCTCCTCGACAAGATCGTTTCAAAGGAGCACTGCATCCTCGAGCAGCGCGACGGAGTCTTTTTACTGCGAGACCTTGGCAGCCTGAACGGCACCTACGTCAACGGTGAGCGCGTGCGCGGCGAGTTCGTGCTGAAGCACGGCGATGAAGTCGCGCTCGGTTCGACGAGAGCGCGCTACGACGACGGATCCGGGACGGCCCTGCCTCTTCCTCCGGTTGGGCCCGGCGCCGTGCAGCACTTGGCGGGGGGTCCGGCTCCGGCGTGGCCTTCGATCGCGACAGGAGCGGGTGCGCCGCGGTCAGCGCCCGCCGTAGCCATCGCGGCGCCCGCGGGACCACCCATCAGCCCTCGTGCAGCCCACCCGCACTCGGGGGTGCGCGCAGGCCCGCCGCCCCGTCCTGCGAACAGCACGCGTGTGGACGTTCTCGAAGCCGCTCGCGCGATTGGTACCCAGATTGCGGCCCAAGCCAAGAGCTTTTTGCCCTTCGACGCCGTCGGACAAGACCCGCAGCAACTGCGCCTCGACTACGAGCGGCTTCGCAGCAGCTGGGAGCTCACCCGAGACATCGGACTCGAACGGGATCTCGCGCGATTGTTGGACAAGATTCTGCTCGCGATTTTCAGGTTCACCAAAGCCGATCGCGGCGTCATCCTCCTCCGTGAAGACGACGGAAGCCTTCTTCCCCGCGCGGCCCGCCGACGAGACGGCAGCGAAGCGCCCATTCAGGTGAGCTCCACGATCTTGAATCACGTCATCCAAGAGCGCGCGGGCGTTCTAACGCACGATGCGTCCATGGATTTTGCCACGTCGAAGGGCAAGTCCATGATTCTCAACCGCATTTCAAGTGCGATGGTCGTTCCACTGCTGCATGAAAATGAGAAGGAGGTGCTCGGCGTTCTCTGGCTCGACGCGGAAGCCCTCGCCCAGTTTCAGCCCAAAGACCTGGAGATCATCACCTCGGTTGCCGCACAGGCTGCGATGTTCATCGAGAACACGATTCTTGCCAAAAAGGTCGAGCAGGAGATCGTGCTCCGCGATCGCTTCATGCGGCTCGTTGCACCGAACGTGGCCGAGCAAATGGTGAGCGGCAAGCTGGAGGTCAAGAAAGGCGGGCAGCTCGTCCGGGAGCTCACCGTCTTCAACAGCGACATTCGCGGCTTCACGGCGATGAGCGAGGGAACCCCTGCCGAAACACTCGTCGAGATGCTCAACGAGTACTTCGAACTGATGGTCGAGACGCTCTTCAAGTATGAGGGGACGCTCGACAAGTTCATGGGTGACGGCATCATGGCCTTCTGGGGAGCCCCGCTCGCCCACCGCGACGACGCCATCCGTTGCGTGCAGTGTGCACTCGACCAGATGCAGGTTCTCGGCCGCTTCAACCGGCAGCGCATCGGCGAGGGCAAGCCCCCGCTCGCGGTCGGCGTCGGTATCCACACCGGTCCGGGCGTCGTCGGGTACGTCGGCAGCTCGAAAGCGCTGTCCTACACCGCAATCGGCGACACGGCGAATACGAGCTCGCGACTCTGCGCGAGTGCGGCGGCCGGTCAAATCGTCATCAGCGAAGCCACCCTCGCAAACGTCGGAGGGCGCTTCGAGCTCGAAGAAATCGAAGCTCGGTCCCTCAAAGGCAAGGAAAGGCCGATGCGTCGGTTCAACGTCGTCAGGCAAAAGCCAAGCGCCGCCGGAGTGGTCGCGAAGGTCGGGTGATTGGCCGGACTGAGGATCTTTTCGGTGGCGGCGATGTGTGCCAATTCATGCTAGTGTCCCACGCACCGTATGGCCGCCGCCAGTTACGTCCTGCCGTTCGAGAAGCCAGTCGTCGACCTCGTGGCGCGCGTTCGCGAACTCCGCGCCATGGTTCGTGCAGACCACGCCCTCGAGCCTGAGCTTCGTCGTCTCGAAGAGCAAACGTCCAAGCTCGCGCGCGAAATCTTCGCTGAGCTCACGGCCTGGCAGAAGGTCCAGTTGTCGCGCCATCCCAATCGGCCGTACATGCTCGACTACGTCGAGCGGATCTTCACGGACTTCGTCGAACTCCACGGCGACCGACGATTCGGTGACGACGCCGCCATCGTCGCCGGTCTCGCACGATTTCGGGGGCGTTCAATCGTGCTCGTCGGCCACCAGAAGGGACGGAGTACGAAGGAAAAGGTCGCACGCAATTTCGGCCAAGCGAACCCCGAAGGCTACCGGAAAGCGCTCCGCATGGTCGAACTGGGTGGGCGCTTTGGGCTGCCGATTCTGACGATCATCGACACGGCCGGGGCGTATCCTGGCATCGGCGCCGAAGAGCGTGGGCAAAGTGAGGCCATCGGGGCTTGTATCGCCGCGATGTCGCGCGCACGGGTCCCCATCGTGGCCACCATCATCGGCGAGGGCGGCAGTGGCGGCGCCCTCGCGCTCGGCGTCGCGAACCGGGTGCTCGTCCTCGAGTACGGCACCTACAGCGTCATTTCGCCCGAAGGCTGTGCATCGATCCTGTGGAAGGACGGGGCCAGGGCCGACGAGGCAGCGACTCGACTGAAGATTACCGCGCCCGATCTGCTGCGATTCGGAGTCGTGGATCGAATCATCGAGGAGCCCGCGGGGGGGGCTCACCAGGACCACGACGCCTCCGCCCGGCTGGTCGAAGATGCCATCGCCCATGCGCTCGCGGAGGTCGAGGGGCTTGGGACGCCCGAGCGCATCGTCGAAGACCGTTATCAGCGGTTCCGCCGAATGGGCGCCCTCGTAGCATAAATGTCGCTTGAATGGTTTCCCGTCGCTATGGTGCTGACGATCGTAGCTTTGCCGGACAGAATGTTACAGCTGGGCAGCTTTCTTGACGCGACCGGTGTTTCTTGGGGACGGACGAGACGGCCATAGGTCTGGGAGTGCCATGGAGGCTGGTCAAACCATCGCGGGCAAATACCGCCTGAACCGCCGAATCGGGATGGGCGGGATGGCATCCGTATGGTCGGCGACCAACGTCTTCACCGAACGGGAATTCGCCATCAAGTGTCTGCTCCCTCAGGTCGGGCGAACGCCGGAGGCCGCACGGCGATTTCTTTTGGAGGCCAAGGTCAGCGCGAGGATTAACCACCCCTATATCATCGAAGTCATCGATGTCGGGCAGGCCGAGGACGGCTCTCTCTTTCTCGTCATGGAGCTACTCCACGGCGCGTCGCTCGACGTCGTGCTGCGGCGTCAGCAGCCCCCGATGGCTCTCTACGAATTTCTGGGCATCATGCGATCGGTGGCCGAGGCCCTCGGGGCCGCACACAGGTGCGGGGTCATCCACCGCGACCTCAAGCCGACCAATGTCTTTCTGCACAAGGACCGCGACGGGCGCACGGTTCCAAAGGTGCTCGATTTCGGAGTCAGCAAGGTTCTCGACGCGGGCAACGACTCGCTCACCGTCGTCGGAACCATTCTTGGCTCCCCGCTCTACATGAGCCCTGAACAAGCCATGGGAGCGGAAGGAATCGACGGAAGGACCGATGTGTTCGCGTTCGGATCCATTCTCTTCGAAGCCCTGAGCGGCGAACGCGCGTACACCGCGGCCAATCTCAACGCTCTCATCGTGGCCATCGCCACGACCCCTCCCAAATCGATCGACGACGCGGCTCCGCAGCTGCCCGAAGCCCTTCGTGCACTCGTTCGGGAATGCATGGTCAAGGACAAGGCCGCGCGCCTCTCTTCGTTCGATGAGATCGTGGCTCGCCTCGGTCGGCTGATCGTCGAGGCCGAGTCGGCCGACATGCGGTTGCCGAGCCCTGCGCTCGGCAGCGACCCAACCCCAGAGCCACCGCCCGTTCTCGAGCCGACCGCCCGGCGGCGATCGAGCGATCGGCCCGAGGCGAGCAACCAGGTACCCGGGATTGGGATACCGCGGCCCGACTTTGGTGTCGGCAGCTCCCCCCCGATGTCGATTCAGGCTCTCACTGGGCGCACGCGCGGTGAACCGAGACTCCGAGGCTGGCTGCGCTTCCGACGCGCTTCCGACGCGCGCAGCAAGGCCATTGTGCTCGCTGCAGGTGGGCTGACGGCCGCCTTCGCGGTGCTCGCGGCCGCAGGCTTCGCTCACCATTCGGACTCCCCTCCTTCGTCCGGGCAGTCGCTGAGTTCCAACGGTTCCAACGCCAACGCGGCTCCTCCTCAGCAGCCGCCCATCGCGGCCGCGCCCGAAGGAAACGCCACCAATGCGCCGCCGCTCGTCTCCGTCGACTCTCTTCCGGTTGCCGTCCGGGCGAAGACCGAAGGGCGCCTTTCAATTGGGGCGACGCCCGGCGTGTGCTCGATTTACATCGACGGCGTCGCTCGCGGCGCCACGCCCACCCCGGTTTTCGGACTGACGCCCGGGGCCCATCGCATCGACTGCATGGCCCCGAGCGGCAAGGTCCGCACGACGCGCCTCGTCATCAGCGAGGGCGCTTCCAGCCATTACGAATTTTCGCTCCTCGAATGAGCGAGTCGGAAGCCGCCCTCGAACGCGCTCTCGCCGACGCTTGCCTCTCGACTGGCGCCGCAGAGGCCGTCGCCCAAAACCTGCGCAGCTATCTGAAAGGGTACGATGTGCCGGCGGCGGACATCGAGGCGATTGTCGAGGCTCCGCAGCGCATCATGGTCTACCGAGCGCTCGTCCGAAACTCGCTGTGGGCCGTGGTCATCCGGATGCTCGGCCGAGTGCGAGCTCACCTCGACGCGGCCTGCCCTGGACGGTTCGATGCGGACTTCGCCGAGTTCGTCGGCGGTCCCGGCCCACGTTCTCATTATTTGCGAGACGTTGCGGCCGAGCTTTTCGCGTGGGCGGAGCCGCGTTGGCGGACCGACGGGCGAATTCCGCCGTACGTCCCGGACCTCGCCGCCCACGACCTTGCTTGCTTCTCGATCGCAGCGTCGAAGGACCTGGCGAGCTTTTGCTCGGCCGACGTTTCACTGGGCCGAGCGATCGCTTTCCATCCGTCCGCGCGACTCGTTCGCTACGAATGGGCCGTGCACGAGCTCCCGACAAACCCCCACTCGACGAAGGCGCCGGCGCGACGCGACGTCCGCCTGCTCGGGTACCGCGACGCCGAACACGCGGTGCGTTGGCTGGAGCTCACGCCCCTGGCGGCGTCGATCGCCCATCGACTCTTCTCGGGCGACGCCCTCGGCCGAGCGGTACAGGAGGCGTGCCGCGCGCACGGAGCCTGCTTCGAGCCAGAAGCCATCGCCACCTTGCTTGCCGATCTCGGTGCCCGCGGCGTGCTGGTCGGCGCGCGCATGGTCGACGACCGCTGAGCGGCACTTCGCAGGTTCGGGGATGCACAGGGCCGCGGGCGCCGCCAATCGCATCAGCTCGCGATGACCCTCGCATAAATCGACCGTATCCGTGCGACCTCGGTGAGGAGCGCGTCGAACGACGGGATGTTCTGGTCCCGCTCGAGCACGACCGGTACCGGACCGGTGAGCGCGAGGACTCGCTCGAGCAAATCGAGGACGGGCGCGATGACGTCGGATCCGTGCGTGTCGATGATCATCGCCCCGGTCGACTGCGCAGGTCGCGAAAGGCCGACCCCACGTTCGTCCACGTCGAACCATTCGTGTCCCGCAACGTGGATCTGGACGACGCGGTCGATGGGCGCCGAACGCAGCCAGCCGTCGATGTCGAAGCCGAAATTCGTCGCGTTCACGTACGCGTTGTTCACGTCGAGCAGAAAGCCGCAGTCAGCCGCTTCGCAGACGGCCGCGAGAAAGTCCGCTTCACGCAGATCCGCGCGGCCGGGATGCCAGTAGTAGGTCACATTTTCGATGGCCAATGGAATCCCGAGTGATTCGCGTGCACGACGGATGCGATCGGCCACTCGCAAGACGTTCGATCGCTTGAACGACACGGGCAAGAGTTCGTGGAGCATCCGGCCGCCGGAACCGGTGAAAGACAGGTGATCCGAGTGCGACGGAGAATGGACGCGGCGCACGAACGCCTGGAGTTCCCCGAGATACGCCTCATCGAGCGGGTCGAAGCCACCGAGCGACATGGTGAGCCCGTGCGTGACGACGGGGTATCGGGAGGCCAGCCAATCGAGCAGCTCCGGCTGCTGCCCGCCCCGTCGTATGTAGTTTTCCGGGCACACTTCGATGAAGTCGACGCCGTTTGCGTGGACGGCCCCGGGCCGGGGGTTCTCTTCGTCGTCGATGGTCCGGCGGACCATGGCATCGATGAATTCCCACCGCAGTCCAAGCCCGACACCTCGCACCGCGGCGCTCACAAGATTCGGGTCTTGGCGTCGCTCGAGCACGTTCCGGCCCCACAACTCGCTTCAGCATTCGACGGCTTGGGCAGGGCATGCCGGGTGCTCGGCTTGGCCACCGGTGCCTTCGCCGATGTCGGCGGAGCCGCCACAACCGGAGCAGTCGCGGACGTGGCGCCCGGCGGCGACGCGTTGACGGCGGCCGAGGGGGGCGGGGCGCTGACGGGAGGAGCCACTCGAGGGATCGTTTCGGGCGCGCCTGCCGTCTCTGAAGGATGAGCGGCTGCAGGCGCGCCTGCCGTCCCCAAAGGATGAGCGGCTGCAGCGGAGGAGGCGGCTCGGGGAGTCGCCCCGCAGCCACTTGCGGAACACGAGGCTTGCGCCGGGCTCGCGAAGACAGGAGCGGCGGAGGGAGCGACCTCGTTCGCCTGCACCGGCTGACGCTGGTGGCTGGCACAAGCCGCGGAGGTGCTTGCACCGAGCGCGGCGAGCAAGACCGCAAGATTCTCGAACGATAGGTCGTGACGCATCCGGTGTTCTCCTCGTCTTGGTCAGAAGGCTGGGGCTGCCCCCACGTGAATGCTCACGTTGGCGGTTTCGGCGACTTTCGTGATGAGCTGCGCGCTCCACGCGAGCACCTGTCCTTTTGGATCGCGCGGCCCCACGTCGTGCTCCTTGAGAACGACGTGAAGCGGGTCCTTCGAGTCGATCTCGATCCGCGTGGGCTTCGAAGAAGGTGCGGCCCCCATTGGATAATAGAATGAAGCGACCACCCGGGCGTCTTTGGGCACAACGTGGCCGTGGAGGAGCAAATCGCCGTGCACGGTCATTTCGACCGTGCGGACGTCCTGCCCGCCCCGCTCGGCCGCATGAACTTGCGTCAGATCCGAGGCACTGAGATCGCCGATGGAACGAACGATAAACTCCGCCCAGCGCATTTTTTCGTTCAATGAATCGCCGACCTGAACTTCAAGCCACGTTCGGGCATGCTTCGTCTGGGTCGCGTCTCGGTCATCGTGGAAGGTGTGCGTCGCAAAGGTCGCCAAATCGACGCGAATCGTCGCGCGGGATGCGCCCATCTCTCGAGGAGCCACGTCCAAGACGCCGTCCGCGCGGCTCGCGTCGCCTTGGATGTCTTCCTTGATGCCGGCCATATCGACGCGAGCACGACCTGCATCGACGGCGTAATGCCACATGTCGGCCGACGAGCCGACATCGGACCGCACCGAGGAACTGGCCCGGGTGATGAGCGCTGCGGCGTCGCTTTCCCGATGACAGTGAACCCCGGACAGGCCAAGCAGCCAGACGATGGGGACCAGCAAGGGGCGAAGGCTCATCGACCGGGCACCCCTTTCCACCACGACGACAAGCATACGAAGGGGCGACGGGTATGGTTACGGGAATCGAGCGCCCTCAGAAAATCACTCCGAAGCGGAAATCCAAACCTCCCATCTGGTATTGCATTGGCGTGGCTCGTCTCCTGGCCCTATTCGCCGTGGCGCTCGCCGGATGTGCCAGCGCTCCATCGCCATTGGTCCCCGGCTGGAGGGGATCGATCGGGACGCCCGGCCACGGCGTGCTCGCGGGTGGCACCGAGCTTCCGGCGGACGGCCCCGGTCTCCAATGGCTGCGCAAAAACGACCGGCACTGGGCGATCCCGCGATTTGCCGCTGCGATCCAGCGTGCTGCCATGGCCGTCGCACGCGAACGGCCCGGCGCCAAGTTGCGCGCCGGCGACCTCTCGACCCGAGACGGCGGCGGACCCACTCCCCCGCACTTTTCGCACCGATCCGGGATGGATGCCGATCTCCTCTTTTACGTGACCACCCTCGAAGGCGCCCCCGTCGACAGCCCGGGGTTCGTCCATTTCGGTTCGGACGGACTGGCCCGTGACGAGGTTGGCAAGAGGTGGCTTCGACTCGATGTCGAGCGCGAATGGCTGCTCATCCGCACGCTTCTCGAAGACCCCGACGCACGGATTCAGTGGCTGTTCGTCAGCGACGTCGTTCAGGCGATGCTCGTCGAGTGGGCTTGTGCGCGCGGAGAATCGCCCGAGATCGTCCGGCGCGCACAAATGACGATGGCCCAGCCGAACCCGGGAGGTGTCCACGACGATCACGTCCACGTTCGAACCGCATGCTCGCCCGAGGAGGTCGCCACAGGGTGCCAGCCAGCGGGTCCTCGCCGGCCTTGGCTCCAATACGACTTGCCTTCTGTCGACGACTCCGATGCGGATCTGGCGCAAGAACTCGCCCGCCCGATCGATCCTGTCCCCAAATCACTTCCGATGCCGAGCGCTCAGCTGATGCCGTGAAAGAACCCGTGGAGCAACCGGTCCTCGCCCGTTGCGATGCGATCGACCTCGGCCGTCACCTGCCGCCGGGCGCCGCCCAGATCGCCTATCTGGACCCCCCTTTCGGCGCCGGGATCCTGTTCGGAGCACGACAGCCACGGGGCGGATCGCGCGCTCATGGTCCGATCGCATACGACGATCGATGGCGTTCTATGGACTCCTACCTGGCCTGGCTCGGGCCGCGAATCGCAGTCGTCCGGGAGCGCCTGGCGGGCGACGGTACGATGTGGCTGCACTTGGATCATCGCGCGGTCCACGACGCGAAGGTGCTGTGCGACCGGATCTTCGGTCGGGATGCCTTCCTCGGCGAGGTCATCTGGGCGACGGGAAATGGCGCGCGAGGCATGCGGAGGGGACCCCCGACAACACACCAAACACTGCTGATTTATGCCCGATCCGGCGGGGGCGTCTGGAACGCACGCGACCCGGCCCTGCGCGAGCCATTCGCGACCACGAGCCTCGCCATGCACTTTACAAAAAGCGACGAGCGAGGACGGCGCTACCGAGAACGCACCATCGCGGGGCGCTCGTATCGCTACTACGCCGATGAAGGGCGAGCGCTCGGTAGCATTTGGAGCGATTGTCCGGCCATGATTGCCAATACGCCGCTCTGTCGCGAGGCGACGGGATATCCGACGCAAAAGCCGATCAAGCTCCTCGAACGCATCGTTCGTGCGTCGAGTGTCGAGGGCGGCCTCGTTCTCGATCCGTTCTGCGGGTCGGGAACGAGTCTGCTGGCCGCAGGAACCCTCCGGCGCACGTTCTTCGGGTGTGACACGGGGGCACTCGCCATCGAAACGGCAGCTCGCCGGCTGCGGACCGCCGACATACCCTTCGAGCTGCGACTAGACTCCGCCGAATGCCAGACGCCGCACACGAGCCGGTCTATCCCATCTTCCTGAAGCTCGCTGGACGACAGACGCTGGTCGTCGGCGCCGGCAGCGTTGCGGAGCGAAAAGTTGCTTCGCTCGTCGAAGCGGGTGCTCTCGTGACCGTCGTTGCGCCGACCGCGACCCCGCAGCTGACTCGTCTGGCGGCCGAGGGGATGATCGAGTGGCACGCGCGTCGATTTCGGGAGACCGACCTCGACGGTGCGTGGCTGGTCATCGCTTCGACGTCAGACCCCGAGGCACAGATGAAAGTGGCCGAAGGCGCACGGGCGAGGCACATTTTTGTCGTCGCGGTCGACGACCCCGCCAACTCGAGCGCGTACTCCGGCGCGATCATGAAGCGTCCGCCGTTCACGGTCGCGATCTCGTCGGCGGGCACGGCGCCCGCCTTGACCCGCCTTTTGCGCGAGCTGCTCGAATACATCCTTCCCGACGACGACTGGGTCGAGCACGCACGAGCCCTTCGGGCCCAGTGGATGACCGCGGGGACGCCGATGAGCGAACGATTCGGGGAGCTCGTCCGCGAGCTTGCCGCGCGCCGAAAGTGACCGAGCGCCGAGCGCGATCGTCGAACAGCCGCGGGTTCCTCCGCTTGCCGCTTGAGGTTCCGCAGCTCGTCCCGCACAAGAACGGCCGCGCATTGCGCGAACGGGTTGCGCATGATGAGGCGGGAAACTTCGGTCTAGCGCTCGTAGACGATGACGTTGTGGTAGCGACCTTCGGAGCTCGATGGATTTTCGTAGGAGTGGGGCCGATCGGCGGCAAACGCGACCGAGTCGCCCGCAGCCAGCTCGAACGTCTCGCCGTCCACGTGGATGCGGACCTGACTCGTCAAGACGACGAGCATCTCGTGCGTACCCGGGGCGTGGGGCTCCGATACGTGGGTCGATCGGGCGGACAGCCGGAGCTCATAGAGCTCGACGAGCGGGGAGGCCCCGGCTGGTGCCAGAGGTCGACTCTCGAACTTGCCATCGGCCGAGCGCAGCACTTGGGCATCACCCCTCCTCAGGACGATCGCCCCGGAACGGGGAGCGCCGATCAGCTCGGCGAATGGCAGTCCCAGCCCGACGGCGATTTTCCAGAGGACCCCGACCGTGGGATTGCTCTTGCACGTTTCAATCTGCGATAGCGCCGCACGACTTACGCCCGACGATCGGGCCAGATCGTCGAGCGAGAGACCGCGAGCCTTCCGACGCTGTCTCAAGTTCTCGGCGACGCGGCGTCCGAGCTCCGCAGCCCCTACGTCATCGCCCGGGCCGGCGAGCGGCCGATTCATTTTGCGGGTCGGAGCCTTCGTGTCCACCATAACGAACAGACGGCTACACTACAGGATGGACACGGGTTGAACCAAGCCTACCGTCCATGGGGCCATCGTTTGCCCGGAGGAGTGAACTCGGATCACGGGTCAAGGACGGCGGCGCGAGACTTTCGCTTGAGCGCAATGGCGTGAAGAAGCTCCTCCCGGGTGACGCCGAGACGCGCCGCCGTCCGCTGCGCAAGGGAAGTGCGGGCAACGCCCGGGACGAACCGATAGGTGGGACGCTCGCTCTCATCGAGCTCGACCTGTAAGAATTCGATTCCGAACGCTTTCTCGCTCGCGAGTTTGGATGCAAACTGCAAGAGGTGGGTGGTCACGAACGCCCGCACGCCGAGTTCTGGAAGCAGCGACAGCACAAGGCTCGCAATCTCTTCGCCCTCCGAGGGGTTCGTCCCTGAGCAAAGCTCGTCGAGAACCACCAGGGCTCCGGCGTCCAACTCGTCGAACAGCCGGCGGATCCGCACGAGCTCCATACCGAGGTGCCCTTCGGTCTGGTCTGCTCCGGCATCTTCGAAAAGAGATGCGAACAGCCCCGTTGCCCGCGGAAGCCTGGCCAAACGTGCGGGCGCAAAGAGACCGGCTCCGGACATCAGTTGGGCTATGGCGACCGATTGCAGCAACCGCGTCTTGCCTCCGGAATTGGGACCGGTGACAAGGACGATCGCGCGCGAGGCTGCCCGAACGTCGCAAGGGATCGGGGTGATCCCGGTCGCCAAGAGGAGGGGATTGAAGAGCCCTTCGAGTTGAAGGGGCTCGTCAAGGGCCGTCCACTCGGGGAGGCTCGCGGACAAGCCCTTGCCGGCAGCCCGGTCGCGAAACGACAATGATCCGAGCAGGACCTCAATGTCCCCGAGCAACTGAAAAAGCAGCGCGACCGACTCCTCGATGTCGCCGAAGACGTCCGACAGCAAGCGCTCTGCAATTTCTCCAGCCGTCGTGCGAAAGCCTCGGACGAACAAGAAGAGTCGGGTCACCCAGCGTCGCCAGAGGGACTCGTAAAATACGTTGCTGCGATCTTCGTGAACTCCGACGAGCTGCATGGCACGCACTTCTCCGTCGGCGCCGACACGCACGCGAAGTTCGAGCGAGCCCAGGTTTTCGTCGTGCTCGAGATACGCGACGAGCCGACCAAAGGCGCGGCTGCCCACGACGCACGCGCCGAAGTTGCGCAGACGAGCGAGGGCCGAGTCGGTCTCTCCAAAGGACCGCGCGAGAAGGTCGAACGTCTCCTTCGCGGCGCGTAAGATTTCGATGCGCCTCACCCGCGGGGCGAGTTGTCGGGTGGCGCAGAGCAGGCCGCGAAGATCCACGATGGACAAGTAGACGCGCTCGAGCTCGCCGCGGATGCGACTCGAGGCAGCCAATTCGGCCAGGACGCCACGCCTGAGTTCGACGTCTTGGTCATCGGCTGGTGGAGATGCCAGCACGCGTGCCACATAGCGGGAACAGGTTCTGTACGGCTTCCCGCCGATCCATAAACTCAGGCACTTCTCGACCACATCATCGAGGTAAATGTGGCGCGCAAAGATGGCGCGTTGCCATGTGGTGGCTGACAATGCGGCGCGCGCGATGACCTCGTCGAACGCTTCCTGGGGCCCCCCCGCGGCGAAGGCGAAGACGAGCGCCTGCCGGAGCGCCCGCGTGTCGACGCGCGGCCGAGCTTCTGCGCACAGGAGATCGGGGACCGGGAGCGTCATGCGTTCCCTGACCGATCGGCGACGACACGCGGCGCCCGAACGGAGCGAAGAAGCGAGACCTGGCTACTTCTTCGGAGAATCGACCAAGGTATGGCAGCCGAGACAGCCGAAGCCGTGCTGGGTTTTCGGATCGTAGACCGGTTCGCCGAGGAGATCGGCCATCGCCGGCTCAACTTGCTTCGCCATAAATTCGAATACCTTCGCATGCTTGGCCTTCAGTTTTTTGAAGCCCGCTGGCGAAAGGTCGAGCTTCGGCAGGTCCGGGTTCGGCATAGTGAAGGAGCCGTCTTTCACGCCGGCGCCGTGACACAGAATGCACTTTGGCTCGTCATACTTTTTTGCATCGAAGTCATGAAACACCTTGCCCATCTTTGGCATGACGTCCGACTTCATGTACGCGAGCTTCTGGTCGTGCGACCACTTGTCCCAGTCGCCGGGGCCAGGCGGGCCGGCGGGGGGCTTTTCGGAAGCGGACGCCGAGGCGGAGGGCGCCACGGCGGGGGGCGCCACGGCGGGGGGCGCCGAGGCGGAAGGCGCCGCGCTCGGCGCTGCGCTCGCGGCCGGCGAGGGTGAAGCAGCATCCAAGCCGGCCGATTCGGACGGATTCGACGGTTGGGTTGGTTCGGTCTGGCCGCCGCCGCACCCAGCCACCCCGACCGCGGAGACCAGGGCGGAAACCAAGAAGAGGGCCATGCGCTGTTTCATCGCCCTTTCGTGCCCTACGAGCCCAGCCATTGCAAGACCGATTGCATGAGGCAGGGTCAAGACCGCCACGGGTTGGGAAGGGTTCGCTTCGCGACGAGGGCCAAGGCGCCCCGGACCGGCGAGGTCCACGATGGCCGGCGTTTTTCGGGTCGCCCAGCGGGCCTTCGGTCAAGCCCGCTCGACGCCGACGACCCCCTTCACCCGTTGCAATGCTTTCATGACGGCTTTCAACTGCTGAAGGTCTTCGCAAATGAACGAAAAAAGGTTGACCGCTCGACCATCGTCGCTGGCTCGGCAATTGGCTTCACTGATGTTAATTCCCTGAGCCATGAACGTTTGGCCTACGTTTGCGAGGATCCCCGGCAGGTTGGCCGTCACGACCCTGAGCTGAACGCTGCGGTTGATCCGGGCATTGCTGTCCCAGGTAATCTCGACCCGGCGCTCGGGGTCCGTATCGAACGCCTTCGGACAGCCGCGGCGATGAATCGTCACGCCGCGACCGCGCGTGATGAATCCCAAGATGTCGTCGCCCGGCAGGGGATTGCAGCACTTGGCGTAGCGCACAAGCACGTCGTCGATCCCATTAATGCGGATCGCCCCTTCGTCGCGCTTGATGACCTTGCGCATCAGCCCCGCAAGTCGTCCCTCCCGGAGCGACGGCGGCGGCCTGCTCTCGCGTCCCTCCTCGTCGGGCGGGGCGACGAGCTTGATTATCTCTTCCGGATGAATCTTGCCGTAGCCGATGCCGATGAGCAGCTCTTCGAGGTTCGAGACCTTGAGTTGCTCAAACAGTCTGCGCAATTCTCCTTCGTTCTTCAGCAACTTGGTCGCGCTGATGCCCGCCTCGCGCAGCTCGCGCTCAAGTAGCTCTTCACCCAGACGCCGGCTTCGATCCCGCTGCTCTTGCCGAAAGTAATTCCGAATTTTGGCCCGAGCCCGGGTCGTACCAACGAAGTCGAGCCAATCCTTGCTCGGGTGCTGGTGTGTGCTCGTCAGCACCTCCACGACATCCCCGTTTCGCAATTTGTACCGGAGCGACTCCATCTTGCCGTTGATGCGAGCCCCGGTCACGTGGTCGCCGAGCTGGGTATGAATCTGATACGCAAAGTCGATCGGGGTCGCGCCCCGCGGGAACACCCGCACGTCTCCCTTCGGCGTGAACACGTAAACCTCGTCCTGAAAGAGGTCGACTTTCACCCCCTCCAAGAATTCGGCGGGGTCCTTCAGCTCCTTCTGCCATTCGAGAAGCTGGCGCAGCCAGGAGAAGCGCTGCGCATCCTGTTCCGCAATCCAGCCTCCCCGCTCCTTGTACTTCCAGTGGGCAGCAATTCCTCGCTCTGCGACGCGATGCATTTCGTGGGTACGGATCTGGGTCTCGATCCGTTCGCGCCCTGGCCCGATAACCGTCGTGTGGAGCGACTGGTACATGTTCGGTTTGGGCAACGCGACGTAGTCCTTGAAACGGCCCGGCACAGGCGTCCACTGGGAATGGATCACGCCGAGAGCCGCGTAGCAATCACTCACGCTCTCGACGAGCACACGAAATGCAATGAGATCCTGAACGCCATCGATCCCCGAGTCCTGGGCCCGCATCTTCCGATAAACGCTGTACAGGTGCTTTGCCCGACCGGTGACTTCGGCGGCGAATCCTTGCTCAGCAAGGCGGTTCGAGAGCGTCTTGCAGACCTCCGCGATGTATTTGTCGCGCTCGCGCTTCGTCTTGGTCATCTGCGCAACGAGTTCCGCGTATGCGTCCGGCTCCAAGTACCGAAAGCTGAGGTCCTCGAGCTCGCTCTTGAATGCCTGGATGCCGAGGCGATTGGCGAGCGGCGCATAGATCTCCAGCGTCTCTCGGGCGATGCGCTCTTGCGATTCGCGGAGCATGTGCTCGAGCGTCCGCATATTGTCGAGGCGATCGCAGAGCTTGATGAGCAGAACGCGAATGTCGCGCGCCATCGCCACGACCATCTTGCGAAAATTCTCAGCCTGACGATCCTCGCGGGACGTGAAGTTGATTTTTGAAAGCTTCGTGACGCCGTCGACCAACTCCGCCACTTCGACGCCGAACTCCTTGGTGATTTCGTCGGTGGTGGCCAGAGTATCCTCGACGACGTCGTGCAGGAGACCAGCGCACACGCTCGCCGCATCCAACCTCAAGTCGGCGAGAATCCCAGCCACGCTGACGGGGTGCACGATGTACGGCTGACCCGACTTGCGCCGTTGGCCGGCATGCATGCGGTAGCTGTAGTCGTAAGCTCGTTGAATCAGGTCGGAGTCGACCGACGGCTGGTACGCCTTGATGCGTTCGATAAGTTGTTCGGCCTGTAGCATCGGGGTGCCACGCATGTGCGCGGCCCAGCAAAAAAAAGTAACACTCCCTTTCACTCAGAGCAATTGACCGACTCCGCCCCACCTTTTTCACACCCCATGAACCGAACCGATCCCGCCGGCGCCCCCGGCCTCCACCAAGGAACGGCTGAGGTGAGCGGCCGTGCAGGTGTGTACGTTCACTTTCCTTGGTGCCTTGCAAAGTGCCCGTATTGCGACTTCGTCAGCTACGTGGCCTCGGAAATCGATCACGCCGCGTATGCGGACGCGGTCATCCGCGAGCTCGACGCCAGGGCGGACCTCGTCGCAGGGAAGCACGTCGAGAGCATTTTTTTCGGCGGCGGCACGCCGAGCCTCTGGCGGCCCTCCGAACTTGGCCGAGTGCTCGAGTCGCTGCGCGCCAGGCTCGATGTTTCGCTCGATGTCGAGGTGACGGTCGAATGCAACCCGACCTCACTCGACGTCGATCGCGCCCGCGCGCTCGTCGGTGTCGGGGTCAATCGGCTTTCGATCGGGGTCCAATCACTCGACGATGCACGCTTGCGTTTTCTCGGACGGCTGCACAATGCACACGGGGCCGTCACCGCCGTTCGGAGCGCCCTATTCGCGGGCGTCCCGCGAGTGTCAGGCGACCTGATTTTCGGGCTCCCCGACCAGCCGCCGTCCGACGCCCGCGACGAGGCCGTGGCGCTCGTCGAGCTCGGGCTCGGCCACGTCTCCTGCTATCAACTGACCATCGAGGCCGGGACGCGATTCGGCGAGCTGGCGCGCCGAGGTCGTCTGCCCCGCGCGGACGACGGCGCCGTGGCGGACGCGTTTCTCGCGATTGACGCGTGCCTCACCGATCTGGGGCTCAACCATTACGAAATTTCAAACTTCGCACGGTCCGGGGAGGAGGCGCGGCACAATCTGGGATACTGGCGCGGCCTCGAGTATCTGGGACTCGGATGCGGCGCCTTCGGCTTTATCAGGGGAGCCGATGGATCGGGCGTTCGCTGGCGGAACATCGTCGTGCCGGACCGATACGTATGCGCGACGCGCGGCGCGGCACGCGGCTCGCTCGGGGCGGGTGACCGGATTGCCGAAACGAGCGAAGAGCTCGATGCCGAGACGCTCCTCCGAGAACGCATCATGCTGGGCCTGCGAATGGCCGAGGGCTTCGACCTCGAAGCCGCTGCCGGTGAGCTCGGAGTTGCCGCATGGACCCCTGACCGGGAGCGAGCGGCTTCTCGGCTCGAGCAACGGGGACGGCTTGAACGGACCGGGGGGCGGGTCAGGATTCCGCGTGGCGCCTGGCTCTGGGCAGACGATACGGCGGCGCGCCTCTTCTGAGACCGCGGAAACGCGGGACCTACGGTGCGGAAGGCGCTCGTCCGTGCTCCGGACAGGTGACGAACAAGGCTCGTAAAAGTCCTCGTACGTGCCTGAATTTCTTCGTCGCGTGGGGCCAGAACGCATCACGGAGCTGGGCTTGGGCTTGGGCTTGGGCTTGGGCTTGGGCTTGGGCTTGGGCTTGGGCTTGGGCTTGGGCTTGGGCTTGGGCTTGGGCTTGGGCTTGGGCTTGGGCTTGGGCTTGGGCTTGGGCTTG